>JAPLNL010000121.1:14514-80308 GCA_026692905.1 Planctomycetota bacterium
TCCCCCAGCCCCTTCTCCTCCCGAGGAGGAGAAGGGGAGTTAGTGTGGAGTTTGGGGTTGCGTCAATGGTGTCCGCCGAATCAGTAGTGCGGAACGCCGCCGAATACTGTGGGGGCGATGGAAGTGGCAATCAATAGTGTTGCTACAATGAAAAAGCTGGGAGCAGTTAGCTGCGTGACTATGTTATCCACGCACCGTTGCATTCTTCGAAGCGACAATATAGGAAATGATTTCATGATTTGTGGTTTTTGCTCCCCTTCTCCTCCTCGGGAGGAGAAGGGGCTGGGGGATGAGGAGGTTCGAGTATGGCGTTGGAATGGCAAGACCCTCAAGATTTTGCAAAACACCTCAAAAGGGCTGCGACCTCAGCAGGATACCTGATGTGGCAGTTGGTCCGCAATCGACAACGATGCGGTGCAAAGTTCCGACGGGAATACGTCAAGGAACCTTACATCCTCGACTTCTATTGCCCCGAAGCAAAACTATGCATCGAATGCGATGGCCAACCTCATTTCACTCCTGAGGGAATCGCGAAGGACGGTGCAAGAACAGAATGGCTCAACGCACAAGGGATCGAAGTCATTCGATTTACCAGCCGAGAAATTGAGCAGGATACGCAACGAGTGATCGATGAGATTGATGCCGCGCTGAAGCGACGTCTCCTGGGCGAACCACCTCCTCATCCCCCGGCCCCTTCTCCTCCTCGGGAGGAGAAGGGGTTGGGGGATGAGGAGGTTCGAGTATTGTGGCATTGCCCCACCGAGAAGTCGCCCACCTTAGCACACCAAGCATGTTGTGAACGTTGGGCTCTTGGCCCAAGTTCGCTATGTTTTCAATAAAGATTCCGGCTGGAGCCGGTACACCAGCTTCTAACTCAAGGCGGGATGGGTTGCTTCGTATTCGGAGATCTTGCTTTCGTTTTCCAGCGTCAAGCTGATGTCGTCTAAGCCGTTGATCAAACAGTGGCGTCGAAACGGCTCGACTTCAAACGAGGCCACGAAACCGTTCCCATCGGTAACTAGGCACTGCTCGAGATCGACCGTCAATTTGAATTGAGCTTGGGTTGCATGTCGTTGAAAGAGCTCTTCGATTTGTTGTTCCGAGAGCTGAATCGGCAACGTTCCGTTTTTGAAACAGTTGTTGTAAAAGATATCGGCAAACGAAGGAGCGATGATGGAGCGAAGACCAAAATCGGCAATCGCCCAAACCGCATGCTCGCGTGACGAGCCGCTTCCGAAATTGCGTCGCGCGATCAGAATCGATGCATCACGATTGCGGGCAAGGTTGAGTTCAAAGGTTGGGTTAGGGGTTCCGTCCTCGTTGAAACGCCAATCGAAAAACAGATACTGTCCGAATCCGCTTCGTTCGATTCGCTTCAGAAATTGCTTTGGAATGATTTGATCGGTATCAACATTAGCGCGGTCCATCGCTGCGACTACGCCGGTTACTTTTGTGAATGGTTGCATGGTTTGGGAGGTGTTTAGGTAATGATTTGGATGGTGTGTAGGTATTGAATAGTTGTTGTAATTTGTCACCCTCCCACTGGGAGGGTCGAGCGAAGCGAGGGGAGGGTGAAGTGCGAGTAGCAATTGTTCAAATCAGTTCACCCTCCCCGGCCTTTGGCCGCCCCTCCCAGAGGGAGGGTGGCTTGAGTGCAATTGACATTTGTCGGCGATGACTAGGCTCTGTAGTCCCATTGGCGGATGTCAACGAAGTGCCCGGAGACAGCGGCCGCCGCGGCCATGGCTGGAGAGACCAGGTGGGTTCGGCCTCCCTTACCTTGTCGACCTTCGAAGTTTCGATTGGAGGTTGAGGCACAGCGCTCGCCGGGTTCTAAGCGGTCTGGGTTCATTGCCAAGCACATGCTGCAGCCAGCTTCTCGCCAGTCGAAGCCCGCTTCCTTGAAGACTCGATCGAGCCCTTCGGATTCCGCTTGGCGTTTGACTTGTCCGCTTCCAGGAACCACCATCGCGTAGACTTTGTCGCTGACTTTGTAGCCTTTGACGACGTTGGCGGCGGCTCTCAAATCTTCGATGCGTGCGTTGGTACAGGAGCCGATGAAGACTCGATCGATTGAGACGCTGGTGAGCGGTGCGCCAGCTTTGAGTCCCATGTATTCCAAGGATCCAGCCGCGGACTTGCGTTCCGTTTCGTCACCGAAATCAGAAGGGTTGGGCACTGGCGATGTGATCGAAGCGACTTGGCCTGGGTTGGTTCCCCATGTTACTTGTGGTTCGATGTCTTGGCCTCGATAGACGCTGACTCGATCGTAGGTAGCATCGGGATCGGAAGGCAATTGTCGCCAGAGTGCTTCTGCGGTTGCAAAGTCCTTGGGTGCAAAAGGTCGACCCTTGAGATAGTCAAAGGTGGTTTGATCGGGAGCAATCATACCAGCTCGTGCGCCTGCCTCGATCGACATGTTGCAGACCGTCATGCGTTCCTCCATGCTCAAGCGACGGATGACTTCGCCGGTGTATTCGAGCACATAGCCAGTTCCACCTGAAGTTGTTAGTTTGCCGATCAGGTACAATATCAAGTCCTTAGCGGTGACTCCGGGGGCCAATTGGCCATCGACGCGAAGTTCATAGGTCTTGGGCAAGTATTGCAGGAGAGTTTGTGTTGCCAGAACGTGTTCCACTTCGCTGGTACCGATGCCGAAGGCGAGCGCACCAAATGCTCCGTGGGTTGCTGTGTGCGAATCGCCGCAAACGATAGTCATGCCTGGTTGGGTGTAGCCGAGTTCCGGGCCGATGATGTGGACGATACCTTGGTGGATGTCGTTCAGGTCGTAGAGTCGGACACCGAATTCCTTGCAATTCTCGCGAAGCTTGTCGACTTGCTGACGCGCGATGGGATCAGCGATGGGCAGGTTGCGATTGTTTGTTGGAACGTTATGGTCGGGCGTAGCGATCGTTCTTTCGGGTCGACGGACTGTGCGTCCCGCCAAACGGAGCCCCTCAAAGGCCTGGGCGCTGGTTACCTCATGGACCAAATGGAGATCGACATAAAGCATCGTCTGCTTGCCGGATTCGCTGAGAACATTGTGATTGTCCCAAATTTTTTGGAACATGGTGCGGGGCGTTTTGGTGGCCGAAGACATAAAAATGGTCTAATTATGTGGTGAGGAATTGGGAAGTTTTTGTGTGGATGACTGGGAACCCAAGCGCCGGGGGTGTTAAGGTTAACTTTCCCCGGCTATCCTTTGGTCTTAAACCTTATTTTCCTCAATTACCCATTTCAGGATAGGCGAAACGATGTCCAATTCCGATTCTTTGCACGAACGCGGGTCGGCGCTCGAAAACCAGTTTTTTGCAGAGCTCGACGCTAAACTATTAGAGGAACTGAAGTCCCGGCAAGATCAGGAAAATGCAGTTTCGGAGTTCTCCCGAATCACTGGCATCAAGGACACGAAGATTCTAGAAGCGGTTCACAAGCTGGGAGTGACCCCACAAGCTTTCTCGGCCTTGCGAGTTTTTCCATTGGTGGCGGTTGCCTGGGGCGACGGAGTGCTTGAGGAAGCTGAACGTTCGACGATCAACACGTTGGCTGCTGCTCATTTCGATTTGAAAGGGCCTGCCGGCAAACTGCTCACCAACTGGCTTGAAGCGAAGCCTTCGTCGGAAATGTTTACCGCGTGGGAGTCCTACGCCAAAGCGCTTGTCACAGCGTTGGCAGCACACGACGCAGAAGAGCTAAAGAAGGCTCTTGTCAATGAGATCAATGCGGTCGCATCTGCCAGTGGCGGATTGCTCGGTTGGGCTGCAATCTCGCAAGGTGAAAGCAAAGTCATGAAACGCATCGAGACTGCACTGACTCGATAAGAACTCAGAGTAGTAACCTGGATGGTTGACTGCGTTATTGTTCACTTGGTTAGGCTTTTGCCTAGCGAACGACGTCAAGACTTTCGGCTGCTTCGCCTAAACGACTGAAACTTTTGACGAGTTTCGCTACAAAATGCTTTATCGCGTTGCCAAAAAACTTGCATACAAACTCTCCTTCACGATCGTCGTGTCAGGGAGTTGCTTAAACCTCTCAAACTCAAATCTAAGGTAAACGGAGCCCACAATGAAATACGGCATGAATCTTTTGCTTTGGTCCGGCGAATTGAATGACGGACTGCTACCGACGCTAGAAAAAATCAAGGCGATGGGCTACGACGGGGTAGAGATTCCGATTTTCAATCTCGGATTGGATTACTCAGGTTGGGGAAAACGTCTTGATTCGATGGGGCTACAGCGAACAGGCGTGACCGTTCGAACCGAAGCGGACAATCCGATCAGCCCTGACGCGGCAGTTCGAAAGAAAGGGGTTGAGTTGAACAAGCAGACGCTCGACTGTTGCGCGGCCGCCGGGGTGCAAACTCTGGTGGGGCCTTATCATTCCGCTCTGGGATATTTCACTGGATCAGGACGAACGGCGGATGAGTGGAAGTGGGGCGTGGAGAGCATGCGAGCGACAGCGGAGTATGCAGGTAAAGTTGGGGTGATGCTCGGGGTCGAGCCGCTCAATCGCTTTGAAGTCTACTTCCTAAACGCACAAGCGGACGCTGCTCAGTTGTGTCGTGAAGTGGACCATCCAAACTGCCGCATGATGTACGACACATTCCATAGCAACATCGAAGAAAAAAACGTAGGCAAAGCGATTCATGACATCAAGGACATGCTTTGCCATGTTCACATCAGCGAAAACGATCGCAGTACGCCTGGCCAGGGAAACATTCGCTGGAAAGAAAACTTCGACGCGCTTCGATCCATTGGTTACGATGGGTGGATGGTGATCGAGGCGTTTGGATTGGCACTTCCAGAGCTTGCAGCTGCCACAAAAATTTGGCGTAGAATGTTCGACACCGAACTGAAGTTGGCCGAAGAAGGTTTGAAGTTCATGAAAGAGCAAGTTGCTCTGCGAGCTTAGTTTTCCAAGTTTTTGCGTTCTCACTTCGTTTAGTCACCCTCCCGCTGGGAGGGTCGAGCGAAGCGAGGGTAGGGTGAAGTCACCGCTTTAAACATCTTTGCAAAGTAATTATTGAAAACCTTAGGGAGGGCGAGGCTCCTGCCGAGCCAACGGTCCAAAGGTTCGGCAGGAGCCTCACCCTCCCGAGCAATGAATTGCAATCAAAGAACCAAGGCTGAAAGCTTAGTGCGAACCCCCTCACCCCCAGCCCCTCTCCCCTTGAAGGGGCGAGGGGGGCAAGTTCAAATTGGCAAATCATCATGCTAACGATTCTGCGACGTTCCTTTTGGTCTGGGTGTTACGCCCTTCTATCGTTCGTGCTTTCATCGAATGCGACTTTTGCTCAGAGTTGGCAAGGCTTCAATAAAATCGATTTACTGATCGACCAGCATAAAGCGTTTCTCATTGAGCCAGCCGTGGCGGCTCCTGGTCGGCCTTGGATATGGCGTACCGAGTTTTTCGGTCATCAACCGCAGGCCGATCTTGCTTTGTTAAAAAAAGGTTTCCATGTTGCTTACGTGGACCTTCAAAACCTTTACGGTAGTCCGACTGCCATGGCGATTATGGATTCAACTTTTGCGAAGTTCACGTCAGACCATCGCTTATCTCAGAAAACAGTTTTGGAGGGATTCAGTCGGGGTGGCCTATTTGCGTTGAACTGGGCTGCTCGCAATCCAAACAAAGTAGCTTGCATCTACAACGACGCACCGGTTTGTGACTTCACAAGTTGGCCAGGTGGCAAAGGAAAGGGAAAAGGCTCACCAGGAGATTGGGAGCGACTGCTGAAGCGATATCAGCTGACAGAACTTGAAGCAACCATGAGCAAACTAAACCCAATCAACAATCTTGAGGTTTTGGCGTCAGCCAAGATTCCATTACTGCATGTTTGTGGTGCGACAGATGATGTGGTTCCAATCGACGAGAACTCGCTGTTAGTTCAAAAGCGTTACCAGGAATTCGGGGGCTCGATGACATTGATTTCCAAACCCAACTGCAATCATCATCCCCATAGTTTGGAAGACCCGACGCGCATCGTGAATTTCGTTTTGGCTCATACGGGATTTCCGGATCAAATCGTGGAGCCTCAAACACCGTTTGGATACGACTACTTTCAATTGCGTGACGGTTTGCGGCAGAGCCACGAAAAGTTTTTGAGTGAGAAACGAGGGCGTGTCGCATTTCTCGGCGGCTCGATCACAGCCTCCCAAGGCTGGCGAGATCTCGTATGCGAAGAGCTCAAACGAAGATTCCCGGATACCGAGTTCGATTTTGTCAGCGCAGGCATCCCGTCACTCGGATCTACCCCAGGTGCCTTTCGATTCCATCGGGATATTCTTGCGAACGGGACTGTCGATCTGCTCTTCGAAGAGGCGGCTGTGAATGATGACACCAATGGCTTTGCGGATATCGAGCAAGTCCGCGGAATGGAGGGGATCGTTCGCCAAGCCTTTCTTTCGAACCCAAAGATGGATGTAATATTGCTTCACTTCGTCGACCCGGGCAAGATCAGCGAAATCCGACAAGGGAAAACACCGGTTGTCATCGCCAACCATGAACGCGTAGCAGAACACTACCGCGTACCGTCGATCAATCTCGCCAGAGAGGTTACAGAACGAATCGAAGCTGGCGAATTTACTTGGGAGAAGGACTTCCGAGATTTGCATCCAGCTCCGTTTGGACACGAATTGTATGCCAAGTCGATCGGCAGGCTCCTTTCGGCGGCTTGGGGCGATGTCCAAGTCAGCTCTCATGCATCGGCTCGGATGCTGCCGCCGCCGATGGACAAATCGAGCTATTTCTTCGGCCGACTTGTAGGGCCATCGGATGCGAACGCCAACAAAATGCTTACCCTGGACCAAGGTTGGACGATTGATCAACGCTGGAAACCGGACGATAAGGCCGGGACGCGTCCAGGTTTTGTCGATGTCCCTGCACTGGTTGCCAAAACGCCAGGCTCAACGATGAAGTTCGCGTTCAAGGGAATAGGAATTGGAATTTTCGTGGCCGCAGGACCAGATACGGGCGCGATCGAATATCGTGTCGACCAGGGAGCTTGGCAGAAGCAATCGTTGTATACTCAGTGGAGCTCTGGTTTGCATTTGCCTTGGGCGAAAATGCTTGCGTCCGAATTGTCCGATGGAAATCATGAGCTGGAGATCAAGATCAGCGAAGAAGCCGACGCAAAGAGCCAAGGTCATGCGATGCGAATCATTCATTTCCTAGTTAACGGGCCGAAATAGTTCTGGCCAAGATTGTTGGGAGTGCGATGCTCTTTTCCAAAAAATATTGGCAGAAGCTGCGTGAGGAAGTGCTCGCGCCTCAGGTAAATCCAGAGAGGGTAAATGAGAAGCTTCGCGAGTCGCAAATCCATTCGCCTGTGCCTGTTATATGGCTGCTTGGCAAAGCCCAATCCGGAAAGACGTCCATTGTGCGGGCGATCACGGGCAGCACCAATGGAGAGATTGGCAACGGCTTTCAACCGTGTACGCGAACCGCTAGTCTGTTTGCTTTCCCGGATGAAGAGTCTTGTTGGCTTCGTTTTCTTGACACGCGAGGGCTTGGCGAAGCGGGTTACGATCCGACGGAAGACTTGAGCTACTGTCAAGAAAATGCACATTTGGTCATGGTCGTGGTCAAAGCAATGGACCACGCTCAGAAATCGGTTCTGGATGTTCTGAAAACGATTCGCAAAACACGGCCCAATTGGCCAGTCCTAGTCGTGCAGACTTCGCTCCATGAAGGCTACGCCCAATTTGGCGATCCGCATATTCAACCTTATCCGTATGACCAAGCCGATTGGGCCACGTCGGTTCCTGCTGATTTGGCCCGTTCGCTACAGCACCAGCGCACCGAGTTTGCATCGTATTCGAATCGATTTGTGGCCGTGGATCTGACATTGCCGGAAGACGGTTTTGAGCCGGCCGATTATGGTCTTGAGACGCTTTGGAAATCAATCGAACAGGAATTTCCACACGGCCTGCGTTCGATGATGGAAGCCCAGCCTGAGTTGCGAGCGGAGCTTGGGGATATGTACTACGCCAAGGCATGGCGGCATATCATTTCGTATAGCATTGCTGCTGGCGGCGCTGGCGCGGTCCCTTGGCCATTGGTGGATATCCCAGTCGTGATCGGTATTCAAGCCAAGATGTTTCATGCTTTGTCTTCGATCTATGGTCAACCGTTGACGGCCCAATTGATGACCGAGTTTGGTACGGCGGTTGGCGGGAGCATGGTGGTCCGTATCGTTCGAAGCTTGTTGGCGAAGTTCATACCTATCTTTGGAAGCGTCTTCGGGGCAGCCTACAACGCCGCCACCACCTACGCTCTGGGCTGTTCGCTCAGCTGGTATTTTGCACAGCTCCGACGGGGTACAACACCCGATGCGGGCCAGCTTCGAAAGTTTTATGCCAAAGAGTTGGAAGAAGGGCGCAAGCGTTTTACCGGCTTCTTGAATCGCGATGATCGCACAATACCTGTCAGTGGCGGATAACTCATTATGCTCCGATGGAAGTTGCGATTTGCTCTGGTAGCGTTCTTGTGTTTGATTCCCTACGTGATCTTGATGGGAATGGGTTGTTGGGCCCTTTACGAACGGGGGCTATTCACTTGGTTCGCGATCGCGGCGACCGCCATTTCACTTTTCGGTTGGAACTTGGATCGGATCTTTCGAGTCAAGAAGCTTAAGCCCATTGACGCGACCATCGATTCGCTTGGTGCAAACGGAGAAGCTGGAGCGAGAGAGGCGATCGAAAAGATTGCACTCAGGGTTGAAAGCAAACCGCCAGCGTTCGACGATTCAGAAGCGTGGAAGCGGCTCGCGATCGAAGTTTTCGATACTGTGGCCTTAAAATTTGGTCGTACCTCTGCGAAACCTGCGCTTGAGATTACGGTGCCCGATGCGATGTTGATCGGAGAACGGGTCTTACATGATTTGCGTTTGGCGACAAAAGCTCAGGTTCCAGGTTCGCACGTTTTGACCATTCGGCAGCTCGAGCAATTGACATTACTGTGGAACAATACTTCGGAGTTCACATCGGCGTCGAGCCCGTGGCGAATCGGCTATCGCGTTATTCGATTTATCATGAATCCTGTTTCCGGAGTATTCAAAGAGGCGAACGATAACCTTTTGGGCGATCTGAGCGTGACTGCGTTCGAAGAAGCCAAGCGATGGGCAATTGGTTACAGTGTTCGGAGGGCTGGTGAATATGCGATCCAACTATACAGTGGCCAGCTTGCGATTCACGAAGGGAAATTTCGGGACTTCCAATCGCTGGTATCGGGTGCGGACCATAAGAAAGCATCGAGCTTGGTAACGTTGCAAGAGAACGAGCCGCTTCGCATCATGATTCTTGGACAAGCCAAAGCGGGGAAGTCGAGCTTGGTCAATGCGATGTTTGGTGAAGTGCGTGCGGCAACGGATACTTTGCCATGCACGACATCGATCACGCCCTATGTACTGGAACGGGATGGACTTCCCAAGGCGATTTTGTTTGATACTGAGGGCTTTGGCGGAAAAGAGGATCACCGTGCGCGTTCGCAACTGGACCGAGAGCTTGTTCAATGCGATCTGATCATCATGGTTTGCTCGGCGGTCACCGCGGCTCGAGCACCTGATTTGCAATTGCTGAACGACTTGCGAGAGCGGTTTGCATCGAACCAACTTCGATCCCTCCCTCCAGTCGTTATTGCACTGACGCACATTGACCAACTTCGACCGTTTTCAGAATGGAACCCGCCGTACGATTTGCGAGATGAAAATTCGACCAAAGCTCGAAATATTGTGGCGGTTATTGCAACGCTTGAAGCAGAGCTAGCGGTGCCGTCAGAGAGAATCGTCCCGATTTGTCTTCGGCAAGAGTCCAATCAAAACGTGATGGAGTCACTTATTCCCGTACTGCTTTTTTTGCTTCCGGAAGCCGATCGAGCGAAACTGCTTCGATTGCTGCGGGAGTATCATGTGAGTGAAGATTGGAGCCAGCTTCGCAGTCAAGCCTATCAAACTGGACTGCTTTTGCGGGATGCCGCGGTGAAGGTCGCTGGGCCGTTGATTCAAGAAGCGATGAAGCGATTGAAGTAGATGTTAAAGTAGTAGATGTTGTTTAGTGGTTTCTTCCCCCCGTCTCCTCAACGCTGTGAAGCATTTTGTAGCGAAACTCGTCAAGAGTTTCGGTCGTTTAGGCGATTCAGCCGAAAGTCTTGACAACTTTCGCTACACAAAAGCCTGTTTTTAGCAGCGGAGAATGCTACACAGGTTGCCTACTCCTCCTGAGGAGGAGAAGGGGAGTTAGAATAGAGCGGCCGAGCCCCCCCTCCTCATCCAGAAATATCCCACCAACTGGAGTTTGAAATGTACATCTTTATCCGCGATTTGACAGCCAACTTCGTCATTACGCTCCTCCTAACTGGCATCGCTGTTGGTCGACAACTTCCTCAGGATCAAGGACAGGGGCCGGCGTTATCTCCAATCGACGCGCTTTCCAAATTTCGATTGACTGATGGATATGCGATGGAGACGTTGCTTGCAGATCCTGCAATTAGCCAACCGCTCAGCACTGCGCATGACTCTTATGGCCGACTTTGGGTCGTGCAGTACCTCCAATATCCTGAACCTGCGGGTTTGAGAAGACTAAGCCGCGATAATTTTTGGCGAACGGTTTACGATTCGGTACCGTTGCCTCCGGGGCATGGCGGTGTTCCAGGAGCCGATAAGATCACGGTCCATGAAGATCGCGATGGAGACGGCACGCTTGAGACCGAAACCACGTTTGTCGACGGCCTCAATATAGCAACCTCTGTTGTGCCAACCGCTCAAGGAGCTTGGGTATTGAATCCACCTTACCTTCTTTTCTATGCCGACCGTGACCATGATCTCAAGGCAGATGGGCCACCGGAAGTGCACCTCGAGGGTTTTGGGCTCGAGGACACACACTCGGTCGTCAACAGTTTATGCATGGGGCCAGATGGATGGCTGTATGCAGCACAGGGCAGTACCGTTAGCGGTAGTGTCCGACGCTATGGTTCAAAGGAAACGCCCAAACGCTCGATGGGACAAGCCATCTGGCGTTATCATCCGATTACCCACAAGTACGAGATCTTTGCAGAAGGTGGCGGAAACGCTTTTTCTGTGGCATTCAATGACCAGGGTGAAGTCTTTTCAGGCCACAACGGCGGGGACACTCGCGGCTTTCACTATCTCCAAGATGCTTATTACCGAAAGGGCTTTTCGAAGCATGGTGGGTTATCCAATCCCAACACCTTTGGTTACTTAGACCCGATGCAGCATCCGCCGATCCAGCGTTTCACTCACGCCATGTTGATGACGGACGGGACTGCCTTTGGAAAATCGATGCCGCATTCGATGTTGGCAGTCGATCCCCTTCATGGCAAATTGATACAGACCGAATTGTCTCCGATTGGTTCCACGTTTACGACCAAAGATGTTTCCGATACGGTCGCAAGTGATGACAAATGGTTTCGGCCTGTTGCCATTCAGGATGGGCCGGACGGTGCAGCCTACGTTTGCGACTGGTACGATTTCCAAGTGGCTCACCTTTATGCTCACGTCGGCAAAATGGATCGGGAACATGGCCGCGTTTATCGATTAAAACCTACGCAACCTTCTGAGGCTTCGCCTTGGAATGCAACTTTGGCAAACGGTACGGATTTGAAATCTTTGCGTTATCTGGCTGCCCGATTGATTCACCCGTATCGTTGGCAACGTTGGAAGGCTCGCGAATTGTTGGCGCAGCATCCAATGCGGGGAGAGCTGCGAGGGCAGGTTGAGGCGGGGCTTGCAAGCGGCGAGCAGATCGCTTTGGAGTCTCTATGGACGGCGCATGCTTGTGGGTGGGTCGCTGACACGATTTTGGCGAACGGCGAAGATGCGATCCCTCTCAATACGCTTTTAGCTAGTATCCGTCCTGCTGTTCGCGCGTGGGCGATTCGCCTTGTTTGCGACGATCGCGAGGTAAGTCAGGACAGCGCCGCCGCCATTAAGAGGCTTGCTCAAAGCGAACTGGACATGAAAGTCCTTTGTCAAATTGCGAGTTCGGCAAAACGCTTGCCCGCGGAAGAGGCACTAACTCTCGTTTCGGCACTCCTTTCTCGCAATTTGCCGGAAAGCGACCTTTCGCTACCCTTGATGGTTTGGTGGGCGGTCGAACCACATTCCAACGACATCGATCGCGTGCTGAACAAGTTGCAATGGGACGAGCAATTCTGGACGTCATCGATTGCAAATCAACGCATTGCACCGAACTTGATCGAAATGTGGGCGAAGACCAATTCGCCACGGAGTATGGCCGCCATCAGTCAACTATTGAAGAAGATAGGAGAGCAACCCGCAGCCATTCGGGACGTTGCTGCCAGGCATGCAAACGAAGCATTCGAACGAGCTTTTGTTGGCCGTTCGCTGCTCGGAGTCCCTGATGGGGTCATCGATGCTTTAATTAGCCTAGGGCAACCTTCTTTGACTTTGCGGTTGCGACGAGGAGACGTCGAGGCCAAAAGCCAAGCGATGGAGATGCTAATGGATACGAAGCAGGCACCTGCCAAGCGTATTCAGATAGTGCAACTTTTCGGAGAACTCCATCACTTGGATGCATTGCCGAACCTGATCAAACTCGCCAGCAACGCCGGTGAAGTTGAACTCGTGCGTGCGGCTTCTCTATCGGCAATGACAGGGTTTGATACTCCGGACGTGCCGACAGCCATCCTCAAAGCATGGCCTGATTTGTCTCCTACATTGCGGGCTGTAAGTGGATCGGTATTGGGGGCTCGCAAATCTTGGACGTTGGAGTGGGTTGAGCACGCGAGTGCAGGAAAGGTGGACGCCAAGACGATGCCGATGGAGTGCGTTCGCGCGATGCGTTTGCACACTGATGAAACGCTGCAAAGTCAAATTGGCAAACTCTATCCGGGATTGGTTGGACCTGATTTGGCCCAAGCGCAAAAGGATGTTACGAATCTTCTCGAACGGATCGGGGCGACCGAGGGAGACCCATATCGAGGCAAAGCGCAATTCAAAACCAACTGCGCGAGATGTCACAAGCTTTACGCGGAGGGTGGTGAAATCGGTCCAGACTTAACAGGCTATCAGCGCGACCAACTTCAAGGCTTGGTTCGAAACATTATTGCGCCGAGCCTCGAGATTCGTGAGGGATATCAAACGGTTGGCGTTCGAATGGAAGACGGTTCGGTGTTGACCGGTTTCATTGAAAACCAGAATGACGAGCAGATTACTTTGAAGGCAGTTGATGGTAAGTCGCATGTTCTCGTTAAATCGGAGCTGGACCAAGTGCTATCTCAGTCGGCTTCGCTCATGCCAGAGGGGATGCTCAATTCCTTGACGGACCAGCAGATTGCGGATTTGCTTGCGTATCTACGCAGCTCTCAGCCGTTGAGTGATGGATAGTGTGATTGCGGCTCGTCAAACCCGTTCACCCGTTAAAACACGGAGAAAAGAGTCATGGACATCGGTTTAGACGAGGACTGGCTCGTTTGCGGGCTGATCGACGGTATGCCGAATTCCTTTTTCTGCTTTATTTCGGAAGTAGCAGCAGTTGCGACCTGCGTTTTTGGCTTCATACAAAGCTTGGTCCGCTCTTTCCAAAAACGTCTCCGGCGTATCGTTTGCCAAAGCTTCGGTAACGCCCACGCTGATGGTCACCCCAAGTTCCGTTTCCTTAAAAGTAACCCGAGAGAACTCAATCGCAGATCGAATGCGCTCACCCGCAAGGCGGGCATGGTAAAGATCGGTGCCGGGCAATACGGCTACAAATTCTTCGCCGCCGTATCGTGTGATGAGGTCTGTATCGCGAAGCGTTTTATCCAGCAACTTGGCCAGATTGCGTAACATTGCGTCACCTGCCAAATGTCCAAATTTGTCGTTGAGTTGCTTGAAGTGATCTACATCAATCATAAGCAGGGAGACCGTTGTGCCTTGTCGTCGCAACTGGGCGATACGGCGTTCGATTTCGGAATCGAGACAACGTCGATTACCAACTCCTGTTAACGGGTCGGTAGTCGAGGATGCCATGAGTTTCGCAAACCGAAGACTCGTTTCGGAACGGAGCGATTCCGTCAAACCCACCGCTGCGATCAGGCCAAAAAGCCCCGCAAAAGATAGAATTCGAACGTGATTCGCCTCCAATTGCCCCCAACCAGCGATTAGCAAACAAATGCTTACCCAGGCAATAAGTCCCAAAAACGCAACTCGATGCGACCGCTCGTCTCTGATCATTTGGGTACTGCCGCTTTCGATGCCTGCCTGGAGGAAAGACCGTGATGGGATGTTAAATACATTCCAAAACTTAGGTTGCAAGGCTCCGGAGTCAAATCGAAATCGTGTCGTGAATACGAGATTCGAACATTTCTCTTATGGTCTATTTGGGGATTGTAGGGGTTGAATCAGGTATCCGAATGAACGGCTTATAGCTACAACCATGGCCTAACCCAAATGGAATGTTGATCATCTGGAGGTGCTTAGTTGCGGACCTCAAAGAGCACAGCCAGTTATTTCAAACCCCAGATCCGCAATCATTTCGTAGTCTTCTTTTGGCGGTTGTCCTTGTGTGGTCAAGTAATCGCCTACGAAAATGCTGTTTGCAACATAAAGCCCAAGTGGCTGCAAGCTTCTAAGATGTCTTTCCCGGCCGCCTGCGATCCGCAACTCGCTCTTAGGGTTCACGTATCGGAACATGCAAAGTGCTCGCAAGCAATCGCGTGGATTGAGATACTCCTTTCGCTCAAGCGGTGTTCCGTCGATTGAGTGTAAAAAGTTTAGCGGAATCGATTCGACAGACAACTCACTCAGCTCAAAAGCCATCTGGACGATGTCTTCGTGCTTTTCACCCATTCCGATAATACCGCCGCTGCATAGCTCCATCCCTGCCTTGCGGACATTCTTAAGCGTCTCAACACGATCGTCGAAAGTGTGCGTGGTGCAGATTTCCGGATAATACTCGCGACTTGTGTTCAAGTTGTGATTCACCTTGTTAACGCCCGCCGCTTTGAGACGTTTGGCTTGGTCTTCGTCCAATAGGCCCAGGCATGCACAAATTTCGAGGCCATACTGCTCCTTGATCTGCGGAACAATCGTTTCAACTGCTTTCATCTCGCGTTCATTCGGAGCACGACCGCTGATAACAATGCAGTAGGTTTTGCTTTTACGTTCCGAAGCAACCCGAGCTCCATCGAGCAACTTGTCACGGCTAAGGATGTTGTACTTTGGAATCGGAGCATCGGAGATTTTCGATTGGCTACAGTAGTTGCAGTCTTCCGGGCACAAGCCGCTTTTGGCGTTCATTAAAAAGTATAGCTGCACCGTCTTGGCGAAATACTGATGCCGAATTCTGTATGCCCCTGAAATCAAATCCAGCAGCTCGTCGTCGCTGGAGCTTAGGATTGTCAAGGCTTGCTCGCGAGTTGTCGCTTGACCTGCCAAGACGGATGTTGCAAGGCTTTGCCAAACGGAATCGGTGCTAGGGTGGGATGACGGATCGAGGACAGTTGAAAGCATGTTGGAATTGAGTGTTCGTAAGTTAGTAAGGGGAATATTTCGAAGCGATTGGATTTCAAGCGGGCGTATTACGATTGGATGAGTTGAATCGATCTTGCAACTCGTGCTCATCCAACCTGCAATGCCACTCGGACGACGCGTGCCGATTATACATCGAAAACCTATTCTGCCAAAGGGTTTAGGTCTAGCCCGATAATCGCTAGGCGCTGCACAATATCGCATTCTCTCAATTTGCATGCATTTGCTGGACGATAGGTTTGGAACGCACTAACTTTCGGTGGGATAACTGCTGTAGCTTCCCCCAAAATTCTATTGTCCACCCCGTCCAAAGAGACTTCATGGCTCAATTCAACCCATACCTAGAAGATGTGGAGGATTCACAGGACGAAGACCTCAAACTGATTTCTCGTCGCAAAAGTCCCAAGGATGGAGCCCAAGCACAATCTCCGCTGGAGACATACCTCCGCGAGATCAATGAGATGAAATTGTTAACCGCCGATGACGAGCAAATGCTCGCACGGCAGATTGCGCAGGGTGATGCGCAAGCTCGCGACCGGATGGTTCGAGCCAACCTACGATTGGTTGTCAATATCGCCCGCAGTTACGTAGGCAAAGGACTCGCTCTGCAAGATTTGATCGAAGAAGGCAATTTAGGATTACTGCGCGCCGTTGAGGGATTCGATCCTGATATGGGAACGCGATTCAGTACTTATGCCAGTTATTGGATCAAGCAGTCGATCAAGCGAGCGCTGATCAATTCTTCCAAGACGATCCGCATTCCGGCTTACATGGTCGAATTGCTGAGCAAGTGGCGTCGTGCGACTGCCCGTCTCAATGAGGAGTTGGGGAGAATGCCAACTCAGGAAGAAATCGGAAGAATTCTAGGCTTGCCCAAGAAGAAGCTACCGATCATCAAGAAAGCCATTCAGGTTTACAACGCGACTCCACAAAGCGATCAATCCGAATCCGGTTGGTCACTCGGTGAGATGGTTATGGACGAACGCGTTAAGAGTCCTGATGAAGCCATGATCGATCACGACGTCCTCAAGACCGCGATCGAATTGGTTGGCAAACTCGATGCGCGTGAAGCGACCGTACTCAAGATGCGATTCGGTCTGGATGATACGCCGCCTCACACACTCAAAGAGATCGGTGCCGAGCTCGGCTTGACGCGCGAACGAGTGCGCCAGATCGAAACCGAAGCACTAGCACGTTTGCAGCATGCTCTCAAGGATCCGAAAGAGCGAATGGGATTGGCTTAGGCCCAAGCAATTCATTGCTCGGGAGGGTGAGGCTCCTGCCGAACCTTTGGACCGTTGGCTCGGCAGGAGCCTCGCCCTCCCGAAGGTTCTCAATGAAATTTACTTTGCAAAGATGTTTACAACGGTGGCCTCGCCCTCCCAATTTGTAGGCGTGGCTCCGAGAATCCAAGCTCAATTTGAACGTTCTATATCGATCAGCTATCCAAGCTGATCGTAACCGTCTTCGATTCGGTGTAAGCCTTTAGGCCTTCTTCGCCGAGTTCTCGTCCTTGACCGCTCATCTTGAAGCCGCCAAACGGTGCGGCCGCATCGAAAACGTCATAGCAATTTACCCAAACCGTTCCTGCTCGTACTCGTCGAGCGAAATCGTGGGCCCTCGTGACATCCTTTGTCCAAACCGCGGCGGCCAAACCGTAAAACGTGTTGTTCGCTCGTTTGACTAAGTCCTCCCAGTCTTCGAAGGTCAAGACAGACATGACAGGGCCAAAAATTTCATCTTGGGCGATGGCCATCGAGTCGGTTACACCATCGAAAACAGTGGGCTGAACGAAATAGCCTTTGTCTCCGAATCGTTCACCACCCGAAACGCATTTAGCTCCATCGTTGTTTCCTTTGTCGATGTAGCTCATGATCTTGTCAAATTGAGCTTTGTCAATTTGTGGTCCTTGCTCGGTGTCCATCGAAAACGGATTGCCGAGCTTTCGGTTCTTTGTCAGCTTCGTCAGTTTGTCCATGAACTCATCGTGGGCTTTCTTTTCGACAAACACGCGGCTGCCTGCACAACAGCATTGTCCTTGGTTTAGGAACAGGCCGACATAAGCTCCCTGTGCTGCTTTGTCCAAGTTTGCATCCGCCAGGACGACATTTGGGCTCTTACCACCTAGTTCAAACGTCAGTCGCTTGAGCGATTCGGCTGCATCGCGCATGATGATTTGAGCCGTCCGATGCTCGCCGGTAAACGCGATCTTGTCCACTCCAGGATGCTTAACAACCGAAGCGCCTGCGGTTGGACCATAACCAGGCACGACGTTGATAACGCCATCGGGTATGCCAGCTTCCTTTGCTAACTGAGCCATGCGAAGACATGTCAGTGGTGTCTGCTCAGCTGGCTTCATCACGATGGTGCAGCCGGAAGCCAACGCCGGTCCCCATTTCCACGCTGTCATCAACATTGGGAAATTCCAAGGGATGATTTGCCCAGCAACGCCGACCGCTTCACGTCGTGTATAGGTAAAGTAGTTCCCGCGAATCGGAATCGTCGAGCCGTGGATCTTGTCCGCATAGCCCGCATAATATCGCAGGCAATCGATTACCAAAGGCAAGTCTGCATAGCGAGACTCACGAATCGGCTTGCCATTGTCGAGTGTTTCCAAAGCGGCTAGCTCGTCGATCTCCTCCTCGATCAGATCGGCCAAACGGTACATGATCCGACCGCGGTCGCGAGCGTCCATCTTGCTCCATGGGCCACTGTCGAACGCGTGACGAGCGGCCTTGACAGCCGCATCGACGTCTGCCTTGTCCCCTTCGGCAACTTCGCAAATGACCTCTTCGGTGGCTGGATTGATGGTTTCAAATGTCTTTCCGGACATCGCGGGCCGCCACTGGCCATCGATAAAGCACTCCGTATGTTTGACTTTAGGCTGAGCAACAGGCGAAGCAACGGTAGCCATGAGAGGACTCCAGTAAAAGGCCAAGATTGAATTGTTATCGCGGTCACGCGAACTTAATGATGAGCTTATCCGTCCCGGCGATCAAATTCCAGTAGGGGTGGGGCTGTTGGCGTCAGCCTAGCTGAGTCCAATGCGTTTGGGTGGGGCACTCTTGCCGAGAGTGGCCTTTCGGATGCGTCCGAGACGACGAGCCATGAAACGGCGAGCCATGAAACGGCGACACAGATTCCCAATCAAACGCCAGTGCCGCCGTTTCACGGCTCTCGCACCCTGGTTGGGCACAGATCCGTGGGGCAAGCCCCACGGCTACTAAATACCGCCGTTATCACGGCTGAAACGCAATGCCGTTGACACGGCTGAAGTGCAATGAAGCTGAGCCGTGTAACGGCGTCAGTCCGTAGCTGCGGGGCTCGCCCCGCAGTCCTAGGGGCAGAAAAAGAATCGACGAGCCGTGAAACGGCGACACCGGAGCATTTCCGCAATGTATGTCGTTTCTAAACCAAATCGATCCATGTCAAGGAGTCAATTTGTTAATATGACAAAGTGTCGTAAAGGAGATTTCATTTCATTTGAGTTCGTTGTTTGTCGAGGATCGCCTCATGGGTTCGTTCACTCAACTCAATTACCACGTAGTTTTTGCGACCAAATTCCGGAATCGAGTCCTAGCAAAGTCAAATCAGACACTTTTGTATAACTACATCGGCGGAGTCGTTCGTGGATTTTCAGGAGTGCTTGATTGTTGTGGCGGCATTGAAGATCATATCCACCTGCTTGTTAATATCCCGGCAAAAATTGCGGTGTCCGACGCCATTCGGTCAATCAAGTCCAACTCTTCTCGTTGGCTCAATGAACAAACCTGGAACGCCAAGGATTTCGAATGGCAGAAAGGTTATGGAGCGTTTAAGGTTAGTTTTTCGCAAATGGACCGTGTTCGGTCGTACATTGCAAACCAAGAAGTACACCATCAAAGGCTGTCGTTCCAACAGGAGTACATTAACTCACGGCGCCGTCGATTTGCTCTTCAACCTTGGCTTCGCCGACAATAATTGACGCCAACCATTTTCCGTCACTTTCGTCTTGGACAAGTGCACCGATTCTAATTGCGGAATTGTTGCCAAAATTGCCATCGATTCGTCCGTCACCTTGCACTCGTTCAGCCAAAGCGTCTTGAGCGACTTGTGACCGCTCAAAGCTTTGATACCTTCATCCGAAACGTCGCAATTCGACAAATCCAAATCCACTAAATTCTTCATTTCAGCGATCGCTGGCAACGATGCGTCGGTGACCTTGGTTAACTCTAGATTCAATCGCTGAACATTCCAATGCGGAGGCAGTTTCTCCACATCCGTGAAAAGAAGATCGTCGATTTGGCTAAACGACAGATCCAACCAAGGAGTCGTTCGGAACTCTACGGGCCAATCCAAAAGCTCCTTGGCTGAAAGCTTCGTTCGACACAGGACGGCCTCGCGTCGATTCGCAAAAAAAGGTCGGGAAACCATCGCCGACGGTCCGCTAATCAAATAACGATCGTAAGCATCACGCAACGCTTTGTCGTCGTCCCAATTACCCAACAACGCGGTCGACTCCTGATTTGCATACACGCTTGCGACATACTCGGCAAAGGCTACACGCTTCTCTACCGAACCGTCCAACCATAGATGAGCTAGCCCCGTCGCTTGACTGTACCAAGCACGGATATCCTCCTCGGCACGAAATCGCTTTCCATCCGCCCAGTGGAATTCCTCCCAAGGGACCCAGTATTTGTCGTGAAGTCGACGGTATCGGCCAGCTTGCAATCGAGGTGCGTCCCATCCGCCAAGATCCACGACCAAACTACCACCGCATCCTCGCGTCGATAATGATTCCATGTACAACGCGACCCCCTCGACGACCCAAAAACCCTTCCCACGATTAGCGTCCAAAGCAACGGGATGGGCACTGGCCTCATAAAAGAACTGATGGGTCAATTCATGAACAAGCGTACTCGGTGTTTTTTCTTCGTCCCAATAAAAGAACACGACCTTTTCATTCGGATCATAGTAGCCTGTCGAGTTAGAAATGTTCGCAACCGACCGAAGAGCCTTGGTGTAGGATTCGCGATCGCGAAACAACACCACTGAGAATTTATGATCGACCGACTCAGCATACCCCGGCGCAACTGTTTGTTTGTTGGCCCAGGCGGAATAGAAGAACTGCTTCCAGACCGCAAACGCTTGTTCGCTCAAACTCGCAACCTGGACTGTCGACTTCGTATCCGATTGCGAAGCGATTTCAAAATGAGGCGTTGTCATAACCGTGTATGAATTCGCAGGCCAACGCGTCTTGGGATGATTCACAAACGCCTTTCTTCCGTCCGGCACCGTGTCCAAGGCTTTCGCATGCGACCAAGGTTCCTTGCGCGGGCGTTTTGCATCGTTTGCGCTGGGCAAGATCGCATTTAGGCCAGCCAACCGCCATCGCAATCGATAACCTAACTCCCAATTTTGCTCAGAGTCAGCCGTTTCAATCTCTTTTTCAACCGACTTTCCAAGTGCCTCGATCGCTAACTTGAGTCCAGGCGATTCCACGTCTAGCACCTTTTTGAAGCGGTCCGCGTTGAGCTTCGCTGCACTCGATGATCTTGGTAAAACAAATCGATGGCGTCCCTTGAGCTCAAGGTCCGTCAATAAACGAAGCGAGCCTAGCGTCTCCGCAAAAGGAGCGTCCGAAGTCGCCTCGGAAATTTTGGATGCCCGTGTCACAATTTCGTCAAGCGACTTCAATGCAACTTGGCGTGCCTCTGAGGAAGGTTCCGTCGAAGCTGCATTTGCGGAGTTTCGTCCAACGGTTTCTTGAAGCGGATTACATCCGACGACCAAACTCGCATTTCCTAAAACTTGTAGGAAACTTAAAAACACCCATAAAAGAGATCGATCCATCCGATTACGCACTAGGTCGCTCCGAAGCGCTTACAGCCTCTTTGGCGGGGACCTCAGGTTTTGCCTCGGAGGCTGGAACGATCGCCGGAAGCCTTGGAATCGAAACGGACCAGCAGTTGACTTCTCTTTCGACCGCAAGAACCGTCTGCAAGTTTTCTCCATCCGGGAACAGCCCAGCCGCAAAGATGCGTGTGCCCAACGACATTTGGTCGCCAGACAATCCATCGGCAGCTTGCAAGTGCAATATCCGATTTGGCCCCGTGGATAACCAATAAAACGATCCATCCTTGAGCGTTGCCGAAGATAGAATGCGGCATTGTTCCGGTCGAACCGACAGAGGATGCCGCAACCTCGATTCAAAAAAGCGAGTTAGAAGAACGGAACCGGTCTCACCGCTTGGCAACTGAGACATCCCCAACATAACCCCTTGGTTCCCATTTCTTCCCCATTCCCAAGCGCCGGGCTGTGGAGCAATGCTCAGCCGCTTGCGCGGCGAGCCAATCGGTTCGATGTCCGCTCTCGCCTTCGATCTGAGAAACTCGAGTTCTTCAATGTCTCCATTCGTCTTGATCAAGTTCCATGCGTACACTTCACCGCGATCATTGATGGTCGGGGCGATGGAAACAACCGACTCGGCTGCATAGCTAGATCGCTTGTTTTCTGGTGGAGTCAGCACATCTACTTTGGCCGCATTGGTCGCGATCACCAAAATGGGCTCGCCATCTCGTACAGCCCATGTGAATGCAACTGGCGATTCGCCCTGATTCTCAAAATCAAACTGTGTCGCATCGACCGGACCGCTTTCGTCACTTGCTGCTGAATCGATCAACCAGTAACGAGGCAAGCCTTCTGGCACAATCGCAATCCAACGATGAAGCCAAGGATCCGGTAAAACGTGGATTCGCTTTGGGTTGACCGCTTGTTCCGTTGGGATATTTGCAATCCAACTCTTAACACCCTTGTTGTCGACCGAGTAGACTCGGCCTGAGTCATCGAGAACGATCATCACCCGATGCTTCCCCGCAGAGTCCGCGAAAAGCTGCGAGCCGTCCTCGGTCAACCCGGGTTGCGGGTAATAATGCTCAGCGCTTGCCGCGATAATTGAGTTCTCGAATGAGACTCTCCAGTTGCCTTTGATTTGATGATTGCTGAACGGGAAACTGGAAATTGGCTCTAGTTTCTCCGATTGCGATCGATCCACGATTGCTCTGTGCAATCTCGAATTAAATCTGGCCTCATTGTCCAGCTCAAGCTGCTTTTTTCGCAACGCGATATCCACGCCTCTTTGCAGTTCTTCCACGATTTCGGGAACAAACCGCAAGTCGACGTCGCTAAAATGCTGAACGCGAACATCCTTGTCGATGATGACAACGGCTGGTTGGCGTTGGATACCAAACCAATCTCGGGTCAAGTTTTTGGTGTCAATCGCCAGTGGCAATGTGCAATTCCATTTCGCTAGCGATGCTTGCATCTCTTTCGCATTCGCTTGTGAGACAAGTAAGATTTCCGCTTTGGTAAGCCCTCTCTCGCGAAGCTTGCTTTGGACCTCAAATGCATACTTCACCAACTGCTCACCAATATCATCGTTCGTGATCCAAAACATTACCGTAATTGGCTTGTTGCGTTGCGCCGAATCGAGAATGCGAACACCATCTGCTCCAATCAAGTCGAACGGATTGAGTCTTTCTCCGATAATTGGGGGCGATTTGGGTGGCGGTGCATCAATCCAACGTCTTACGAGAAGTGCATCTGGTTCCTTAGGCAGTTGCCATACGGACCAATCGATACTCCCGTTGGTTTTCACCTTCGTAAAATCGATCGATACTTCAGCAGACTTCGGATCGAAGTCAGAGGGCAAGCCAGGGATCAGTCCAACGATCGCTTGGCTTGGCCATTCGCATTTGCGAAGCAATTTGTCCGCATCGATCCAAAACACCCATTTTTGGTCCGCGATGACAACTTGAACTCGCTCGCACTTTACCGAGTCGAATTCTTTTGACTCAAGCATCGACAGCTTGGCTTCCGGGGCGAGCAAATACTCAAGCGACTTTTCGTGGAGCAGCAATTGCAATTGAAGTGGTGAACCCAGCGCGGGATCATTCAAAATGGTCCCCAAGTTGTCAACGACGAGCCAAGTTAGATCGATCGCTAGAGGCAGTGGTCTGACCATTCGTTGTTTCCCGAATGGTTTGAAGTCCTCTGCTTCTACCATGGCTTGCCAAGTTCCCCCGTCGCTATCGGACCACATGGCTTGTAGACCTCTTGCCTGAATAGCAAGTCTATTCGGTGCTTGATATGCGATCCGCATCGGTTCGGTAATGACTTTCGGACCTTCCAGAGTCGGGAACCTAACCGTCAAGACTCCCAGGTCCTCATAGCTTTTGAGCTTTTTGTATCGAGCCATGAACGCCTCCAGCAGCGTTTTGGCTGCAATACTGGAATTCTCGACGGCAGCAGGCTCAGGCTTTTTTTCCGATTGAGGTTCTTTGCTTCCGGTTTCCAATTTGGTTTTGGACGCCGCTCGATCGCAACCTTGCAAGCACAACCCGGCGATGAAAACGAATGTGATGGAGAAGACAGTTAAAAATCGAGTCATCGCAGTTTCTGTTTTTCTTCCTGGAGCATGGAGTGAATCACGGCATTGTTGGCTGCGTCACACTATCCTTTGATTTTGTCGAGCCTTGCTTGCGCTCTTCCGACAACGGGCTGCATTTCCTTGTTCCCATTGTATAGATTGACGATACCATCCCAAATTTGTTTGGCGCCAATCGAGTCCCCTTTTTCGTACATTTTCTCAGCTAGTTCCAATTTGTCGAACAAGAATCTTCGCAATTCTTCTATGCTATCCAAAGGCTGAGTCTCGATTTTTGCAACCTGTCTTCGAGCTAAATTGACGTAGGGTCGCTCTTTTTCCTCACTCTTGAGAAGGTTGACAATCCCCTTGTATTTTTCTAGAGCAGTGACGCGGTCTCCGAACTGCTCAAATCGATTGGCTTCCGTGTACTTGCGTTCTCCCTCAGTGGAGGGTTCCCTACCAAAGCGACGATTGCTTTGGATTCTGGCTTCTGCATTTTCCATTTCGATGGATTGCAGTTGCTCCTCAGCCCATGCTGCGCTATCGCTTTTCGGAAATCGCTCGATGATTTGGAACAAGTATTTATCCCGGGCTTCATTGTGCGAGCTCACATCTTCGCTCGCCATCAGCCTTTCGGCGCGGGTTCGCAGCGTTTTTTCGCCTGCGGGCCAAACGAGAAACGTAATCAAACAAATTGCAGCCGCGAGCAAACTCAGCAATACGACAGGCCGTTCGAAAAAGCCAGGTTTGTCGTATTCATCTTCGGCTTCCAATCGCTTCTTTTTTTTCTTCTTGCGCCCTAACGCTACTTCCGCTTCGGCGCGGTTTGTATTGAGTTGCAGAGCGCTGAAACCAGAGACCGCATGCTCGGCAACACCCATTCCCTCCGTGGCTCGTCGCTGAGCTTCGCGAAGCGCCATTGCCGTCGCGGCCGCGGTGAACGGCCGGCGTAGTGGATCCTTATGCAACAATTGCTCGACGATGGCGCTCAGCCAAACGGGGCAATCGAACACGATCGATGCGACAGGCGGAACCGATGATCCCACAATGGCTTGTTTCATCAAAATCGGCGTTTCACCAGCAAACGGAGGCGTACCCGTGATGGTATGATAGAGCACCGCTCCAACGCTATATAGGTCCGTGGCAGCATTGAAACCGGCTTGACTGCCGAGCACTTCCGGTGCCGAATACGGCAGTTGTTCCAGAGTCAAAGGTGGAGGAGCGCCTGGCCCACGTCGAAAGTCGCTGATCTTGACGGTGTTTGCATCTTCGGACACCAGAATCTTATCCAAACGAATGCGTCCATGAATCCAGCCCGCTTCATGAGCGTACTGCAAGGCTTCGCACAGTTGCAGGCCATAATCGAGCACCGATTCCCAAGGCAATCGCTCGCGACGCGTCAATGCTGAAGCCAAAGACTCACCTTGCATTAACTCATAAACCAAATAAGCATCCTTGGCATCAAACCCACCACCGTAACACCGAATGATACCTCGATGACGAAGCGCTTTGAGGCTTTCAAGTTGATCCGCAAACTCTTGCTTGGATTCAGGCGTCATCCCCAAGGGAATTGAAAAGACTCGCACGACGACTTGTGCCCGCTGTTGCATGTGCACTGCTCGAAATACGTTCGAGCCGCGTTCGCCCAGCGGTGATTCTAAAGCCAGTGGTCCGATGCGAGAACGCGTCACAGAGCTAGACTCCTCCAGTGCATTGGCCAGCAAATTTCAATCCGTTGATGACGCAATCCCTAACTGCATCGACGTCCACGGAAGTGACAATTTCTAAGTCGCGCCGACTGTTCGCAAAGGGGCGTCGATCCACAATGGTTGCGCCTCGCGTTAGTTCGCCAAGTTCCTCGACGTCCACTGAAAACTGTTCGGACTTGAACAGAATCGGCTCCACCATATAAACAATGCCCAGAACCGCTTGCAAAGCGATCGCTTCTTGAGCACGATTCTGTCGATACGAGCGAAACAAATGCGGCAACATGGAATGCAGCAAACTACCGGCTCGCGTATGCTTTGGCGGCAACATGCCCAACATGTTGATATCAAATACAACTTGATTGGTCACTTCCAGCGGAATAAGTGCCTTGGTCGTCGGCGATCGAAACACCGTCGACGCGCTCGAGGGATCAAAGTGCATGTTGAACTCGGCAGCAGCGGTTACGTCCCCAATGCATTGAGTTGATCCACCCAGCATAATAATCTTGTCGACCGCTTCGATGATGCTCGGGTCTCGCTGAAAAGCTCTCGCAATCCCAGTCAACGGACCTAAACACAAAATGGTGATGTCGCCCGGTTCAGCCCTCAGTCGATCCGCTATCAGCTTTTCGCTAGCCATAATGTGCTGACGATTGACTGGGGTCAGACCCAAATTTCCCAGACCATCCTCGCCATGCATAAGGCGATTGTCGGATACCGGAGCATCCTCGGGATCCGTTCCAGAACCGACGCGAGGAAATCGGGGCGGGTCCAGTTTTTCCAAAAGACCAAGGATATTTTGGATACTTCGCTCGGATTCGACCGTTCCAGAGCAAGCGGTCACGGCAACCACCTCCAGACGGGGATCGAACAAAGCCATGATCAACGCAACCGCATCGTCAATCCCCGGATCGCAATCAATAATGACTTTACGCGCCATGCTGGACAAATATCTCTGAAATGAGTCAACTCGTGTTAAAAATCTACTCTACTGCGAGCCGCTGCCTAGGAACCTCTGTAGCACGACGCGCAAGCTAGTGAATTGGCCCCAATATTCACTAGCTTGCGCGTCGTGCTAGGCAAACCGAATTCAGCCGCTCGCTTAAGTTTTAAGTCACTTACTCTCCAATAGCTAGTCATCGATTCAGCTTACCTAACCAACATGCTCGAAGAATTCCTCAGTCTTTCCCAATCCAATACGGATCTTTCGGCCGATCAGATGCAACAAGCCATCACTTGGATGCTAGCAGGAACCGTGCCAGACGAGGAAATTCGCGAACTTCTCCTGGCTCTGCGCGAAAAAGGGGAGTCGGTTTCGGAACTCGTCGGGGCTGTCCGAGCCATGCGAATGATGATGACGCCGATTCGAACGACGCGGACCGGATTGCTGGATACCTGTGGAACCGGCGGCGATGGAGCCAAAACATTCAACATTTCAACTGCAACGGCAATCGTTGCTGCTGCGGCTGGAGCCACTGTCGCAAAACACGGCAACCGCAAAATCACAAGCGCGACGGGGTCCGCTGACGTCCTAAGCGAGCTTGGAGTGAAAATCGAAGCACCGCGGAACGTCGTGGAAACATGTCTGAATGAATTGGGCATCTGTTTCTGCTTCGCACCTCTTCTGCATCCAGCCATGAAACACGTCGGGGCCGTTCGCCGTTCCTTGACCGTTCCAACCCTGTTCAATTACCTTGGCCCGCTCTGCAATCCAGCCGGGGCCGCCTTCCAAATGATCGGTGTTGGCAAAGAAGAACTGCAAACCAAAATGGCTGCCGCTCTGTTGCAGTTGCCCATCGAAGCGGCCATCGTGGTCCGAGGAGAAGACGGAATGGACGAAGTCACCTTGTCAGCGGATACACATGTTTTGCATATCCAGCGCGGTATGCTGACACAAACCGTTT
Organism: Planctomycetota bacterium; assembly: GCA_026692905.1. Taxonomy (GTDB): domain Bacteria; phylum Planctomycetota; class Planctomycetia; order Pirellulales; family Pirellulaceae; genus JBKCUI01. Next base: position 42,019 of record JAPLNL010000121.1, read on the forward strand.
GGACTCCTCAATCGTTCGGTCTCTCCAAGATCAACGTCGACGAATTAAAAGTCGATGATCCGAAAGAAAGCGCCGCAACCATCCATTCCATCCTGAGCGGCGAAATCGGACCTCGACGCGACATCGTACTTGCCAACACGGCCGCATCCCTTTGGGTTAGCGGCATAACCCATTCACTCATCGATGGCGTAGCGAGAGCCGCTAGGGCCATCGACTCCGGCAAAGCAACCGAAGTATTAAAGTTGCTTGGAGAACGATCTCATTCGATCGTTTGATTTTTTTGTTCTTTCGATCTTTAAGATTGAGCCGTGATAACGGCGACATTTAATAGCCGTGGGGCTTGCCCCACGGATCCCAGTCCGACCTGAATACGAGAGCCGTGAAACGTCGGTACTGACGTTTGATTGGGAATCTGTAGCGGCGTTTCACGGCTCGTCGATCCTTTCTCTGCCCCTAAGACTGCGGGGCGAGCCCCGCAGCTACGTACTGGCGCCGTTACACGGCTCAAACGCATTCCACTTCAGCCGTGTGCCCCACGAATCCCTTATTCGATGATCTGATATTCCCACTCTTTCACATCGACAATCGACTGAAAGACACAGTAGCCAAGCGGCTTGGACTTGAAGACTTCGCCTCGCAATGAAAACTTTTTGCCTTCGCGTTCGACCTTCAGAATTTCTTTGTCGTCGATCCAAGCGGTTATGGTTTTCTTGTCCACGCGAACTCGAAACGCGTACCATTGCTTGTTTTTGAAAGAATGAAAACCAGTCGTTTCGTTTTCCGAAGCGTCGCTGTTGTTGATGCTGCTCAGTCCGACCAGTCCACCACCCCAGCCTCCGCAGATCAGCGAGCAAAACTCGTCACCGACTGGGAAAGTAACTCCGGCAAAGAAGTCGGAACCGTCCACGCGAGAAGCCTTCCAACGCATCTCGAAGTTTTCCTTTGGGAAATCTTTGCGAATGGTCGTAATGCCAGTCATCGGTTCGCCACGATCAAGACGCAGGACACCTTCGTTGACTTCCGCGGTTCCTTCGCCGCCAAAATTGGTAATCTCCCAACCCTTGAGAGAATCCTTTTCCAACAGTGGCTTCCACTTGGATTCTGTCGCCTTGGTCGCATCAACCTTAAGCTCAACTGCTTTGGTCTCAAGATTGATACTTGCAGGTGGCTGAGGAATTACTTTCTTTGTTGGTGTTTGAGCCATAGCGAACTGAGTCGTTAAAGCGGTGGCGGATACCGCTAAGCAGAAATTCCGAACGAGAGGAGCGAACAACATAATATGCCTTTCAAGTCAATTTTGTGAGGACGAATACCAAATTGTAGCATCCTGCGACGCTCGACACATCCGACAAAAGGAGCGAGCAATGTTTCGTAGGAGCGGCAGCATAAAAACGAACTTAGCACGACGCGCAAGCGCGCAAGCTAGTGAATTGGATAGCAAATTCACTAGCTTGCACGTCGTGCTAGGTTTACCAGCTCCCGTCGCTCGGGTTCCTATTCTTCAGGCACTTCTGCGATGAGTCGTTGCATGGCAATAATCTTGTGGCCGACGAACAGGACATTGTGGATGTCGATTTGCTCGCGTGTCGCACCGGATGTCATCACTTGCAAGTCACCGGACCCGAGTCCCAAGAGCCAATGTCGGAAGAGGTCGTCTTGGTGCTTTTCCAATGTCATCCCTTGAGTGTTGTAGCTTTTCGAGCCAGAGCCCATGAGCGAATCACGGGTCAATTGTCCTGGATCGATTTCCCAATAATTGAATCGGTCCAAGCCGAAGACCACAATCAACCACATCACGCACATGACCGTCGAAATCCAAAGGTAGGCACCGGAGTTCAAGTAGATTTTGTGGCTGGTGATCCATCCAAAGACTTGTTCCCATACTTGGAAATAGAGCAACAGGACAAACGTCAGGACCAACCCTAAGATGACGATTCCAGAGGCGAGTCCGCGGACGGAGTAGTTGGTTACGAGAATCACCAAAAACAAAACGACAAAGAAGATCAATCCCAAGTCGCTGCTGTCGTGAATGTGGGTTTCGCCTTGTCCGATCGTTACAAGTTTTCCTTGATAGTAAGTGATTGCGGCCATGATGTACCCTACGACCCAAACTGGCCACCAATAGAGTAGAGCAGAGTGACTGTAGATCCGAATTTTTCCCGGTCCTCGAACTTTTCCAGGGCTCGAGTCCTTTCTCGTCTCAGTGGAACCCGAATTCGTTTGGGAATCGGAAGAACTACTCATAAGTCTCTTTCTAGGGAAATGGATCTAGGGAAATGGTTACGACCAAATTGGCTTTGAAATAGAACCGAATTCGCGAATCGGTCTGGTCCACATTGTACCAGCGATTCGATGTCCTGTAGGATGGGGAGCCCGACACGATACGATTTCGTGGTCAAAAGGCATTTCGATTAGAGGCTGCCAATCTTGGGAATCCGCCGGGTTCTGGAATTGCGGGCACCGAGAACATTGAAGCCACTGAGAACACAGTTGAACGATGATGAAAAAAAAGCTCCCTGCCGAACTACCTTCGATTCCCAGTGATTCCATGGCGAACATTTCGTTGCGAGGCGGGCGTCAGCACAACCTCAAAAACATCGACCTAGATTTCCCGATAGGCAAACTGACCGTCGTTTGCGGGGTTAGTGGTAGCGGCAAGACTTCTCTCGCTTTGAACACTTTGTATGCTGAGGGGCAGCGGAGATACATCGAAAGTTTTTCGGCGTACACACGGCAGTTTTTGCAACGGATTGACAAGCCATCCTTTGACTCGTTGGTTCACTTGCCCCCGTCGATTGCCATTACCCGTGAGCTGAGAACCCGCAATAATCGCAGCACGGTCGGCACAGCCAGCGAAATGCTGGAATACCTGCGTGTGGTTTTCGCGAATCGAGCGGACCTAAACTGCTATCAATGCCATCGAAAAGTCGAGTCGCATAGTCCGAAAACCGTAGCCGACAGTCTATCCAAGTACTCAGGCCAACGAGTCATTGTTTGTTTCGAGATAGGATGGCAAACCAAGAATGGATTGTCCGAATTGCTGTTCGATTTGCAATCGACTGGATTCATTCGATTGATTGCTGCTGGGAAAACGATCCACTTGGCAGAGGACGACCGCAAGCAGTTAGCAACTTTACTGGAGGACAGCGGACAAGCTCTCGTCGTCGTCGATCGATTGAAGCTTGACAGCGTTCAAGAGTTGGGTCGACAAGAATCGGATCGAATGGTGCAGTCGCTTGCCACTGCGTTTGACCACCGGGACGATGCAGGGAGCAGTAGAGCGATTGTTTTGGTGCAGGCTGCGGTTGATGTGGTTCCAGAGGCAAACGATTCATCGCTTGAGAGAATCGCGGTCGATGATGTGGAATACTTGGTGCATCGTTTTGCAACTTCCCTTCGCTGCGAGCACTGCAAGATCGACTATCCTGAAAGTGAGCCAAGGCTATTTCATTTCAATAGTCCGATCGGGGCATGTGGGACCTGCGAAGGGTTCGGTGAAACCGTATCGATCGATATGAAGAAAGTGATTCCCGACGATTCCTTGAGTTTGAACGAAGGTGCGATCACCGCTTGGCGAACACCTGCTTATTCACATGAATTGGAAGAGTTGCGAAGTTTGTCCGAGGAGTATGGCATTCCATTTGATGTGCCGGTATCGAAGCTAAAGCCCAAGCAGTGGCGTTGGATCCAGGAAGGAGTTCCAGAGCGAGCGTTCGGAGGACTCAATGGTTTTTTTGCGTGGTTGGAACGCAAGAAATATAAGATGCATGTGCGGGCTTTTTTGGCGAGATGGCGAACTTATTCAACCTGTCAGGCCTGCAATGGACAACGGCTAAACCGGGAGTCGTTGGCTTATCGACTCTGCGGCAAGAGTTTTGCTCAGTTATGCGAACTCACGATCGATGACCTCTGGCAATTGCTGGCGGTCGAACTAGACGATTCACTGCGAGCCAATGGAGCGCGAGTTGGCGATAAGGAACTTTTGCAGGAAAACGAATCATCGAACTTCATTCTCGCTGCAGAGAATCGGAGTCGGTATGTCGCATCGGAGCCACAGCGTCAGGTATTGTCTCGGATCGAGTATTTGCAAAGCGTGGGGCTGGGATATATCACATTGGCGAGACCGCTACATACGTTGAGTGGTGGCGAGGCCCAGCGTGTGATGATGACAACCTTGCTAGGTTCAAGCTTGGTCGACATGCTTTATGTTTTTGACGAGCCGACAGTTGGATTGCATCCAAAGGACACGGAACGCATGGCTGGAGCGATTCTCGGGCTGCGTGATCGAGGCAACACGGTTGTGCTAGTGGAGCATGAACCGCACTTGATGCGAATTGCCGATCTTATTATCGAGATAGGACCGCAAGCGGGTGAACAGGGAGGACGCGTCACGTTTCAGGGGACACCGTCGGAATTGCTTCGAAGCGATTGCGTGACTGGGGAGTATCTAAGCGGCGCACGTCAGACTCAGCGCACTTCGAAACCGTTAGGTTCGAATTGGTTTGGAATTCGAGGTGCCAGTGGCCGCAATTTGAAGGTGGATGAATTGTCTATTCCAGCTAATCGCTTGACGGTCGTGATTGGTCCGAGTGGTTCCGGCAAGAGTTCCTTGATCTTGGATACCCTTTGCCCTGCGGTCGAGCATTTTTTTGATAGCGAGGCTGAAGCTGGGTTGCCATTTGAAAGTCTTTTTGGAATGGAAAACCTATCTTCTTGTTTGGCAATTGATCAGAGTCCGATCCAGCGCTCGATGCGCAGCAGTCCAGTGACGTATTCGAAGGCGATGGACGATATTAGGCAGGTTTTTGCCGACACGACAGATGCCAAGTTTCGAGGGTTTGGGGCTGGGCACTTTAGTTTCAACAGCGATTTGGGGCGGTGTCTGACGTGTGAGGGACTTGGGTACACCACGGTCGACATGCAGTTTATGGCGGATGTTCAGTTGCCTTGCCAAGACTGCGACGGCAAGCGATTTCGGGCGGAAGTGCTTGAGGTGCGTTATCGCGACCTGAATATCTCAGAAGTGTTGGAGATGAGCGTCGATCGTGCTTCGAGTTTTTTCCGTGGCAGCCCCAAGGTTCAAGAGCGACTGAAGCCGCTGATGGAGATAGGCCTTGGGTATTTGCCATTGGGGCAAAGCCTGGCTACCTTGTCGGCTGGCGAGTCCATGCGACTCAAGCTTGCTAGTCATCTTGACTTGAGTTCTCGAAAGTCGGAATCGGAAGCCAAGATTGGCAAGTTGATTGTGCTCGATGAGCCCACGACGGGCTTGCATTTTAGCGACGTACAAAGATTGCTTTCATGTATCGATGCTATTATCGATAGCGGCAATAGCGTTGTCGTCATTGAGCACAATCATCAGATGATTTGTGCTGCGGACCATTTGATCGAACTTGGTCCAGGGGCTGGGCCGCAGGGAGGTAAGATTACCGCAACAGGTTCCGTGAAATCGATTCGGACCAATCCGCTGTCGATGACAGCGCCGTTTCTGTAAGCTCATTCCCTGGCTCTGCCCGGCGAGCGGCGGAATAAAAAATACCGTAGCTGGATTCTCCAGAATTCAGAACACAATGAATTCTGGTGAATCCAGCTACGATTCGTGTTCCATTTTGTCTTGTCGCTCGCCTAGACCGCGAATCAATCGATTTTGAAAGGGTCGTCCCCAGATGTCGTCGTTGATCCTGCTCCTTCGAAGACATTGGTATCGTCGTCCATCTTGGTAGTGGATGGTTCTTCCGTTTTCTTAGGAGTGACCGAAGCAGCTGTGCCCTCCGCGTTCATTTCGGTCATGAACGAAGGAACCGTTGCGTCGATCTCTCGGAGGCAGGTCACTTGCCCTTGCTTGGTGACGAATACGAGTCTGTCGGTGATTTTGTTTGGGACCACTGTTGGAAGAATCAGGTTGGAACGTCCTGATTCAAGTCCACTTGCCAAATCGATTACGACTAAAGAGTTACTCGAGTCTTTGACGTAGATGTGTTTTTTTCCGACTGCGATAATGTCTTTGATATTTCGCGGTTGGTGGCCCCATGCGTTTGAGCCATCTTGCATTCGGAGAGCAAACAAGTTTCCTTCGTCGCTCACGATAAAAGCGAGTTCTTTGTTTGCTAAAGGGGGGTGGGAAACTTGAACAGCCAATCGTGTCTTCCAGAACAAGCTATCTTCGCGACCCGTCGAGCAATGAAATACGGTACCCAGTTCGGTTGAAGCGAGAAAGCCACTTTGAGTTGCAATCGGCAAGGAAAGGATTGGCTCGTGGAGGCCAACGGCGTTCCACAGCATTGGAAGCTTGTCCATTTTCGCTTGAATCAGTCGGCTGCCCGTGGGCCAGGCGAAGAATTCGCGATCTGCAGAAATGACGACACCGAGTCTATTTTCTGTTCCTGTGCGGATGATTCCTGGGGCAATTTCGGCTTTTTTGATATCGTAAGCAACGAGTCGTCCATCGACTGAGGGGACAATAACTTTGTCGCCTAAAACGGTCGGACAGGCAGTCGGCGTGAATGCCAAATTGCGAGAGGTGACGATGTTTCCGGTTGCGAGTTCGTAGACATAAAAAACATTGCCATTGGTCACAACGACGTAGTCGTCAGACACACCAGGACCAAACATTGGAAGAGTCGATTTGCCTGCTTCCGTTCGCCAAAGGACCGTACCCGATTCTGCATCCATCGATTCAAGGATACCGTTCGATGTGAGGGTGACAGCGTAGACAATTCGCTGGCTGTATGGTTCGATGTCGACGTTTCGGCCGAGGGTTTTGTAGGTTGCAACGAGCTTCTGAGCCTTTTCCGTTGCGCCCTCAAGACCGAGCCTGGGCGTTTTTAGAATTTTTTCTCCGCTGATGATGGCTTGGTCGAGCTTCTTTTGGTCGACTTCCTCACCGCGGATACGTTCGATAATCCGGCTGCCACTGCGAACGGTGACGTATTCGCGTTTTTCCGTTGTGTGCGACCATAGGACGAAACTTTGACTTCCATTCGCGAGAGGTGCGCCTCCAACATTCGCTTCCCAATGAAGAGTCAACCCAACAGAGGCCAAATCATCTGAGTTGTTTTCCGCCCGAGCTGGTTCCAATGAACTCAAGGTCGTCATAGAAAGGCCAGCCAAAAGGGTGCCCAGGAATCGGCTGCGAATCGATTGGAATGTCATTGGGTAAAGCTCCGTAAAAAACAAGATGAGTCCTCTTTAAAATACTAGTTGATGCGAGAGCAACTTGCGAACAAGAAATCCAATTTCGCGCATATCTTGGTGTTGCCAGATTAATCCGATTATTCGGTCCAACTGGTTCGCGTTCGGGGGGGCAAAGGATTTCAAGCAAAAAAGCGTCGTGAGCTGAGCGAGAATGTTTGACGTCGGTAGCGCAGCGATTTAGGATGCTGTAGGTGGATACAGGCAAAATATGGGATTTAGTCGGGCTGTGAGGTCACTTTCTCTCCATTTTGTTCCCTTTTCCATTCATCCAACCGTTCCGTCTTTTCAGAGTTTTCGAGGTATTTTATGGCTCGCGATCGCAACGTCTATGTTTGGCAAGCCTACGTCATCGTCATGTCGATCGTGAGTGTTGTGTGTCTCGGAGCGATGGCATTTGTGATATTCTCAAGTGGAACGAGTGCAAAAACGGTCGAGGGGGCATTGGAGAGGGAGCAGAAAGCTCAAACGACACTGCGTGAGGAGAGCACCCGTCGTCAGCTTTTGGAGAGCATGATTGGAGTAGGAAAGCCGATTCCTGAATCCGAATTTCAGCAAATGAAGACACAGATTACGGCGGACGACAACCTGAATGCTGCAATCAAGACTTTCCAAAACAACATGGAATTATTGGGGCCAAGTGCTTCGGAGCGAAGCTATTCCAAGCTGGCGACCACCCTCATGGCTGAGCTGCGAGCTCGCAATCAGCAGCTCTTGACATCCAGAGAGAAAGAACAAACGCAGAAGGATGAGTTTGAGTTAAAACTGGCTCAAGAAACCAAAGCCCGCGAGGCTGAAAAGCAGAACGCGATGGATCTTTCCGTCAAGCTCGACAAGGAGTTGGTAAAGTATGCAGAGGACATCAAAACCCAGCAGGAAAAGTGGGACAAGGAAGTAGCCGAGAAAAACAAGACCTTTCAAACGGTGCAGAAAAAAGCTAGGGATTTGGAAGGTAGGGTAGAGGAGCAAACGAAAAAGAACGCAGAGCTTCAGAAGACTTTGGACGGAGTGGTTCGCAAGCTAGAAGAAATCAAGGGGGAAGACTTCCAGTACGCTCAAGGAGAGATCACTCAGGTAACCAACGGTGGTGATCTGGTCTGGATCAATCTAGGAAAGTTAAATGGATTGCGACCAGGTGTTCGGTTTGGCGTAATTGACAGTAACACGAGCCGTGTAGCCGATGCCAAGCCGAAAGCAAGAATCGAAGTGATACAGTCCGACGATCGGCTTTCGAGATGTCGCGTTCTTTCAGATCGTGCCCCAACAACGATTTTGACAGGCGACAAGATTTATTCGCCGACTTGGAATCCAAACCAAAAGACGGAAATTGCTTTGGTAGGCAAGATGGACATGAATGGGGACGGAACGGATGACAGAGAGACGATCAAAGCGTTGATTGAGCAAAACGGCGGCGTTGTAACACTCGATTTGCCACCTGGAGCAGTCTATAAGGGAAAACTGAGCTTCGACACACGCTGGATGGTTATGGGAGAGGATTTCAAGAGAGCTCCAGGTGCAGTGGATGACCCGGCAAGCGATAATGCGGCAGCGAAAGCTAGAAGAGAACTTGAGGCCGACGCCAAATCGAAGGGTATTAGCTTTATCAACGTGGACAAACTTCAGGGCTGGCTACGCGCGTCAGGGGAAACCGACGTTTCTCCAATGGGTAGCGCGATGAGACCCAATTTGGACCAATTCAAGGACAGTCGTCGATCCGAGGGAACCGGTCGCGTTTCTGAGATTTTCGAAAAACGAAACGCCATTAAGCCGTAACAGGTATCCCCAAAGTGTTTTGAGTCGTTACCGCATTGTGGTGACTACAGAGGATTGGCGATCGCGAAAATGCTCGGAACACTAGTGCAGACCACGACAAGCGACGGGGTTAAGCTGCATGGTTTTCTTTCTGAGCCACGTCGGATGGTCCATGCTTGGCTCTGCGTTCATGGGGTGAACAGCAATTTCTATAGTTCAACTTTGCTCAGCGAGCTTAGCCGAAAACTCGCACACGAAGACACCGCGGTGCTGCTCGTCAATACTCGTGGGCACGACATCCTCAGCTTCAATACGGGTCCGACACCAATGCGTGTAGGGTCGCAGATCGAAAGCCTTTCGGCCAGCCAACTTGATCTGGACGCTTGGGTCCAGTTTTTGGTCAAGAGAGGGGTGGATCGCATCTCCTTGTTGGGGCATAGTCTAGGAGCACTTAAGTGCCTACTTTGGAGCCTGAAAAAGCACGATTACCTTAGCTCGCTCGTAGCGATATCTCCTCCACGCTTGAATACGGATTTATTGCTTAAAGACCCCGTTCGCGGACCGGTCTTTCTTCGTCATCTCGCGGAGGCTTCCGAGCAATGTGAGAATGGTGCTCCTGAGTTTGTGATGAAGGTCCGTTTTCCATTGCCGATGTGGATATGTGCCTCTACCTACAAGGACAAATACGGGAGCGGTGACAAGTACGATTATCTGGCATTCGCGGACCAATTGAGAATCCCCACGCTTTGGACCTTTGGCCAATTTGAGGTTGAGGAGGGCTCGGCAAACTTTCGTGGCGCGGATATCGAACTAAAACGACATTTAGGCCTGGGCGACTTTCACGCCGGGCAAACAGTTCGCGTCATCGCTGGCGCGGATCATTCCTATCGCGGGGTTTTAGAGCAGCTTGGCGATTGTATCGGCAATTGGGTAAAGGATTTGGGCTAAACGGAGGCGTGGACGCCGAAAGCAAGCGTTTTGCATGCCTTGAAATTCGGTTACAATGCTGTCGGAAAGTCAGTTCTGCAGAGGTCGGACATTTGTTCGATTCCACCACGTCTCTATCCATACCCTACCATTTATGACCGTTTCATCTCCAGCTTGGTTGGCCACAACCGAGCAAATCGCGACCGCAAAACAATCCCTCGATCAACATGCTTATGAATCCGTGCAGTGGCACTTTCATGACTCGACGGGGTCCCCGTTTTGGCTTGAGAAGAAAAAAGAGCTTAAGTTCGATCCGTTGACCGAAGTGAAGGTATTCGATGATTTGAAGAAGTTCCCGGAATTTGAAGATGAATGGCTTCGGGGAGGCCCAATCAATCGATGGATACCGAAGGGACTGTTAGGAAAACCTGCCTACGTTTTTGAGACGGGGGGAACAACTGGTATCCCAAAAAGCCGAATGGTGATCGATGATTTTCGGATCGATTATGAATTGTTTAGCCACACTCTGCCGGATGAGTATTTTCCAAAAGGTAGTAACTGGTTGATGCTCGGTCCGTCCGGTCCGCGACGTCTTCGACTGGCGATTGAACATCTTTGTCAGTATCGCGGCGGGATTTGCTTTTGTATCGACCTAGATCCACGCTGGGTAGTCAAGCTCATTAAGAAGGGTTGGATGGAGCACTTGGAGGAGTACAAGCGTCATTGTATTGACCAAGCCATTACGATTTTGACGGCAAATCACGACATTAAATGCATGTTCACGACCCCGAAGTTGCTTGAGTCGTTGGCTGCTGGACTTGCGGAAAAGGATACCAGTATCCAAGAAATCGGGATTACTGGGATTTTTTCGGGAGGGACGGAGTTCACTCCTCAGTGGACACGTTTTTGCGTCGAGGAACTCCTTGGTGGCCCAGCGGAAGAGAGTGGGGTTTACATGACGCCAACTTATGGCAATACGCTCATGGGGCTTGCTTGTTCAAGGCCGGTAATTCTGGAGGAAGATTATACGATTGCTTACTATGCGCCCCAGCCTAGAGCGGTCGTTGAGGTCGTCGATTTCGATGACCATACCAAGGTCGTTGGTTATGGCGAAACCGGGCGTGTGAAACTTTATACGATGACGAAGGAGTTCTTTGTCCCTGGATTTTTGGAACGAGACGAAGGGGAACGAGAGATGCCTTACAAGAAGTATCCTTGGGATGGGGTGAGTGGTGTTCGTCCTTACAGGGCGTTTGCCTCATCCACCACCGTTGGCGTTTACTAGTTCATTTCAAGCCAAATTCATCCATTTGGTGATTGGTGAAATTGATTTCCGATCACCGATAGCCCCCGCGCAAACTGCTGGGGCGAGTTCATTGTCTTTTACTTTATCGGGAGTTTATAAACGTGCTGACGATCAACCCAATACGCTGGGGCAAGCAATACAAGTCACTTGATTTCCAAGAAGTATTTCATTTTGATACTGGCGAGCCAATTGCAAAGATCGGGCAGGTTAATGGTGGCATGGTCGAAATGGACATGCGTAAGGCAGCGAATGCGAGAAAGGCATTGCGGTCCATTCCGACTCCCGAATTGATTGCTCGCTGCAAAAAAGCCGCCCACCTATTCGAACACGAGACACTGCCGCTGGGCGATGGGCATCAAACCGTCGACGAGTTCATACACCAGCAATCGGCGAGCACTGGTCTTCCAGAGCACATGTGCCGAAACAACATGCAAAAGAATTGTTTTGTGTTGAGCAACATCGACACGATTCTCGACGCATTGACTCGAGGTCTCGATCTCGATATTTTCAGTAAGGGTTATGGCGAGGAGGGTCGCAATGTCACGGTAAGTTACCAGTGTCAGACACCTGTTCTTGGAGCTGTCTTACCGAATAACTCACCCGGCGTACATACGTTGTGGCTTCCTGCTGTTCCGCTCCAGGTGGGCTTGGTACTGAAGCCGGGCTCGCAAGAGCCTTGGACCCCTTATCGAATGATTAGTGCCTACATTGAGGCGGGGATTCCTGCCGAAGCGTTTTGTTTGTACCCAGGTGGACATGATGTTGGTTCAACCATCATGAACAAGTGTTCCCGAAGCATGATCTTCGGCAGTGCACATACGGTTGACCAATACTCAGGCAATCCACGCGTCCAAGCGCACGGTCCGGGATTTTCGAAAATTTTGATCGGGGACGACGTCGTCGACCAATGGGAAGACTATTTGGATTTGATGGTAGAGAGTGTCCTCAGCAATTCAGGCCGGAGCTGCATCAACTGCTCTGGCATTTGGGCATCTCGTCACACGAAAGCCATCGGTGAAGCGCTCGCTGCTCGCATGGGAGCTATTGAGATTTTGCCACCTACCGATCCGAAGGCAGCCTTGGCGGCCTTCACCAATCCGCAGATGGCCAAAGGAACTTACGCCATGGTTCAACAGGACCTAGCCGAAGCTGGCGTGACGGATATGACAGCCTCCTTTGGAGAACGGCTCGTTGAGCGTGAACGATCTGCTTACTTGCGTCCCATGGTAGTAACCGCCGACTCCCCGCAACGCGGTGTCGCGATGAAGGAGTACATGTTTCCTTTCGTTTCGGTAGTGCAGTGCAGTCAAAAGGACATGATCAAATCGATTGGATCAACGCTTGTCGGCACAGCGCTCACTGCCGATGAAGCTTGGATTGATGACTTAACGAATGCGACACATATTGATCGCTTGAACATTGGTCCGATGCCGACCAGTCGTCTCAATTGGTTGCAACCACACGAAGGGAACTTGATCGACTTCCTCTTCCGGTCTCGGGCGTATCAAGTTGTTCCGATGCGAGTACCGCAATCGGTCGGCTAAAGTGTCTCACAATTGTCCTCAATTGTTCAAGCATTGAATCACTCTTCATGACCGACATCATCTACCAACTTGAACCAGAGCTTGGGGCGGAGGAATTCATCGATTGCTTGGTGCGTTCGACCCTCGCAGAGCGACGTCCTGTTGGCGATCGTGAAACGATTTGTGGGATGCTTAAAAAAGCCGGAGTGATCGTTACGGCACGGGCCACGGGCGGATTGTTGGTTGGGGTTTCTCGCGCGATAACCGATTTTTGCTATTGTACGTATTTGTCGGATTTGGCGGTTGACACAGCGTTTCAAGGTCAAGGGATCGGCCGAATCTTGATCGAGCGCACGCACGAAGCGGCGGGGCGCAAAACGATGCTTTTGCTGCTTTCGGCTCCTGCGGCCGAGTCGTTTTATCCGCATATTGGGATGACTCCGCACCGAAGTGCATGGTGCTTGCCCAGGCAATAGTCTTGGGCTGATGTACCGTTTCGGCAAACGGCAGCGTGAGGAATATTTAAGCACGTCGCGCCAGCTAGTGATTGAATTCTAAATTCACGAGGTTTGGGCGTCGTGCTTAGTTATCTCATCTTGGATCGCGTAGGCATATTGCGTGCTTCCATTGCATCAATTAGAAATAGGCCCTCTCAACGAAAAAGCTAGGATTGCCTAAATTTGGCTGCGATTCCCGTCTCGTACCCAAATTTGACTAGCTGTTCCTCTGCAAGTAGTCCTGTTGTTATGGTGGCAAGCCGGCCTTTGATTATGCTGGTAGTGAAACTTGATTTGTCGTTTTTCCCAGATGGATGGAGTGAATAGTGCACGTAGGTAACACGCAAGTTTCGAAGATCGATCCGGAAACCCTTCCAACCCTTTTTGGGCATCCGACGGGGCTTTATACATTGTTTTTTGCCGAAATGTGGGAGCGATTCTCTTTCTACGGCATGCGTGCGTTGTTGGTCCTGTACATGACCAAGGGCTTTTTGGGATTTGGAGACAAGGACGCCACCGCCGTTTATGGTGGGTATATGGCGCTCATCTATATGACACCGCTTTTTGGCGGAATGATTGCAGACCGAATGCTTGGGAAGCGGACGGCAGTCGTTATCGGCGGATTGCTCATGGCAATGGGACACTTGCTCATGATGATCCAGACGGAACTTTGGTTCTTTAGTGCGTTAGGGTTCTTGATCGCTGGCAACGGCTTCTTCAAGCCAAACATTTCTTCGATGGTAGGCGAGATGTATGGTGAAAGTAGCACCAGGCGGGACAGCGGCTTCACGATCTTTTACATCGGCGTGAACTTGGGGGGGGCTATTGCGCCACTTTTGTGCGGGTACATAGGCGAGACATATGGATGGGAGAGAGGCTTCGGTCTAGCGACAATCGGAATGTTGGTTGGATTAGCGGTTTTCGTTGCCCCGAATCTTGTTACGCAAGTTCTCATCGCCATGACGGCGACGGCCAGTGTGGTGGCAATGCTCCGCTTCAACGCAGGCGATGTGTTCTCTCTGATCTCAACTTACTTTGTCGTCTTTTCGCTCATTATTTCTGCAATCGTGGCGATTACTGCCTTAATGCGTGGCGGGCTCCCCAAGGGAATCGGTGCAGCACCGTATCCTGAGTTGTGGAGCAAGAACTTAGCCAAGGTCTTGTTCGGAATTGTAATTGCGATTCCAGTTTTCGTCCTCTTGGTCTCGGGCTTCAAAGTTGTTCCCGGCGTCCAAGATCAAGTCACATTGATTCCTGAGGCAGTGATTAAGCCGATGCAGGAAAGTCAGAACAAACTAGTCAAGGGATTAGCAAAATTTGTGGAGGAGGCCAGTCGGCCTGCAGGACTCGTTTTGGCATTATCTGGGCTCATCGCCACGATCTACTTGATTCGCGAAGCCTTGCGGATGAGCAAGATCGCGCGTGAGCGGATGTTCGTCGTCTTTATTTTGACCTTCTTTTCAATTTGGTTCTGGGCATTCTTTGAGCAACAGGGCAGTTCCATAAACAACTTTGCGGATCGAAACGTAGACCGCGTCAGTGAGAGACGCCTTGCTGCGACTAGCGATGTCGGCAGCACGATCGAGATGCGGCTGACTGCTGAGAGTCAATTGATGAAGTTGGATTATTTCAGCCAAGAGTTCCTTGGCCACGTGAATGGCTCGACGAAGATTCTTCCTCAAATCGAGAGAGCGATTCGCCAAGTTGAGGCAGCGAAGGAAGAGTCGAAACGGATGAAAGAAGAAAAGCTCAAGGCGACGATCGAAGAGCTTCAGAAAGAACCCAAGCTCACCATGACTGCCATTACGTATTTGCGTGAGTTTGCAAAACAAAAGACGGCATCACTCGACGACAAAAAAGTCGAATGGACGTTTGTGGAGGAGAATGTTGGCAAAATTGGGCTAGGCGGTTCGGAACTTCCTGCTTCGGTTTTCCAAGCGGTCAACAGCATGTTTATTATCCTGCTAGGGCTTGTTCTGACAGCGCTGTGGAGTTTTCTTGGTTCGTTCGGAATGGAGCCGACGGCACCCGTGAAATTCGCTCTAAGCTTGATCCAGGTTGGGCTTGGATTTGGCATGATCTATTTTGGAACTCTTGCGTCCGATTCAGATGGAATGGTCGGGTCGTATTGGCTTATCCTGTTTTTCCTCTTGTTAACAACTGCGGAGCTCTGTCTTTCTCCGATTGGGTTGTCCATGGTGACGAAGTTGTCGCCTGCTCGGTTGGTTAGCACGGTCATGGGATCATGGTTCTTGGCAACCGCCTTTGCCCACTACTTGGCTGGCATCATTGCACAATTTGCATCCGTGAATGAAGGTGGCGGGACTATTGTTCCGATCCCTGCTGCGACGGTGCATATTTATGGGGACGTCTATAAACTACTAGCAATTTGTTCCTGTGTTGCGGGTGTCATTTGCTTGGCCTTTTCGCCACTGTTGATTAAGTGGATGCATATCGGCGAAATCGATCCGGACGCCTAAAATGCTATTTGATTCCCACGAAATTCTCGCGAAAGCCAAGCAGGGAGATGAAATCGCCAAGGGCGAGTTGTTGAATCGTTTTCGGCCTTATCTGAATGTTATTGCCCAGCGACATCTCGACGAACGATTACAGAGCCGACTTGATTACGCGGACGTGGTTCAGATTACATTTTTGGAGGCCGCCCGGGACTTCGATCATTTTCGTGGCGATTCAGTTGAGTCCCTGCTGGCTTGGCTGCGTAACATTCTTCGTAACAATGTATCGACCGCGCATCAACATCATTTAGCCGCACAGAAACGCTCTGCTCGCAAGGAAGTAACGTTGCGAGTCAGTTCTGAATCCGGTGGGAGTTCGCTGGGGATGCAGGACATGGTTCCGTCGGAGTCTTCGTCTCCTAGCCAACGAATGATGCGAGACGAAGCGTCCGTCGTACTTGCGACTTGTCTGGAGCAACTACCTGAGACACAGCGTGAAGCGATTCGAATGCGGTATTTGGAGGGGATGTCGCTAAAAGAAATCGCGGAACGGATTGCAAAATCCGAAATGGCAGTTGCCGGGCTATTGAAGCGAGGTCTTCGGACGCTGCGAGAAGAAATGGCGAATCGCCAAAACGGCATAAGTGCCTAAGTATCCTGACAAGAAAGAAACAACATGCCGCGAGGCTTTCATTTGGGACAAGGAACCGTCATTCGCTTTCAGGGGGCGGACCGATGCCGTGTCTTCAATAATCTGTGCACACAGGACCTTCGAAAACTATCGGATGGCCAAGCGATGGAAACATTTGTAACCGACGTCAAAGGGCGTACGTTTGGTCATGGAGTTGCAATATCGGTGGACGGCGAATGCTTTTTGATCACGGTTCCAGATCAGGGCGCAAAATTGGTGCCGCACTACGATCGGTATATCATTCGCGAAGATGCGATTGTTGCTGACGTGAGCGAACGTTTCCAATTTTGGCTTTTTGAAGACCGGGCGGTTGCCGCGAAAGCGTTTGCGATCGAGATCGATGCTACGCCCGCCAAATCGTGCGTTACTTCGACAAGTTTGGGGGCCAACCGAATTGCCCTCGTGCATGCATCTTGGATTGGTCCGGAGTCGATCTTGGCACTTGTGCCTGCCGGGCAAGGAAGCGAAGTGATTGCGGAGCGATTAGGAAGTGAATGGAGCTTGAGCGACATGTCTCAGCGCAACGCTTGGGAGTTGGCTCGCATTGGAGCTTTATGGCCATGGTACGGAGTCGACATGGATGATCGGCATTTACCCCAAGAACTGGATCGCGACACCGCGGCTATTTCATTCAACAAAGGTTGTTATCTAGGGCAAGAGACGATTGCTCGCCTCGATATGCTCGGCAAGGTGCAAAAGAAACTAGTGAAGTTATCGATTGATGCACTTCTTTCGCCGGCAGTGCAAGCGATCGTCCATGCCGACGGTAAAGAGGTTGGCACGATCTGTTCAGTGGCCGCGAACGAGGCTTTAGGAAAATGCCTGGCTCTTGCGTACATCAAACGAAGCCATTTCGCGGCTGGACAAGTTCTCGAAGTGAACGGCAGCAAGGCAACCGTCTGCTAGAGAGTTTTTCCGTCAGGCACTGCAATGGTGGAAGCGTGTTCTGAAATTACTCTATGTGTGACTTCCGCATCCACCTTTGGCAAGTAGAAATTAAGTCTGCTTTGACAATAGGTTTTGTCGCATAGTCATTGCAGCCTGCAGCAAGGCATTCCGCCTTATCCGAGCTCATCGCATTCGCCGTCAACGCGATAATTGGAAACTGCCAACCCTTTTCTCGAAGCAGTCTTGCAGTCGAGTAACCGTCCAATTCTGGCATTTGCATATCCGATAGAAGTAGATCGAATAGCGGTGGAAAAGCAAGCTTGCCAGAAAGAGAGTGATCCTCCGTCAGGGCCTCAACGGCTAGCTTGCCGTTTTCAACCACGGTGACTTTCGCCCCAGCTTTTCGAAGAATGAGTGCAATGAGTAGCTGATTGTCAGGACCATCTTCCGCAAACAGAATCCGGAGTCCATCGAGAGGTCGTGGTGAATGAGACTGTGTCAAGGAACTTGAAGCCTGCGGCGCTAGTACATGGGGCGCTAGAACTTGGGGCATGACTTCCATTCCGTCGAATTGAACTGACTGCAAGATCAATACGAACGCACTTCCTTTACCTAGAGCGCTTTCGACCTGGATTGAACCATTGAGGAGTTCTGCGAAGCGTTTGCTTATGTTCAACCCAAGACCAGTCCCACCGAACCGACGAGTCACGCTCGAATCTGCTTGCGAGAAGGGTTCAAAGAGTCGCCTTGATTGTTCCAGGTTCATGCCGATGCCGGTATCGACAATACGAAATTGTAGCTCGGCGACAGAGGTGTCAAAACGTACGAAGAGGGTTACTCCTCCAACCTCGGTGAATTTGATTGCGTTTCCAACAAGATTGACCAGAATCTGACGCAACCTTAGGGGGTCGGTCATGATCGTGGTGGGAAGATCGGTTTCGAAAACCGCATTCAATGAGAGCTTCTTTGAATCTGAGTTGACTCTCATCAATTGGAGCAACTCTACTATAAGAATTCGTGGGCTTGTCGGAATCAACTCGACGGTCATCTTGCCTGCCTCGATCTTAGAGATATCCAAGATGTCGTTGATGATTTTCAGAAGTTGCTTGCCATTACGCTGAATTGTATTCACGTATTCATTGTGTTCGTTTGGTCGGATTGGGTCGCCCTCCGATTCTGACGCGAGCAAGTCTGCGAAGCCAAGAATGGCCGTCATGGGCATACGGATTTCGTGACTCATGTTGGCAAGGAATTCCGATTTTGCATCGCTCGCAGCTTGGGCGCGTATTTGAGCATCTTGCAATTTTCTCTCGGAGGTTTTGATTTGCGAAATATCCTGCAGGGTGCCTGCCACACGTACGGCCGTCCCTTTTTCATTTCTTTGGGCGGCGCCCCGAGCTCGAAACCATCCGTAATCACCAGAAACCAATTTCAATTGGTATTCGACATCGTATAGAACCCCTTTTTCCAAATGCTCTTGCAATGCGGTTTGAACCAACTCTTTGTGGTCAGGATGTAGTCGGTTCAAAAAGGAACTTAGTTGATTAGCCGGAAAGGGCCCGACGGAAGGAAAGCCCAAGAGTGTCCAGAATCTTGTGGAGTACCAAACCTCATCCGTTTCAAGTTGCCAATCCCAAGTTCCATCGCTGGTGCCTGCAATAGCGAACGCATACCTTTGGGAAAGGTCGAGGAGTTCGGCCTGAAGCGACTTCATCGCATGTATATCGACGTGGACCCCAACCATGCGAATTGGTTTTCCATCGAAATCGCGTTGAGTCACCTTGCCGGATGCAAGGATCCATTTCCATGTGCCGTCCTTGTGACGCATGTTGAGTTCGCAGCGATAACCTTCTGTTTTGCCTTGGAAGTGTTCCTGGATGGAATACAGGACGCGATAAAGGTCTTTCGGGTTGAGCAGTTTTTCCCAACTGCTCACATCGCCGTCGATTTCGGCAACGTCATACCCGAGCATTTTTGCCCAATTTTCACTGTAGATAACCTTTCCAGAAACAATATCCCACTCCCATGTTCCCAATCCAGCACTCTCGATGATCAACGCCAACCTCATCGCTTGATCGCGTTGGAGGGTTATGTCCGAGAAACTAACGACTACGGAGTCGAGACGGCCACTGGCGTTTCGAATCGGCTCAGTGCTTACGGACAGCCAGCGACGTTCGCTGTCGGGGGTTTCAATTCCCATTACGAAGTTACGAACCGCTTTGCCCGTTCGCAATGTTACGCTAGCGGGATGTTGGTCGCCATGGAATGAATTTCCGTCCTCGAGAGTTGCCCGCCATCGTGGATCGATCGGTTGACGTCCCTTTAATTGATCGTAGGAGAGTCCTAGGATGCGTTCTGCTGCCGGGTTGCATTCTGTTATTTCACCTGAGGTGTTATGAACAACCATTCCCTCAGCGACCGCACTGAAGGTTGAGCGAAGCCTTTCTCGTTCCCGCTGCAAATCCAGAATCAAATCCGCCATCGCTCTCTGACTCAGCTGGAGACAGAAGAGAGCGGGCAAAAAAATCAGCAAAACTAAGAGGAGGTGAATTGTTGCAAAAAACGCTTGCGAGGGCGCAAATGCAACGGTGATGGCAAGGGTGACAAGCTCGATTGCAATGGCGGCGAAAATTCCGAACGAAATCAGTTTGAGCAAAGAGATTTTTCGCGATGGTCTGGATTGCAAATTACTCGTGATTGAAGTCCCCATCTGCATACCCTCGTCCATGAAGCAGCCATAACTTGGCTCACATTTGACCGTTGGTTTGCATTCGAGCTCCCAATACAAGATTAACCAGCTGTGCCACGGACTCGACGCCAAGTTTCTTCGTGATATGACTTCGGTGGACTTCGACTGTCTTGGTACTGATGCCAAGCTGCTTTGCAATCTGCTTGGTCAAACTACCTGCCACGACAAGTTCTGCGATCTCATGCTCTCGAGCCGTCAACGAACTCATCCGATCCAGAATCGCTTGCTTTTGCTGCATCGCATGGCGTCGCTGGGATTCAAGCACCAACATCTCGCGAACAGAATTTAGGAACTCGTCAGGAAGAAATGGTTTTTCGAGCACAGTGACCGCGCCGAGCTTCATGGCTTCCACTGTTAAAGGGACAGTTCCGTGCCCAGTAACCAAAACGAACGGAACTTGCCCGAACCGGCTTCGAACCTGTTCCATCAATTTGAGTCCCGACTCGTCAGGCATTTGGAAATCAACAACCATGCAACGCGGACTGTGTGCTTCCAGATCGGCCAGCAGCTCTTTTCCTGAAGCGTATTCCTTGGAATTGATTTCCGCCTTTGAAAGCACGTACGAGATCGATTCTCTCATTCCAATATCGTCATCCACAACAAAAACGGTGGCTTGATCGTTCATTCGCATTCCCAACTGCAATAAAAGTGAGGACTCGTCCAACCTAAACTCGAAATGTGCTTGCAGGCTATTGGACAAAGCAATCGCAAGCCAGGTACAGCGGTTCCGTTTATCGCCTTTAGGGGCTTGCATTGACTACTAAATCACATCGTTGTATCGGTATTCAACCAACCTGACCATCGTAACCGTTTTCGAGTTCTGGATGTCACAGAGAGCCGATAAGGAAAACCCCTAATTGAAATCGCTCGCATCTTCAAACCGTGATGAGTCAAGAGATTGGTTTTTGAGGTACGGAAAACCCGTGGCTTTGGCCTTTTTCCGAATGAAGAGCTAAAAACGTTGATTTGAGGATCGCTTTTCCGACGAGAATTTCGGCCAGACAAGACAATTTTTTGCTATTACTTTGGCGATCTTCCGATAAACTTCAAGCACAGAGACTTTAGGCAAAGAGACTTCAGGCAGATAGCAAGCGTTCGCTCTCGCAGAAATCCTCCATGTCTGACTCCCCTCATCTAACGTAGGATAAGAACATGATTTCTAACCCGATTCACTCGACGCTTGTGGAAGACCCTGATTTCACAGAACTGGTGTCAGAGTTCGTGTCCAACGTACCCGAGCGCATCCGTTCCATCCGACAGTGCATTGACAGCAATGATACCAAACAGCTTTGCACGCTCGTCCATCAGCTTAAAGGGGCTTGCGGGAGCTATGGTTTTCACGAAATCACCCCGCTTGCCGCTTCGTTGGAGGCAAAGATCCGTTCGGAGGCCGAGATTTCATCGCTGTTGGAATCGATCGAAGCGTTCATCGCGACCTGTCTTCGCATGACAGCCGATCCCGCATAGACTCTATGGCCATGGAGAATGCGTCGGGGAAACTTCATGTTCTTGTTATCGAGGATGACCCTTTTCAGTCCGCTTTGATTGAGAAAAAGCTGGAGCTAGCTGATTTCGAGGTCTCTTGCTGCAACTCGATCGCCGAAGGTCTGCAACTGGCGAGCCAGCGAGAATTTCCAGTTGCGGTTGTGGATTTGGATCTCGGTGGGGAATCAGGCTTGGACTTTGTTCAGTCACTTTCGCGTGCTTCACCAAAGACGCGAGCCATCATTCACTCCATTGATACCTCGTTTGAAACGGTTAAAAAAGGAGTTAATGTTGGGATTTTCGCGTACGTCGAAAAAGGCAGAAATGACAACCAGTTAGTCGATGAATGCCATCGCGCTGCCGCAGCCTACTTCCGAGACCGCTTGGACTCCGCCAATAGGAAGATTGCGTTCCAACTAAGGCTTCTTGGGGCGGTGGATCACGGAATCATAGCGACTGATACCTCGGGCGGGATTATCTATTGGAATCGGTTTTCGGAAAAGTTGACAGGAATCGCGTCGTCTGATGCACTTGGTCGATCCATATTGGATTTCATTTCGGTTTCGGTAGTTGACCGGAAACTCCTCGGGAAACAGATGGAGTCCGGAGGAAGCTGGCAGGGTGAGGTGACTTTCCAACCGAACCGCAATTTGAAATGTTCGGTTCTTGTACGGTTAGTACTTTCCGTTTTAAAGGATAGCGATGGAAAACAGTTTGGCTCTGCCATCGCTATTCATGATTTGACATCAATCAAAGCGAATGAAGAACGCTTGGAGCGTCGGGCGAAGTTATTGGAGATCAACGCGGGCTTAGGGCGGATCGCGACCGAAATTGAGGACCGGGAGCAATTTTTAAAGCATTGCCTTACCAAGCTGAATGATGGCCTCAGCTTAAAATATGGGCGGTTGCTCATGCTCGATCCTACGGACCAAAACGTTTCGTGCATTGCTTCGGTGGGGGCCTTTGAAGCGGCAAATACGGGGGAGCCGAAATTAACGAATGTCGATGAATTACACCTTCAAGCTCAAATCGAGGGCTTTCGAATCCCGTTACTTGATAACGGAAAACAAATAGGATGCATCGAGGGATTTTTCGAAAAATCAAGGCTCGTTAGCCAGGAGAAACGAAATTTTCTTCAAAGCATTTCATCTCTAATTGCAGGTGTCCTCCTCCGAAATTCTGCCATCCAACTTTGGCGCTCCCTTTTCGAAAATTCTCTCGATGCTGTATTGCTCGTGGGCAACGACTTGCAAATCGTAAATGTGAATCAGGCAGCCACGGAAATATTCGGCTATGCCCGAACCGAGCTTCTGGGAATGAATGCACAGCATTTGGTTCAAAAAACGCAGGAATCCAGAATGCGATTGCTCGGCCAGACTTTTTTGAAGATGGGGCGGCTTCGCGGCGAACTCGAGTTCGTGGGGAAAGATCAACAAATCAAAGTCTGCGAATTCTTTGCTGTCGCGAACATGCTTCCGGAGATACATATCGCCCATGTCCGCGATATTACTCAAAGAAGGGCCTCAGAGAAACTAATTTCCGAACAAAACGATCAATTGGCCCACGTACAACGCACTGCCACGCTAGGCCAAATGGCGGCGACCTTAGCTCATGAGATCAATCAGCCACTCGGGGCAATAAGCAACTTTGCTGGTGGAGTGTTATTTGGACTCGAAAAAAATAACGTTAGTCCGACTGAGTTGGAGTCAAGTTTGCGACGCATTCTCAGCGAAGCCCTTCGCGCGGGCGCGATCCTAAGTCGACTTAGAAAGTTCATTTCGGTCGATCTGTCAAAGTTTGAAAAAACCGATTTGAACGAGTGCGTTCGCGACACGATGCTAATATTGAACAACATGTTCTTCCATGCAGACATTGTTGTTCATTTGGAACTCGACACGAATATCCCCCCTATTCAGGTGGACGCGATTAGTTTCCAGCAGGTACTGGTAAATATCTTCAAGAACTCGTCAGAGGCAATGCAAACTATCAAAGTCGGTGAAAGACGCCTCGTTGTTCGGACGCTCTGCGAAGATGGATGGGTCGAAGTTACGATTGCGGACAACGGTCCAGCCGTTTCTAAAGCAACATTCGAATCACTTTTTACGCCGTACCAAACATCCAAGCCAAACGGCCTAGGCATGGGGCTCTGTATTAGCCGATCCATTGTCGAACAGCACAACGGAACCATGACAATGAGCCAGATTCAACCGAACGGAATGCGAACGATCTTGCGATTGCCGATAGGCTGATTTGCCATTGCGACGAGTTCTCTAGGGATTCCCTTACTGTATCCTTGAGGTTAAAGAAGGCAATTCTCTACAAAAACGGAGCTAGATCGTTCGATAGCTTATCCAGCGATTCAGGTTTTCATCCAAATCAATAAGTGCAATGGCTATGTCTAAGTTTCAAGTTCAACCCAAAGTCTACGTGATGTCCCATCATCTTGAAACGCAGGAGATGATTTATCGGGAGTTGAGCGCTGAACCGATCGAACTGGTGCCCGTTCGCAATGAAAACGATTACTTTGCAACGCTTGATCGGATTGAAGCGGGATGCGTGTTGGTCGAGGTATCGGGGGAACCTGAGCTGGAACTCCAAAGCATTGCTTCGATTCGTTCGCAGCAAAAGCACATGCAAGTGATCGCGTTTGGAAACCAATGGGACGTAGCCAAAGCTGTTCAGGCCGTTAAGTTTGGCGCAAAAGAAGTTTGTGTTTTTCCAGCCAATGGAAACGAGCTCAAAAATGCGATCAATCAAATATTGACCGAGAGCCGTCAGGAATCCATTCCGCTGGATGAAAAGATACCCAGGTCTATTTCCGACGCATTGTCCTCCGAGGAAGCGGTCATCCTGCGTTTGATTGTTCAAGGGCGAACGGCAAAAGAAGTGGGTTCCACTTTGGATATCAGTGTTCGCACGTTTCACTACCGAAAAAGATCGATTTTCGCCAAGCTTGGAGTGAAAAATCGTTCCGAAGCCATCGAATTGATACGCCGTTCGGTAGACGGGGTTTGATAGAGGAACGGCGTAAGCCGTCTGGTGAATGCCACGTACCTCAGCTCCCCGTAGTCTCAGCTCCCCGTGGTCGCTCCTTGACGACTCTGTGGATTATTCGGGTTAGCGCAGTGGATATTTGTTGCAATGCCTGCAACTTCGCTAGTCCTGAAGCCTGTTTGTAGGGGAAATGCCTTATAGGGCATCTCTTGGGTCCTATTCCCCTCGAATTCCCGCGATAGAAATTGCCGGAGTTGAAAACTGACTTAACTTTTTCTGTAGTTAAGTTAGTCAATAGATGATTGGAGCAAGAATGCGGCAAAAACGATTTGAATTAGGGGGCGCCAAAAGATTTTTTGGTTCGGTTTTGGCCATTGTTTTCGCCGGCGAAGCCTTTGGTATGTACTTGCTTCGCATCCTATTGCCGTCCGGCGTCGATCCGAATACGGTGGTTTTTCGAGATGCTGTATTGTTGACGATGATTATCGCTCCTGCGTTGTGGGCGTTGCTGATCCGACCGTTGAGAGAAATCGCGAGCGATGAGTATCGGAAATATCTCGCCATCTTTGAGGAGTCAGGCTACGGAATTTTTACGGTAAATGATCGAGGCATTATTGAAACGGTTAACTCATGTGTCGAGTTCTATTTTGAAACGGACAGGATGTCGATTCTGGGAAAACCTCTCTCGGAACTGTTCCCGGATTACGAAAACGGTCTTGCGATCACCGACTCGATTGAAGCCAGGATACATCTTTCGAAAAAACCAAGCCTAGATGAGGAAATAGTGGTCACTCGAGGCGATTGGACACGCACATTTGAAGTTCGGGTGAGTCGTTTACAAATCAAAGGTCGTATTCAATACACGTTTGTCATTCGGGACATCACCCAACGAAAAAAGACCGAGTCCGATCTGATTCGAGCGAAAGAGGTTGCGGATGCCGCCAATAGTTCCAAGAGCAACTTCCTGGCAAACATGAGCCATGAGATTCGGACACCTATGACGGCTATTTTGGGCTATACCGAACTCCTATTCGATGCTCGAAATATTGAAAACGAACCGGAACAACGGGTTCGAGCTGTTCAAACGATTCAGAGAAACGGCGAACATCTTTTGTCGATCATCGATGATATTCTTGACCTGTCCAAGATTGAATCCGACCGGCTATCCATCGAGTCCATTGCGTATTCGCCTGTGTCAATTGTTGAGGAAGTGCTATCTCTGATGCGGGTTAAATCGAAAATCAGAGGGATCAAGCTAGAGGTCGAATATGAATCGCCAATACCAGCGCTAGTTCAGACCGATCCCACTCGAACGCGTCAAATCGTCTTGAATCTGGTAAGCAACGCCATCAAATTCACAGAGGCTGGTTCTGTAAAAGTAATCGTCCGGTTTGTGCCAGGAGATGAACCCAAGCTCCAGTTCGATGTGGTCGATACCGGACTGGGTATGACTCGTGAGCAGCAGGAAAGGCTATTCAAGCCATTTGTTCAAGCTGATTCATCGACAACGCGACAATTTGGTGGAACGGGACTTGGGCTTACCATCAGCAAATATTTAGCTGAAATGTTGGGAGGCTCCGTGGTTATCGTAGATTCAATACCAGGAATAGGTACGCGATTTCGCGCCTCTGTTTGCACCGGTGACCTGACAGGTGTGCCAATGATTGAACCATCTCAAGGTACTTTGACCACAGAGGTCGCCTCAACAGATGTGAAAGTACAGCCACAAGAAAATCCTTTGAATGGGTGTCGGATTCTGTTGGCAGAGGATGGACTAGACAACCAGCGATTGATTTCCTTTATCCTTAAGAAGGCAGGCGCAGAGATTACTGTGGTCGAGAATGGGCAACTAGCAGTGGACGCGGCATATGAGGCTAGCGAAAGCAATAGTCCATTCCACGTCCTCCTGATGGATATGCAAATGCCAGTAATGGATGGCTATGGAGCAACGTCTTTATTGCGAGCCAAAGGCTACCGTGGCCATATCATCGCTCTCACAGCACATGCGATGAGTGGTGATCAAACCAAATGCTTGAACGCCGGCTGCAGCGACTACGCAACGAAACCCATTGATCGGGTTAAGTTGGTATCGATGATCGCGAGCTACTTCGATCGAAAAACTATTGCAGCTCCCGTTTGCCCGTCATCAAATCCTGTCAGTGCACTCTCCTCACACGTTTAGTTACGGATTACAAGACTAAACCGAACAGCAGGAAATAGGCAGAAAGATCGAACGCAGAAAAATCGAGCAACTCATGTTTCTGCGTTCGAGTTTTCTGCCATTAACCACTCGACAAAAAACCATTGGATTGGATGTCTTACTTGGATCGCAGCAGGTTCATTGCCTTTTCGAGGTTCTTGGAATTGGTCGATTCCAATCGGAGTAACTGAATACGACGCGAGGATGCGGAACCGGATTGCTGATCAAGTTTGTCGATGAAGAGCTTCACTTCGTCGATCAGCATGACTGGACCTCGCAGCACGATGGCGTTGGTCGTTTCGTCGATGGCCGCAGTCAGCAGTGGCCCAGCCGATTGAGCATTGATTTGTTGCAGTACCGTTGCGACTTCGGCCGAGACGCCTTCGGGGATGGTGATGGGATCTCGGCCAGCTCCGGTTTTTAACTGCGACTTGTACACTTCTTTGAGGACATCCACTACGTTTTTGGCGCTGGCGTTACGAAGCGTAACAATGGACGGCGAAATCTCTTGAATGGTATCAAGCAAATCTTTGGAGTCGAAAACGGCTAGTAACTCTTCGACGATTTTTCGGTCGGAACGATTGCCGCCGATGACCAATCCATTGATGCGAGGGTCGGCCACAATCTTGACTCGCTGCATCGCATCTCCGATAGGCGAACGACGATTGCTGCCAGAGCCGAACAAGTCGACGAGAAGTTCTTGGAGGTGTTTCGCATCGGCATGATGAAGAATATAAATGGAATAGTTCCCTGCCGTTGCAATCGGAGTTACTTTGGGGCTCATTAAAGTATCGACTAGTCTCGAAAACAACTCGAGGGCTTCGGGATCGTCTGAGGCAATCGTCCATTGATCTTCCCCGGTTACCACGATGATCGGGGATGACTGTTGTCCCGCCCCTTGCTCCGGAGCTTGGTCAAGAGGTGCACCAGTTAGCCTTTGGAATGGAGTGCTGGTTACCAATCCGATCGCTTGTGGTTTTTTGATCGCTGCAGGTACGGGAGCCCCATTTGGATCAGGCTTACCCTCGCTCGATTTAGGTTCTACCGGTTGATTCGACCGTTCATTCGACTTTTCATTCGACTGTGGGTTGACGATATTGATGGGGTTGTTTCGTATGGTTGGCCAAAGCTCTTGCAGATCTTCGAGCAAACGCTTGGAATTGCGAGTCACTGGAACAAATCGTAATCTGCCAGAGCCAGCTCCCGCCGATGCTTTGGGAACCTGCGATTCCCCCATTTGCTTCAAGAGCTTTCTTAGACTTTCGAGCTGATCTTTGGTAGCTCGTACTAAAATCTGCTGTTGGCTGGTATCGACTGATATCGATGGGGCGGTGGTCAAGGGCTCGTCCTGAAAGAGAGCGTCCGCCGCCAGCTTGAACGACATGGGATCGATGGCGTTCAATTGAATGATCTCCAACTCGCGTTTCGGAGGCGCGAATTGTTGGATCGTTTCCTCGACCAAACGTAGTTGAGTTTCGTTCCCGGTCACGAACAATTGCTCTTGAAAGGGGTCATACCGAATATCGATCGAACTGGCGTCGTCCTTGAATAAGCTTTCGATGGAGGTCGTGATCGCCTTGCCATCCGCTCCGCTCACAGGGAATAGCTGCAGTCTTTTGGCTTCACGCGTCGACTTGGGCGCATCGAACTGTTCGATGATTTGTTCTGCGACAAGCTGCTCTTGATGGCTACCGACGACGAAGACACTCTTGGCGTCGCGACTGAAACTGATTCCCGCCGTAGAGCGTCTTCCGAAGGCAGTTTGGAGCGTTTCGGCAACCGAAGCGGGATTCGCGTGCTTGAGCACGAAAGCTTTCAATGTTGGGAGTTTGGTTGGCTGCTCATTGATTTCGTTGATGACTTGAGCGATCGCGGCATGGTCCTCGTCGGTCGCGGTTGCAAAGACGCCACCGCTGGTCGCATCGGCGGAAAATCCAGACTTGGGAAAGCTCTCCAGCAAAGCCTTTGCGACCGGTGTTGGCTCAGCGGCGACGAGAGAATAATACCGAGTCAATTTCGGCTTCGAGTTGCCTGTTTCGACTTCGGACACGATTTGGGCGATACGTTCCATTTCAACGGTTGGCGCTGTCACGATCAAGCTGTTCGTGGCGGTGTCGGCCGTGGTGGATGCCTTGGGCGAGAAGCCTTGCAAGGCGATTTTCAAGGTAGCTGCATTTCCTTTGCCGATCGAGAATACGCGGGTTTCGCTGTCTCGCATCTCGATGTCAAAATCCTTGACAATCGCATCGATGCGTTTGTGCTGCTCTGACGTTGCCGTTGCAATCAGAACCCCTTCCTCGCGCGAACCAAAGACGGTTGCATCGGGCATCAAGCTCGTTAGAACCGTAGCCAGTCCCAACGCGTTGGCTTGCTTGAGACGATAGACACGTGTATCCAGATTCGAGGATTTTGGGACGTCAAAAGCTTTGATGAACTCCAAGATTTTTTGGTGTTCACGAGCCTTTGCGGACGCAGAGATTGTCTTGGATGTCGGATCTTGCACCACGGTAGCTCGAGGAACCAAGGACTGTAAAATCGTGAGCGCGCTGAGGGTATTGCCGTATTTCAATGGGTAGACTGCAGTGGTATTGCCTTCAGGCTGGGAAAGCTCTTGTTCTAGCTTGACAATTTTATCAGCGACCATGGCCAACTCCTCCGGAGTACCGATCGCCAAAAGGGTGCCATTGCGAACATTGGTTTCGAAGCGAATTTGGGCAGGCAAGGTGGCTTGAAGTGCGCTTAGCAAGCTAACTTGATCGACCCGTTCTTGATCGACCATGAAGACTTTGATGGTTTTTTCAGCCGCATTGGGGCCATTGAGCATGAGTTCAATGACCTCCTCGATGCGTCTGTGTTGTTCGGCAGTGGCCACTACGATAAGCTGGCCAGACGTTGCATCTGAGGTGAGTTCGATCAGCGGAAACAGAGTTCGCAACGAAGTTTGAACGACCGTCAACTGAGTCGGCTTAACGTTGTAGGTCGCAGGCGTTTTTGGCAAATCGTAAAGCTCAAGCAGCTCTCGAATCTTTTGGTGTTCAAATGGTTTTGCGGTGACAGCGATGGTGCGTGACGCAGGATCTTGAACCAGCGTCGCTTTCGGTACCAAGGGTAACAAGAGTGCGATCGCACCTGCAGTCGAAGTGTGTTTCAACTGATAGATTGAGGAGGTTGATGCCTCTGGGGCAGGTAGTTGTTTTTGCAATTCGTCGAACTTGGCGGTAACTAGCTCGAGTTCTTCCCGCGTTCCGATGGCGAGGATCGCATTGTTCGTTGGACTGGACTCGAGCCGAATTTGCGGCGGTAAAGTGGATTGCATCGCGGTCAACATCGTTGCAAGCTCGACACGTTCTGGCTCGATTCGAAACACCTTGATCGTCCTCTCTGCCGCGTTGGGGCCGCCAGACATCAATTCAATGACTTCAGCGATTCGCTTTTGCTGCTCGGGGGTAGCTACCACGATCAGTTGACCAGAGGTCGGGACCGATGCGACGCCTGCGGTTGGGAAGAGGGTTAGCAAAGAAGCTTGTAGCGCAACAACTTGTGTTGGCTTTACGTTATAGGTCGCGGCTTCTTTTGCCGCTTGGGCTGTCTTAGCGATTTGCTCGAGAGCCTGTTGAACACGTTCTTGCTGTTCTTCATTGCCCCAAACGGTAACCGTTCGCGATGGGATGTCGCTGCTGACGAGTGCTTGAGGTGCAATTTGGCCAAGGATCGTGGCTAGTGTTAACATGTCGCCAGCAGGTACAGGATAAGTTTTGACAAACTGGGGCTTGCCATCGGGGGATGAGATCAATCGCTGCATAGCCACGTCCAATTGGTCGAGCTCTTTCACGGTGCCGGACCCGATGATGCGATTGGCTGTAGCGTCAGCTGATAACTGCATCTCGGGCCAAAGCTTTTGCAAAACAGGCAGCAGTGTGGCCGCTTGAAGTCGCTTGGCTTCGTAAGACCGAATCTCCTTTGCGGTTCCAGCTTGCATGGGGCGGTCGATCTGGGTAATGGTCGCCTTCGCGATGGCTTGTGCTTCCAATGGTCCTGTGACCACGAGTTGCTTCAGTTTGTCATCGGCGATGGACAGCGTGCCGAGCGCGAGTTGATCGAACAGAATCTTGATTTGGGATGGGAGCGCATTTTCGATCGGATAGGCAACCACGATCGGTTGTTGATCGACGGTCATGTTTTCACTGAGGGCGGTAATCAACGCTGCGATCTCTTGATGTGTTTTAATGTCTGCGCCGACTAGCAAACGATTGTGGACGGAATCCACGTTGACTCGCGCTTTGGCCAACAGTGGAGTTAGTGCCACTTGCAGCGTTGCTGCAGTCATACCTCGCACGGAGTAAGACTCTAAGGTAATGGGGCTTTTCTTAGGTAGCTGCTCGTTGAAGGTTTGGATTCTCGCATCGAGCTTGAGGTGCGATTTTTCGTCGGCCAGCACGGTCAACGAATTGCCGTCCGCATCGGCGGTGATTTTTGCTTCAGGAAATTCCGTGGCCAGGATTTGTAGGACAACGGCGGTTTCTGTGAAAGTGATTGGATACGATTTGGGCAGCGTCGGCATCGCTGCCGGAGCAGGTTGATCGAGATTTTCTAGCAGCTTGGCAAACTCGACATGCTGACCTTCCGTGGCCCAGACCAAAAGCTCTTGTTTGTTGACACCGTCGACGATTTTAATATTGAGCAAGTGCGGAGGTAGGTCGGTCAGACTCGTTCGACGCGCGAGTTGGCTTTTGGATAACGCGTATATTTGCAGCTTGCGTTCTTCGATTTTTGGAATCAAACGGAGTAGCTGTGGCAACATCCGCTCCACGGTTTCGATGTCCGGGTTCATTGCAAGCAACGTGAGCTGTCGACCGTCATCGCTCAGCCAAGTATTGGCAGCCGGTGCAATGCGAGTAATGTTGGCTAGCCACTTTGCGTCCGCCAATTGTTCGAGCGGGAAGGTACGCAGTTGTAGCTGGTTCGCAGATTGCGATCGCTTCCAGATCTCAATCATTTCCCCGGCGATACGAAGTTCTTCTTCGGTGGCGCGAACGACGATGCTGCCTGATTTGGTGTTCGAAGCGATTTGCCCCTTTGGCAAAAAAGACTTGAGGGCCGTTTCGACGAGCGTTGTCAGGGCTGGTTCTATTTCGAAAACTTTCATACTCTTGCCGCCATCGACTGGTATGACGTCGATGGCAATCAGACTTTTGCGGATGAGAGTCTGTTCCTCAGCGCGAGCGATGACCAAAACGCGATCGGTTGTTGCAGTGACAGTTGCATTTGGTGCGAGATTGAGAACTTGTTTTTTGATCTCGTCTGCCGTCGAGCCCGCCAATTGATAGGCAACCGCTTCTAATTGGGGGAGCTGCGTTGCGCTAGCGAGCATTTGATCGATGGCTAGTTTGACGGCAGTTTGTTGACCTGGAACGAGAAAAGCGCTCAGGACTCCACCTTTGGCATCGACTGTAATTTGCTCGCTGGCGATGAGCTTGCGAATCGTCTCGAGCGCGCGGGCGGCATCGAGGTTCCCGAGTGGGTACGATGCGAAGACTGGTTGTGGCGGAGGAGGCGGTGGCGTTTTCGGATCAACTTTAGGCAATGGAACAGATGCGATCAACTCATTGATCGTTTGCATCTTGCCTGCTGTTTCGATAACGAGTAGCTGAGTCCCTTGGGCCAACGGAACAGCGCGACCGTAACTGGTCAGGAAAGGTTTGACCTCGGACAACACGGCATCGATGGCCCGTCCGCCAAGAGGGAAGATGACGCTGACCAATTCGAACCGCCCGCGTTGTGAGAGTTCGTCTAACTTGACGCGTGGCAGCAGCTCAATGGGGATCGAATCGTTCAAGGCCATAACGACCAGCATTTTCTCTCGGCGAACCAATGAGAAATTGCGAGTCATCAAAACGCTGTTGAGAAGATCGATACCTTCGCTGGGCGAGTAGGAGCGCGTATCGCTATAAGTAAAAGTGCCGGGCGGGATCTGGTCCATGACGAGCGTTAAATCTTGTTGGCCCGCGAACCAATCGAGCACAGCGTCCCATTTCATTTCCCGGAATTGAAACATGAGTTTCTTGGGAATAGGAGATTCGAGGAATTTCGCGCGCTGTTCGGTGGTCAGTAGGGCCAATATCTTGGCGTTGAAGTCGGATTTGATTGTGTCTTTGGTTGCTGCGTTAGCGGGAGCGACGACGGCCTCTGCTCGAGATTGGAGCAGTTTTTGAATTTCCGCGCGTTGGGTATCGACCAGACTAAGGCGTTCGGCGACGTCGGGGTGGATCAGTCGAGCGACATCAGGCTCCTGAGCATGAATGGGGCCAATGGCAGCCAGGACTGCCATCGACGCGAATAGGATCATGAAATGCAAAGAACGGTTCGCGACCATGGATCGAGCTCGAAATCGAGGTATTGGAAGTGTCATGGGTGGGGATATTTAGGCGGGAGCAGCCACGTTTTTGAGGTGGGAACGGACCGCTTGTAGTTACTACTATAATTACTGACGCCGAAGATCGCTCAGATTGAGAGAGCAGATAGTAGCTGGTTTCGTGAGAAACCAGCTGCAATACATGGGCCTTGAACACAGGTTTCTCATGAAACCCTCTACACATGCTTGCCCAAAAGTGCCTTTCGTGCGATTGGAACCGCGGAACCTATCTATAAGCCCGTCTTATTCTGGAATTGAGAGAGTGTCAGGCGAAGGGCTAACGCGAATCCAGCCCCAGCCTTTCATGCCGAATGTCATGGTGCCCAAGCAAAGTCGCGACATCAACGCGCATCTCTTTTGCATGGAGTCACCAAGACTCGAAACCAACGCTGGGGCCACCATTCACGTAAAAAAGTATCTGATATCTTTTCATTTCCCATTACGCCAATGGTAGTTGTGTTATTGCACCTGACAATCTGTCGTGAAGTTCTACTGCGCGTTGAACAAGATAATGGTTTGGCCCGCGGCCAGCGGAGTCGAGGTAATGGCAAGCGGCAAAAAGTCCTGCCCGTTGCTCGTATTTTTCTATCCAACCGTTTCTTAACTTCAACTTCTCACCCAAAACAGGCCATACACCTGGTTGGGGCCGAAGGTGATCTTGGATTCCTATGCGCCACGGTTTCGCGGTCAAGCGGGCGCGAAAGCACTTTTGTTTGTCGCACATTCGGCGGTACATGGGATCCGTTCCACATGCATCGAAGAATTGCTTTACTTCGGGATCGTCCGGTTCGAACAAACGATGCGTGGCGAACACACGCAGTCCGTTCGGGGTTTCGTAAATTCGCACGCTCCACCCCGCGTTCTCGTTCGCATAGTTCGCGACGTTTTGTTGAGCAATTGCTTTGCGTTCCACCATCGATTTTCGAGTCAGCTTTCGGATCACGAATGAAAGAATGGCCACACTGATGATTCCGAGAATCAAGCAACCAACAAAGAACAAAATCGATCGCGTCCATAGCCCCGCCGCGATACTCAGCCCGATGACGGCGATTCCGAACAGGCAATCTCGGACAGACAACGTGGTGTGGTCTTCCAAATCGATATCAGCGATCAGAACGTTCGAAACATTAAGGCATCGGGCGCCATAGGAATTGCGAGTCACGACGACATCGTCGTACCGAGCTAGCACTTCTTCGCGGATAGGTATTCCATCTGCACCGTTATAGGGAACCTTTCGCTCGCGCGATGCGAGTTTCTCTCCCCGAATTGCGCGTTCGAGTGCATCTGCCGCTCGCTGTTCTGCATGTTCGGCTGCTGCTACTAAACTAGCTTCCGACCAACCCCAGCGACGAATGATGATCTGTTTTTTGGAACCGCGATGCTCTGCACGGGCTTCCGACCAGTAATTTGGAATCAACATAATCCGATGATACCAGACGACGTGACTTAGGTGGTTTGCTGCCCGGACATTTATGCGAGGTCCGAAAGCAGCCGTGTTCAAACTTTGCGGTCGCAACCTTCTACAAGCTGAACAACAGGCAAAATCTGAAAGATAAAATGAATTGCATGAGGAAATGCGATGCCATGGGCCGCTAGGCGAAATCCACAATTACTCACTGCCTTGGCATGATGCAGCTGCGGCGGCAAGTCGCGAAAGGGACTCCCGATCTGTCTGACTCATAGGCCGAATTTTGGTTGCGAAGGACGGGCGGAGATGGCAATCGCAACCTACGGTGGCCACTGACGTGCCAAGGTCATCTGCCGTCGATGCTGTGGATGTTGCGGATGTTGTCTTTAGGAAAATGGTTTGGCCTTCTTTGATTGTTTCCACCACAGAGATGCTCTTGATGGCCATGGAGCCGACTTTGAGGGGGTTTTTGTCAAGAATCACGAGGTCAGCGAGCTTTCCAGCTTCAAGGGTCCCCTTTGTTTTTTCCTCTTTGATTTGGTACGCGGCCATGGCTGTGACGGCTTGCAAGGCCACATAAGGTGAAACACGCTCGTCAGGTCCAAGGACTGCACCGCTGGGCGCGATGCGATTTACTCCAGCGTCCACGAGTTCCAGGATTGAGGGCTCAGGTGAGACCGGCGCATCGTGCGAGAATGTGAAGGTCATTCCCCTTTTGGAGAAAGTGTTAGCTGCGTTCGCCCTTGCGGTGCGCTCCGGACCCCAAAGACGAGCCACCGAGTCCCCCTGCCTGCTCAATGAGGTCGTCAGGAAACTCGGAATGGCGCCTACTGCTTTGATTCTTGCCAACTGGTCCTCACGAATATTCGCGCCGTGGATGAAGACGGGGCGATGGTCGCTCATCCCGTATTTCTTGACCGCCTTTTCGATCGCTCGGATGGCTTGGTCTGCGGCAGCATCCCCGAGCATGTGCATGTTTATTTGCAGATTGGTGGTCCAGTATTTGTCGAACGCAGCATCCAGCACGGCGTCAGGAATTTGTTGATAACCCATAAAATCACCCCTTTTCCCTGGTGGATTTACCGCAAAGGGCTTCGTCATCCAGCAGGAGTCAGGGCTGCCATCGAGCCAAAATTTGATGCCACCCAGACGCACACGGTTGATGTAGCGTTTGTCAAGATCCGGCCGCTCTGCAAGCAGCTTGAGAGACGTTCCTTCCGGATGCTTGTTGTATTCGGAGGCTATTGAATAGGCGGCATTAATGGTATCATCGGTGGCCGTGTCTTTGGCTGCTATATAGAGATCG
Organism: Planctomycetota bacterium; assembly: GCA_026692905.1. Classification (GTDB taxonomy): domain Bacteria; phylum Planctomycetota; class Planctomycetia; order Pirellulales; family Pirellulaceae; genus JBKCUI01. Next base: position 77,804 of record JAPLNL010000121.1, read on the forward strand.
ATGGGCAGCAGCTTCTTGTCGATGGCATTTCGGACCAGAGCGATGTCGTCGGCTCCCAGGCCCAGCCCACCCTCCTGTGCAGTGGTCTGACCATGCTTGGCCCAGAGAGCAACAGCGCCGAGGACGACTTTATCAGCCAGTTCACCGGTAAATGCCGGACGCTGAATGCGCACCGCATTCAGCGCTGTTTCTTCCATAGGCCCCAAGAGCGACTTTCCATCCGCCTTGCGGGAGAAATTCCCGCCGTTTGGATCGGGGGTTTCCGACGTAATTCCGGTCACTTTGAATAGAGCCGAGTTGCCGGAGGCCAAATGTCCCGAACCGTCCACGATCATGACGGGCCGGTCAGCTGAAACCGTATCCAACTCCTCGATAGTTGGCGTCCTTCCCTCCTTGAGCACCCGTGCGCTATAGCCCATACCGACGATCCATTGCCCTGGGGGAACATTTGGGGCGTGCGCCTTCATCTTGGCCAGTAGATCACCGATCTCAGCTGTGCCAAAAAGATTCGCGTCCATCAGGTTCTTGCCAAACAGTATCATGTGGCCATGGGTGTCGATAAAACCAGGTAACAGTGTCTTACCGTCTAAATTGACAACTCTGGTCGTATCGCCTTTTGTCTGCAGCACCCCAGCCTTAGAACCCATTACAAGGATCTTTCCGTCTTTTACCGCGAGAGCCTCGACATAAGCCGGCTCGTTTCCAGCCATTGTGAGGATGTCGCCACCCAAATAAATAGAATCAGCGACATCGGCTGCAATAATGGAAATGCTGCAAGTGAAAAGCCAAACGACTGAGATAGGGGCAAGTCGGCTGGTTGAGGCCATCAGTACTTTGAACAGGGTGGTTTTCATTCGGTTGATCCCTGAAGGATACTCCTGGTAGGAAATTTGATTAGCGGCGATCGTCCCGTGCCGATTCTTACGACCGTCCGGACTTTTGATGGCGATTCCTCAATTTACCCTTCGCACCTTACTCCTGCAACTATACCTACTGTACTCGTGCAATTATGTTTGTTCGATCATGATTGCTAATCCTCAAATTCAACGTAAATGCGATCATCGACTGCAAGCAATCGTGAAGAGTGAAGGAAGCTTCGAGATCGCTCTCGAACCACAGCTCTAGGTTGGCTGGAGCGTCTCGATGCTCCTGCGGTCGTTTCGTCCGATGTCGTTAGCACCAGCCTTCAAACGGTCACTCGACTTATGGGGCTCTCGCGAAGTAGACATCATGAATAGCGGCAAGGATATCTTTGTGAACTTGATGAACAATCGTCCTGCCCGAAGAAATCCGTTCGCCAAATCACGCTGAAAGAAGTCGGTGTGATTCGGGATATGGTCACATTGGAGGAATATCGTTATGTGCCTACAGCGGTCCTTGCACGTCTTGCTGATGGGCTAGGGAAAGTCTTCGTTTCTGCTTCGACTTGGTATCGACGGCGGACAGAAAATCTGTCGATGGCTTGTTAGGCCGATCCTACTACCGCCTCATTTGAAGCTCGAGAACCTGGTGTCGGAGTTCGTCAATCTGCCACTGCAAGTGCGTCAAGACGGATTCCGAATTTGACAGTCCCTTCGCTCTTTCGAGATTGAGCTTCGCAAGTTCCACCACCATCCCGGCTCGCTCGGCGGCCAAAGCGCTGTCTGCCGTAGGCATGGGCTGATAGGCAGCACGTGCTCCCCTTAGGTCTGCCTCGGCGACCTTCAGCGAGGCTTCCGCACTTCGGACGCAAACCTTGTGTGAGTCATAGTCTTCACCCTTGAGGCATTGCTCTAATTCAGCCTCGTCGATTGCGACATGCAGTTGTAGCTTCTCGATAAACTCGACTGAATAAATCCGAATCCGCTCATTAGCCTCCTGGGCACGGCGCAAATCCATTTTTGCGAGTTCTATATGGGCTCGCGCCAAGCGAACATCCACGCTCTCATTCTGAACGGAATTTGCCGCTGCGCCATCGGATTCGGGTTGATCGGCTTTTGCGCTCCACCATGAAATTGTTAACATGGCACTTAACAAAATCACCGCGAGAGCTGAGGACAGGTAGTGCATTATTATTCTCATGATCGGTTAGTGGTCAAACTTTCTTCTATGTCGGTTTCGGAATGTTATCCCTGAAGTTTAGGGAGTTACGCATCTCCTTTAACTAGCTTTCTTCAGTCTATCCGATCCAACTGTCGCACGCCATTTCCACAAAGCGGCGTCCAAACGGTCCAAACGCACTCCAAACGGGGACACGCACTCCAAACGGGGACACACCATTTCCGTCCAAACGCACTCCAAACCGCACTCCAAACGGGGACACACCATTTCTGCGGCGTCCAAACTGGAGAATTGGGGACACTCCATTTTGGAAGAGAATTGCGTACACACCATTTTTGAGGTTGGGTAGTTGTTTTTCAGTATTCCCTCTGTTTTAATTTCGGTCGTGAATCTTGTTCTTGATCATTCTTTCACGGAGGTTACTGCCATGGCTAGACTTGCGCGTGCTGAGGTGTTTGATCCTAA
>JAPLNL010000122.1 GCA_026692905.1 Planctomycetota bacterium
CTTTGGTCAAAGGCTCGTCGCAACTCAATAGCCTGACGACCAACGAGAATAGAGGCTTAACGAGCATCCATTCGATTTTCTTTCGCGTTCTTTCGTTTTTTTCGGCAAAAAAGAGACTTAAGACTTCCTGCACTAGCGCCCAATGGCTTGTTGATTCGGTGTGTTCTCGACTTTGGGTCGAATCAGCAAAACGATCATGATCGATAGCAGCGCTGTACTTGCAAACACCCCGAAAATAATGTTCAGTGGAACATGTCGGTCTCGAAGTTCACCAAACCCCCAGTCGGCAAAGCCGCCGCACCCGATGCTGACCAAATTCATAAAGCCGTAGCCGGTAGCTCGCAACTCGGGTCGGACAATTTGGCAAAGGATTGGCATGTTGTTGCAATCAAAGAAGCCCCATCCCAAGCCGAACAAGATCAGAAAGCCAATAGCCACGCTAAGGCTTCCTGCATTTCCAATTCCGAACAGCGATGGAAGGAAAAAGCTCATTCCTAACGCGCTCACGAAAATGCGGCCGCGGTTTGTGGTTTGCATGCAGCGATCCGCTAACCAGCCTCCGATGCACACCCCAATCAGCGAAGCAACTTGCACGTAGAGAACGGAAGACATTCCGGCTTTACCCTGCCCAAGCCCAAATTTCTCTTTGAGAATATCTGGCATCCAGTCTTTCACCACCCAGCCAGCCATAGCCGGCAGGGTAAAGTACAAAACCAATAGGAGGAAATTTCGATTGGTTAACAACTCAAGGAACGAAGCAAACGGCGATGTTTCGACTCGCTCTGCATTGGAACGCTCGGGATTGCGAAGAACGGCAAACAGTGGCAACGCGTAAAGCACCCCAACAAGCCCACAAGCACCAAAGGCCCACCGCCAGCCCAGTGAAGGTTCGTCTGCAACATAGCCAGTGAAACCACCCAATATGATCCCAAGATAAATTCCCATCTGGTGGAATCCGACCGCCCGTGAGCGAGTCCGACTTGAGTGATACTCTGAAATCATGGCGAGAGCGGCAGGAATGTAGAACGCTTCGCTAATTCCCATCACAGCTCGTGCGACCAGCAACTGAGGAAACGTTGTCACGTAGGCAGTTGCAAATGTGACGGCAGACCAGACAAAGAGACTTCCGGCAATAACATGCCGACGACTCGTTCGATCTGCAACAAAGCCACCTAATGGGCTCAAGCCAGCGTACACCCATTTGAAACACCCCAGGACGATGCCCCATTTGGCCTTGGTCGCGATGTCTGGAATGTCAGCCATCATCGAGGTCTTCATCGCCGCAAGCATCTGGCGATCGAGATAGTTCAGCAGGGCAACCGGCACCAGAAGTGCAACCACCAGCCAAGCCATCTGGACACTGTTGATCGATTTATCTGACTCAACATTAACCATATTCAATATCCTATGTCACGCTCACCACTTGATGACTCAGGCAATCGGCAGGAAACAGACACCTAGATTCGTAGCTGGATTCGCCAGAATTCAGTATGTTCTGAATTCTGTCGAATCCAGCTACGGTAATTATCATGCCGACGCTCAAGGATCCACCAACTCATAGATTCCTCGACCAGCTCGCTTGAGCTTTCCTTGTTCGGTAAGCTCCTCCCAAACATCCTTTGGAAATTGGCTTGGAGGGGTGATTGCGACCACTCCCGACTTGCCGCCACCAGACATTGGGCCGTGACCGATACGCGACTCATCATCCAGCTTGGTTAGCTTCAATCGTTTCCGAAAGGCCTTCATCGCTAGGCGAAGCTCTTCTTTTCTGGCTGCCGGATCGGGTGCTACTGGGCTGGATGATACCGGTTCGGATGGTGGAACTGGGGTTGGAGCAGAATCAGACATGAGAGTGTCTTTGGTGAGAGTGGTTCTATGCCGCAAATCAGAAGACACGATTTGCTCAACTCCCATATGATAACAGGAAACCAATAGGAATGTGAAAGCGGTGGTGAACAGAATTAGATAGGGTCGTGTGTGCGCATTCGTCCCGGAGCGACGAGCGACAATGTCGCCCTACGGTCCGCGAAGGTAGCGTGAGGCCGCCTGAAGGCGGTACACCAACAGCCTAGTCTACCGTCTGGATTGTTAGGGCCATGACGATTGGTGCTGACGAATCCGAACCCTTGATCAGCTCGATCTTGGCCAGCGGCTCTCGCGATTCGGGCTTAATCGATAGATATCGCATTTGGCGTCCTTTGAGGTTGAATGCAAATTCGCTTTTGGGCACGTCCACTCGGCGGATGTAGTCCGCAAAATGCTCGCCATTGATGAACGGATGGTCTTCCGTCTTTCCATTGACATAGTGCAACCGTACAATCATTGAAACGCTTCCCTTTTCGCTCGCGGGGAACGACCAACCGCCGACGCCGCTGAGCAGGTGAATCGCGGTTGCTGAAGCCTGGCAAGTCAACTCAACCTGCTTGGGCATCTTCGGGGCCATGTTGCCATTCGGTCCATGCAGCATAATCGCATTCGGTACTCGATCGCCTTGAGGATCGACCAGCAAGAATGGAATCTCCTTGAACATCTTTGGAGTCCAATCGGAAAACACCAGTCGCTCCTCGGTTCCTTTCTCGTCAAAGAACATCCCCTTGGTAGTCGTGATGGTCGCAACCTTGTCGATCGGGAGCGGCACGTACTTGCCTTTGCTCGCCAGAAACTCGAGTAGATCCCTCAATTCCAGGCGGCTCATTTGGCCTTCAAAGCCCTCTGGCATCAACGACTTTTGCGACGCGATCAAGTCCTCGATATCCTCGCGCAAGATAACTTCTTTTTTGCCTTGGGCATTGATGATTTCGATCGAAGTCTTGCTTTCACCGGCTAACATTCCAGTGAGCACGATACCATCGGTAGTTCGAACGCTGTAGGTGCGGAAATTGCCTTCAACGCTGCGGCTTGGGTCAAGAATATTCATCAGCAATTCGTGCTTAGGGTGAACGGCCATGCCTGTTAAATTCGGACCGATGTTGACTCCGAGTTCGCCATGCTTGTGACAGGCTGCACAGTGTTTTTCGTACATCGCTTTGCCTGCACTCACGCTGCCAGCTTCCTCGGTGATGGCCATGAAGTTATCGAGTACTTTCTGTCGGTCACTGTTCGGAACCCCGCCGCTTGATTTCATTACAGCGAGTGCACGTTCGCGAACCTTGGCATTGGGGTGGTCACGCAAGGCTTGTTTCTGGTCCAACTGCAAATCGCCCAAAGTTACTTTGCCTGCTTCCATCAGGTCCAGCAATTCCAAGGTAGACTGAGGTCGGCTCAGCAAGACTCGAATTGAATTCTTGAGGAAGTCAGGTGGCAAAGTTCGAGCGCGTTCGGTAAGTAGTGCGGCCAATCCCTTGGCTCGCGAAACACTCAACGCCTCCACCAATCCCTTTGAAAATTCAGGAGCAGCTTGTGCCGTGACCTGAGCAATCACGTCTGTCACGATTACGATGTTTTCTGGTTGCAGGACCAGGCATTGTTTGGCAGCCGCGATTCGGCTTTCGGTATCCTTTTTGGCATCACCAAAAACAGAGACAAGCTCTTGCTGGATTTTGGCTAGTCCCTCGCCGAGATCCTTCACCCCGATTGCATTCGCTAGTTGCAGAACTTGGCTCTTGGATTCGATCGGCAAGGAACCGTTAAGCCATGTTGTCAGCAATCGATCGCCGGCAGCTTTGGAAACCGATACTTCGTAGTCCTTTGGCCAACCCGCAACGAGTCCGCTAATGAAAACGGAAGTCACGCTGGGATTGCCTGGAGTCACAATAAGCTTCTCAATGCCCACCGCGTCCATCTTAGATCGCGCCGCGTGCTGAGCAACGATTCCTATTTGCTTCAAAATGGCTTCCGAAGGCTGCCAATCTTTTTGGCCGACCAAGACAGGTAGCAAATCAAAAGCATGCGTCGCCGCAGCGCTGGTCCATGCATCCAATAGCCAGCGGTCAGAAGCACCCGGCGCGTCGCTTTTGAGTTTTGTCAGCATGTCGGGTCTGGCAAGCAACGTAATGAGTTCTGGGCTAGATGCGGACACATCGGCGACTTTGAGCAAAGCAGCGAGTCGCACTTGAGGATCTTCGTCGTTGAGAATTCCAGCAGCGATGATTGCATCCAAAGTTTGCGAGCTGTTCGCGGCGACTTGGAGTGCATTTCTGCGAACACCAGGGCTTTTGTGTTTCATCGCGGAAGTCAATTCATTCTCCCTCTTCACGCCGGATTGTGCGTTGGTGAATGCAACCGTCTTGGATGGTTTCGTGGCGTTCAAAATCCAAAGAGCATGAATCGCACCTACGTTCAGACCATTGCTATCGACCGAGTCGTCACTCACCAGTGACCGCAACGCCTGAGTGGTGGCATTGGACAATGCTCCCTTTTCGATCAAAAGCCTTTGTGCATGTTTACGCCAAAGCATCGTTGGGTGCTTTAGTGCTCCGACCAAGGCGGCTTCGTTGCTAGGGTCCAAGCCATTGAGCACGGACTTATCAGCCGCCTCTGTGGCCGCTTTGTCCAAGCCGTCTTTGCCATTGTAAACGACGCGGTAAACTCGGCCGTATTTCTTGTCTCGCAAATCGCTTTCGTAAGCGTTGCCCTTGCCGGTTGAAAAACCTTGCGGTGTTGGGTTGTGCTGGACGATGAAGTTGTACCAATCGAGTACCCAAACGTTCCCGTCTGGACCGACTTCAGCCATGATCGGAGCCGCCCATTCGTCGTTGCTTGCGACCAGGTTGAATGGGCTCGTGCTTTGATAGCCTGCTCCGGCTTTGTCGATGACGAAGGTGCCGACCAAGTGCCCTGTGGGCTCGCATACGAATGCGACGCGGTTCCACCAACTCTTTGGGTACTTGCGAGCGGTGTAGAGAGCGTGGCCGCAACCAGCCGTGTAGCCGCCGTGCTGGTCAACTTGACGTACATTGGGAGTGATCGGGCTAATGTTGTTGCTGTCTGCGATCGAACTCAGGACAGCCGGCGACCAACCGTTGACGCGTTCGTAATAACTGTTAGCAATCGGCATGAAAACGCTAGGCGTTCCATTCGCTGTCGATCCAAAGATGAGTCCTTCCTCGCTTTGTCCGAATCCCCATGTGTTATTGTTGGTAGAGCGAACAAACTCGAGTTTGGTTACGCGAATGGAATGAGCGTCAAATTTGTTGGTTCGTTCGGAGGCTGCTTTGCCACTTTCCAAAGTATAGACGGGTGCCGTTTCATTGGAGACTCCGGCATCGATGGCGAATCGCCAGAACCCTTGTCGGAAGCTTTGTTGTTTTTCGCCGTTGATGACGGGGGTCGAGTCGTTGTAGCCTTGCATGGCCCAAATCCAATTGTCGATCCCGTATTGGAAATTGCTGACACCACCATGCGTGTCGCCCATTGCCCAGCCGGTGATCAGTTCTTGTCTCATGTCAGCAACATCGTCGCCAGTCGTATCCTTCATGAAGACCGTCTTTTGACCGTCTTGAATGATGGCACCGCCTCGGCAACAGAGGATAGAGGACGGAATACTCAGATTGGTTGCGAACACGGTAAACTTGTCTGCAACACCGTCATGGTTGGTGTCTTCGCAAATTCGGACACGATCGCGACCTTTGCCCGGTGGTTGCAATTCGTTTGGGTAATCGATCGTTTCGCAGACCCATAGACGCCCACGATGGTCCCAGTTCATGGCGAGTGGTTTGCCGGCCAAGCCCGCATAGGATCGGTCGGAAGCGGCATCCGTTTCGGACGCCCATAGCTTCATTTCAAATTGCTCGGGTGTAACGTAATGTTTTAGCGAATCTATAGGCGAGACTGGATTTTGCATTGTGGTAATCGGATCGCCTTGAACGCCCCATTTTTTCCCTGGAGTGTAATTTGGGATCTTGCCTCCAACTTCGGTGAACGTGAACTTTGGGAGGTCCGCAGGCACTTCGGTCATTCTTGGAATTGGGAATCGTTTGGCATCGGTAAACGAAGCGACGTTGGCCAACGACTTGTTGGCGGACCATTTGATTCCACGCTCGAGCAGATTTTGGAATCCAGGTTGCTTCCATGTGTCCATGTTGTGGCCCCAAGCTGTGTAAAATACACGGCCCTTACCGTGCGTTCGCACCCAGGTCCAAGGCTCGCTTTTGGTTCCCTCAGCGAGTTTGCCTTCGCGACGTTCTTCCAGGACGATTCGATTGACTGTGTTGTGCTTGTGGTGGATGTACGTTTCGTCCCAGCTTTCGAAGCCGTTGAAGCCCTTCATGATCTCATGATCAGGTGCAACGATTTGCGTTGAAAAACGCTGACCGCCGTGTTCTTTGAATTGAGCTCCGCACAGTTCGATGTATTTGTCCGAATTCAGGAAGCAGTAGGTTGCGCAGTGCAAGGGAACGAATCCTTTGCCGCTGGCAACATAGTCCAATAGAGCTTTTTCCTGCGAGTCGGTGATTTTGACCGTGTTGGCATAGATCAGCAGGACATCGAACTGGTTGAGGCGATCGCTTTGGAGACTCGCTTCGGAATCATCGCTGTAGACGACTTCGACTCCAACATCCGCGAGTGGCTTTTGAATAGCGCGGAATAGTGAGGCAGGTTGGTGATGGCCCGTATCTCCCAGCATCAGGACTTTCACACTGTCCTTGGCTGGAGCTGCGATCTGAGCGGATGTCGGGACGCACATCAAAGACGCTAAGGCGATGGAAAACGCCCAATGCAAAACGCTTTTTGGTGTCAGCATAATTGGTATCGATTCAAAAGTTGGCGGGAGGGATTCTGGATCGCAACGGTCGATAACGATCGTTGTTTTGCATCCTCAGGTACTGGCTTGGTGTTAGCGGTTCAAAGCTTGGGACATTGGTCCCAAGCTACGATGCGGTTTCAATCGAACGGTTCGCTACTGAAGTGTGAACTCAGGCAGTTTGACGAGTTGTCCACCTTTGACGGCACTTTCGTGGGCGCAAATGCCGACGCAGGTCCAGTTGGCACTGGTAACCGCATTCGGTTTCGGATCTCGATTTTCGACCAGGGAGCTAACAAACTCGTGAACAAGATGCGGGTGCGAACCGCCGTGACCGCCACCTTGAATGAAAGACAAATGGTCTGCATCTTGGATGGTTTGAGTGAATTTGCGGATCGGCTCAGGTAGCAAATGCGCGTAGTCCGGAACCTTTACTTCGCCTGCAATTTCGTGTTCAGGCAACTTCGCCGTGTGGAGAATATGTGGTTTGCCCTCGACCAAAGACCATTCGAAACTCTTTTTCGTGCCGTAGACGTCAAAGCTCTCTCGGTATTGTCGAGCGGTGTCGAATAAGAACCGCCAGATGTGAGCCGCGACATCGCTGTCCTTAATCTTGATGTGGCAAGATTCCACGGCAAACGAATTGCCGGATTTCTTTGCGAGGCTTTCGTTGATGGTTCCTGAACCAAAACAGGAAACGTACTCGGCCCGGCCGTCGACCAAGCCCAACACGGGCGAAACAACGTGGGTTGCGTAGTGCATCGGTATCATACGCTCCCAATATTCTGGCCAGCCAGCCATGTCTTGCGGGTGGGAGGCAGCCATGTATTGGATCTTGCCCAGTTCACCCTTTAGATACATTTCCTTGATGAACAAATACTCGCGGCTGTAGACCACGGTTTCTGCCATCATGTACTTGAGACCCGTGTCGGCAACCAACTGGCAAATTTGGTCGCACTCTTCGATGGTGGTCGCCATTGGTACAGTGCACATCACGTGCTTTCCAGCCTTTAAAGCCCGCATGCTCATCCAAGCGTGGTCTGGAATCGGTGAGTTGATGTGGACGAAGTCAACCTCGGGATCCTCAAGGACTTTGTCGAATTCTTGATACCGTTTGGCGATCCCAAATCGATCGCCTACCAGATTGAGATCGGCCTCGTTCCGACGGCAAATTGCGTGAACATTGGCGTTTGGATGGCATTGATAGATGGGGATAAATTCGGCGCCGAAACCGAGACCGACCATGGCAACATTGATCTTCTTTTGCGTCATTAGTAAAGGTGGAAGGGTGGAAGGAACGGAATTGGAAGGTTTTTCGAGTTGATTAGTGTGGCAATTACCCGTCAAATACGCCATGTTAAATTGCGCAAAAAAGATGAGGTTTTTCACGCAAGCCTATTTTCATGACTGAGCATAACAAACCTAAAAAACAACGTAAGTCCGTCGCTCTGCTGATTGAAACTTCGAATGCCCACGGAATACATGAGTGTGATCTTCAAAAAACGATTTGGCATCTCGCCTGGCAGATACAGAAGACAATCGATTTGATGACGAATAGAAACGTAGAGATTTCGGAATCGACCAGTTATACTTGAAATCCGAAGGGTAAATCCAAAGAATAGGTGGATGCAAACGGATTGTCTTGAGAATGCATGGGATTGAATAGCAAAGGGCAATGAACGCATGAGTACGATTGCAAAGTTAAGCGGTTCCGATTTCGACTCAATGGTCGAACGAGGCGCTTTCGATAACCTAAGACCCTTGAAGATTGAATTGATTTACGGAGAGTTGCGATTCATGAACCCCGCTGGACCTATCCATGAAGGTGAGATCGAGTACTTGAATCGTTGGTCTTTTACCAACACCGATCCCAAGACCATTTCCGTTCGGGTCCAATCGGGAATCAATTGTGGTGAGAACCGGCCAGAGCCAGACGTGGTATGGGTGCGGAGGCTAACATCGAGACGGATTCGGCCCACGAACGAAGATGTTTTACTTTTGATCGAGGTTTCCGACTCAAGTTTGAAGCAAGACCTGGGTGAAAAAGCAGGGCTTTATGCGCAGCATGGTATTCTCGAATATTGGATCGTGGATGTCAACGCTGAGAAAGTTCATGTGTTGCGTGAACCCGCCGATGGAACGTATTCGACTGTGGAAGTGTTTAGCAAGCCAGCCATCATCTCACCTCAGTGCCAACCTCTGGCGAAACTAGACCTGACTGATTTATTCGATTTAGATAATTAGGCTCCAGCCAAATCCGCAGTCCGTATATCCTTCGCCAGCTCGCCGACTTAGAATTAGCAGCCAAGGCAAGCGGCGGGTTCAGAAATACCTAGCACGAAGCGCAAGCTAGTGAATTGGATCTAGCACGACGCGCAAGCTAGTGAACTACATCTAGCACGACGCGCAAGCTAGTGAATTGGATCTAGCACGACGCGCAAGCTAGTGAACTGCATCTAGCACGAAGCGCAAGCTAGTGAATTGCATAGTTGATTCGCTAGCTTGCGCGTCGTGCTAGGTTCCGATCCGGTTGGGGTTCGCGTTAGCGGAAGTGCGCGAGCACGCCTGTGAATTGTCTGATGTGTGTCGTTTGCTCAATACTTGCGCCGTTTCGCTAGAACTGGATGATCGTGATACCAACCGCAATCGAAACTCAACAGCTGACCCGCGTATTCGGCAATCAAACGGCGGTCGATTCGGTCGATCTCAAGGTGGCATGCGAGACATTTTATGGCTTTCTCGGACAGAATGGTGCAGGCAAATCGACGACCATCAAAATGCTAACCGGTCTTTTGAGCCCGACTGCGGGCACTATTTCCGTGCTCGGTTGCAATATGCTCGACCATACGCAATCGCTTGAAGCCAAGAAGCAAATCGGTGTCATTCCCGAAAACTTAGCTCTGTTCGACAATCTAACAGCCATTGAATATTTGATCTTCATTGGACGCATTCACGGACTGGAGCGAGAAACCATTCGAGACCGAAGCGATGAGATGCTTCATTTGCCGTCGCTCGAAAGAGAGACGAAGAAACTCGTGCTGGAATATTCCCACGGCATGCGAAAAAAACTATCGCTCGCCGCAGCCCTTCTCCCAAATCCAAAACTCCTTTTCCTGGACGAACCCTTCGAAGGCGTCGACGCAGTCGCTTCGTTGACGATTCGCGATTTGCTGTCCAGTTTCGTTGCCAAGGGATCAACCGTTTTCTTAACGTCGCACGTGTTGGAGATTGTCGAACGACTTTGCACGCATGTCGGCATTATTCAAAGCGGCAAATTGATTCAGCAATGCTCCATGGACGAGCTCCATCAAAGCGGCACGCTGGAACAATGCTTTCTACAAGCCACCGGGGCGGACAAAAATCAAGTCGCAAAACTCGAATGGCTTGACCAGAGATAGACTAGGCGAATCATGTCAATTCCCCAACCACCGAACGCGTTCCTTAGCGGCGTGTTTGCGCATTTCCAAACTTTTGTTTGGCTGCGGTGGCGGATTCGCATCAATCAGCTTCGAAGCTCGTCCGGGATTGGCAAAGCCCTATCGGCTATTCTTCTCGTCTCGTTTGCAATGAGTTGTGTAGTACTGTTGGTTGCAGGTTTCGTTGTGGGGATTGTTTTGCCTCGATTGGTGCCACGTGAGTACTATTTTTTGTTATGGGATGCGTTGATCGCACTGTTCTGTTTTATTTGGATGGTATTTGTTGCGACCGATGTTCAACGGACCGATGCCATCACGTTTGATCGGATACTGCATTTACCCGTTTCCTTTTCTCAAGCATTTGCGATCAACTATCTTAGCTCCTTGCTCAATATGCCACTCATTTCTTTGTGTGCGTATAGTTCTGGTTTCATATTGGGCTCCTGTTTTGCCATCGGCCCGATCGCATTGCTTTTCACGATTCCCTTTTTCGCTTTCTTGATCGCAATCACGGCGTTGACGTATCAATTGCAGGGTTGGCTGGCCGCGATCATGGCCAATCCTAGACGCCGCCAGTTGGTCATGATTGCGATTCCTTTGTGCATCATTATCGTGTCGCAGCTTCCGTCCTTTTTCGCGGTACGGTTCGCGAATGAGGATGCGAAGCGAATTCGCAGAGAACATGAGACCAGAGTCGCTGAGACCGCGAGAGCTTCGGAGCTACAATCTGACCATTCCTCAGTTGTCGCAACGACTGAAAATCCTACGAGCGAAAAGGCTGGCGAGATCTCGGTCAAGCCGGAAAACGCAACGAATCCGATCGACCGCGATGCCAAAGAGCGAGTCGAGATTGCGATTTCAGACCCGTTAAGCGGTGAAATCAATAGCGAGCAGCGGAAAGCAATCCAAGAAGTAGAAGAAGGAAAAAGAGTTCGTGAGCATGAAAGAGCCGCGGTTACTGCGTTATGGATAGCCAGAATGCATCAGGCTAACTTGTTGGTCCCGCCTCTTTGGATTGCGGGTTGCGTCGAGTCGATTTTGGCAGGGACCTTGCACGTCTTTTGGCTCACCGGCGCGATGGCGTTGATCGCATTCGTTTCGTTGCGCAGAAATTACCGCCAAACACTTCGGTACTACAAGGGTGAAACCGACTCTCGTGCAGCCGCAACTTACCGTTTGAATTCAACGCCAGGCGATCAAAGAGCAAATGGTGCGATGGAAGCGCCTGCAAAAAATGGTCGCCAGCGTTTGTTGTTGGTCGAACGCAAATTCCCAATGGTGTCTGAAGAGACTTCGGCGATAATCGCAATGACGCTCCAGTCGATGACTCGAGCTCCGGAAGTGAAGCTATACCTACTCTTGCCACTCCTCATTCCTTTCATCATGTTTGGTATTCTGCAAACATGGAAATTGCCCGAGATCGATGAATTGAAAGCCGCAATTGTCATTGGTTTTTCCGCATGCTGTTTGTTTATCACATCCGGCTTGCTAGGTAACGTGTTTGCTTATGACCGAGCAGGATTTCGGGCTTTTGTGCTTTCGCCCATTCGACGCGACCGTATTTTGCTGGGCCGGAATTTGGCTACGCTTCCATTTCTTCTCTTGCAAACGCTACTGATGGAATTGGCGATCGGATTATTTTTTGGGATCTCTTTCGATAAATTCCTCTGTGCGGTGATTTTATCCGCTTCGATTCTGCCGCCATTTAGTTTGCTAACCAATGTCATGGCAATCCTGACTCCTTTCCCGCTCGCCGCTGGTAGCATTCAGCCAAAGCAATTTAATCTTGTGCCAATTTTCTGTAGTTTCGCTCTCAGCATGCTTATGCCTGTTATGACGGGTATAGTCTTGCTGCCGCTAGGAGTAGAGTGGTTATTAGATCGATTTTTCCAAAGCACCTCTTTCATCCCTATCGCCCTACTGCTGTCTATCCCCTGGTTACTCGGTTTTCTGTTTTTGTACCGATGGTTGCTGCCATGGGAAGGTAAACTGTTAGCAAACCGCGAAAAAGAGCTTCTACGAATCGTCACTTCGAAGATTGAATAAGTTGTGTCATTATGGCGAGTGAAAAGAAAGCACGGCCGGAAAGCCTCGATTTTCTGTTGGCCGCGATAGCGCCAGTTTTCATTATTGGGATGATAGGCTCTCTCGTTTATTTCATAATCATCGTTTGTTACGAAGGTCCATTCACTGCGAGACTGATGTGGATACTGGGACTTTACACGGTTGCAGCGGTGTTGATAGCACGTATTGCGATCGAGCAAAGTCGACAACTTGCGTTCACCTACATGTTTGCGCTAGGGGCGGCGACGTTGATCGTGGCCCCGCGTTTCATGACGATTAGTGGTTCGCTTGCGGTTTTTAGCTTTCCCATTTTGTTGGGGTTGCTGGTGTTGGTCGCTGTGCTTGCTGACAGGATTACATTTGATTGCACCTCGATGAACGAACAGGAGCAAAGCACCGGAGTCGGGCTCTTGCAGTCGCTTGGTTTAGTCGAAAGTGAACGCAACGCTTCCTCCGTCAATGCAACCACCAAGACCGCAACCGAGACGGAGAATGCGTCGGAGCTACAAACCGCAAAAGTCAAGAAGTTGCGTCGTCGCAAGCACAATCCTGGTGTTTGGGTTTTGTATTTCGCCTTGCTCGCGCTTCCGTTGTTCGGGCTTGGTCAATTGGTCATCAAAAGTCCAGTCGATCGACGTTGGGCGTTTGCTTATCTGTTTGTCTATCTGCTTAGTTCGCTCTTTCTCTTGGTGTTGATATCGCTTTTGTCTTTGCGAAAGTACTTGCGGGAACGCGGTGTGCCGATGGAGACTGCGTTTGCCATACGTTGGTTGACAATCGGCATGACGAGTGTCTTTGTGGTTTTGTTTCTGCTGTCGATGCTTCCGATTCCTGGTCATTCGCTCTTATCGATGGATTTGCCGTTTCACTTTACCAGCCGTGATGATTTGCAAGCGAACAAGTGGGGATGGGGAAAGGAGGGAGCGCCTGGGGAGGGGCCAGAATTTGGCAAGGGTGCGGAAGGCAGCGAGCAAAATGAACAAGGGGACAACCAGGGGCAACAGCAGGACGGAAATCGTAACCACTCGAACGCGGAGGAAGCGAATTCGGGTGATCAGCGAAATGGCAATCAGGTTAGCCAGAGTCCCTCGCAGAGTGGCTCTCAAAAGGGCAAGGCAGAAGGAGACGGTAAGCAAGGAGACGGTAAGCAAGGAGACGGTAAGCAAGGAGACAAAGCGGAAGGAAGTCGCGATCCGTCACGGAGCGAGGAAGCCGATCCGAGCAAACAAAACAATGGAAAAAACGAAAAAAGGCAGCCCGAGAATGGCGATGATCGTACACCAGACGAAAACGATCCTCAACCTCCGAAAGGGGAGCCTGGTCAACAAGACAAGCCTCCGCTGGAGGAAAAGAAGGGGGTCAATCAGCCCAAACCAGAGCAAGCTCCTGAACCGCCACAGCCGCAGAAAGCTCCCTCGATGTCCATCCAGTGGAATCTTGCCGCTTTGGTGCAGTGGTTGGTTATGCTCGTTTTATTGGTCGTGGCCGTGATCTTCGGAATCAAGTACCGACGAGAGTTGGTTCAATCCATGAGGGACTTCGCGGATTGGTTGAATGCGTTGTTGGGTCGCAAGAAGAAGTCTTTGATTCCGGCCAACCATGTGGCAGAGGAGGCAACGACGTTAGACGATCCTTACCCACCTTTTGGTTCTTTCGCGAATCCATTTCAAGCAGGTAGTGGTTGGAGTCGTGAGCAAATGGTTCGGCACATGTACCTGGCCGTGCTATCATGGGGTTATGAACGCAGAGTGGTTCGTGGAGAAGAAGAAACGCCCGAGGAATTCATCCGTCGGCTTGCTCGCAAGTATCCGGAACAGCAGGAGTCCTTGAGTATGCTAGGGCGTTTCTACAATAGAATTGCGTATGCACGTGGAACGATCTCCGCGTCGGAAATCAAACCGATGGTTGAGCTTTGGCAATGGCTCGTGGCTGCTCCAAAGTTAGTTCAACCGAAAACAAAGGTCCCTGTAGTTATATGACTCTTTTTTCCTCTCCCATGTTGGATCGACGAAGATTTCTCGGGCAAACTTCTCAGGGCCTAAGCGGAATTGCTTTGGCCAGTTTGTTGTATGGCGACGGATTGCTGGCAGCGGACAAGACACCGCTTCGTCCTCACATCGATCCGGCGCGACCATTTGCGTCAAGGGCATCGCATTTTGTTCCCAAAGCAAAGAACGTTCTTATGATTTTCTGCGCGGGTGCATGCAGTCAGCTCGATACGTTCGACTACAAGCCGGAGTTGATCAAGCGGCACGGCGAACCGATGCCTGGTGCAGACGGATTGGTCACCTTTCAAGGCAAACAAGGAAATCTTACTAAGAGTCCTTGGGAGTTTAAGCCGCGTGGCCAATGTGGAAAGATGGTCTCTGATTTGGTCCCGATGCTCGGTGACTTGGCCGATGACATGTGCTTTATCCATTCGCTCACAGGGAAAACAAATACGCACGGTCCAGGTGAGAATTTCATGTCGACCGGCTTTACGTTGGAGGGGTTTCCTAGCGTTGGCGCTTGGGTGACGTGGGCGCTTGGGACGGAGAATCAAGAGTTGCCGTCCTATGTTGCCATTCCTGATCCGCGCGGGACGCCTCAATCGAGTGTCAACAATTGGGGAAGTGGATTTCTGCCGGCGGCTTACCAGGGAACGGATTTTAATGCGGCACAACCGCTTCGAAATTTGGTGCGTCCTGCTGGAGTTTCAGCGAAAACCGATCAGGCGACACGGGATTTTCTTCAACAATTGAATCGTAGGCACATGGACGATTTTCCCGGCGATAGCGAATTGGCAGCGAGGATTTCCAGCTATGAGTTGGCAGCAAAAATGCAATTGAGTGTCCCCGCGGTGACTGATCTCAATACCGAAACGGCAGACACGTTGAGAATGTACGGAGCGGATGACGCATCCAACGAATTGAAAGCCAAGTATGCTCGCAACTGCATTCTTGCGCGTCGACTTATTGAAAAAGGAGTTCGGTTCGTGCAGTTGTTCAACGGTGCGTATCAAACTGGTGGCGAGGGGGTGAGCAATTGGGACGGACACAAGCAACTGCACGAGCAATATGGAAAGCACGGGCCTGTCTTTGATCAACCGACGGCTGCCTTGCTACGCGATCTCAAACAGCGAGGCTTGCTCAAGGATACGTTAGTTGTTTGGTGCACAGAGTTCGGTAGGATGCCAACGTTTCAGGCTGGAGCGAGTGGTAGAGACCATAACCCTGCGGGCTTTACAGCCTGGATGGCGGGGGCTGGCGTTAAGGCGCCATTCACTTACGGCGCCACGGATGAGTTCGGGTACAAAGCAGTCGAGGGAATAGCGACGGTCTACGATTTCCACGCGACCATTCTGCATTTATTGGGAATGGACCACGAGCGGCTAACCTACTATCACAACGGAATCGAGCGTCGCTTGACCGACGTGCACGGGCATGTCCTGCGGGATGTGCTCGCGTGAAGTTGTTCGCGATTGAATTCTACTTCTCCATGAATAGGCTGCTGTGAGCCTGTTTTCTCGAATTCGAGGGTGAAGCTCAACACGGCTGGTGGGCCGGAACCTATAATCGACGCTTTAGTTGCAATTGAGTCAAGATTGCGACCTGCCCGAACGTTAAGCAACACCATGAAAACAATCAATCGACTGAATGCTTGTTGCTCTCTGTTAACCGCGTTGGTTTGCAGCCTTTTATGCGCCGATGTTCGAGCTCAATATGTGGACGTCGGCCTATTCAAAAATGAGCATCTGATCACCAACAGTATCAATGGCGAAACTGGTGATGTTTCCATTTATGTTTCTTTTCCTAATTGGTTTGGCGAACCGGGATATTGTCCCATTCGTGTTCGGGTCGTGCCTCGAAAAGGGCTTCTGTTTAAACAGAGTGGTATGCTCAAAGTGACCATAGGCCAGGACTACTATTCCAGCTTTGGCACGAAAGGGGTTGTGGTCGAGATACCCATCGAGAAAGGAAAGGGGGAAGCAACCGGTGAGTTGCTTGGAAATTTCCTTATCGAATCGGCAGCCTCTCGTGGCTACCAGTTTGGGATCTCAGCCAAGCTGAACGATCGAAAATTATCTGGCCAGTCCACCTACATTTACAACAGTCGGGGAATAGGAGTCAATACATGCAAGAGTCTGGTCTTGATCTCGGATGAAACTTCGAAGGATGACGTTCGGCGTATGGAGGCTCTCGCCGAAATGGGCAGAACTGGGAACTGGTTCTCACAAGAGCAGTTTGTAACTCAGTCGTCACAATCAAGCTCCTATTGCGATGTGCGAAACATGCCATGGAACTGGCTTTGCCTAAGCACCTTGGAACAGATTTCGATTTCGTTGGAGGATCTTGAACGTATCGATGCAAAAGGACTTGAGTGCCTCAGCAACTACGTACTTGCGGGGGGCTTCTTGGCTATCAGCAAGGTTCGAGCGCAAAAAACTGTCGCGACCTTGTTGTCGATCGATTTATCGAGGAAGTACGGTGAATCAAAGAGGAGCAAGAGCAGAACTGGGGCACAAGCAAAAATTTTGCAGTTATCAGACTTTCAATCGCCAAGCTTAGATCTTTTCGAAAACACCATTTGGGACAAGCACCAGATGACGACGGGGCGAGGTTTTTTGAACGGAGAGGGTCTACAACCTAACCTTGGGTATGTACCTGCCGTTACTTTCTCTGATTTCTATGAAGCGACAGATTGGTTTGCCGAAAAGCTGGGTGAAGTTGGAACTAGCATTCTGGATTCCAAGCTTGCATCCCCTATTGCTTTTGCGAGCGAGATTTACGATGCCGTGACGTTTGTGGAGGATGCTCCAGAGGAAACAATGATGGTGGCACATGGCTTCGGAATTGTCTGCCTGGAAAGCCGTCGAAGAGCGGATTACGCCAACGTCAAGGATGAAACCTTTGGCAAATATCGCTCCAGTTCGAATGCTGCGATGCCAGTAACCGTCGCGTCTGGAAATCGAACCGTTCGATTGTCGAGTGGGGTCGGAGACGACTTTTGGACTTGGCTCATTCCGTCGGTGGGGCGCACGCCAGCTATTGCGTTCTTGACGTTTGTCGTTTTGTTTGTGGGTGTCGCTGTACCTGGAATCATGGTCTGGAGCAATCGACATAAACGAAGGGTATGGTTAGTCGTACTTATCCCTATCACCGCCACCATTTGCACGTTTTTTCTGTTCAGCTATGGGTTGCTCAAGGATGGGTTGGGGGCAGTTTCACGGATTCGATCACTTGCGTTCGTGGACCAAAATGGCGATGGACTTGTATGGTCACGCCAGACCTACTTTGCCGCGACGGTGTCGAACGATGGGATTTCCATTGCCCCGGAAACCCAATTCAATCCGATTATGACCAGTTCGTTTATTTCGCTCCCAACGAGCGAACAGGTGGAGTCTAATGGCCAACAAAAGTACCTTGGTTTCCTTCCGCCCCGCCTGCAAACCCAATTTTCAATCGCACACCCAGTCAAAAAACTGCCGATTTTGAAACGCGGCCCAGAGCAGGATACGTTCTTCAGCGGCCAGGTAATTCGAAATGCCTCCGTTTTCAAGTGGGACAAAGCAGTCTTCGTTGGTGAGAACGACACGTACTATATGGCCTTGGACGTAGAGCCTGGCGACAAGGCTGAGCTTGCGGTAACCTCACGAGCGGATGCGATATCTGAACTACAACGTTCGTACAAGTCGCAACCGCTCGTGCCACCAACCGACTCGCCATCGGTCGATCAGACTTCATTAGGGCAGGTCTTCACCAGTTATTTTGGGTACCGTTACAATCAGGGAAGCAATGTTGTTGGCCAAATCACCGAAGAGGGTGTTTGGCAAAACCAACTTGGAAAAGCAACTTCCGACAGGACAGTTTTGTTACCTGGTACTTATGTCATCTTTGCACACGACGCCCCCTATGTAGAACGCTGCCTGCCCAATGTCCGCGACCAAGAAGGACTGCACACGATTGTCGGCCGTTGGTGATTTTGCATTTAAGGAATCGACAGCAAGAAAACGACCTTAGCACGACGCGCAAGCTAGTGAGTCGGACCTTGAGCCCTTACGTGCAGTTGCAACGAATACCCAGCCCGTTGGGCTGGGCTATGTAACGTCACTCTCAGCCATATCGCGAGCATGATAGGAGCTTCGAACGAATGGACCGGACGCAACTTTTTTGAAGCCCATTGATCTCGCAATGGCTCCTAGTTCATCGAACTCGTCAGGCGGAACGTAACGCACGACCGGCAGGTACTTGGGACCGGGTTGCAGATATTGGCCGAGGGTCAAGAAATCGCATTGGTAAGTGCGTAGGTCTGCCAAACAGTCGAGCAACTCGTCGCGAGTTTCGCCAAGCCCCAACATAAGCCCGCTTTTTGTCTTGATTGCATTGTTGCTATTTTTCACATGCTGAAGCAGATCCAATGTCCATTGATACTCGCTCTTGGGCCCTCTGACTTTGCGGTAAAGTCTAGGGACGGTTTCCATGTTGTGATTGAATACCTCTGGTGCCGATTCAATGACTCGGTCTAGCCCATGCTTATGCCGAATGAAATCAGGCGTTAGTACTTCGACCGAGGCCCCTGTTTTATTGCGAACAGCGATGACACATTGATAGAAATGGTCACCGCCACCATCCGGTAAATCATCGCGGGTTACCGATGTAATGACGACGTGTTTCAAGCCCAATCGCAACGCGGCTTCGGCGACACGCTCCGGTTCGTCCCCCTCGAGCGCTTCGGGCTTGCCTCGCGAAACTGCACAAAAGCCACAGGGACGCGTGCAAACGTTTCCAAGAATCATGAACGTCGCGGTGTTTTGCGAATAGCACTCCATTCGATTGGGGCATTTTGCATTCTCGCAAACGGTCTCCAATCGCAATTCGTTAAGCAATCCCGAAGTGAAATGATTGGCGTTTCCCTTGGGCACTTCTCGGCGAAGCCAAGGGGGCAACCGCCGGCTTGGCTCGAACACGGCTGCGACGGAACCGCACCCATTTGAATCTTGCCCGGCAGAATCGTTCGCCGAAAGATCTTGGCCTGGGAAAGTGTCCGCCAGCGAAAGGACTTTCAAAATCGGGAGTTGCATGAGGGGGAAAGCTGCTTGGACAGGGTTCAAAAACGCAAGGAAGCGAAACGATGCGACGCCAGCTTAGTGGACTTGTATCGGCGCCGACCGAATAATTGTGGTCGAACACTTCGATTCGGACCAGAGACTCTATGCGGATGCAGCCATTTTATCAACAAAAAGGTTAGGACCACTCAAAACAGATCCTCGAAAATCCTCCCGAACATCTGGCATCCACCACATGGAATGACGTACATTAGGTGGACTTGCTCCGTCGCGTAAGTCTTTAGAAAAAGTTCCAAGGTTGGTTTAATGATGATTATTCGACTTATAACGAATCCAACGAGGACATTCCTGGCCATCGTTGTGCTTCTAAACAGTCTGGTTTTCGCGGGATGGTCGGGCTCGAAACAGTGCTTGGCTGACGCGACGTGCCCTTTTTGCCCCGCGGCTTCACAGACATTACGGCAGGAGATTGCTTCGATGGATGCGGCCGCGATCGGTCGACTCAATGCGGAGGGAAAGAATGGCATCGAGGGACTCGCAACCTTCACCATTCAAAAGGTGCTTTCTGGCGACAAGCTAATCCGAAAGGATCAAGCGATCGAAGCCAGTTATCTGGGCCCCACCAAAACAGAAAAGAGCTTTTTGCTTCTCGGGATCGATCCTACACGCCTGCTTTGGAGTTCGCCGCTGGCACTTTCTCCCGAAGCAGAAAAGTACATTGAGGACCTTCGGAAATTACCTGATTCCCAAGGAGAACGCTTAGAGTTTTTCCAAAAGTACTTTGAGCACCCCGATCCTTTGATCGCTCGGGACTGTTTTGATGAGTTCGCACTCGCACCGTACTCCGACGTGCTTGCGCTCAAGGACAAGATGGATCGCGAGAAATTGCTCGGCTGGGTTCAGGACAAAGCGAAAGCACCCGATCGAAAACGACTTTACTTCACCATGCTGGCGATTTGCGGAAAACCTGAGGATGCCATGCTTCTCGAATCCATGATCAAGAGCGAGAACCCAGAGGCCAGAGCAGGCCTGGATGCTCTTTTGGCAGCCTATCTCACCCTCAAGGGAGAAAAAGGCTTAGACCTTGTGAAGGAATCCTTTTTGGACAACGCGCACTGTCCGTTCGCGGATATCTATTCCGCCGTGATGGCTTTGAGATTTCATGGAACTGAGGCCGACGTCCTTTCCAAAGAGTCTGTTGTTGGTGCGATGCACCGATTGCTCGAAAGGCCAGAGTTAGCGGATTTGGTGATTCCCGATCTGGCTCGGTGGAACGATTGGAGCCAAGTTGCCAAGGTAAGTGAACTCTTTGAAAAAGCGACCGACGAAACCAATTGGGTTCGAGTCCCCGTGATCAACTACCTGAGAGCCTGTCCGTTGCCCGAGGCGCAGGCGATGTTGACTAAGCTCGAGAAAATTGACCCCAATGCGTTTAAGCGGGCAAAGACTTTTTTCCCAATGCCATCGCCGGCAGCCCCTAAGGTCGGCGGCGTAGAATGATCGATGCGAACCAATGATCAATTTTCAATGGGTTGCTCTGAGTAGCAATCGTCCAAATGCAATTGTTAAAACTAGTAAGAGGCTGGCTAAAACCATGATGATTCGTTTGATTGCTCCTTTGCTTGGAGCGCTGATGATAACTTCCTTCAACGTACATGCTGCGATGGCTGAAGAGACTTGTCCATTCTGCTCGGCTGCCTCGCAAACGCTTCGCCAAGAAATAAAGTCGATGGATGCAGTCGGTATCGGCAGATTGGAAACCGATGGCAGACCCGATGTGGATGGCATTGCCATGTTCAAAATTGAGAAGGTACTTTCCGGTGAAAAACTGATCTCCGTGAACCAAGCGATCGAAGCAAGTTACTTCGGTCCAGGCAAAGCCACTAAGAAATTCCTGCTGCTGGGTGTGGACCCAAATAAGCTGCTTTGGTCATCACCTCTCCCGCTATCGGCAGACGCTGAAAAGTATGTTGAGGAGATTCAAAAGCTGCCCGAGTCGCAGGTCGAACGGTTGGAGTTTTTCCAGAAGTACTTTGAGCATACGGATTCTCTGCTGGCTCGCGATAGCTACGATGAGTTTGCATTGGCTCCCTATGCCGATGTGGTTTTGCTCAAAGACAAGATGGATCGAGAAAAGCTATTGGCGTGGGTTCAGGACACATCCAAATCGCCGGACCGCAAACGACTCTATTTCACAATGCTTGCCATTTGCGGCAAACCGGAAGATGCTGTTTTGTTTGAGTCGATGATTCGTAGCGAAACTCCCGAAGCCCGCGCAGGACTGGACGCGCTGCTTGCTGCCTACCTAACCCTCAAGGGAGAAAAAGGGCTGGAGCTCATCCAAGAAGAATTTTTCGACAATGCCCACAGTCAATATGCGGACATCTATGCAGCAGTCATGGCATTGCGCTTTCACGGAACCGAAGGCAACGCCCTGCCCAAAGAATCGATTACGAAAACCATGCACCGGCTTTTGGAACGCCCAGATCTCGCGGATTTGGTCATTCCTGATTTGGCTAGATGGAGCGACTGGAGCCAACTCGAAAAAGTGTGTGAACTGTTCGAAAAAGCGACAGACGACAACAATTGGGTTCGTGTTCCCGTGATCAACTACTTGCGAGCCTGCCCGTTACCAGAGGCAAAAGAAATGTTGATCAAACTGGAGAAAATCGATCCGAACTCCGTCAAGCGAGCCAAGACATTTTTCCCGATCCCATCTCCTGCCGCACCCAAAAAGTTGGATAGTTCGTCCTCCATTCAAGCGAAAACCTTGGATCGGGCTCTTGCGCTTAAAGCGAATCGCACTTCGATTCGTGTTGCATCCTTGGATGATTCCGTCGCCCTTTCACAGCTCATTCAAACGCAAACCAGCGGGCCAATGGCAACGCTTCCCGCTGTCGGCAAATTGAACCTTTGGGCCTCATTTGTCGTAGTGATTTTGGCGACGGTGATGCTCGCGTTGGTAATGTGGAACATCGCAACCAATGGGGGCTTGGTCGCCAAAATGGTGCTTAGCCGAGTTCGCTAACGGTTTTGTGGCGGAGTCTCAAAAACGCTTCAACGACCAGCGTTCGTTTCAACATTATTCTGGACTACTTTTTAGATTACGATGAGCCAAGACATTTCCGACTCCAACGAAACCCAATACGCCTCCGAGGACTCCGACGACTTCGTTTACAAGTCGCTGAGCCGCGCGGCCATGCTCAGCTTGGTTTTCGGTTTGTTTAGTCTGCTAGCATGGATTTCGCCCATGCTTCTTTTCTTGCCCGCAATCGGACTTGTTTTCGGTCTCGTCGCAATCAGCAATCTCAAGAGATATCCCAACGAATTGATTGGAACCCCGATCGCTTGGATAGGACTCATTGTCAGTACAGTGATTCTTGTCGGTGCCCCCGCAAAACACATCTATGTCTACAACACAGAAGTTCCCGAGGGATTTGAGCGAGTTCAATTCGCGGCCTTGAAGAGCCCAATTCCAGAGTTTGACTTCCCGACACCCGAAGCAAGGGCACTTAACGGAAAGAAGATTTTTCTCAAAGGTTACGTGCATCCTACCTCGATTTCGAGCGGTTCATCCAAATCTTTTGTCTTGGTGCCAGACTGGGGGACTTGTTGTTTCGGAACGCAGCCGCCACTTACCCATATGATTCAAGTGCGACTGGTCAACGATGGCTATGCCTACAAATCAGTTCGCCAGCACTCGTTGGCCGGTACTTTCGAAGTGCATGACTACAAACGGCCAGTCGAGGGTTTGGATGGGGTTTACTACGAGCTGGAAGCCGAGCACTTTCAGTAACCGAGGGTCGCTGCTGGATTCGTAAGAATTCAGCTAGTTATGGATTCGTAAGAACTCAGCTAAGCACTTCGGCATGAGTCTTCGAGGGAAACAAATCTTTAGCCGTTGGGCGCTAGCCCCGGTTTTCCACTCGACATTCGTCGAGAACCGGGGCTAGCGCCCATCGGCTAATGAATACGAAAGACAAATGCGGATGTGCTTAGTTATGGATTCTTAAGATTTTTGTTAGTTCTCAATTCTTGCGAATTACGCTCCACATTAGTTTTCATTCAACCGCGCGAGTGAGCAGTCGTCTGAAGAACCGGCGGCATGGGGCAACCCAGTGCATCCGAGATTACTCGCAGTAGCTCTAGTTCCCTCACTTCGACCTTCCCATCTGCTGCTATGCAAGCGGAACACGCAGCTAACATAGAGCGTTTCATTGTACCTTGGGAACGTTCCAAAATATTTAATGCCTCATCGAGTGTCTTCAAGGTGCATGCCGCACTTGGGCTCAATTGCAATCCCGCGTTTATGTTTGGAACCTCTGCTAGCCCTGCTGCAAAAGCCTTGTCCACAATGCTCGCATCGCTACCCAATCTAGCTAACGTTGACAAAACGGTTTGGAAGCTTTGCGAGATCGAATCACTCGAGGGGACCGAAGCAGCTCGTTCTTTGCGTTGCAAACGGTCCGCCAATCGCTTGGAAATAAATCTCTGGATCGCAAACTCAAAAATCGTCCACTTGCGATCCGCCTCGATTAGTGCACGCACGTTTTTGCGAAACGCGTCAGCTTGATTTGGCGACAATTGATGAAGCGATGGCAATGCCAAACAAGCCATTGGCAGTCGCTGCTCGTCCGCCAATGCATCCACGTGCGTCAGAACCCGATTGATCTCGCCAATGACGCGATCATCGGTCGACGTAGCAAGCTTTTCAAGCTGCTCTCTTCGGACTGAATCGTCGGAGGGAGCCAGCAACAGCGCGTAAACAATCGCAACAGCACCGAGCGGGTCACGAATGTCTTCGGTTAGTAGATCGTCCATTTCCTCGACTATGTGTTGAGCATGCACGAAATGTTCAGGACGAGGCTCGCCGATGTGGTCGACAGCTTGTTGGGGGCTTTGTTCATGACTTGCTGCACCTGCCACTGCCGCTTGATGCACGTTGGCAAACGAGGATCGGGCAAGAGACAAAGAGCGTGGGTCGATCATTTCGGCTTCCGAATGGGTTACCTTGCTGGTCGTTTCAAAAACACCGTCGAAGCGAGGATCGATTCTCTTGATCCGAACCGGAAGCGCTGGATGGGTTGCAAACAAGTGCGAAACGACTCCCTCGCCGAAAAACATATGACTTGCCTCAGCGGCGTGGGGGCTAGCAAGTCGTGATCTCTGCGCCCAACCGCCTATGCGTTTCAAGGCATCGCCGATCCCATTTGGATTGCGGGTAAACTGCACTGCGGACGCATCCGCCAAAAACTCACGTTGCCTCGATACAGCGGCCTTAATGAGATTTGCAAAGAACACACCGATGTAACCGATCGCGACCAGCGAACCGCCGACTGCAGCAAATGCGGCCACCAAAGCGAGAGTCCCTTTGTTGTCCTCGCTGTCACGGCTGCCGGATCGAATTCCTACCTCACCCAGTATTCTAAGCGTCCAATATCCGATCAAGGCGATCAGCAAGATACCGTTCAGCATTCCCATCAATCGCAAATTGAGTCGCATATCTCCGTTGAGAATGTGACTGAACTCGTGAGCGATCACTCCTTGTAACTCCTCTCGTTTGAGAGTCATGATCGCTCCTTGAGTCACACCGATGACTGCGTTTTGAGGGGTTGTTCCGGCAGCGAAGGCGTTGATCCCCATTTCTCGTGGCATCAAGTAGACCGGTGGTACGGGCGTACCAGATGCCAAAGACATTTCTTCGACGACATTGAGCAAAATGCGTTCAGCGAGTACTCCCGTATTGGGCGGAATCCTGACACCGCCCAACGCCAGTGCGACTTGTTCGCCGTCGCTGCCCAAAGACCAAATCTTGTACAAGCTTCCGATCAAGATGATCGCCGTTACAACCATTGCAACACTTGTCAGTAAGATCGGATGCCATTCAAAAAAGGAAATGGGGCGTTCCGAAGTCCCCGTTGCAGCAACAACGATTCCAAGAATCGCAGCGTAAACCGAAGCAATCACCATGACGACGGCGATCACGAAATAAAGAACAAGAATTGACGTTTTCCGCCGCGCGCGATCTTGATGCTCAAAAAAGTCCATCGTTCTCTCCGTTTAGAATTGGACTTTAACAGCCTCTCGCTCTTGTGGAGCGCTGATTGCCTCAAGCAGAGAAGCTCGCTCAAACCGACCAAAGCCGGCTACCAGTGAGCCAGGAAACACCTCGCATGCAATGTTATAAGAAGTGACCGCGTCGTTGAATGCTTGTCGCGAATACGAGATCTTGTTTTCAGTACTCGTCAGTTCTTCTTGAATGGCAAGCATATTCTGGTTGGCTTTCAAATCGGGATACGCTTCGGCCAAACCAATAAACTTGGTCATCGTTCCTGCCAACGCTACTTCGGCCGTCGACAAGTTTTGCATCGACTGGGCGTCTCCCGGATTGGCTGCCGCTTGTTGGCCAGCCGACATCGCAGTGTTTCTTGCTCGTATGACAGCTTCGAGAGTCTCTTTCTCGTGCTTCATGTATCCCTTGGCCGTTTCCACCAAGTTCGGAATCAAGTCATAGCGACGCTTAAGCTGCACGTCGATCTGGGCGAATGCGTTTTTGTATCGGTGTCTCATCGAAACCAAGTTGTTATAAATTGAGACCAGATAGAAGAGAAGGAGTACGCAAATACCAGCTGCGACCAACAATCCAACAGTTAACCCGACCATCTTCAAACCCTTCGTTCTTGTTGCAAGTTATTGACCATTTGGCAAAACGTGGCTCCATGTACCAACCGTTCCCTCGCAATGGTAGTCGATCGGAGGGCGATTGTCGAACAGACGCCAGTTGATCCCAGGCGGAAAATTAGCCCTTGATTGCAAGGAGTTTTACCGGCTACCCAGCGAACACAACAGGCAGAAAAATCGAACTCAGGAAGATGATGGCGTTAGCACCGGATTGTTTAAAAGGGATTTAAAGTCACTCTCCCTCGGGGAGGGTCGGGCCTTCGGCCCAGGGAGGGTGAACTGATTTGTGCAATAATAAGTCGCTACTTCGCAGTTACCAAATCGAAACCAGATTGACCTTAAATCCATGCCATTGCCCATCCGACTTGAAGATGGGATTTGTGCCAGCGAAAATACTGGCGTTCTGATTCTGGTTTAAGGCCAGAGACAGATCGGACGCGACAAGGCCTTGGTAGCCCGCATAGATCGAAAACCGCTTCGACAAGCCTAACGCACCACCGAGTTGGAAATCGAGTAGCTGCGAAGAGATTGAGTCTTCGGCGATTTCTTCTAGAAGCCCTCCAGATGAGTCGGCAGCACTGGCTGCTCCAAATGCATTATTCCCCAGATACGCCCATTTGAACGAGCCAAACACGCGTCCGTTGTCATTGGAGATCAAGGTGCCCTCGGCTCCAACTTGTCCGCCAGCCATCATGTTTTCAGCACGTGAAGAGAAACCTGCAGTCACTCCTGCTGACGAATTGACGTTGTCGCTAACGTCATAAATTTCGTCTACTTCGAAGTATCGAAAGCCCGTCAAGAATCGAAGTCGAAAGGGGGTACGAAATACCGCGTTCGCTTCGAAGCTACGAATCTGACTTTGATAGAAGAGGTCGTTCGAATTGGTCGGGGTTGCTGGTATTCCGCCATAAAAGACTGGAATGACTTGCGTTGCCGTGAGCGTTTGCGTGGCAGTCATGTCGCTCGCTTGAAAGAACCTCATTTGAAAGTCGATCGGTTTATCGCGAAAAAGATTAAAGAAGCTCAGTGACGCATCGAGTCCATCGCCCATCGAGCCTTTCAACTGATTCGCATTGGAAAGTGCGTTGCCATTTTGATCGACAACCAGTGTTTGCGAATCAGGAGTCGTGCGACCCAACCAGATAGCACCTACATCGAGCCCAAAAACAGGCTGAAACCGCTGCGGCGTGTTGGAATCGAGAGCCGCCTGATTGCACATCCCGACATCATATTGGTAGCTTGCAGCCCAAGGGTCTGAAGGGGATTGTCCAAAAGAAATGTGGGGAATAGCAAAGACGAAGGTGATGCGAACGACACAATCGCAAAACCAATCTAAGGTCGATCGGCAGTTACGCATTTGAGCACCTCCTTGTGCAAATGGACGAGACTATCCGAAACTTCTTCGGCTGCTGCCATGATTACAAATGAGAATGCTCAGCTTCACACCTCTATTCGTGAAAACCGGTAGAGTTTATCAAGCCCTGAAAGCCTAGCTGCTAATGTTGGATTTTACCGAGCCTATCTAGTTGAGTTTCTCTGGTTCCGTAAAACCGAATTGATCGAGCCATCGATAGTCCAACTCCGACTTTTCGGTTTGACCCAATTCGTCGAGAATACAAGCGCGATGAAATCGGACCACTGCAATTCTTTTCGCTTCAAGCTCCAATTCGATAGGCCTCAAGTAGGAGAACTCTTTTTTCAACTCATCCAGTCGACCAAGGGGTCGGGGGGGCAAGGAATCGGTTTCATTCGCCTCGGCAACTTCGGTTACAAACAACCCCTCAAATTTGCTTCGATCTTGGGTGGGGATTCCTTTGATTTGTTTCAGTTCCAAATGGAGCTTTTTGATCGATTCCTCGATAAACGCGAGTGCATCTTTGTCCCTGCCTAAGCCATGCAATACCCATGCTTTTGTGTCCAGGAATTCGGTCCTAGTGGTCCCATCGGCGACGAGTGCAGCGTCAATTTCCGTCAACGCGGTTTCAAGTTCTTTTTTCGAAAGAGCTCGGGCGTAAGCCAAAAAATTGTTTTCGTTTGCGATTCGTTTGGAAATCGCGGGGAAAAACTTTTCCATCATCTTGACCGCGTACTCGTTCTCTCGCTTTAGGTGAAAATGTTCCCCGACACGATGCGCGAGGATCCGCTGCTGAATCGCCGGCGTTCGAGAGATCAATGCCACGGAGTCTTCGAACAAGGCTGCGATCGTTTCGTCCGATGGTTTTTCTTTATTAAAGACCAAGTCAAATTTCAAGTTCCAATACTCGGGTTCGGTAGCAATCTGATGCGAAAGCAACGCGGCCTGCTTGAGCGATTCCTCAGCCTTGTCAGGATGTCCGTCCAAGTATTCGTTTGCCGCTAAAGCAATTGTCCACTTGGCCCGCCAGTCTGGCCCGAAAAAAATCGGCAAAAGCGGTCCAAATGCCAAGAGGCACACGCAGGAAATAAGGACTGGTGTCAGGTACTTTTTCATCGATAATTCACAGCTAATACTAGAAACATTCCGCATCCCAAATCGAAAACGCCATGGTCTCAAGCGAATCCTTCCACTGGGAGCCATTGCCTGTTACCATGCTCGGAACATTCATTGAAACGCAGTTGTCAACATCTTTCAACCCAACCAGGGAATGATCGAATGCCACTTTTCGAGATCGAAACAGATTCTCACATAATTGTCACTTGGGCGAAAGATGAAGCGTCTGCCCGCGACGTTCTTCGCGACGCTTACCCGTCGGACGATATTGTCCGCATTACCAAACGCCCCCGCGATACCTGGGTTATTTCCAAAGCGGTTTTGGGGGCCACAGGACGCCAATTGGATATTTGTTCGATTGCCCGTGATTGCTTGTCGAAATCCTCGGGTGACAAGCTGCATGCCATTCGATTGTACATGTCGGAAACAGGCTCCGACCTCGAAAAGGCCCGCCGAATCATTGAATCCAACATGGTAATGGGCTGGTAGCCTACCTCACTCAAACCCCAACAACATGACCGACTCAAAACGACTGAAGAGCCAAGCCGCTTTTGCCAAAGCCAAACGGCTCATCCCTGGCGGTGTGAACTCACCCGCCCGCGCCTTCCATGGCGTTGGTGGGGAACCGATTTTCATCTCGCATGCGTCGGGGCAGTACTTGTTTGACATCGATGGAAACCGGTACCTCGACTACATCGGCTCGTGGGGACCGATGATCCTGGGGCATGCTCAACCACAAGTGATCGAGGCCATTCGAATCGCGGCCGAAAAAGGGACTTCGTTTGGCGCACCAACGGAAAACGAATCGCGGCTTGCTGAGCTGATTATGGCGGCCGTTCCGAGCATCGAGCGGGTGCGTTTGGTCAGCAGCGGAACCGAAGCGACCATGAGTGCGATCCGCGTCGCCCGCGGCGCGACAGGCCGAGAAAAGATCATTAAATTTGCAGGCTGCTATCACGGCCACGTTGACTCGCTACTCGTGGCTGCAGGCTCGGCAGCAGCGACTCTAGGCGTCCCTGATTCTCCAGGTGTCACCGCGGGTAACACCAAGGACACGATCGTTCTCGAATACAACGACCCGCAATCCATCGTCGAAACATTCCGAAAGTTCCCGACCGAAATCGCTGCAATCATTTTGGAACCCATTGTCGGCAACATGGGCACGGTTGTTCCGACACCGGAGTTTTTAAAAGCTCTGCGTCATGAAACAACCAAACACGGCGCGATCTTAATCTTTGACGAAGTCATGACAGGCTTTCGAGTTGCTTATGGTGGTGCACAAAGTTTGTTTGGCATCGAACCGGACATGACGACCTTAGGAAAGATCGTTGGGGGCGGGCTCCCTTTAGCAGCCTATGGCGGCAAGGCTTCGATCATGGACAATGTCATGCCAGCCGGCAAAGTCTATCAAGCGGGCACGTTATCCGGCAATCCGCTAGCAACGGCAGCTGGCGCGGCCACGCTCGAGATCTTGCGTGACGATCCGCCTTATGAGTACTTGGAAACGCAGGCCAGTCGATTGGCGGCGGGCCTCAAGAACGCAGCGGATGCAGCCGGGTTCCCCTCGCAGATGCAAAGGATGGGCAGCATGATGACCCTCTTCTTTAACGAGGCGCCAGTTGTCGATTGGCCGAGTGCGAATCGTTCGGATCGCAAACGCTTCGGCAAGTACTTCTGGGGATTGATGGAGGAAGGGGTGTACATGCCTTGCAGTCAATTCGAAGCCCTTTTCTTCTCACGCACCCACCGCCCCGAAGACATCGAAGAGACGATCGACGCGGCGCATCGGGTCCTTGCGAAAATAGATTAGTTGAGAGATCGTGGTTTGGTTTCGCAGGATGGCCGAGGACGCAACGCCCCTAGATTCTGTTTCACCAATGAAAACGTCGACCAATTGAAGGTGCCGATCCTCGGGCTGGCCCAAAACGGTGAATGCGATAAACTGTTCCCATCTGAAATTTCCAGCTCAGCCTGAACCAAAGCACATCTTCCACCTTTTCCTATTCAAAGCTGCACTATGGGCCCCGTAAAAACCGCCATTTCACCGACGCGAGCCGAAGATTACCCAGAGTGGTACCAACAGGTCATCAAGGGAGCCGACTTGGCAGAGAATTCAGCCGTACGTGGTTGTATGGTTATCAAGCCTTGGGGCTATGCCATTTGGGAAAACATGCAACGCGTTCTGGATCAGATGTTCAAGGACACTGGTCACCAAAACGCTTACTTCCCGCTTTTCATTCCAATGAGCTTCCTCGAAAAGGAAGCCCAACACGTGGAAGGCTTTGCAAAGGAGTGCGCGGTTGTCACGCACCACCGACTTGAACCGGATGGCAAGGGTGGGCTAAGACCAGCTGGCGAACTCGAAGAACCGCTCATCGTTCGCCCTACCAGCGAAACCATCATCGGCGCGACCTACGCAAAATGGGTCCAATCCTACCGCGATCTGCCTATCTTGATCAATCAATGGGCAAACGTAGTCCGATGGGAAATGCGGACACGCTTGTTTCTGCGAACCACGGAGTTCTTGTGGCAGGAGGGGCACACGGTTCATGCTACCGCCGAAGAAGCGATGGAGGAGACCAGCAAGATGCTTGAGGTCTATGCCGACTTTGTAGAAAACCACATGGCCGTACCGGTCATCAAAGGTGAGAAGACCGCCGGCGAGCGATTCCCTGGGGCGGTTACGACTCTCTCGATCGAGGCCATGATGCAGGATCGCAAAGCCTTACAAGCGGGCACTTCGCACTTCCTTGGGCAGAATTTTTCGAAAGCTCAGGAAATCAAATTCCAAGACAAGAATGGGGAAATCGCATACGCTTGGACCACGTCTTGGGGCGTTTCGACTCGACTCGTCGGAGCGCTGATCATGACGCACTCGGATGATGATGGCCTCGTGCTGCCGCCTCGATTGGCTCCATCGCAGGTTGTCATCATTCCGATTTATCGAGATGATTCGCAAAAGGCCGAAGTCCTTGAGTACTGCAAGTCGCTCAAAAAAGAGTTGGCTTCGCAAATGTACTCCGATCAAAAAGTTCGGGTGGACATCGATGATCGCGACATGCGGGGCGGAGACAAGAAATGGTACCATATCAAACGTGGTGTCCCTGTTCGCGTCGAAGTAGGACCGAAAGACATCGCCAGTGGCGCTGCTTTCGTCGGTCGACGGGACATCAACCAAAGTCAGTCTACTCCTCGAACGGAATTGGTCAGCGGAATCGCAAAGTTGTTGCAAGAGATTCAAGACAACCTCTTCGAACGCGCCAAGGCAATGCAAATTGCGAACACGGTCGAACTGAAGTCCGAGGCCGAGTTCCGAAGTTTCTTTCAGCCAGATGATGAACAGGGACGATCGACCGGTGGAGGATTTGCAAAGTGCTGGTTTGCAAGTGAAGAAGCGGTTCAGCCACTCCTGGATGAACTCAAGGTGACGATCCGTTGCATCCCACTTGGCCCACCGCCCGGCGAAGGGACCTGCTTCTTCACTGGAAAACCAACCAAGACTCAGGCGATTTTTGCAAAGTCCTATTGATTGCAGTGAGGCGTTGATGAGTCCAAAGTTGGCTAACCGTCCAGGGCGTTGGTTTGTCTATAGCTTGATTGGGCTCTTTCTTTTTCTATCCTTGTCGATCACGCTTGCTGCGATTCTGTTACTCCGGCGAGGTAGGCTTCCAAGGACGGGATTGATAACGGGCAGTTCGATGGAGCCTGTTTTGCGTGGCCCTCGTTTTTCATGGACCTGTCCGGACTGCTCCGAAACGCAAGAGTTCGGACTGGACACGTGCAAAAGCCATCAGCCATTTCGATGTCGTTGGTGTGGCACTCGTGATCCCAAATCAGCGGTCGACTTCGAGGCTGATGCAAATATTCAGGAACGGATCAATCCCGGTGAACAAGTTCGCTATGCAACCCTTCGTAGTATGCGGTCCATTCGAGCGATGGAGATTGCAACCGGCAGGGCACAGCCATCCGGCTTAGTCCGCGGCGACATTGTGGTCTTCCAAGAATCACAATCAGCCAAGCGTGAAGTGAAAAGGGCTTTTGGATTTCCTGCGGAGCAGATCGCAATTGAGAGTGGCGATGTGTTCATCAATGGCGAGCGATGGTGCAAATCGCTCGAACAATCTCTGAGGCAATCGATCCTGATCAATGCTTGGGAGGGGGCGGAGCTTGCGGAAAATGGCGGATCTCAAAAGAACCAAGACCCTAGTTGGGTTTTCACGGATAGAGCCTTCGAAGGAGTACTCAGTCCGGATAACATCGAGCCCAAAGAGAACGCAAGCGACTCCCAAACAGTCGAACGCAAATTGCAGTTCGTATCGCCGAAAACTCACCTGGACAATCAACTCCAACTAAACGCGCACGATTCGCATGCCATCGTACCGATCCAGGATTTTGGTTTTGCGTTTCAGGTCATGACTCCAGTCGCGAGCTGGGAGATTCACTGCCAAATGCACTCGCCCGTTTGCGAACCGGAAATCGCTATTGAGTGGAACGGCAGTGAGTTCAAGCTGAAGTACGCCGAAGAGTCCGCCATTTCTCAATCTATCCCGAGAACCGACAAGCCGATTTGGCTTGCGATTGCGATGGTAGATGGCTATCTGGTGGCAGGTAGTCCAGACGAAGAGTGGTTCAGAACGAAGCTGCCTTCCAAAGTGAAGGACACGGCCATTGAAAATCGAAAAATCCAATATCCCATTGAAATTTCCCCGATTTCAGGAAACCTCAAACTCGATCAGCTGCTCGTTTTTCGAGATATCCACTATCGAGGTCAAGGAGATTCTGAGTCTCAAGTTTGGGAGCCCGGCGATCGGTTAGTCGTGTTGGGAGACAACGTATCTTGCTCAAGCGACTCACGCGATCGATGGCCTGATGGCTTATCGACGCAAGCCGCCAAAGGTGTTGTGCTGCAAGTTGAAAGTCCAATGGAAGTCCTGTTACGTCAACGGCGATAGTCTAAAGCAAGCGGCGGAATGAAAAATACCGAAGCTGGATTCGCCAGGGCCGTCTCGCTTTCTTTTTCGAATTGCTTGCAATTTCAAAGGGAGGGCGAGGCTCCTGCCGAGCCAACGGTGCAAAGGTTCGGCAGGAGCCTCACCCTCCCGAGCAATGAATGACTTAGGTAAACTTGTTGGAAACATGTTTACAGCGGTGGCCTCGCCCTCCCCATTTTCCCCAAGCGTTTTGTTGGGTCCAAAGGTGAGACGGCCTCCTAGCCCGGATGGCAAGCTCTGTCGACATTCGTCGAGAACCGGGGCTATCGCCCAATGGCTGTTGGCTTGTTTCGGCCGCCCCAATCCTCTATTTCTTTGTGGCTTTTTGAAGGGTTTCGTTATAGGATGAAAATGAACTCGAGAGCCATCGGTTTTCGTTGTTCGAAAGTGCGACTTGCGTTCCGCTGCTTTTCCATTTCAAGGAATCACCCCATGTTCTTCGTTAGTGCAAACAATCCATTCTTCGAGAAAGCATCTTGCTTTTGGCTTTTCTTGATTTCGATTCTGTTTGTTATTTCGACGACTTGTATGGCAGACGATAAGGCAGAGCTTGCGGCTACGAACGAGTTGATTGCATTGGTCGAAAGCGACGAAGCGGGGCAGGCGGAAAGAGCTGCAGAACTCTATAAGTTGATTGCAGATGAATCCAAACTCAAGTCAGCTGCGGCCTATGCTCTCTCACTTATCTTTATTCGCGAACGACAATTCTCTGAAGCATGGAAAGCTCTAGCAACGCCACCCAAAAATTCGGATACAGAATCAATCCTATTAGGCAAAGAAAGACTGCGGCTCTGGCTTCTTCTCGAGGCAGGAGCATCGGACAAGGCGGAGACACAGTTCAAAAAATTATTCACACTGACGCTGGGGCAAGATACCGCAAACGGAGATCAAGCTGTCAATTGCGACTTCATCGGCGGCGTTGTCGGCATGCTCAAGACAGATGCCCCTTCCGCTTGCATCCCAGAAGCGACTCTGGACAAAGCGACCGATCGCATACTTTCGAAAGTAGAATCGAAAATTGCCAAGTCAAAGATGGAAGAAAAGCTCGCTGAAACGAAGGCATGGGGGGACGAGCTTTCCGCTCTGGTTAGCAAATTTGAAAGTGTCGGAGCCGAAGAAGCAGCCGAGCAAAACAAATCCACTCAATCTGAACTGGAATCGGCGAAGCAAGAACAATTGAAGCTCCGCGATGATCTAAAAGCGACAGGTGGAGACAAGCGTCAACTGGAAGAACAGCGTCGAAAAGAGATTAAAGATCGAAAGGGCGTGCAAGAAACACTCCAAAAGGAAAAACAGAATAAGCCGCAACAACCTGTTGCACCAGGCCCGCAACCGCGTCAGCCACAGAAACCGGATGGAAGCTACCAAACGGACCCCAAAACGCAAGAACGAAAATTTGTTCCACCCACGGAACTGGAAATGAAGAAGTTCCAAATACAAATGGAGGTTTATAACGCTTGGCCAGTTCGAGCAGCTAATTATCAAAGGGAAAGTGCCGACTACCAAAACAAAGTCAATCAGTGGCAGCAGCGGCTCGCCGAGATTCAGACGCAAATAAAGGCGGCGGATGCTGCCGTTGCATCCATCGAGAAAGCCTTGAAAGACATGCAGGCAGGAATCAACCAAGGGGTGGGAAAAGATCTAAAGGAGAAGGGAGATCAGCTAGATCAAATCGAACGTTCGGCGGTCATTTCGGATTTAGCATACAAACACATCATTTCGAAAGAGGCCAAGGCGAAGAATCCAATTCGCCCCTCAAATTTCCAACTTTTGGATTACGGATCGGAATGTGCGAGACTGAGAAAGGCGATTCATTGATGCGGAAATGCCAACCACGTGCGGCTTGGCGAAGTTGTATTCTCATCGAGCCAAATCACAACTTGGCCATTATCAAGCCCGGCAGCCACGGCCCCCTTACGATTGGCAGATAGAGAAAGAATGCTCTGATTGGGAGAAGACTGGAGAGCGTCGTGTTCCCTCCAACGGGTCCTCGTTTTCATCTTAGGTTTAGATGCTTCTGCATTATCTTTTTTGGTTTCTTTCTCATCCACAACTTCATCTTGCACGATGAATAATTTCCGGATCTTGCCGTGATCAGGTACGAAAACGATTCCGTTGGCAGAGGCTATGGGCTGAACTTTTTGTGGAAGTCCGTCTTTTTTCGCCAACGAACGGGCTTCGTCTCCCTCGGACCAAACACGCATGACTCCGGTTTCGTCAATCGTGATCGCCCCATACTGCGAGTCGACGACACCACTCACGGTTCGCTCGTTTTCGGCATAGGCGAAAAGCAATTGCATGTCTTTGGAATCAAAGCTTTTTGCGGACCGATCGATCGATGCAGTCAAGATACGGTTCCCTTTGCTCGCCCAAAAGAGACTTGTGATCGCGGCTGCGTGAGGTACTGACTCGGCTCGTACGTTGAAGTTGTCCAGCGAATAGAGTGCGACACTACCATCAGCGAAACCAGCCGCAATTTCGTTTCGATATGGGCTTGGGGCGATGCATGTACATACATCACGACTAAAACCGAACGAAGCGATTTGCCTTTGAGTTTTAAAGTCAAATGCCTCGAGTACACCAAATTTGCCCGGCGTTCCAGATGCGACAACCAGCACTCCGCCTGGAGCCCAGTCGATATCAGAAACCATTCGCCCCCGCACAGGAATTCTAGAATCGAGCGCCTGTGTCTCAATGTTCCATACGATAATTTCTGAGTAGCCCCCGACTAAGAGTTGTTGGCTATCGGGGCTTAAGAGAAGGGAAGAAATCGGTAGCGGCCTTGCATAATGGAGTGGTGCCCTTGCGCTGGATTTGGCTCGTCCGTAGATCTCGGCCAGTGAGGTCTTTTCTTCTGACCGACTTAGCGGAGCGCCGGACGCAATCCACCGGCGAAAACCTGCGATTTCCAAATCCGTTAAGGGTTCTCCATCTAGCGGCATTCGTGTGGTTGGGTCTTTGGCTGTAATGCGAACAAGGAGCTCGCTTGATTCGAGTTGTTCATGAGAAATGGGCATCGCACCCGAATCGCCAGGTCGAAACAGTTTGCTCGTATCAGCAACCGAATAACCGCCTTCGATGGTTGCTCCACCATGGCACCCTAAACATTTTTCAAAGAGCAACGGAGCGACAATCGCATCAAAGGTGTTAGATTCTGGATCGGGTACGTCCGAGCCAAGGGCTCCCATCTCTGCTCCACTCCCGAACTCGATAAATCCGAAACAAAATAAAGCAGTCAGCCAAACGGCAATTCTTCTGCGGCGTTGATGAGCGTCTGCGAAGACGTTGCCGTTGAGCACAACATGAAAGACTGTTCTGCAGTTTGAACTAGCCATGGCTCTTTAGTTCCGAAGCGCTTCGAGGATCACAGGCTCGAACAAGGTAGCTTGCCGCATAAAGCCCAAGTCGCTGGCATGCGAGGCATCGGTCGCTCCCTCAGTATCGTCGCCATAAAGCGAATCACCTGGAATGTAAAAGAGTTTCTTCACACCCTGCTCAGTTAGGGATTGGTAGGCTGCACGCAGAGCCGCATGATTGTCGGTGTGGAATTGACGTTTTTGTGGTGTGATCCAATCGTTGGTAAACCGTCGGTCTTCAACCAGAACGATCGGCGTATTGGGCTTTGATGCTCGAAGCTGTTTCACGAGCGGTTCACATTTGGCTTTGACTTCAGCCGGTCCCATGTTGGGTAAGCAGTCAATGACAAAGACTGCAGCGTCCAATTGGACGAGGTAGTCACCCACCGCTTCGTCCATTTTCCCGTTGCCCGAGAACCCGAGGTTCACAATAGGCATATCCAACTTGCGGCCAAGGATGTTCGTGTGCACCATTCCAGGCCGACTTGCGCATGCACCGTGAGTGATGCTCGTTCCATAAAACACAATGGGCTTGTCGCGAGGCGCGAGTCCCTCGAAGGTGGCGCCTTTTTCCACGCCTATCTTCATGAACTCAATGCCGTTGTAGAGAGGCAGATAGGCGGCGTACTCCCGTTCTCCTGCCTCAAGTCCTTGAATCCATTCTGTTTGTACCTCTTGGGTCGCAGGCTTGGTAACTTGGACCCATTTCCACTTGCCATTATTGTCGCGCGCGTAGAGGTCGATTCCAGACACTCCGGTCGCGGGCATATGCGGCATACCCAGTTGCGCCTTCTTTAGTTTGTAATGAACCGAAATCGCCTTGGACGATGTCTTGAACCGAACCATCATGCCAGCGCTGTCGCGGCTGAGGTTCCAAACATTGTCGGTGACTTTTCCTTGTGCGGAGCTCGGTAGCCGATCATACCATTGCTTTCGTTCCTGGTCAGGCAGGATTCGCCCTTCGACACCCCAAGAACGAACGTCATACCAATCAAGATTAGGATTGGATTCCTGGCTCGCTGCCATGGCAGGATCCAATTTTGCCGTAGATTCTTGAGCCCCGCAGGAAGGGCATTGGAGAAAGCAAGTTGCAATAGCGATGAACATTAAATAGCGAAATGGGCCGTACGGCATGTCATTTTGTCCAGAGGCGAGAGGCGAAAGGGAAGGAATGGCGGGAGATCGGACTTAGACGAAAACCATCCTAGCCCAAACAGCAAGACTAGCTTAACACCAACTATCGAGGTGAAACTACTCGTCAGGGTTGAAAAGGCGTCTTTTGATTGAAATATGAACCACTGATTTTGCCGGCAATACGGTGCAAAACCAGGTTTTACACATCTTTGACACGACAAGAACCAATCCTGGACATACAACAACGGCAAACGGCGTTAATGTACTCATATGAATCAGAGATCTCGGAGACTGATTCTGATCCTTAGGTTTAACCCGTACTCTCCAGCCCCTCAGCCCCTAGGAACTTTGGCATGTTAGGCAACGATCCAGTCATCGATTCTCCCAATCAACAACACCGACAACACCACGCAGATACGTTAGCCCCGCCGCAGGCGATGGTCGAAGAACTAGCTCCTGCTAGCCTACCTTCCGCGGGTGGCGCTGCCAAAGTCTCGCCGGTGCCGACCGTGTGGAACATTCAATGGGGAGCGTCGGCTTGGCTGATCGCTTTGCACGTTGGAGCACTCTATGCTCCATGGTGCTTCACTTGGAGCGGACTCGGCTTGGCCATCCTCTTTCACTGGATGACAGGTAGCTTGGGAATTTGCTTAGGATTTCATCGCCTTTTGACCCACACTGGCCTGATCCTTCCGAACTGGCTTAAGAATGTCTTTACAACGATTGGGACATTGGCTGGCGAGGGCGGACCGATTAGCTGGACCGCCAACCACCGAAAGCACCATGCTTACAGCGATCAACCTGGTGATCCGCACTCGCCACACGATGGCCCTTGGTGGTCACACGCATTTTGGCTCGCTTTCACAACTGACAATGGCGATCCAGAGGGCTACGCACGAAAATGGGTACCTGACTTGTTGAAGGACAAGTACACCGTGTTTCTCGAAAAGTACTTCCTCCCGATTCACATCGCCTTTGGTGCCTTGGTGACTGGCATTGGTTATCTTGTGGGCGGACCAGCTTTGGCTGTCTCCTGGCTCGTATGGGTGATCTGCGTTCGAATGGTGGCAGTGATGCATACAACTTGGCTTGTCAATTCCGCATCCCACATTTGGGGCTACAAGAATTACGAGACACGTGACGATAGCCGAAACAATTGGTTTGTCGCGATCATCGCTTACGGCGAAGGCTGGCACAACAATCACCACGCTCACCCACGATTGGCCCAGCACGGTCACAAGTGGTGGGAGTTTGACATGACGTTCATGATCATTCGAATGTTGCGTGCCGTTGGACTAGCAAAGGACGTGATCGATCTCAAGAGCATGGACGAAAAGAAGCGCCGTCATGCCGAACGCGCTGTCGCGTAGTATGTGACTCACATGTTGCGCTTCAAAAGTCACATCCGGCAGGTGTGATTTTTGACAGGTCGGTTTTGCCGACACTGACTTTTGATATTTGACGTTTTGTCCGGCTCGGGCTTGTCCCGACCGGACACCGCTTTGGTGTCCTAATGGGCCATGTTATGAGAATGACAACTCCGGATTCGTCGCACCGCCAAGGGTGGTGCGACGAAGCCGGAGTTATGCGATCTGGCGACGTGAATCTAGAACTCCAAAGCTGCGGACGGTTGGGGGCAAGCCCCCGCCGTCCCGAAATGCTTCATGGCCTTGCCTTTTTAGGTAGAAAGGTGGCAATCTATTCAAACTTTGGCATTGATTGTCGTCAGAATCTTGCAACGTGTCTAACGAAGCCGATTACATAATCGTTGGAGCCGGTTCTGCTGGCTGCGTTCTTACGGCCGAAATCTCTCGTCGAAAACTCGGTTCCGTTTTCCTCATCGAAGCTGGCGCTAAGTCAGCAGCACGGAATCTCAAGGTACCGGTCCTCTACCCGCATGCCTTCAAGGGCTCGAACGCTTGGCAGTATGAAACGACACCTCAAGCTGGTTTAGCAGGACGAAGAGTCCAGCTTCCTGCAGGCAAGACTCTCGGCGGCTCTAGCGCTATCAACGCGATGATTTATCTCCGAGGGCACTCTTCGGATTACAAACAGTGGGAGCAAATTGTTGGGACAGATTGGAGCCCAGCTAATGTTGCAATCGCATTCGCAGAGATGGAAAAATCGATCCGAATCGACGATGCTCCTCGCCCCGACTTGCATCCAGCCACACATGAATTTTTAGAGTTGGCAACTCGGAGTGGTATCGCGCCGTTGCCCGAACCGTTTCTGGAGCCAGCTATCGGTGTTGGCGCGTATGCGCGCTGTCAATCGAACGGCAGACGACGCTCTGCTTGGGATTTGTGGCTGAAACAGCAGTTCAACTTCTCCCATAAAGAGTCCTTCATCCGACTGATATCCAACGCTTCGGTGCAGCATTTGGTTATCGATCAGCAAAAAATTGTCGGAGTCGCTATTGCAGCAAACGACATAGCCAGTCCCGCAGAGACCCTTTCTGCACGCAAAGGAGTCATTGTTTGTGCCGGAGCAATTCAGTCCCCGCGGCTGTTGCTTGCTAGCGGACTTGGAGACGCCAATGAACTTGCTAATATCGGAGTTTCCTGCCAAGTCGATCTACCAGCCGTGGGGCAAAATTTTCAAGACCATTTATTGTTTCCTGTCGTTCGGGAACTAAAAAGCCTCCGATCTCTGCCTAGTCGGATGAATGATGCCGAACGATTTGCTTATGCAAAAGACAGATCCGGTCCGATGAATTCGAATATCGCAGAGGTTGGTGGGTTTTTTGCCTTGCCCCAACAATCCGATGAGCCGATGGAGCCTGCGACAAATGCACTAGACTTTCAGTGGCATGTTACGCCAACTCACTATTTAGAGTATCCAACCAAAGCTGAGCCAACGTCGGCCCTCAGTATTGGCGTCTCGCTCTGTCAGCCAACGAGCCGCGGAAGTGTCCGGCTTGCGCGAGCAACACATAGCGATTCCAAAGCGAGGTTACAACTGGAAATCGATCCGGCCTATTTGACGAGCGCGGAGGACTTGCCGAGGCTATTGGCAGCGGTGCAATACACGCGATCGATTTTCGAGGGAGAGCGGTTTTCGGAACTGGTCGGAGATGAGTTGATGCCAGGGGCTAAACGCCAAAGGGATGAACAGGTGGCCGCGTCGCTCGCTCGGTTTGCGACTACTGTTTATCATTACGTAGGAACATGCAGTATGGGCAGCGAGACGAGTGGCGTTGTCGATGGGAGATTTCGAGTGCGAGGCGTTGATGGCCTCTGGGTCTGCGATGCGTCTGCGATGCCGCGGCTGGTTAGTTGCAACACTCAGGCAACGGTAATGATGATGGCCTACCGGTTATCGGGGTGGCTGAAGTAGTTGAGCTGTTTTAACCAGACGTTCTTGTATCCTGTTGTGTTTTATACCCTCGCTGGGAGGACGTTGTTGGCGCGATTGCTGTCAGAGCAGCTCTTTTTTACGTGTCCGAAGACTTGAAATATGGAAATGCTTGGCGTAGACAGTCAGTATCAACGAGACCTGAACGACCGTAGATTGTGGTAAACTGGCCGGTCGTTAATCTCCACCAAAGCGAGTCTATCCGAGGCCCGCGGCGTTCCATACGGCTCTCCCTCTAGAAACGAAAGTAACACAATGAAGCCTCTCCTCTCCGCGTTTTGTTTTTTGTTCGTATGCGGATCTTTCGCTTGCAGTCAAGACGACGCGCAAGTGAATTTACTGTCCAATTCACTAGCTTGCGCGTCGTGCTAAGGTAGTTTTCATGCTGCCGCTTGCCAAATCACTACAGCGATGGCTTCAGGTGCTCGTGAAAGTACTCCCAGCGAAGCGAACCGTAAGTGCTACCGACACCGTGTTGAAATTCAGGGTAAATCATCATTTGAAAGCGTTTGTCTGCGTCGTTGAACGCCTTGGAAAGCTGCCAAGTGTTAGCAGGGTGCACGTTGTCATCGATCAAGCCATGGACTAGCAGTAGCTTTCCCTTTAGCTTGTCCGCGATTTTGATGCATGAGCCAGCATCGTATCCAGCAGCATTTTCTGCCGGTGTCTGCATGTAACGCTCAGTGTAGATCGAATCGTAGTTACGCCAGTCGGTCACAGGTGCACCTGAAACAGCCACTTGGAATACATCTGGATATCGCAACAGCGCTAGCGCAGACATGTATCCTCCATAGGAATGGCCAAAGATACCGACTCGCGAACCGTCCACGTACGGGCGTTGACGAAGGAACTTTACCCCGGCCGCTTGATCGTCCATGTCTGGACCGCCCAGTTTCAAATAAGTAGCGCTTTCAAATGCCTTACCGCGTCCAACAGTGCCTCGATTGGCGATCTTGACGACGAGATAACCAAGCTCGCAAATTGGGTTGGCAGCGGCGTAGCGTGTCGAAAGACCAACGCTCTCTGGCCCACCATAGACATCGACCAGTAGCGGATACTTGCGAGAGGAATCGAAGTTCGACGGTTTGTGAAGTGTTCCATAAATCGTCGTCTTGCCGTCATCGGACAGAAACGAAAACAACTCAGGTGGCGAGAGCTTTGCTTTCTCAGCAGCTTCTTTACTACCAGTGG
Source organism: Planctomycetota bacterium (assembly GCA_026692905.1). GTDB lineage: Bacteria > Planctomycetota > Planctomycetia > Pirellulales > Pirellulaceae > JBKCUI01. The sequence continues at coordinate 42,385 of JAPLNL010000122.1, forward strand.
CAAGAACGGCAACTTCTTTGCCCGTTTCGTCATAGAGAACGGTAGTTGGCGGCGTATCGAACTCTTCGCGTGTGGCGATGACAAATCGATTGTCCGGCGAAATGTCAAACGACGTATGATTCATCGGAGATGAAGTGATTCGAACCGGATTGGTTCCGTCGAGTTTGACTCGATGAAGTTGGTTGTTGTAAGGGTTGGCGGCGCTATAGGCCGTGTAGTAAAAGAGTCCGGCTTTTTCGTCGATCTTGTTGATGCCACTGCACGGGAATTCGCCAAACTTCGAGAGTGGGTTGAGCAAGCGTCCGTCGATATGACGCAACTGATAGTGCTTCCAACCGGTAGCTTCGGACTCCCAAATGAAACGTTGGTTATCTTCGAGAAATCGGTTCGGCGGGCTGTTTTCTTGCCAAGTCGATTGACGCTCGGTCAGCACGGTGCGCACTTTGAGTGTTTTCGTGTCGACAGCCAAAACGTTGAGTACGTCTTGTCGTCGGTTGGTGCGGTTGATGAGCAGTTCGTTCCCTTCGGGAACAAAACGAATGGAGTACAAATACTGTGTCGGTTCGCCATCGATCGCAACTTTGTTGGCGGTTTCTGTTGCAACATCGTAGATCCAAATCGACACCTTCGGATTAGCATCACCAGCCTTTGGATAGCGAACGGATTGCAGTTTGGTGTAGTTGGCTGTGTTGTCGATCGTAAGGTGATAGTCGACCATCTCCCTCTCGTCGACTTCATAATAAGCAAGCTTCGTACTGTCTGGAGACCACCACATGGCATCGCTTTGGTTCAGCTCTTCTCCATAAACCCAGCAGCCTGTTCCGAACCTCAATCGGTCTTGGCCGTCTTTGGTCACTTGGACTTTTTCTTCACCGGCTATAGTTGGTTCAAGAGTGATATTGAAGTCGGCGTAGGTTGCTTTCCATTTTCCGTCCGGCGAAGCGGCGACGGTACGTTGCTGGGCTCGCCCGACCGGAGTTTGGCCACCGCCGCGACGTTGTCCTCTGCGATTGTCGTTTACTTCGGGAGTTACTGCGGCATCGGAATCCGAAATGGCAAAGCTCTTCAGGTCGATCGATTTGCGTTTTCCTGCTGAGCCATATTGGACGGAGCTTCCATCTTCGGACCATCGGATTTGTTCGACTCGGCCACCGCCCCCCAGTTCCGTGCGAAGCGCTGAAATCTCGCGGTACTTTTCGTGGCCGGGTAGCTCTTTGAACGTCGGTTGAGCTTGAATACCCTCTGAAATGAGTGAAAGTGCGACGGCGACAAACAGGGAGCGAATTCGAGTAAGCATATCGTGATGATTTCCTGAGACTTCGTGTTGGGTAGCTGGTTTCGCGCAGCGTTTAAGGACCATTGTATTTAATAAATTCGTCCCCAGGCTTCGCCGTGGGACGGAATGTATCAGAGGCTCTTGAAAGGGGAGAGCGAGGCTCCTGCCGAGCTTGTGACGGCCACGGATCGGCAGGAGCCTCACCCTCCCGAGTAATGGATTGCTTGGGTAAAGTCAATGAATGCGGGCTACGGTGATGCGCGAAACCAATAGTCTAACGGTTTTTCGCGGTGTCGATGAGCTGAGCAATGAGCGGCAATAGCTGCTTCTTGCGGCTGACAACGTGGTCAAGCTGGTACAGGTTGCGATCCAGCTGTGGATAGTTTATTTCGTCCCATTCATCGGACTCATGGCTTAGCAAGAGCAGCGAGCCATTGCTGACGACGTCCGTAATCAGTAGGGCCGAAAAATCCAATCGCTGTGACGCCGAGAATTGCTCGAGCGCGGAACGCAATTCATCTTTTCGATCCCAGAAGAGATCGAATCCAATTTCTTCGATTTGCGAAATGGAAAACCGCTGACCGTGCTCCGTAAATTCTTTGCAGTCTTCTCGAATGACTTCGGCTGGTGTGCATGATCTCAGCGCAGAGCCAATCTCAAAGAACTCTTTTGCAAAGTCGACCAAGTTGACTTCGGAAATCGGCTCCAGCCATTTCAGAATTTCTCGGTCGAAGTCGGTGGTTGTTGGCGATCGCAAATACAACGTATCCGAGATGATGCCGGATGCCATGCAGAGTGCGATGCCGGGCCGTGGCGTGAGTCCTGCAGCTCGGAATTGACGGGCGACCAGAGTGCAAGTCGACCCGACCGGCTCGTTGATGAATCGAATGGGTTGTGTCGACTTAAGTCCGCCACCAAGTCGGTGGTGATCGAGCACCTCGAGGATGTCAGCTTCTTCGGCTCCGTTGACCGCTTGGCTTAATTCGTTGTGGTCGACAAGGATTAGCTTCGGTTTTGGAATGTTGACCAAGTCGGACTTGGAAAGTACCCCAACCAGCAAACCGGCATCGGTAACGACAGGGAAGATCGGTTCGTTCGATTGCTCAACAATCACTCGCGCTTCGTCGACCGGCTTTTTCGCGGAGAGTGAGACAAAGTGGGTGTCGATCGCGGAGTCGATGAACTGCGCTGACTTGATACGCATCGTTGTCGTCGCGGTATCGAATGGACTTTGAATCACCGCAACGTTTCTAGCTTGAGCGAGTTGCACAAGGCCCGGTGAAAGTACATAGCCTCCCGTCACAACCAGAGCGCGAACACCATGTTCGATGGCGGGCAGCTGGATCGTCGGCCTATCGCCGCTGACCACGATCAGTTTTTCGGCTGGAAACTTTTGCATCCGTTCGGTAAACCCACCAGCGCTCATGGCACCGACCATGACCAGCAATTCGTCCTTTTGACTTGGGTTCAAGGAGTGCTGAAATTTGCCGCCAAGGATTTCGCAGATCTTTTGCAAACTCGTCGCCACGGTTCGCGTCTTCAAAGGGTCGCTGTCGTCGCGAAAGATAAGATCCATTAGCTGTAGGAGTGAGAGAACGCCAACGACTTTGCCCGCATCATCCACGATAGGGATGGCGCGAAGCTCGTGGTCCTTCATTCGGTTGTAAACCTCAAAGAACACATCGCCATAGCGGGCGGTTTTTACATCGTGCTTGCACACGTCTTCCACTTCGGGACGGACATCCATTACGATTTTTGGCGCTGGAATCTTCGCCCGCCGCAAAACATGTTCCGTGCGTTTGTTGGGCGTGCCGCAGCAAGCAGCAATGGCGTCTGGGCGGCTCGTCTGCTGCAAAAGATCGGCATAGGCGATCGCAGAACAAATGGCATCGGTATCGGGATTGCGATGCCCAAAAACAAGTACACTCATAGGGAATTTACTGTGGAGGCGGGTGAGGGAAGATTAGGAACACTATAGTAGCACACCTTCTATCATCAGGAGGAGTTCTAATGTCGGCTTTCGCCTAGTTTGCAAGAGACTCTAATGTCGCAGGCGCAAAAGTAGCAGGCACATTCCATGTACCGTCCACCAAGAGTTCCAAATCGCACAAAATCAGGCAGGACTTTCGTGCGGGCGGCACGCCGAGCTTGCCTGTCGCTTTCGAATCCGCTTGCCCCCTATTGCCAATTGTGGAAGCAACGACGAACATTTTAGTCTGGGGGTTCGTCTTTTGTCTTGGCGAATCAATTCATCCTCTATTATTTCCCCAATGGCAGTTCGTCAACCGTCTGCATTGGGTGCTAGGAAGCGGTAAGATGCTGGAAATTAAGCTGCCCGACGGAACGATCGTTTCTCATCCGGACGATGCAACGCCCCTTTCAGTTGCTGAAAAAATCGGCTCGAGACTGGCTAAAGCGGTCATCGCAGCCAAAATCGGTGATTTGATTGTCGATGCAACCCGACCTTTGAAATCCTTTGCAAATGGAGCTCCTATTCCATTGCGATTGTTAACCGAAAAGGATCCGGAGGCTCTGGATGTTCTGCGTCACTCGTCCGCCCACGTCATGGCCCGTGCGATTATGCGGATCTACCCGAATGTTTCACTAGCATTCGGCCCCACGATTACCAACGGCTTCTACTACGATTTTGATTTACCACAAAAACTAAACGAAGATGACTTCGCCAAAATCGAGGCCGAAATGGCCAAGATCATCGAACTCGCAGAACCTTTCGAGCAGTTTTCTTTGGATCGCACTCAGTCTGTAGAACTTTGTCGCGACATGAAGCAGACACTCAAAGTTGAGCATATTGAAACCGGCCTGGCTTCCCACGAATCTCTTGGTTTCTATCGACAGGGTGAATTCGTTGACTTGTGCCGAGGACCGCATATTCCTGATGCTGGACGCATCAAAGCCTTCAAAGTCATGAGCATCGCAGGTGCCTATTGGAAAGGTGACGCGGACGGACTGCAATTGCAACGCGTCTACGGCACGGCTTGGTTTAGCCCCAAGGACATGCAAGCTCACCTAGAACAAGTCGAAGAGGCTAAGAAACGCGATCATCGCGTTATTGGAAAGCGACTTGGGCTCTTTCAGATCTCCAGCGAAGTCGGGCCAGGAATGTGTCTTTGGCTTCCTAAGGGGGCGAGGATCCGAAGTCTGTTGGAAGACTTCTTGCGCAAGGAAATGCTCAAGCGGGGCTACGAACCGGTCTACAGCCCGCACTTGGGCCGCGTCGAATTGTACGAGACCAGCGGTCACTTTCCTTATTACCGCGACAGTCAATTTCCACCCTTGTTTGTGAACGACGGAGGGGCTCTGGTCGATGGCTGGATTCGACGACTCGAATCCAAAGAAGGATTGCCGGCGGCGCACGAACAAGCGTTTATGCAAGCCGCGGAGGTCCTGGGTTGTGAGATCAAGGAATACAAGGTCGAGCAATCAGTCGCAGAACGAACTGCGGTGCTCCAAGCATGGCAACGCTTGCACGAGCGCTACTTGGTCAAGCCGATGAACTGCCCGCACCACGCTCAGATTTTTAAAGCGATGCCTCGATCGTACAAGCAATTGCCGCTGCGATTGTTTGAGTTCGGAACGGTTTATCGCTTTGAACAAACAGGTGAGCTCAATGGCATGTTGCGTGTCCGCGGATTAACCCAAGACGATGCGCACATCTTCTGCACCCAAGATCAAGTGGAACAGGAATTCCGAAACACGATCGAACTGACTCGCATGGTCTTGGAATCTGTGGGGCTCAAGGACTATCGTGTTCAGCTTTCGTTGCGAGATCCCAAGAGTGACAAGTACGTTGGTAGCGAGGAAAACTGGCAGAAAGCCGAAGCGGCGTTGCGACGCGTGCTCGAAGAATCGGGCTTGAACTTCCAAGCTGCCGAGGGAGAAGCGGCCTTCTACGGGCCGAAGGCGGACTTCATGGTTCGAGATTGCATCGGTCGACAATGGCAATTGGGTACGGTTCAATTGGATTACAATTTGCCGGAGCGGTTCCAGTTGGAATACATCGGTTCGGATAACAAAACGCACCGCCCAGTCATGATCCACCGAGCGCCATTCGGTTCGATGGAACGATTTGTCGGTATGCTCACCGAGCACTTTGCTGGGGCGTTTCCGATGTGGCTGGCTCCAGAACAAGTGCGAATTTGTCCCTTGAGCGAAAAGTCCAATGACTATGCGTTGGAACTGGAAAAGCAGTTTTTGGATGCTGGTTTCCGGGTTACCGTCGATCTTCGCGGTGCCAAGGTTCAAGCTAAGATCCGAGACGCTCAAGTCGAGTTGATTCCATATATGGCAGTCGTTGGACCTCGAGAAGCAGAAACGCGATCGATCGCTTTAAGAGACCGAATCGAAGGGGAACTTGGCACAAAGCCAGTCGCCGAAGTACTATCGATGTTGGCCGAAGAAGTGAATCAGCGCCGCATTCGTTTTGCGGTTCAAAAAGAGACCACAGAACCGGAACAACCCAAAGTAGCCGAGACAGAAAGTCATGAGTACTAAGCAACCAATGGCCGAACGCAGCGCCACGCAAATTGTAGCGGACGAATTCATGATCGCTCGCGCGAAAATCGTTGAACTTGCGGCTACACTTGATCGTATCGAACGTGCTTCGGGGAATGTCGACGACTCAAAGAATATGCAGCTACTCGTCCAAGGAATTCATATTTTGATCGACGACCAAGTCGAGAAAGCCAAGCGAGTCCAATTGTTAATGAGCCGTGACTACGACCCTGAATGGCAAAATATAATGTCGATCTCAAAGAAGGGTGGCTAGTCCAATGGATTACATCGATCCCCATTTGCACATGGTCTCACGCACGACCGACGATTACGAAACGCTGGCCAGAATGGGCTGCGTGGCCATTAGTGAGCCTGCCTTCTGGGCAGGATTTGACCGAGGTAGTGTCGAGAGTTTCCGCGATTACTTTCGCCAACTTACCGACTTTGAACCAAAGCGTGCGGCTCAGTACGGAATCGCTCACTACACATGGCTTTGCATCAACGCCAAGGAAGCCGAAAACGTGTCGTTGTCGCGAGAAGTCATCGCTATGATTCCAGAGTTCCTTGAATGCAAAAACGTGTTGGGGATCGGCGAAATTGGACTCAACAAGAACACACGCAACGAGGCGACGATCTTCTTAGAGCATGTCGACTTGGCAGTGAAACATAAGCAGCAGATATTGATTCATACACCGCATCTGGAGGACAAGTACCAAGGGACGCGGATGATTTTGGACATGTTGATGGGAGACTCCAGAATCGATCGATCGCGCGTGTTGGTGGATCACGTTGAGGAGCATACGATTGAACATGTGCTCGAGAACGGTTTCTGGGCAGGCATGACGTTGTACCCTGTTAGCAAATGTACGCCACAAAGAGCCGCAGACATGATCGAGCGATATGGCCCGGAACGCCTGATGGCGAACTCAGCCGGTGACTGGGGACCGAGCAAGCCGACGGCGATCCCCGATTTGATTATGGAATTGAAGAAACGCGGGCATTCTCGCGAGTTGATTCAGCGAGTGGTGTATGAAAACCCAAAAACATTTTTCTCGCAGAGCAAACCGTTCCCTCACTAGATTCCCTCTCATAGGCGAACGGCAGTATGAAATCTACGGCTTGATCTAGTCCTTTGTTGAAGACTGATCACTTGAATAGCGTCGCAGGATCGGCCGCCCAGAGTTTCCGAACCGCCAACGCTCCGCTTATGGTACACATCAAAAAAGTCAAGCAAAACACCAGCAGCACGCGTTGGCTCGTCAATATCATTACTAAACCCGTCAAATCTGCGAGCCACAGATACAGCAGCCAACTTATCATCCAGCCCGGTATAAAACCGAAGACGCTCAAGTAAAATGACTGCAGCATAACGAATCGCAAAAAGTAGTAAGGGCCATAACCCATGGCTTTAAGCGTTGCAAACTCGGCAAGATGGTCGTGAATGTCAGTGAAAAGAATTTGGTAGCAGATGATGACACCGACAAACAAACCCATTACCGTACCAATCGTAAAGATGATTCCGATTGGCGTATTGGTTGCCCAGAAAGCAATTTCTCGTCGGATAAGTACTTCGCGATCGTAGATATGGACTGCGTCACCTAACATCTCTTGCAGCGATTCTTGAACGGCCACTTTATTGGCGCTCTCAGTAAGCTTGACCAGTCCAAGATCGACAGCTGCGAGAGGAGGTTTCAACCCGTTGCGAAAAGGGAAAAAATGCTCGACGCCGCGATCAGACAGGACGAGCGAACCGTCGTAAACGAAATCGGTACCAATCTCAACCCAATCTCGCATTTCAACTTGTTTGCCCGAAAGCTCCGACTCTTGATTCCTTAACTTTTGCAAGTCGTATTTTTCGAATCCGTACTTTTCTTTGCTCTTGCGATCGATCAAAACAAAATTCACTTCGTTAAGTTCACGGCATTTTGCATTCATGGCGGGATCGGTAAACACGTCACCGTCTAACGGTACACCAATAGCTCGAATGGAACGTGAGACGTGCCCAATGACGCGGATTTCCGACATCGACCGGTCGATGTAGAGAGGGTGCGCGCTGAGCACATCGGGTACCGAGCGAGCTCTTTGCAATAATCCATAGCTAAAACGTTGCTCGCTTGGCACGGTATAGCGTGCAGGGCTCATGATAACCAAATCCGCGTCGAGCAACCGCAATATTTGAACGGTACTATCGAACAGTCCGTTCAGAAAGCCGATTTGCATGAACATCAGAATAACGGCAAACCCAATTCCTGACGACGCGAGCAACAGCTTGGGAAAGCTAGAGGTCGTGTTGAGCCAAGCAAGCGGGGTTCGCATCGAAAAAATCTATGTTTCGTTGAAGGTCAAGTTTTAGCCCTACTACAGCAAAAGCTGCGACGTTAGACGCTTTACTCTACACGATGGAATAGACGCTGGAATAGCCTAGAAGGCGTTAGAGAGGCAGCCGGATTGCGCAACGGAAGGCTCGGACAGGTATTTTCGAAGTCCGGTTCTTAGCCATCCAGAACGAACGACTCTTCCTAACTTCACTCGGATTCTCACGTTTCGACCTTGACATCAACAAGGAGCGGTAAATAGTTTGGAATAGGGGTAGGACGGTTCCTGGTTTTCATGAGGGGCTTTTCCATGCAATTCGAACACGATGCAAACGATCATTCCATCAATCGAACTCTTGAGCGGTTTTTTGCGGGCCTCTCCGAGTATGCGTTCCACTCACAACTCGGGGTCGCTGATACGGAGCTCGTGAACTATGTTAGCAGACTTTTAGTGCGGTTTACGAAAACGGATACCTTGCACAGAATTCGGCAACTCAATGGGCAACGAGCTACCGAGGTCGTCACCATGATGTCCGAAGCCCAACATCGTATCGGTTTGGCCAAAAGAGAAGTCCACCGACATATTGGAGACTTCACTCTTTTTTGGACGGGACTTTACCCGGAATCGCTCCGAGGTCTACAGGGGCCGGATCGTTCAGACCAGTTCGTTAGCTACTGCCACCAAGGAAAGAAGGCCTACGAAATCGCGAGCGAGATCGAGGCAGAAGAAAATTCCGAGGCACCATCTGATTTGTTGCATAGACTAAGCGAGCAATTCGAAATGTGCGCGTATGGTTTACGCGAGATTCGGCGTCAATGGGAAACTGGCGCCGGCTCCGATGGCGCAATACTTTTATAAGCAATCATTGCAGGTCCAGACCTTCTTTTCGATCCAATCCGCACAATTGGCAAGCCCCCGGCCTAATTCGATTGTCTTCGGCGAGGTTCTCATGCTATTCGCATCCTGCGCCAGAAAACGAGGTAAGTGATTTCGCCACTCAATCACTTGCTCTCCCTATTTCTCGTTGACAAAAAGACGACATGTCCGATCTCATCAAAGCCATCATCCAAGGGGTCGTCGAGGGATTGACCGAGTTCCTGCCGATCAGTTCGACGGCCCACATTGTCATAGCGCAAGAATTTCTTCAAATGGACCGGACAGACAGTTTCTGGAAGATGTTCACTGTCTTTATTCAGCTTGGAGCAATATTGGCCGTGATTGTCTATTTCCGGAAACGATTGGCTGAGTTTGTTGGTTCATTTGGTTCGATAGCAACCCCCCAAACAAGTGGCGATTCCAAAACGACAGCCATCTTAAAGCACCCGATGGCATTGGTTTTGATCAGCTTCGTCGTCACGGCGATCCCCTGTTTTCTAATCGACAAGTTTATGGAAGGCTTCATGGGTAGCAACCTGGAGAGCCTCACGCTGATCGGAATCGTTTTGATCGTGGGTGGGATCGCAATGTACCTCATCGATCTTTACTGCAGCAAGCGATCAACGACCGATAAGATCGACGACATGAATTTGAAACAAGCTATCGTAATCGGACTGGCGCAGATTCTAGCGGCCGCGTTTCCTGGTACGAGTCGATCGATGTCAACCATCGCCGGTGGGCAATTGATGGGGCTTTCACGTCCAGCAGCATTGGAGTTTAGTTTCTTCCTGTCGATTCCCGTCATGGTTGCTGCCGCTAGTTACAAACTGCTCAAGCACATCGCGAAAGAAGGTGTCCCGTCCTCCGATCAGTGGCTCTCTCTCTCGGCAGGATTCATCACGAGTTTCGTGGTTGCATTTGTTGTGATCGCTTGGTTTATGGGCTGGGTACGCAAGCATGGTTTTACCCCGTTTGCCATCTACCGAGTCATCGCAGGTACCGCGTTGATCTGGTGGGATAGTTACAGCCACCGCGCGTAACTGGACTCAAAATCGAATCTCATCCTCCGGCGGAAGGGACAAATTAGCGGACGGGACAATGGTTCCATCCTACGGACAAATACAATCCCAGCGTTGAAAGTCTTGACGCGCTTCGCTACCTAATGCTTCACAGCGTTGCATCTTTGGAGTGGACAGCGATCAACCATTCCAAACCCTACTCTTCCTTGTTTTCCTGCCGCACTTTATCGAGAGAGTTCATGATAGAAATGGGACGCCGGATCTGTGGGTCGGATGTCGTTCCATTGACCTCAATTTGCCAGAGTGCTGCTGCTTTGGAGCTGGAGAGAGGTCCGACCACCGTGCCCAGTAGGCTGCGGCGTCCCACGTTCGCCAACAAGTCCAAATGCAACTCGCGACGCAGGTTCACCCAACCTGAGCCTCGCATCGAAACCAAATCGCCATCCAGCACGAGCTCGTGTATCGGCAATCGATCCCCATCGACACCAAACTCAACATCGCCCGAATCAAAAGCTCCCTGACTTGGACTGACCGATAGCAACCGAAAGAGTCGAATCATCGCAGGTAGCTCGTACAAATTTGCGTCCCGCAGCCATGCTTTGCCTTGCCCTTCTAACGAGGCCGTGTTTGTCAAAGCACCCGTTAGATCACACTGAATGGATAGTTCCCCTCTGGCTTGTGTTGCGGTTTCGCCAATGTCCACCAGCATTCCTTGCAAGTCGGCTTTTGCCAACCTAAGCCGATACTTGGAGCGCTGTTGGCTATCGAGCGACTCAACGCCGCTCACGAAGATGGTGCCGCTCAACGCCCGAGCTCGAATATCCGATTCCATGACATCCAAAGGAATGTCTGTTGTATTCAAACGCACGGCATTCGGATTAGGGGGTAGCGCATTGGGTAGCCGTCCCATGGAATCGATTCGATGGGACATCGCATCGCGAATCGGGCCCCGATGCGATGCTTGCTGGACGCTGTTGTCGGGTGCTCGATGAAGCCACGACTGAAATACGGCCGTTGATACGGCACCATCTTTTGATGCACCTTCTCTTGATAATGGGGGAACCGAAAGTAAGTTGTTTGATTGCATCCACGCAACCGCATCGCGTCCAAAAAGAACTTCGCGTTGATTGAATGCAAATGGGCCATCGACACGTGTTACCGCGATGTCCTTGATCGCCAACGCATCGAGATTCAATCGCCCAAAGGCCTTGGGCCCGGTGGGTGTGTTTTCGCCACGCAAAATGACAGAGCCTCGAATACCGGATGCGATTCCCGCACCGAGTCGTCCATCCTCGAATTGGAGATCCAAGTCCCACTCGCGTACGATGGATTGAGTTGAGGTAGGGCAAGTAACGCGAGTTGTTCCCGTGATATTGACTGGCCCTCGAAAATCCAGTTTGGCAAGCGGGTCTTTTAAGTAGGATGGCAAGCAAGCGAGAAGGCTTTGGTCGACGTGCAGTCGAGTCAAATCCTCCCAGGTCACAAGCCCATCCCATGTACCATCTGGATGTAAACTGCATTGTCCATTGGTAAAGAGTCGACTCGATTCGTGCTTGCCCGAAAGAGATTTGATGTCGATGTGTCCAGGCTGGTAGATAATATTGCAAGCGACATCATTAATTTGATACGGAAGTGACTCGGGCCGAATGGAAACAGCGCCTCCAGTTCGCGCGCCCAACTCCCCTTTTTCCGTAATCGCTACACGCATATCAAGCGGTACATCTCCCCGTGTTCGCGACATGTTCATTTGGACGTTGTCAATCACACCGCTGGGTCGCAACTGATCCCACAATCCACGTACGTTCCTTGGCAGCGCACGCTGCAATTCTTCATCGAGGCTCACATCGTATGCGTCGAATAAAAGATCGATCGATTCTAAATTAGAATTGCGACTTTGGCATATGCCCGAAGCCTTGATTCGAGCACCGTCGTTGCGACCAACAAAATCTTTCAAAAGCAATCGGTCGTTGTCGATTGTCGCAGCACCTTGAATATTGTCGATCGGATAGCGAAAGCCATCGTATTTGATAGAGCACTCGGAAAAGATCAACTCGAGCGATCGCGATAGCGTATCAGGCTGGTTTGCTTGCCTCAAAAAACGCCCTTGTTTTAAGTGGACCGTTCCGGTCGGATGCAACGATAGTACGAACTTTTGTAGACTGCTCTCCGGTGCGCCTCGGGCCGAAAGTGCCTTGAGAAGCCTTTCATCAATCGCGATCGGGCCACTTGCTGCAAGTTTCAGATCCATTAACCAGCGAGGTTGTGCGCGAACTAGGGTAAGAGCCCCGTTGATCTCCTGATCTCCCGCGATAGCGGCGAGTGACTTTGCCACAATCGCATCGTTCTCATACAGAAAATCTCCCGAGAGATTACGAATGGGATACGGAAAAAACTCCGGTTCGATTCCCGCATCCTTGGCACGCACCGCCACTTTAGGAATCCATCGATTTCCATCAAATCCCAATTGGGCTTGAGCATCGACCAAGCCGCCACTGACTCCCATCTTTTGCCAAATATCTTGTAATGGCACAGGTAAGGCCTGGTAGAGCCTATGGTCCAAAGAAAGGTCTTGCACCGTAATCGCTGCAGTAATGGGCGCACCGGCAGCGAAGCCATGCATGTCACAATCCAGAGCAACCGAGGTCGGTCCACTTGTCGCGCGAAATTTTCGCATCTGCATTAGCCCATTGGTCAAGAATAACTCTCCTGACAGCGATTCCAATGGATAAGGGACTTTGGGATGCATCAAGCGTCCATCCGCGATTTTGGCTTCCGCCTTGTAGTGGATTTTTCCCTGATCTGAGCCTGCAAAAAAGTCACCATCTAATTCGCCACTAAATCCTGCGGCATGAACGAAATACTGTTGAAGTCGTACTGGAAGCTGACCGACCAATCGCTGCGAGAATGCAAGCTTCGTCACCTTGCCGGCTGCTCGCCATGAAGTCTTATCTTGATTGATAGATCCTCGAACCGTCACGTTGTTGAAGTAACTGCTAGAAACACTTGCGTTGACATTTGCAGAAATTGGCATGACTCGGCCATCGACCATTCGCGGCGCTAGTTCCGCATGTCCCCTTAAATCATGGAGGATGATCTCTCGCTCCTCGCGACCTGTCTCGCCTCCGAGTCGAATCAAGCCAGAGCGAATATCGATCACTGGCAAGTTTTCGCTCAGAGGCTTGGAACTCGACAACTCTTGAAGGCTGAATATGCCTTCGCTGGTTGGCCATATGCACAATTCGACATCGTTGGCTTCCACATTTTGGACCGGTAGTTGCCCCTGAACCAAGCCAATCATCTCAATGGGCCCAGAACAAACGATTCGACCGCAACGAACCACATCGCGAAGCCCTGAATCTGTCGGCTTAGCAATGCGAATCCCCTCGATTGTTATCGACTTGCCTGCAAGAAAGTGGGCACGCTCTACCGACACGAAGTGAGCCGGAAACTCCTTTCGAAGCAGCTTGACGATCTCCTGGGTCAACTTGCCATCCACGCGCCCCATCAGCGAGAAGTAACACCATAGCCCAAGTATGGCTATCAAAAGCAACCAAACGAGGCGATGCTCCCAAACACGATCTCGGCTCCGGCGAATGGAATCCGCGGAGATTTCGATGTTGTTTTCTTTTGGAGCAGCTGTCTTCCGTGACATCGTTTTGACTATCGATCCATCCAATTTCAGTCCAAACTCACTCGTTGCGACAAAATTAGCACGCGTTTGGTGCCACCAATTTTGCATAAATCCATCTTGCCAGTGTGGTACATCCGACTCCACCAAGCACACAAATTGCCAAAACCGCCGGCTGCCGATATCGCACAGAGCCTATGAAGAACATATGCAAAATAGCGAAATACAAACATGGCATCGCATACAACCATGCCCCTTTGCTGAATCTGCATCGCCACATGCCAATTGCTGCAAAGACCATAATTGCTGTGTAGCCAATCGCTTCTATCCACCTCACTACGTCGCTCCCGAGCTCGCGAGCGACCGGAAGCGGTGACCACGTCTTTACCAACTTTACCAATCCAAGCTTAATAGCGTCAGAGGAGTTTTCCAAAGCCCATTCAATAGCAGCATTCTTTAGTCGTTGGTCCACCCGCCATTCCAAAGTACTTTCGAGCTTTTTTCCATTCAGCAACGTTCGCTCGTCCTCTGCTTTCTGCTGGACAATGAAAGCATTCACAAATTCCATGCCTTCATCACTGCTACCGGACGCTCCCGGATGCCAGCCGTCGTAGAGGCTTGCACCAACCTGCAGTGTGGTCGGCACAAACTTATCGGTTTCCATATAATTACGCACCCACCAAGGGCACATCACCATGCAGACACCCAAGCAGAACAAACCGCAGCCCGTACCCCATCGCCAACTTTGTTGCAATTTCTTTTGGCCTGCGTTTTTTTCTCGCATCCATTGCCACATTAGACAGAGCAAATAGGTGAACAATACTGCCGGCCAAAGACTCCAGCTCGGCCGTGCCAAGCATGCCGCTCCGCTTACCGCGCCTGACAACAGCATCCAACTCCACGCGACTTCCCATCGCTCTTTTTGCTTGGCTTCGATTGCGAGTGAGGTAAAACCCAAACTCAAAAGCATGAGCGGGCAGAAAATGGCTTCGCTCAGAACGAAAATACTCATACCTATTGCGCCAGGATAGAGAACGGCAAGCATACCTGCCCAAACGCCAAACAAGGTCTGTTCACCCGTCGTCGCATGGCAGGATCGCGCCAGCCAAGTCGCAAAGAGCATCAGCAGGTAGATACAAACCGCCCCCATGGCGCAACCGGCGACTCTCGAAGCAAATACCATGCCCCAATTTCGTTGCTCTTGCTCTGATGCAGTGAACACGGACAAGAAAATAGGATAGAGCGGAGCTCTAAATACGCGAGAGTCGGGACTGCCATATTGATACGGAAGACCTTGCTTGATCTTGCTGGCCATTAGCCAATACGAATCGCTGTCACCAAATCGCAAATAAGATGCACCATCGACGGAGCTCTGCCAATAGTACGCCACCAAAACTCGAAGTACAAAACCGACAAGGAGGATAGCGCCCCAGACTGCTATGCGACTTTTCAGGGCCCCATCGTTGGCTTTGGGTGTGTGGTGTCTTGGAGTGTTCAATTGAGATTGGGTTAGAGCGGTTTAACTTCAATGTCCATTCCAGGCAGAACCTTGTAGACTTCGAGTATCTCCAAATAGGGATTCTCCGCATTGAAGTCCGAATCTCGAAACTTAACGCGATCGATAGACGTCGGAACCGATTCCTGGCTTGAATCCATGGCCACCCAACGCGGGCCCTCTTGAATTTCCACCCATGTATGAAACTTCATCGTAGGAGTTTCCTTGGAGTCGTCCATTTTGACTCCAATGGCAATCCTCGTCGGAATACCTACCGAACGACAAACCGCTGCGAGCATGGTCGCATGCTCAACGCAATTCCCTTTTCTTGATTTTGCCACGAATGGTACAGGGCAAATTTGGACATCGTAGTCTTTTGGTTTCACCCGTTTTTGAATCTCCCGCTGACACGCTTTTGCTTTGTCGATGTTCGAACTGTCATTCGACAACGTCTTGTCCATTGCAATCACCCCTTTACCAAGTTCTTGCACCCAGGACATGTCTTTTGGCACGAAGTCGGAATTAGCCAAGTAGTCAGGGTTCGTAGCAACAGAGTTCGATGCCAAAATTGGGTCCGGCTCGATTCGATTACGGTATACGGTAACATCTGCGGTTCTTGGATCGACGGCTTTCACGCTTTGTCCGATCTTGTCGTTGAACATGAAAAAGACATCCTCCTTTTTGTGACGAAACCGGAAGATGACGGAAGACAACTCACTGTCATTTCCAACGATTTTTTCGATGTCCCCACGGAGTAGAATAGCGACTGGAGGTAGAGCCCTCAGGTCAGCACAAGATTCGAGGAGTTGCCCCGTAATCGGCAAGGAGCGAAAGGAAAGGATGTCGTTTTCCGGAACGAAAGACTTCTGTCCTTCTCCCTTTTTATCAACCCACAAAAGCGATTTTGAACCACCCTCGCCACTCAGTCCAATACTGCGCACCTCGAGCAGTTCCGGAGAGTCACCAAGCATCGTTGGAGTCGGGATATAGGCTTTTGCGTCCAGCTCACCATCAACCAACTTGCGTCGCAACGGGTCAAGATACTTCAGTTTGCGCAAGTCACCCGGCAACATAGGTTTTCGGAGTATCGATTGTTCAACGGCGAATGGCCCGCGATAGTCTTTCTTCCATTCCAACTGAATTTCGAATCGATTGCCGTTTTCCTCACCCGAGAGCCTAAGCACTTCTTGGTTAACCTTTCCCCTAAAAGTTTGCTTGTTTTGGCCAATTTCAAGGGAGCCTTCTATGGTTATCAGTTCGCCGTTGTCGCGTTCAATGGTCATGATCCGAATGCGTTGCTCCTGCGGCATGTTCCTCACCGAGACACGGATGCGACTGTCAAGTTCATGCCGAAAATAGTTTGAACCGAAGGTTTCTGAAACCTCCGTTTTTTTGTGCGAAAAGCCTACTGGAGCGTTACCTAAATACTGAACCTCCCAGAGATCGCGAGGCAGTTTATCCGCTGTTGTCCATTTCTTGCTGGGGTCGTCTGTCGAAATTTTCTGTCGTTGCCGCACTTCCGATCTCGTCGAATCAATGCCAGCCGCGTTGGACTCTTTCGATTGGTTTTCTACAGCTTGCTTTACGATAGAAGCCCCCATGGACTCCGATGGTGTTGAAGCAGTCGGGCTGTCTGCAGGCTTTACCGATCTCGATGCGATCCCAACCTCTCTCAGGACTTTCTCGGTCGCTGCAACCTGATCTGTAGGCGTTGAGGGAGTACAGCCAACGCTAGTAAGGAGCAACAAAAAGAGCAGAGGGTAGCGGAAAGGAATTTTGGTGTTCATGGCTTGTTTCAAGTTGTTAAGGCCAGCAATCCCTTTCTATCGTAATCCATTTCTGGAAAACCCCCATCCTAGCAAACGAGACAATTCAGGTTGTAACGATTGTACCGCTGGGAAAACGCAAGGAAATATTCTGAAATTGCGTGGCACGTTGCGGAGGTGACCTAATCTTGGTTGTTCCTCAAGGTTTCTTGTGGGAACGAAGCCTATTTGTTTTAAGTCAACCGATCCCTTTTACCCTAGAAAAGCAACAGCTATTCCTATGGGCAACGCTCCCAAATCCCAGACTAGCAAGTCAGCCAGCGCACCGGAAAACAGTCCGCGGGCCAATCCGACGTCAAGCTTTCGCTCCCTCGAAGGCGATGCCCTAGAAGCCCACATGGGTGTGTTTCGCTATGGCACGTTCGATTTGACGGATGCAATTCGTCCTTCTTACGATCTTCAAGTCATTCCACGCCAAGGGTTTCGCTATGACTGCTACACCGACCCGAAAACGAATTCCCAGGTTCCAGTCATCATGGCTGCCGCCTCTCGCGAACGTCTCTTCGATTTGTTCATGGACTTGATCGATTGCCTCGGAGACGAAGTCGATTTGGTTCTTGAAACCAGCCATAGCGGTTCCTCGGACGAACACGAAGACCTCTACCGCGAACATATCGACGTCCCTGTCCTTAAAAGCGTTCTTTACGATTTTGAAGACATGCTCCTGAATGACGGTTGCACAGGCGTCGCGGTCCTCAACCCGCGAAAACAACAGGAAGTCCAGTTCGACGAACACAAGATGCTAATATGTTATGGTTCGCCACTCGAATCGTTTGAACGTGTCCTCATCAAACACGACGTCTACCCCGACGAAAACATTCGCTTTATCACCGAAGCGGAACATGTACATAGCAGCACCGACGTATTGGCTCGCGAATTTTCAAAGCTCCAATCGCGATTGGGAATCGATTTCGAATACGACAACAACGACGACCTTTCACTTGAATGCTAAGCCTGCGGCAAGAGTAAAGCGATTGTCCTGGATCGCTTGGCAGGCATTTACGAACGATTGAGTAGCACCCAACGGCTAATCGTTTGAATCTCTCGAAGAACACAATCGGCAGAAAGATCGAACGCAGAAAGATAGGTTCGCAAATCATTTTTCTGCGTTCGATCTTTCTGCCATTGTTGTGATTGGCCGCTCGCCTGAAGGCTGGACACCAACCAAGAAAACTTGCGGAATCGTGGCTTGGCGATGGTTGGTGACTTGGTTCGCATGCTTGGTTGTCCTATACTGGGTTGTCCTATACTGGGTTGTCCTATACTGGGGCAGTCCGTATGGACAGGATTATTGATGACGATATTCCTCCTGCCAAAAAGAGCCATCCAACTTGATTCCATTTCTATCAGTGACCGCTCGAAGACACCTTGTCGTCGTGCTGCTCGGCCTTTTGAATTGGGCCTCGGGACCGCGCCTCATTGCCGATTCTCCCGATGTCGTGGAAGTCGATTTCAGTCGACAGATTCGTCCGCTATTGGCCAAGCAATGTTTTTCTTGCCATGGTCCTGACAAACAAGAGTCTGGTGTTGCATTGCATGACTTTGCAAAAGCGACCGGCCAAGCGGACAGCGGACACAAGGCCATTGTGCCGGGCAACATCGAGAAAAGCGAAATTTTGAGGCGCATAACGTCCGAGGATCCAAGTCAACGCATGCCACCTGAAGGGCCCGGTCTTTCGAAGCCACAATCCGAACTCATTCGGAAATGGATTCAGTCAGGTGCCGAGTATCGAGAACACTGGGCCTTTCTACCTCTAAGTGATCCTAAGTCGCCACCGACCCAACCTCAATTCGTTGCGAGCAACCCCATCGATGCATTTGTTCAAGAGCGTTGGCTAAGAAATGACTTGAAGCCGTCCGCAAATGCCGACCCGCGGAAACTGATTAGGCGACTTTACTTTGATTGTATCGGTGTGCCTCCTGATCTGAAAACAGTCGAACGATTCGCGAGCAACCCATCGGAATCGGCCTACGGTGAATTGGTGGATGAGCTTTTGGCTGATCCGCGATTCGGCGAACGCATGGCCCGCGATTGGCTCGATCTGGTTCGCTACGCTGAAACGAATAGCTTCGAACGAGATGGCCCCAAACCAAACGCTTGGAAGTACCGTGACTATGTCATCGATTCGTTTAACGAAGACAAGCCTTACGATCGGTTTCTCCTGGAGCAATTGGCGGGTGACGAGCTCGACACCCCCGACAAAGCGTCTCTGACAGCAACGGGATTCTATCGCGTGGGCATTTGGGACGATGAGCCAGCTGATCCGCTCCAAGCCAAGTTCGATGGCTACGACGATCTTGTCAGTACGATCGGACAAGGAGTCATGGGGCTGACGCTTAACTGCGCTCGCTGTCACGACCATAAAATCGATCCTATTCCGCAAAAGGATTACTATCAGATGGTCGCTTTCCTTCGCGATGTGACGCCCTATGGCAGTAGAAGCGATGAAAAGACCAACAGTCAAATCAACGTCACCGGCGGTGATTTGGCTCGCCAGAATTCCGAGCTCAAGAATCAACTCAAGGAAATTCGAGAATCGATTCGGCGAATCGAAGAAATTGGCATCGCCAAAATGACGGACGAGGACAAGAAGGCTGCGAAGAGCCCCGATCGGGATAAGGTACTTCGCGAGCATCTCAAATCCAAGATCGAGTCTTCGGAATGGGGCGAGTACGAATCGCTCAAAAAGAATGCGGAAGAGACTCGCAAGCAATTGGATTCTTTGCCGCTTGATTTTCGGCTTGGACTAGCCAAATGCGATCCCAGTCCCGAGGAAACCTTTGTCCTGCTGCGTGGCTCGCCTCAAGCACAGGGCGACAAAGTCGAACCTGCTTTCCCCAAGATTTTTCAGGAGGCGGGCCCCGTGATGGCGACTCCAAAGGCTGGCTCAACAGGCCGACGTACGGTACTTGCAAAATGGTTAGCATCTCCTACGAATCGATTGACGGGACGAGTCATCGCCAACCGAATTTGGCAGCACCACTTCGGTCGCGGCATCGTTCGCTCTGCCAACAATTTCGGGCAACTCGGCGATCCTCCAACGCATCCTGAGCTCCTGGACTTTTTGGCCCAACAACTGGTTCGTTTCGATTGGCACTTGAAACCACTTCATCGGATGATGCTCATGTCGAGTACCTACCGGCTTGATTCGTCCGCGGATGCTGAGAGTAACAAGCGAGATCCGAGCAACGATTCGTTCTCGCGTTTCAACGTTCGTCGCTTGAGCGCCGAAGAAATCCGCGATGCGGTCTTAACGGTCAATGGTCGGATCAATTGGGAACAACATGGCCCGAGCATTTACCCCAATGTTTCGAGTGATGTGAAAGCAGGTCAAAGCCGGCCTGGCGAAGGCTGGGGCAAATCTAGCCTCTCCGACCAGTCCCGTCGGAGTGTCTACATCTACATCAAACGCTCTCTGGTGCCACCTGAGCTATCCGTTTTTGACTTCCCCGAAACAGATACGAGCTGCGAAGCTCGCTTTCTGACAACTCAGGCCGCCCAAGCGATGAACATGCTCAACGGTGCTTTCATGCAGGAGCAGGCAAGTCACTTCGCTGAACATGCGACCAACCCAAGCCAAAGCTCATTAACGGATTGGCTAAAAGTGGCCATCGAAGCGGCTTATTCACGTGCCGCGACCGGAGAAGAAATTCAACGGGGAGCTAACCGTATTCTGGCTCTGCGAGACAAGTTCGGACTGAGCGAGCAGCAGGCCTTCCGCGAATATTGCTTGGTACTGCTCAACAGCAACGAATTCATTTACTTGGACTGAGGCAAATCATGGCAAGACGAAATTTTTGCGGCCGAACACGCCGAGAGTTTTTATGGGAATCTGGCTGCGGCTTCGGAAGCGTTGCTCTCACATCGTTTTTGACGGCCGATGGTTTTTTCAACAAAAACGCTGCTGCGGATGACTCCGCGCACTCTGCAGGCGGCGCAACGAACTCGCATAATTCAAGTTTCCCTGCGAAAGCCAAGTCGGTCATTTTCTTGTTCATGTATGGTGGGCCAAGTCAAATCGATACGTTCGACTACAAGCCCAACATGATCGGGATGGACAACAAGACCATCGCGGTCAAAACGTTCGGTCGGGGCGGCCATCGCAACGAAGGAAGAATCGTAGAGCCTCGATGGAAATTCAAGCAGTACGGCCAATGTGGTAAGTGGATCAGCGATTTGTTTCCAGAGCTTGGAACGTGCGCGGACGACATCGCCTTTTTGAATTCGATGACCGCTGACTCTCCGATTCACGGTTCGGCCATGCTCATGATGAATTCCGGAAAGATTTTGAGCGGCTCACCATCGATGGGATCATGGATCAACTATGGTCTTGGTTCGATGAATGAGAATTTGCCCGGATTTGTAGTGATGTTGGATCCCAAAGGGGGGCCAATCAGCGGTGCCAAGAATTGGTCGGGTGGTTACATGCCAGCAAATTACCAGGGAACCATTTTGCGAGCCAAGGGTGCTCCGCTTCTCGATCTGCAGCCACCTGCTGGAACCTCGCGTGAGTTACAGCGAGACCTGATCGATGCGATTGCGGAGAACAACCAGGCGCACCTTGCAACCCGGGCTGCGAACTCGGAGCTAGCGGCTCGCATCTCCAGTTACGAGTTGGCGTTCAAGATGCAGCAGTCGGCGCCAGAAGTCGTCGATCTGGCACGAGAAGACGCGGCCACGCTCAGCATGTACGGAATCGGAGAGGCGAAGACCGACGACTTTGGTCGACGTTGTTTGCTTGCTCGTCGTATGGTGGAACGCGGAGTTCGGTTCATTCAGCTTTACTCAGGTGGAGCCCACAACGACGACAATTGGGATGCTCACGGTGACCTGGAAAAGAATCACAATCACCATGCTGGAGCCACGGATAAGCCGATTGCGGCATTGCTCAAAGACCTCAAGCAACGCGGTTTGCTCGACAGCACCTTAGTTGTTTGGGGCGGTGAATTCGGACGTCAACCGGTGGCCGAGTATCAAGCGAGCACGGGCCGTGACCACAATTCGTATGGTTTCACTATGTGGATGGCAGGAGGCGGAATCAAGGGTGGCACGACGGTTGGGGCAACCGACGAACTGGGTGCCGCTGCGGTGGAACGCCCACTGCATGTCAAGAATATGCATGCAACGGTTTTGCGACAACTCGGTTTGGATCCGAACAAGCTTTCGTATTTTTACGGAGGATTGAATCAAAAACTTGTCGGAGTCGAGCATGTCGACCCGATTCATGAAATTGTTTAGGGCTGACCAAAAGGCCTTGCGTTCGCACTAGCGCCCGCGGCTCATTTATCCAATGGAACAATCGCACAAATCGTGCGAAGAAGAACAGGACATAGTTTTGGCACTCCCCTCGACATCACTCACACGTTGGCAATGGACCGTTAGCATTTTGCTGTTGCTTGCCACCATGATCAACTACATGGACCGTCAAGTTTTGGCGAACATGTCTGTCCGAATTACAACTCAGTTGAAGTTGAGTGAAGAGCAATACGGGAACGTCGAGTGGGCTTTTGGAACTGCGTTTGCATTCGGGTCGCTTGCTTTTGGCTTTCTTGTGGACAAAATATCGGTTCGCTGGCTCTACCCTGCGGTACTGCTCGCTTGGTCAGCGGTCGGTTTTGTTACCGGGTTTGTTTGGAACTATGATTCGCTGCTGGGCTGCAGAATATTGCTCGGTTTTTTCGAAGCTGGGCATTGGCCATGTGCATTGGTCGTGACCCATTCGATTCTTTCCAAAGAAGATCGTCCCTTTGGGAATAGCATTCTGCAGAGCGGAGCGTCGATCGGTGCGATTGTTACGCCAATGATCATTCAGGCGTTCTTTTGGTTCAACCAAGATGCTCAAGCGTGGCGACCTCCGTTTCAAATTGTTGGTGTTGTCGGCGTCTTTTGGGCACTCGCTTGGTGTTACGCAATCCCCGCGGGATCGCTTGTCAGAACAAAAGCGGTTCCCCAAAGCGAGACCAATGCACCAAACTGGTTTGTCGAATTATTAGGAAACCGTCGGTTCTGGGCTTTGGTCGTGATGATTATTGCCATCAACACATCCTGGCAATTGATTCGAGCTTGGATGCCCAAGTTTCTGCAACAGGGGCGAGAGTACAGCGAGTCGGCTGCACTCTACTTCAACTCCGCCTATTTTGTGGCCACGGATATCGGTTGCATCGGAGCGGGCCTCTTAGCATCGCGACTCACTCGCCTTGGGCGGACTGTACACGCGTCTCGGTTGCTTACTTATGGGATATGTTGCCTAATGGCTAGCTTGACCTGCGTGGCTGCTTTGTTACCGCAAGGCTGGCTATTGCTTCTTGTTTTGCTTTTCGTCGGTGCGGGCACGTTAGGACTGTTCCCTTGCTATTATTCTTTTGCGCAAGAGCTTTCGGTCGCGGATGTGGGCAAGGTCACAGGTCTCTTATCGTTCGTGGGCTGGATTGCTTCGTCGCCGGTTCATCGTTACTTTGGACGCTATGTGGACAAAACCCATTCGTTTGATCTGGGACTCGCTTTGGTCGGCCTTGCCCCAATGATGGGCTTGATCGCGATGCTTTTGTTGTGGCCTTCTACTTCCCAATGCAAAAACGACTAAAGAGAGCATCGAGGATATCGTCGGTGTAGACGGTTCCGGCCACCAAACCGATTTCGTCGAGAGACAATCGGATTTCGCTCGCAATCACCTCATCTCCATACCGAAACTCGGCTGCTTCTTTTGCGTTTGCAAGGGCTAGAAGTGCGTTGTTAAGCGAAGCTTGGCATCGCGCCGCTGTGAGAGGCACCACCTGATTGAAACTCTCCATTTTGGTGGCTACCCAATCGCTCAATCCCTTGAGGACTCGATCGATGCTTTCGGTATGCTTGGTGCTGATCGAAAAGACTGCGTCATAACGCTGCGACAAATCTCGGCCGGTAGCGGGGAGATCGCACTTGGTTCGAATCAACCAAATCGGAACCGATCGGCTAGCGAACTTCCATTCGGCGGATTCGGAATCATCGACCGACAGGCAATACAAAATTAAGTCCGCGTTTTCTATTTGCTTCTGGGTGAAACCTTGTGCGAGCGCGCGTGGGGTTGTCCCCTCAATGGCTTCTAGGCCTGCGGTATCGAGGATGTCAATTGCGGCACTTTCCAAGTTCAATCGCAGCCGGACATAGTCGCGGGTCGTACCGGGTTCTGAGCTTACGATCGAGATAGGTTGCTTGGCGATCGCGTTAATAAACGAGCTCTTGCCTGCGTTGGGGGGGCCAACGATCGCAACTTGCAACTGTACGGTTTGACCTGCGCGCGATTCCATTTGATGGAGCATTTCACGAACAACCCCGAGCGATTGCTCCAGTCGTTCCGTGATCTGAGACTGGCTGATGAAGGAGATATCTTCGTCGACGAAATCGAGTCCGGCCTCGATGTCGGCGAGCAAGTTAACCAGCGTCGTGCGCAGTTGAGCAAGCGGTTCTGAGAGACCGCCGGCAAGTTGAGAAAGGGCAACGTTCAAAGAGCGATCGTTGGACGCATGAATCACTCCGAGCACGGCTTCGCATTGCGTTAGGTCGAGTCGACCAGCTAGGAATGCCCGCAATGTGAATTCACCGGGTTGAGCAAGGATAGCTCCGTTCTCAATCAACCGAGCTAGAATCGATTGGAGGATCTGAATGTTGCCCAGGCAATGCATTTCGACCGAGGGTTGGCCGGTGTAGCTTCTGCCATCGGGCCAAACGAAAACAGCAACATCGACGCTTCCTAAGACTGGCAGCTCGATCGAGCTCAGCAAACGCGTGGCTCGAGTTACAGTCCAGTCAGAAGTGTTGGTTGGGTCCAGCGATTGCGCAACGATCGTGAGGGAATCTGGCCCGGTAACCCGTATCGCACCGCGGAATGCACCCTCTGCACCGGTCGCGATGGCGCAGATAGTGGATTCAGTATCGAATCTCATGCCTCGATGAACTTGTATTTCCCTGGCATTCGGACTTCAACCCCGGGAGCTGGTCCCCAGTCGGGTTTGTCTGGTCCAAGCTTGAGCTCACTGGCGATGGCATCATCCCATTTGATGATTTGGCCAGAGTAGGCTGCTTCGCGGCCCATGATGGCCATGAGAGTGCTCTTGCACATGTAGTCGCCGTTATTGATCGGCTTGCCGTCGCGTATCGCCTTCATCAGGGCGATGTGTTCAAGCTGATACATGCTCGGTTTCTTGCCCTGGAATTTCCAGTTCGTTTCACCCTTGATTTCATTCGCCAGGACTCGCGATGTTCCCTTGGTGCCGTAGATGAAGTCTTCGGTTTGGTTGTAGCAGCCATCCATTTGACGTGTTGTTGCAAAGCATCGCGTTCCATCGGCCCATTCGTAGACGATGGAGAAATGGTCATAAATGTCACCGTACTGAGGTTCGGTTCGTACTTGCCGTCCGCCTGTACCGTAGCACAAAACAGGTGGCACGTCGTTGTGCAGCCACATGGCTTTGTCCAGTGAGTGAATAAATTGCTCAACGTAATGGTCGCCGCTAAGCCATCGGTAGTAGAGCCAGTTGAGGACTTGGTTGTGCATGGGAGTCCACTCTGGTTTGGGTGTTCGACTCCAGAGGGTGCCGGTCAAATAGTTTTCTTGGATCGAGATGATTTCACCGATTGCGCCGGACTGAATTTTCTCGATGGTTGCCTTGACACCCAGGTCGTATCGCCAGCACAGACCGGAGACCACGCAAAGTCCTTTCGATTCTGCGAGTGCGGATGCGGCCATGACGCGTCGAACGCCAGGTGGATCGACCGCGACGGGCTTTTCGCAAAACACATGCTTGCCCGCTTTCACGGCAGCTTCCATTTGTGCAGGCCGGAAGCCTGGCGGAGTGGCTAGCAACACGACATTGATGTCTGTCTGCAGGAGTTTATCGAGCGCTTCCCAGCCGGAGAAGCATTGTTCTTCTGGGACTTCGTATTGAGCTCCGAGTTCCTTTTTTAGCTGTTCTCGTCCGTTTTCCATTCGGTCGTAAAAAACTTCAGCCACGGAAGTCAAACGGCAACCGGCGTCCGCCGACATTGCGTCTTTGGCGGCTCCCATACCACGTCCGCCGAGTCCGACCAGTCCGACCTTGATGATGTCACTACCGGCTGCGTGCGCACTGCGTTGCAAGAAGCTGGCCGTAGTAGCAGCCGCGGTCGTTGCAGCTGTGGCTTTGAGAAAAGTCCGTCGACTGGCTTCGGTCTTGGACTCGATAGCGTTTGTTGGTTGAGAGGGCGTTGGCAACTTGGAGGGGGCAGAAGTCATCGAGGGGGACCTTGTTCTTCAGGAGCGAATGGTTTTGGAGGCAGGACCGATGCGAATAGGAATTAGACAATATCCACTCCCGTATAGGCTATCGGTGTTGTGAAATTTGCGTATCCTGGGAAGTCGCAATTCTATCAACCATTCGGTTATAACCCAACAAACTCGGTATGCAACACGATCCTCGCACCTCGCACGGCAAAATTCCGCCACTAAGTCAGGAAATCGACTCGGCCGACGAGACATCGCTAGAGAATCGTCCCTCAGACCCAAGTTTCGACGAAATCGATTCGGACATGGACTCGGATACGGAATCGGACGATCCAAATGATCCCATTCAGCATGCCATGCGTGGGCGATACTACCGGGACGAAGATCATGCCGTCTTTTCCGAATGGATCAAGACGGATCTTCCAATCGAATTGGAGGTCGGTTCTGGTAAAGGGCTTTTCTTAACCAATGCAGCCAAGAGTTCCCCAGATAGGCGGTTCGTCGGACTGGAGCTTGCGGCCAAGTATGCGTTGGAATGCCAAGCTCGCATCGAGAAAATCGGGATGCCGAACGCAAAGTTCTTTGCCTGCGACGCGATTGCGGTTCTCGATCAAGACGTGGCGGATAATTCGCTCGACGCGATCCATGTTTACTTTCCGGACCCTTGGTGGAAATCTCGGCACAAGAAGCGTCGCGTTCTCAACGAAAAGTCGCTTGTGAACATGGAGCGGAAGCTAAAGCCATCGGGTTCGCTTCATTTCTGGACGGACGTATTGGACTACTACGAAGGAACGCTTGAGCTCATCGATCAAGTGACGAAGCTCAAGGGGCCATTCTTTGTGAGCGAGCCACCTGCAGCGCACGACATGGACTATTTAACCCACTTCGAAAGAAGAACTCGCCGAAATGGATTGCCAGTCTATCGGTCACGCTTTACAAAGGATTGAAGACAACGTTCAGCTTCGCGATGATGTTTGCAACGGATGCCTGTCTCCCCCATCGGACATTTTCAGTTAGAATTTGCTCCGCTGCAGTTATCGTGGATGTACACTAAGTGCATCGTTTTTTTCGCCTGTGGGGAAATTTCAAGTGGACTGCCAAATCGATTTTCGAGCACGAACTGGTTTTGTTTCCGCATGGTTGCTGCAAATTGCTTTTTGCCTTTCATGCCTAGGGCAAGACGACTTGCAGGGCGATAAGTTCTTCACGGAACGTATCCAGCCCATCTTCGCTGCCAAATGTTTGGCATGCCATGGACCAAAGGTTCAGAAAAGCGGCTATCGATTGGATGTTCGAAGCGTCGCCCTTCAGGGTGGCGATCATGGCGAGCCACCGATAGTGCCGAGAGATATTCAGGCCAGTCTCTTGCTGCAATATGTTTCGGATCGAGACTCTGATTTGGCGATGCCCCCGAAGGATAGTCAGCAAGCTGGACTGACGGCTTCTGAAATCCAAGACCTGACAAAATGGATCGGTGCGGGGGCTATTTGGCCTGAGGCGGCCAATGCCAAGATCGAAGATCCGCTGGATTGGTGGAGCTTCAAGCCAATGAAAAAATCTGCGTTTCCAAATGCTGAGCTTAATCCAATTGACTCTTTTGTGCGAGCGAAACTTGTCGAACAAAACTTGGTCGAGGCACCGGCTGCCGATGCACGCACGTTGGCGAGACGACTTTATTTTGATTTGATCGGACTGCCCCCTTCGTCCAAAGAGCTAGATACCTTTGAACTGGATTCCAAAAGGGATTCGGAGGCTGCGCTCGAAAAACTTATTGGCAAGCTTTTGTCGATGCCGGAATATGGTGAACGATGGGCTCGGCATTGGTTGGATGTTGTTCATTATGGGGACACGCATGGGTATGATAAAGACAAACTCCGACCGAACGCTTGGCCGTACCGTGATTACGTGATCCGAGCTTTCAACGAAGACAAGCCTTATTCAAAATTTATTGAGGAACAAATTGCAGGCGATGCTTTATGGCCGGATACGCGGGACGGTATCGAAGCACTCGGATTTATCGCGGCTGGCCCCTGGGATTTCATCGGACACGCGGAGGTGCCCGAGTCGAAGACAGACGGTAAAATTGCACGTCATCTGGATCGAGACGATATGGTCGCTAATACGATCGGCACGTTTTGTAGCGTGACCATTCACTGTGCCCAATGCCATCAACACAAATTCGATCCCATTTCGCAGCAAGACTATTATCGACTTCAATCCGTCTTTTCGGCCTTGGATCGTACGGATCGAAAGTACTATCCAGATGAAGCGATGCAAAAGCTGTGGTTGTCTCTCGAACGCGCGAAGAGTGATGTTGGTATTGCGTTAGAGCAGATCGAGGAACCGCTGCGCAAGCAAGCCGGGGTGGAATATGCGGCGCTTACAAAACGGATTGAGAACGCTTCGAAGGCAAACGCGACAAAACCGAACAAGGGGGCCGAGTTCGGTTATCACAGCGAAATCGTATCGAATCAGGACGCTGTGAAATGGGTCCAAGTTGATTTGGCCAAAGTCACCGAAATACATCGTGTGTCGCTTGTTCCGTGTCACGACGACTTCAATGGTATCGGTGCAGGGTTCGGATTTCCAATTCGCTTTCGAGTTGAATTGAGCGACGACCCGAGTTTCCAAAACGGAGTGAAGCAACTATTCGTAAGCGGAGAAGATTCGTCACTTCGCGATCAAAAGAATCCTGGCTTAGTCGGTGTCACGGCCGAACCCGCGATGGGCAGTTCGATCGCTGGTCGTTTCGTTCGTGTAACCGCGACCAAACTTGCTCCTCGCCAAAATGATTTTATTTTTTCGCTGGCTGAATTGCAGATCTTCGATCGGGCAGGAGTCAACGTCGCGGTAGGACATGAGGTAACAGCGATAGACTCCATTGAAGCGCCGCCCCGCTGGCGGAAAACCAATCTTACAGACGGCATTTTTCCAGATGCGACCACGGTTGACGAAAAGGAATCGCTGCTCCTCGCGAGGGAGGAATTGCTTTTGAAGTCCGCGGACGAAGCGACCAGGACAAAACGTTCGATGTTGCTTGCTCGTGCTGAAGAAATCTCGGCGGAATTGAAATCGCTGCCGCCACCAATGCAAGTCTACGCGGGTGGTGTTCACACAGGTTCTGGCACGTTTGTCGGGACAGGAGCAACCGGTGGCAAGCCTCGTCCGATCTATGTTCTCGCGCGAGGGCAAGTGACACAACCGATGTCGGAGGTCGTTCCCGGAGCATTGGCCGCTTTTGAATTTCGCCCATCTGATTTTTCGCTCGCACAGGACCACTCGGAATCGGACAGGCGTGTCGCATTGGCGCAGTGGATAACGGATCCCGCAAATCCGTTTGCGTGGCGAAGTATCGTCAATCGCGTTTGGCAATATCATTTTGGTCGAGGATTCGTGGATACACCAAACGACCTAGGGCACAACGGCGGTTTGCCTAGTCATCCTGAGTTACTCGATTGGCTAGCGACCGATTTTCGAGACAATGGCGGTTCGATCAAGCGGTTGCATCGGATGATTCTGATGAGCAAAACATATCGACAAGCGTCTACAACCAACGTCGACGGCGAAAAACTAGACTCCGGCAATACGTTGTTGTGGAGACAGAACCGGCGAAGACTTGAGGCAGAAGCGATCCGCGATTCGGTCTTGTTCGTAAGCGGATCATTGGACAAAACGATGGGTGGCCCAGGCTGGCAAGACTTTGTGATCGAGCACCCAGAACATTCGCCTCACTATGAGTATGGATTGGCGGATCCCGAGGACACCAAGACATGGCGGCGATCGATTTATCGATTCGTGGTTCGATCGCAAACGCAGCCTTGGATGACATCGCTCGACTGTGCGGACCCGTCGATGCGAGTTGATAAGCGCAATGAGAGCCTTTCGGCAATTCAAGCACTGGCGTTACTCAACAATGGATTCATGTTGACCCAGGCAAAACGGTTTGCGGCAAGGGTCGAGAGCGAATCGAGCGACGCTGCCGAGCAAGTGGATATTGCTTATCGTCTGGCCTTTGGGACTGGACCGTCGGAAGCGAATCGAAGACAGTTGATTGAGTTTTCGAGAGCGAACGGGCTGCCTTACTTGTGCCGCCTGCTTTTCAATTTGAATGCGTTTACCTTTGTAGATTGAGTGGATAGGGCATGCAACCACGACGTTCTTTTTTGTGGAATTCCGGCGGCGGACTTGGCGGTATCGCCTTGGCGTCGCTTCTCGCAAGGGAGCCGATATCGAGTGCGGAGGAACCGCTGGTCAAGATCACGAGCGAGGGCGGACTTCATCATCCCGCCAAAGCAAAACGAGTCGTGCATTTTTTTATGTCCGGTGCGGCCAGCCATATCGATTTGTTCGATCACAAGCCGGAGCTAGTGAAGCGGGATGGGCAACCGAGTGACTTCGGCGAACCGGTAGAAGCGTTTCAGAATGGACTTGGTCCGTGGCTGAAACCCGTCTGGAACTTCAAACCGTATGGCCGTTGTGGCAAGATGCTCAGCGATACCGTGGCGCCGCTCGGGGATGTCGTCGATGAGATTGCCTTCGTCCACAACATGGTAAGCAGATCGGGCGTGCATAGCGCCGCCACGTTGCAACAGGCGACGGGATTCTTGGTGCCTGGGTTTCCGGGCGCAGGATGTTGGGTGAGTTACGCATTGGGTTCGATCAACGAAAACTTGCCTTCGTTTGTTGTCTTGCCAGACCATCGCGGCTTTGGTTCCAATGGAGTTAAGAATTGGGATTCTGCGTTCCTACCTTCTCAACACGGAGGAACCATCATCTATCCTGGTCGTCCGGATCCGATCGCCGATCTTTTTCCGCACAAGGCGGGTTCGTTCGTTACGCCACAAGGAGAGCGTCAATCTCAAGAGTTGATGAAGGAGTTCAATCGCGAGCACGCAGCGATGCGATCGGGTGATTCGCGATTGGAAGGAAGGATTCGCAGTTATGAGCTTGCTGCCAAGATGCAACTGGCGGCACCTGAAGCATTGGATTTCTCCACCGAATCTTCGCATGCGATGAAGCTTTACGGCTTGGACAGGGGAGCAAAAGAGTGGGGTAAAGAGATCAATGCGGAGGAAGAGACGTTCCACTTTGGGCAGAAGTGTTTGGCCGCGAGAAGGCTGTTGGAACGAGGGGTTCGGTTTGTGCAAATTTGGAGCGGCAACGACAATGGCTTCCCACGTCGCAATTGGGACTCGCATGAGGATGTCGAGCGCGACCACGGACCACTGGCGATGGGGATGGCTCGCGGTTGCTCGGCCTTCATTCAAGATTTAAAGCAACGCGGCATGCTTGAGGATACGTTAATACTTTGGACAACGGAGTTTGGTCGCATGCCATCGTCACAAGGGGGCAAAGGCCGCGACCACAACCCATTTGTCTTCACGAATTGGTTATGCGGCGGCGGAATCCGAGGCGGGATAACCTATGGTGAAAGCGACGAGTGGGGTTATAAACCGCTTGAGCGAAACAAGCCGACGCAGGTGTACGACATTCATGCGACCATCTTGCATCAGCTTGGTCTAGATCATACCAAGCTGACGTATCGCAATAACGGAATCGATCGAAGACTGACCGACGTACACGGAAGTGTGATTAAGGAATTGATCGTCTAGCAGTGCCAGTGCATCGACACGTTAACGGCACAGTTCATGAATGCCCATCAATGGGAACGAGCGAACCAATCAAAACAAGGGCAGAAAAATCGAACGCAGAAAGATGATTGGCGAACATTTTTCTGCGTTCGATCTTTCTGCCGATTGTGTTTGTTCGATCTAGAATCAGAAGGCTAGAAGGTAATTTATTCTCGTTCCAAGGCAGAGCCGAACGCCGTGAAGCATTCTGTAGCGAAACTCGTCAAGAGTTTCGGTCGTTTAGTCGATGCTGCCGAAAGTCTTGACGACTTTCGCTACACATAAGCCTGTCTTGGAAACCGGGGCTAACGCCCCTTGTCATTACCCATATCTTTTTGACTTTGCTCCCCTCGCCCTTTTAGGGGAGAGGGGCTGGGGGTGAGGGGTTTTGCACTGTGTTTTGATTGGGATTTTGACTTCGGTCGCAATACCCTGCCTTGCTTAAAGGGGCTAAACAAGTCATTGCA
>JAPLNL010000123.1 GCA_026692905.1 Planctomycetota bacterium
ATTCGTCGAGAACCGGGGCTAGCGCCCATCGGCTAATCAGTGCGAAAAAACATGCGGATGCGCTTAGCAGAAACGCGACCCGGTCCGCGAGATCGTCAAGCCAGTGGGTAAGCTTAGCGAAGCCTCTCATATTCAGCCTCGATCGCATTGCGATTGAGACCGCCTTTGAAATTGACCATTCCATTTTTAGTCGTCCAATCCTCTTCGACAACAATGATTTGTTTGGGAATCGCATGTCGCGGAAAATCGCTCAGGAGCAGCTCCACCTGAGATTGGTACTCCGCCAAGCAAACGACATCTGTCTCCGCCAGCGATGTCAGCTTGAGTAGCAGCACGGGATATGGGCGGTTCCTGCCGATCAACATGCATTGCGAGACCCAGGGCTGCGACTTCAAAATCTTTTCAATTGGAAACGGCTGTACCTTGTATCCATTGCTCAAGACAATTGTGTCATCGGCTCGCCCCAAAATACGGATCACACTTTTTTCTTGTTCCAAATTTGTGCCCGATACAAATTCAGCGAGGTCGCCCGTATCCAACCAACGGTCGACGAGCTTTACGCGCGTCGCCTCTGGCTCACGCCAGTACCCCAACATGATCCCCTCTCCTGACACCCAAAGCCGTGAATCGGAGTCAATCTTGATTTTCACTCCTTTCACTGGCTGCCCCACCTCATTCAGAATAGAGTTCTCCTTGCCAGCACCTTCTCGGTTGGAACAGACTACCGGCGAACTCTCCGTCAGCCCGTAACCTTGAAAGATCGGCATGTCCACTCTCGCAAATAAAGCTCGAACGGTATCGGAAAGCGTTGCTCCTCCGCTTGCCAAACGCCGTATTCTTTCCCCCAAGAGTTCGTGAAAGGCTGATTGGGTTCCGCCCGCTTGCCCCCACTTCGCCACAAGACGTTCGTAGAACACAGGAACACCATTGAGTAGCGTTGGCTGTGCGATGCTCGCATTGCTGAGTACGTCATCAATGCCATTTGCAACTTCCATGCTCGAACGGCTAATCAGCCAAGTCGTCAACTCGCATGTTCTCGCATAAGCATGCGAGAAAGGAAGGAAGTTGAGTCGATGGTCGCTGTGATCTTGTGGCATTGCGTCAAGTTTAGCATAGGCGTTCGAAATCAAATTTTTGTGACTGAGCATCACTCCGCGCGGACTACCCGTTGTGCCTGACGTGAAAAGGATATTGGCAAGTTCGTCATCGTGAAAAGGGCGGACTATTGTTTCAAGCCGCTCCGAAACATTTGGCTGGTGGAGTATTTCGCCGAGATCGTGAACACCTTCTGAAATGGAGTCTCCGAAAAGCATCTTGGGTTCCACTAGGGCAATGCAACGTTCACATTGCGATGGCGAAAAGCGGGAATCAATCGGAACATGAACGGCATTGATGGCTGAACAGGCAAGGTCAAGCACCGCCCATGCTAACGAGTTCGCCCCTAGATTGACCACTCGATCACCAGGACCAACCGAATGGTCAATCAAGAAACTCGCGGCAGACGCCGTATACCTTTTTACGTCCGACCACGTCCAAGTTTGAGTTGCATTCGAGTTGCGATCGCGCTCAACCCAGGCAATTCCGCACAATCGATCGGCCGAAATACTCAGTAACTCATCTGCAAGACGCATTTCGCATTTCGCACATTAGCGTTAAAAAAAGGGGAGAGCGAGGCCACCGCTGTAAACATCTTTGCAAAGTCAATTCCATTGAAAACCTTAGGGAGGCGAGGCTCCTGCCGAGCCAACGGTGCAAATGTTCGGCAGGAGCCTCACCCTCCCGAGCAATGAATGACTTAGGTAAACTCGTTGGAAGCATGTTTACAGGGGTGGAGCGAGGCTCTTGCCGAGGAACTTAAGTCTTCTGGTACTAGGTTCCAGTGGTAGCTTGGAAGTGGCCATCGACAAATGCCTTGGCCATCGCCTTCGGAACTTCGGATTCCGCAAGGACGAGGTTCGCTCTATTTTCAGCAACCTTGGCCTTCATGACTTGCTCCGATGCGATTGCTTCGGAGCGGCGTTGTTCGGCTTGAGCGCGAGCCATTCGCACGTCCGCTTCGGCTTGGTCTGCTCGAAGTCGAGCCCCAATATTTTGTCCAACCTCAATGTGAGCAATATCGATGGAAACGATCGTGAACGCGGTCTGGTTATCCAATCCACGCTTGAGAACCGTTCGCGATATCAAATTCGGATTTTCCAAAACGACCAAATGCGTTTCCGAAGAACCGATCGAGCTAATGATACTCTCACCTACACGCGCAATAACAGTCTCCTCTGTTGCGCCACCGATAAGCTGCTCGAGATTGGTTCGAACCGTGACACGAGCCTTGACTCGGAGTTCGATTCCATTGCGTGCGATTGCGGATAAAAAGCCGCTGCCACTATGCTTTGGATCCGGGCAATCGATAACTCGGGGATGAACCGAAGTTCTAACGGCATCCAAAACATCGCGTCCGGCAAGATCGATAGCTGCAGCGCGGTCAAAATCCAAATCAATTCCTGCACGATGGGCCGCGATAATGGCGTTGATGACATTCATCACATTGCCCTCTGCGAGGTAATGAGCCTCAAGTCGTTGAGTGCTGATTCCGTTCGAGCGATTGATGTCTAGTCCTGCTTGCGCGGCCATGATTTTTGCATTGACGATGACTTGCGAACGCACTTGTCGAAAGTACATTCCGATCAAACTGGACATAGAGACATCTGCACCGCTCGTCTTGGCTTGAAGCCATAAACTCCCAAAATTCCAAAAGACGGTCAAACTGATCACGCCGACAATCAGTGCGAGAATCAGAAGTCCGATCAAGACCGGCGGAGAAGTTAAGCTGAGTTGGGCGAAGAAAATGCTCATGGGGTATTGGACTTCTAGACCGAGGGAATGCATTGGAATCAAGCTATTGTGATCGGAACTGGACTGTATTAGCAACGGGGCTAACCGGTTTTTCCAATCCAACCGCAGCCGAGGGCTCGAGACCCTTGAAAGACAGCGGCTAATTGTCCTGGAGAAACAGCATAACTAGGTGTCTGAAATTCGACACGAAACTGTTTTTCGGAAATTCTTTCGACCGCGGCTGGTTCAGGCCCAGAATTGTATCGAATCTGCACTTCCCCCTGCAATTTGGCTCCTATCGGAATTTCCACCAGCCAATTCGATCCATCCGCAATCAGCCAGGATCGAGCAAGTTCGCTCAAGGGACCAATGACAACACGCGAAGATTCCGGCAAAATGTCCGTGACATAGTAAGGCGACCCCATCGCGACACCAGTTCCTTTTCGCTGACCAACGGTAAACCCCTCGATCCCCGCGTGTGAGCCAACCACTCTTCCGTCCGATGTCACAATTTCGCCTGCGGTGGAAACACTTGACTTGTCCCGAACAAACTGTGCATGAGCACCCGAGGCGACGAAGCAAATCTCTTGGCTATCTTTTTTGTCTGCAACCCTTAAGCCGATGTCGGAGGCCATACGCCTGATCTCCGATTTTTGAAACCCGCCGACAGGTAGCAGCATGCGGGGTAGAAGCGACTTGCGAATGCCGGTCAATACATACGCTTGATCCTTGCCTTCATCCAAACCACGATGCAGCTCCGGCTCGCCACTTACGTTCTCAGACGGAAGCATTTGTGCGTAATGCCCGGTTGCCACATAGTGGGCTCCGACCGCATCTGCATAGTCAAAAAGCCTCCCGAATTTCAACCAATTATTGCATTGCGCACATGGATTAGGTGTCCTACCATTCTGATACTCATCGACAAAGTAATCGACGATACGCTTGAAGTCGGACTCCAAATCGAGCGCGTAAAAAGGAATCCCGAACTTGTCCGCGACGCGTCTGGCATCGGCCGCATCACTTGCACTACAACATCCCTGCTTGTGATCCAACCGTCCCTGAAGGATCGGGAGCAAAGGATTGGGTTTGCCAGAATCCAGTTCGCATGCAGCACTCGATTTTTCGCCATGACGCATAAAAACGCCGATAACGTCGAATCCTTGCTCAATCAAAAGACTGGCTGCGACGCTCGAGTCCACGCCGCCGCTCATTGCTAAAACTACACGATCGCGGAGCATGAGGCTGATTGTTTTTCCAAATAGTAATGGTCACGAATTACATTACTATAACGCACTGGACGCGTTCGTCATCTAGTGTCCTACTCTGCCCAAGAAAACAGCCTTGGCCGTTTTCAGGATCAGAACAAAATCTCCAATGATGGTTCGATTATCGGCATAATTCAAGTCCAAACGCATCCACTCCGAGAAGGAGATCTTGCTTGACTTGGAAATTTGCCAAGTGCAAGTCAAACCCGGCTTGGTATCAAGCCGTCTTCTTTGCCACCATTCGCATTTTGCAGCTTCATCGCACGGCAGTGGTCGTGGACCAACTAAAGCCATCTGCCCAATCAAAACGTTCCACAATTGCGGCAACTCATCGAGTCCCGTCTTTCGAAGCAATCCACCGATTCTCGTAACTCTTGGATCGTTCTCAAGCTTAAATGCGGGGCCATCCCGTTCATTCAAAACTTCCAAGTTCTCTTTCAGCTGTTCTGCATCGACCACCATGGTTCGCAATTTGTACATTGGGAATGCACTGCCGAATTGCCCCGAACGCATTTGCCTAAAAAAGACAGGCCCTTTCGATGTCAACTTAATGGCGATGGCAGCAAGCAAAATAACCGGTAACGCAAGCATGAGGCCAATCGAAGCGCCCAAAAGATCCATGCATCTTTTCCAGCCTGGGTACCTCGGGCAAATGTGCACAGAATGAGCCGTGTCCACAGAAACTTGTTTGCTAACCGCAGATATCCGACTTTGCGATACGTTGTCTGCTCGCACGATCCGTTTCATGGTCAACGGTGCCAATGATCCACGAGTGGAAAATGGTTCACTCTCGACTGAGGTATCTTGAACGCTTGATCGATGTTCTTCGTCAAATTCGAATTCGGAATCTGATGTGTTGTCAGAGTTCTCATCTGCTAGGTACGGCTTTTCGAAACCTGAGTAGGAAAATATCTGAGTGTCCAGTGAAAGACCGTTCCGGGTTGCTGCAACGAGAATTGAGTTCTGAACGACTTTTGCCCCGTGCAATTCCGTCATGGGCAGCATTACCCCTAAACCACCTTTCAGCAGGAAACCGATTTCATCGGTAAGTCGCAATCTTTTATGAAGTATTTTGGCGAGAAGATTGATTTGACTGGCTTTTGATGCAGTTCCAGTCTGCGTTAGCTCAACAACAATCAGAGAAAAATGAAGGCAATAGCGATCGCAACGCATACGTTCCTTGCAAAGAAGCAACTCCATCGCTCCTGGGGAATGGAGAAGCGAAGACACCTTCGTCCGTACCTCCATTTTTGAAGTGGTCTTGGAATCAGCCATGATTAATCCTGTTGCAAATCTTGTGCTCCGTGAAGATATTCGACTCGACAAATCCACTTCGTTGAGTTGTTCTCATGGGGCAGGGTAAGTCCGCAAACTTCCCTATGACTTATCATCGCTACGCCATTCCAATTTACGAGGTGCATTCATAACAAAAACATAAAAATCCCAAGAAATAAGGGGTAATCTCGGTTAACATCGCTTTGTTGAAAAAATAACCATCGGGAGCAAGAGCCCTCAAAGCCAAACCAAGGTAGTGAGGTTTTTTTGGGGTGCTATTTAAGGCTTGATGGTGGCCCGGATAGCACAAAAACGAAATCCGGGGGGCAGTATTTCCTTGTTTATCATTCCGCTTCGAAACACGAACTCAGTGCTCAGCATCCAAAGTTGCTTCGTTCGCGGTACCCGTCATCTCAGTACCACTACTCCCCCTCGATCGCATTGCAGATGCAAAGCTGTCCGGCAATCGCATAACCCAGAGCACAACCACCCAAAGAACACTCACCACCGTCAAAAGCACGAAAAGCGCGAAAATCCCCTCGCGTATAAGACTAGAAACCATGGATTGCACTGGAGCCGTAATTGAATCCGCGCGCTCTTGAACCAAAACCCATAAATCCGTCGATTGTTTTCTTTCCCTAGAATCCGAACCCCTTCGAGAAATGTCCACCCGCTGCATGGCCGCAATCCACTTTCCACCGTATTCCTTGCCTTGAGGATCCATCGAGACGGGATCTACATATTGAAGCGTTCCAACATCTTGCAATGTCTTCAACATCTTTGCATCAATCTGATACTGCGTCACTTCCTGACGAGACGTTTTCGAAAAAATAGGATGCTGCAAAATGGTTCCAGCGCGGGTAGCCGCCCCCTCGCTGGCTCCTACATGCCCGTCAACCAAGACTGCGAATCTATTTTTATGTCCAGCGTTTTCGTTGTCGTCGTGAGGATCTTTTTCGTCGTCTTCCGAAAGAAGCTCGAAGTCGCCGATATTGATGGTCAGAACCAGCAACCCCTCAATGACTTGTTCATCCTCCGCACCTTTTGGTTCGCTTGATTTTTTGGCGTCAGAGTCACCCTTTGGTTCGCTCTCTTTTTTATCGCTTTCAGTTGGGGCGGCCGCGGGCTTTTCATCGTCTTCAGGCGGTACCGGACGCGAGATGGAAATGGGTGTTGATACCGCTATTTTGTTGCGATTGGTGGTCTTGGATTTAAAAGGGACACTCACCTGCGAAGAAGTCGTTCTCGGAATATTTTTGACAGGAGTCTTTTCATCGAGATCAAGCGACTGTCCAGAAAAATAACTTCGAAACGCGACATTCGAACCAATTGGATTGGAGACACGATCGGAAGTAAATGACCCTGCTAGAATCGTTCCAAATCGATCTGTCACAAACATGCTGTCAAACCTCGCGGGCTTTTGCGAACTGCCGATATGCAATTTGATCTCGGAAAGTCGCTCTTCGAGGTATTGCTCAAGTTTGATGCGGCTTGCAAACCCCCCAAGCATAGCTCGACCTTGGCTATCCGCGGGTGCTCGATCCTTTGCCAAATTGCCCAAGAAATCTTCTGTCGCTTCGTCCACACAGGCCAAAAACCGATCTTCGAGATCAGATCGCCTCGCATCCTCTTCGATCAATTTAAAGAGGGATGCCATTTCCGATTCTAGAGTTCTTGCGGCGAACTTGGCCGCGAACAAGTTGCTTTGTAAAACCGACTCGCGCAACTGTTCCGACGCACCTTCCTTGGCTACAAACACTCCACGCCATGCAAACAATCCCATCACTGCCAACAATAAAATTGGCCCGACAATTCCCAAAAGCATCAGCGGTCTACGCAACCGAGCCATTTGCCGGCGTTCTATCGCAGCCAAAACCTGTTGAACGTTGGCAAAACGATCTTCAGGTTTCTTTGCAATACAACGATCCACAATCGCCAGCAACCATCGGTCCATCCCGCGAACACGATGATGCGCCCGAGGGAAGTGGCTCTTGAAAATGGTATCGCGGTATCGTTTCAATCTCTCAGGCAAACTAGCCGCTGTATCCAAAGTCGAAACCGTATCCGGCGTTTTGTAAGGTGGACTGCCGACAATCATGCAGTAAAAGATCGCGCCCAATGCATACACGTCCCACCGAGCATCGGGCAACGCATTCAAATCGGCTTGCTCAGGTGCCATATAAAATAACGTACCCAACGACGGCGTCTGTTCATTCGATAGCCGACTCTGACCGAAGTCCGCCAATTTTGGCAGCCAATCGTGATCCAAAAGCACGTTCGCAGGTTTTAAATCGCAATGCAAAACCCCTTTGCCGTGCGAATGATTTAGGCCCATCGCAATATCGGAAAACAACTCAATCGCTTTGGAAGGCGGCATCGCTCCGCGCGCGCGAATCAAATCGTCTAGTGAGCCATTCTCCAAATACTCCATTACATAATAAGGCGGCTCTGCATCCCAGCCGACTTCGAGAACTTGAACAATAAAACGATTGCCAGCCATGCTGACCAAGTTCTTGACTTCTCGCGTCAGCGATGACCAATTGACTCCAGAACGATGAAGATAGAACTTGATCGCAACGGTACGTCCCGTATTGAGATTGTTCCCCACCCAAACTTGACCGAATGCTCCCTGACCCAAGAGTCGATCCAATCGGTATCCGGGAACTTGAGCAGGCGGCGTCGTCGCGCGCAGACTAAGCTCTTCGGCACGCATTTGCTCGCCGACTGTTTGATTCAGTGTGTTTTCGATTGGGTTCGGATCAGAAACGAGAGTCAAGGCAATGCACAGAAAAGCGAAACAATGAATTCAATTGCTGCTAACAGTTTAAGCAAAAAATCGCCATTCGTCCTACCCTATGCTTCAAATAATCGAAGGACCTTTGGCTTTTACTTTGCACCCCTCGCCCCTCATTGG
Source organism: Planctomycetota bacterium (assembly GCA_026692905.1). Classification (GTDB taxonomy): domain Bacteria; phylum Planctomycetota; class Planctomycetia; order Pirellulales; family Pirellulaceae; genus JBKCUI01. The sequence continues at coordinate 8,284 of JAPLNL010000123.1, forward strand.
GCAACGCTTTGAAGCATCTTGCGCAGACAAAAAGAGGCTTTTGCGTAGCGAAAGTCGTCAAGACTTTCCGCTGAATCGCCGAAACGACCGAAACTCTTGACGAGTTTCGCTACAAATTGCTTCACTGAGATGCTTTTTTGGGAGAGGGCTGCGGGCGATTTCTAACTGTGAATCAAAACGGGAGCGGGTGTGCTCTTCGCAAGCGATTCAATGATTTGAATGGTGTCCACTCCGTCTCCGATCGCTCGGTGGTTGACGATGATTCGATGCCGTAATACCGGAATCGCAACCGACATCAAATCCTCTAGGATCGGTGCTGTTCGCCCCTCCAGCAATGCCCTGGCTTTGGCTGCCAAAACTAGATTCTGGCTTCCTCGAGGCCCCGCGCCAAACGCCACATAGTTATCTACCATTTTATTCCCCGAACCAGGCCGTGTACCTGAGCACAAGGATACAGCAAAGTCCGCGATGTGGTCCGGGACCGGTACACTTCGAACCGCCATTCGCAGCTCCAAAAACGCCTCCCGCGTTAATTTGCTATCGACCCCAGCGGCTTCAATGCCTGTCGTCTTCATCACGATCTCTTTTTCTTGAGCATGCGTCGGATACCCTACATGAATCTCCATCATGAATCGGTCGAGCTGAGCCTCGGGCAAAGGATACGTCCCCTCCTGCTCAATTGGGTTTTGCGTCGCTACCACTAAAAACGGCTCTTCTAATTGGTACGACTCCCCTCCTACCGTTACATGCCTCTCCGCCATCGCCTCGAGCAGGGCACTCTGCGTTTTCGGAGCCGCTCGGTTGATTTCGTCCGCCAAGATCAAATTTGCAAAAATGGGACCTTTGCGAAACTGCATCTGCATTTCATTCGACTGACCATCGCGCCCCAACAACTCATAGCCCGTTATGTCGCTGGGCATCAAGTCTGGCGTAAACTGAATGCGAGAAAACTTCCAGTGAAACGCGCTAGCCAAACTCTTGACCATCAACGTCTTGGCAAGCCCAGGCGCTCCCACCAACAATGCATGCGAGCCCGACAAAGCACAAACAAGCAACTGATCCAAAACCAAATCCTGTCCGACGATTGATTGGCTAAGTATCTTTCGAAGATGAGGAATCTGGGCAACGAACGCTTCAGCTGACGAGACGGTATTCAAAACGCATTCTTTCCATTGAGGGCTAGGGGCGTAAGACGCAATGATGGACTAATCGTCAGCCTAAGATATGCCGCGTGATCGATCCTCCACGCTCATTGTAATGCTGTTCGGCCACAATGTGGCTCCCACCGATGTAGGATGGGATCATTGTCCCGTCCTTTAAACGAGTTCAGGACAATGGGCCCAAACTACTTCTAACACATGCAGACCGTGGCGTAGACAGCTCGGCAGGAGCCTCGCTCTCCCGTTGAAATTGCAAGCAATTTCAAAAAGATGATGGCTCGCAGGTCAAGCAATGTCCTTTGACCAAAATCTCACTAATGCGAGCTATGTTCAGTGATTTCTTCATGCTGTCGTCTGGAAGCCCGATCCCATCCATGCAGGAAACGGTGCCGCATTCCACACAAACGAAATGAGGATGGCTACTTCGATCATGCGATGGATCGCGGATCTCAAACCGCCAAACATGGTCCCCCAACTCAGTTCGACTCACTAATTCCGCATCGGTCAGATCACTAAGATTTCGGAAGACCGTCGCTTTGTCAAAACCGATCGGTACCAGTTTGTCTGATAGTTCCGCATGAGTTTGAGGCTTGCTACCTCTTCGCAATGCAATCAGCACCGAAATGCGCGCAGGAGTGCTCCTCAGCCCAGCCGATCTCAAGATCTCCCGGACCTTTTCGATCTCGTCGGTATCCTTTTTGTTGCTCATGATTTCCCCTTGCGATACTCCGCGTATGGCTAAACAGCTTTTGGGTCGAGGAATCGCGATAAGCGTTCGTGGGTCGACGGTTGGGCATACTCCAACTTTCCAAATCCGTATTCCGCCCCTTCCGCCACTGCGGCCCGCTGTTGTTCCGGATAGTTTGTAATAATCATAACAGGAATCGACTTGGTGGCGTTATCTTGCTTAAGATGCCGAAGGATTTCAATGCCATCGCTGTAGTCGATGTCCAGCTTTCGATTGATGACAATCAAGTCTACCTTTTGCTTTCCTAACAACTCGTTTGCGTCGCTAAGTTGGTGGGCTCGCAGTACCGCAACGTCGTATTTGCTCGCCAGCATTCGTTGCATTGATGCATGATCGGGATCGCAATTACCAATATCCAAAACTGTTTTGGTCATTTTGAGTTTATGATTTCGGTTTCTAGTGTTCGAACCAACGTGTCTTGGAGATACTTTTGCATCAGCTGACGTGTTACGTCAAGCATCGATTCGATTCGTTTGACAACACCACTGAGCAGTGAACCTTTTTCCGTGGACAGAGCCCTGCGCTGAATACTTTCGACCTGTTCGGACATTTTTTCGAACGATTTGACTCGCTTGAGTTCATCCAACAACTTTTCTGCCTTGACGAGATCTTTCTTAGCAATTTCCTGCTTGATTCGCGACTCCAACACTTTTCTTCGAATCACAATATCCAAAACTTCTGACTGCATTCCTTTAAGAAGTCCTTCGGTTTCCAATCGACGCCTGTCATCAGGCAAGTCCGCTTGCTCTATGGATTTCATTCCGTTAACAATCGGCAGTCGAGCCAACAATGTGCTACCGTTTTTGACGTAGTACAAATAAAGCGGCACGTTGATCTGGATAAACCCTCTTGCTCTCTTGGTGACCTCCGGGGCCTTTGGACTTTCGGCTTTCTTGGGTGGCTCATCGTTTTCGTCGTCTCCAGAATTTTTGCTGGGTTCCTTTACGGCAGCCAGCGAATCCGCACTGGCTGTACTCGCTGCATTGGCTGCTACTGGGTCATCAACCAGCTCGTACTCGGGGGGAGCTACTGGTTCAGGTGCTAGTTTGCGAGCGTTGCTGATCGCTTGTGTTTTGCTCTCGCCAGGAGGGTCGTATTGAATGGTTGGAAGGTCTGAAACTCCAATCGTCAAGACACCGCGCCAGTCGGTTCTTCCAACCATTTCGAGGTCTTCACTGCCCGGAGTTCGGCGGTAAATTTCAGCGCCGACAAAAGAACTGTCCGGCACACGCTGCATTCCAAGCTTAATATTGGTTTCTGGATGAGTTGGACTTACCTTCAATCCGACTCGCTGCGTCCGCCGATTCTTGGCAGTAGAGAGAGCGCCTCGACTCGCAGTGAATATTGCCCCGTAAAGCCTCGACACACTATCAATCTTTTCCGTGATTGCAATAAACGTAAAAGGAATTGTTTGAAGGACTGTCGGGTTCCCATTGGGATCGTCTCTGCGAATAATCGGCAGCAAAACATCGCCAGGCAAAACTCGAATGGGATGGTCCTCTTTCGTCAACAATCCGGTGGCTTTGACTCGTAACACAGCTGTCTTAAAATCCGTTTCCTCAATACGAACGATCGGCGAGAATGCGACCTTTGCCAACTCCGCAACCGTTCTCGCGATGTCTTGCTTGCAAACGACATCTGCGGCAGCGATTTCCCCCATCCTCCGCACAAAGGAATCCAACTCCTTGACCTGGATTCGAATCGACTCCCCAACTTTGTCGACCGACGCCAGGAATATCTTGTCATTGTCTCGCAACAGCGCCTCGGGCTGCCAAGGTAATCTGGTTGGAAGAGTCCGAGCTACCTTTTTGAATTTTTCGAGATCCTGTTTCTGTACCAGTGCCCCAATGATCTTGCCCGATGCAAGCTGGTTTTGCAGTTCTTCATTCGTGCCTTGAAAGGGTTTCACAATCTCCTTGAAATCCACCCACTGCTTCTTGTCTAAAAATGGCACTATGTCTCGTTTCATACCCGCATATTGCAGAGGCTGAATCGCAATGTGCTTGATCTTTTGGATCGCGGCCTCCAGCGTGCGAACGCTTTGCAAACTGGCCGCTCTTGCCTCAAGATCCGCCATGTTTTCGATCTCTTCTTTGGTCCGTTTTTTCTTCGGCGCTTTTGGGTCTTCGGGAGGTTTCGGTGGTGGCGGATTCATAATCAAAAACTCCGCCTTCGCTTCGTCCGATTTACCTACCACCAAAATCAATTCTCTCGCAAGCAATTGATCAGCCGTTAAGTCATCCAAGCGATAAAGTACCGAACCGAACAGAGCATCCGGCGTTGATTCGACTTGAATCGCCCATGTCGGCCCAAAGTTGAGCTCGGCATATTCGGAAATCTGCCGATGGATTTCCCGCTCAGACTCGTCACTCAAGGATAACGTAGGCGATACGCTCACCCAAACTTTAACTCGATAGGGAGAATACTCCCAAACTTCTTGTGCATGGGCACTTAATTCCAAACACAAAAGTACAACGCTCGAAAGCAAAACGGCCAAGCTAAAACTTGCAATCGATGTTTTCAACCCCACCAATCGACTCATCGCGCTTGATACCTCCAGTTCTTGATATCCTGGTACAAGGCAGTCGGCTTCTTTGTTACCCCAACCGCTTCTCGTCGATAAGCAAACGTTTCACTAACTTGCCAAAGAGGCAATATCGGCAGATGAGATGCTACTAAGGTATGCAGATCTTGACACCCCTCTCGAACCTCGCGCCAGTTGCGAGCCACACTCAGTTTTCCTAAAGCTTGAACAATAAACTGGTTGCTTGATTCCGCCGCACCTCCAATACCGAATAGCCGCTCCGCATCGGTTGCTGGTTCCCAAATCGCAGCGGAAACATAAAGGAAGTCCAATCCCGCCCTTTCCTTGGGGCCAGGCATCTTGTCCAAAACTACCAACTCCGCTGGAACCTCGATCAATTTCCAAGCTTGAACAATTGCCTCACCCGCAATTTTTGCCGATTCGTAGTCAGGGACACCCAGTCGAATCGTCGGGATGGGCGCGAGTACTTCGCGCTTCTTGTCCGCTTGGCTCTTCAGTTTTGCCTTCGTCAGCATCATCAGCACCTTGGCCAGTTTGGGATCATAGGCGAAATTCTCGACACTCTTGTTGTATGCATACGACAGCGGATCCGCATCCGTTGCACCAAACGGAAAAGGACCGCTGATCACTCGACTCACGCCAGGATCGGAATTCCCCAATATCTCGCCATTCAAAATGCCTTCACGATTGATGGCATAGAGCAACGCACGTCTAAACTCAGGATCGTCCAGGTACGCATTCTTTCCAGTTGGGATCAGCATATGAACGATGGGTAACGCATACTGGTCGATGACCACCTCCGTTGCCGTCCGAAGCTTTGTCGCATCTGCTGGGAAAAGACGATCGATCATTTCGACATCTCCTCGCTTTAAGTCCGTAATCGCTTTTTCCGGGTCCGAATACAGGATTTCCTGAATCTCCTTTGGTTGATAGTCTGCCGGTGGGTTTAGTCCCGCCCATTCAAATCGCTTTACTCCGGCCTCGTTACTCTTCAGCCGGTATAGCGTTTTCGATCCTAATGGGTTGCTATCTTTCGGCATTTCCCATTGCAAATATGCTTGTGGCAAAACGTGTGGTCGTCTCAGTTTCAGCTTCACTTTTTCCGGACCAAAAACGGCAACGGTATCCACAATCGCGGCCCAACTCGGAGAATACTTTGGGCTGCCGATTGTCGCGCGATCCAAAAACGCTTGCGACATGGTTAGGCTGTCTGGCACTCCATCTTTGCCAGGATTCTGTATTAGTAGATCCAACTCCGTTCGATCATCGTTGACCTGGTAGGAACCACCAAAGCGAAACGCGTACATGCCCCCCTCAGGGCCTGTCTTCGTAAATTCGAACAGCGGATTCGATATCAGTTTGCCTATTCGGCACGAAGGCCAGTCGGCCAACGCAGCCGAATCGGGCTTGTCCGATGACTGAAAAACAGCAACGCGAATCATCGGATATGCCAAAATCAATTCATTCAAGAATTGCTTTCCACCCTCAATGTCGGGCTCGATCGCGAGCATCCGTAACGCCGCCTTTCTTGCCTTGGCAAAATCACCAGCGTCTCGCTCTCGGATCGCATCCTCACGGTGGGTCATGGCCAACTCCAAGAACTTCCCTCGCCATTCCGTTACGACCGGCAAAGGATCCTTCGGGTAGTCCTTTTCAAGTCGCAGGATCATTGCTCTCGCCGTTCCATAATCCTTCGCGTCAAAATAGGCCTTGATGAGCTTGCTCGATACGGATGATATCGCCTTGCGAATACTTTCTTTTTCCTTGTCCTCCGGAAATGTTCTTTGGAATTCTTCAAGCACCCCTAAAGCATGGGGCAATTGCTGTTGGGATGCCATCTCGAGAGCACTTCGATACAAGAAGTCACGGCGCAGCTTTGAGAGCCCTGCGGTTTGCGGATAATTCTTACTCAAAAAATCAAGATGCTCGAAAGCTTCGCCAAATTTCTTTTGGCCAAGTAGATTGTTGGCTTGTTGCAAAACAAGGTCTTCGTAGAGAGTTATCTTTTCGATATCCCGCCAAGCGATTTCGTAAATACGATCCGGAAAAAGCGGAAACGTCACACGGAAAACATCCGTCTCCTTCGGCGATTCGGGGAGCTTTCTGTTCGGAAACTCAATAGGATTTACTTTGACGCTGCGTCCTTCCTCCGCCTTCTTCAAGGTGATGATATCGAAGGGAGCTTTTTCGTCCAAAACGGAACCGACAACCCCGATTTCGGCCAACAGTTTTTCCTGCTGGCCGAACGCAGTCGGTTCCAAGAAATCAAAAAGGCACAAAAGAGTCAATGCCAGCAGGCAAACACCGTGTCGAAAAATCATCATCGACTCTCACCTGAGTTTTCCGAACCGGCAGTGAGCAACGGGACCTGCACGACGATTCCTTCGTCGCATGGAATCAACATGGCTTTGGGAAGAATCAACGGAGCCCCACTAATGGGCTCGCCAATTTGCACCCTGGCAACCATGTTTCCATCGGACAAAGACACGCGGATCAATTCACCGCTTGTCGAAGCAACAATACAGTCCGACTCAATCAGACTAGGCGTGCCAACGAGAACAATTTTTTCCAGTGGCTTCGACCAAAGCAGCTTGCCCGTTTCGTCGCAAGCAACCAAGCCGTCAATGTCACTTAACGCCAACAAGTAGCCTTTCGAATCGCTCTCGACGGCATAGGGGCCCCATACAAAGCGGCCTTCGACTGGCACCGATGTAAATCGCTTCAACTCACTCGAATCATAGAAATCCAATTGGTCCCCTGCAACACCCGCCGAAACACCAACAATCACGTCCTTGACGATCGACAATCGCCCCTTCAACTGTTTTTCCAAAGGTTGCGAGGTGATGCTGCGCAACTGCTTGCCTGTACCAAGCTTGTACATGAATCGTTGCTGGTCGGCCACAATCGCTGTTTGCTTGTCCGCCAAAACGGTGGGGTTCAGCCATTTGGGGCGCTCGCCCGCTTGCACAATCGGCTGAAAAGGTAAACCGACCACCTGCCCTTTGTCCGGATCGACCATGGCTATTTGGCCATTCGTCAAGGGGACCAGAATGGTCCCATTGCCCAGCGCAATGGGTTCACTCGCCGGAAAAGCATCCGCGAAATCTAGCGTGAGCATTTTTGTTGGAGTGCTCGATCGGCGGCTTGGCTCAATGACTAACAACTGGTTCCCAAACGCCTGATTCATCATCACGATGGAGGAATCGGGTCTCCTGATTGGCTCAATAAACATCATCGAACGCTGGCTTCGTCCAAGATTCTGCACTTGACCAACAGGTTGTTTGCTTTGGAATGCTGCGGACTCGATCGAAAACGCAGCACCCTGGGCTGTGATAGCCAGAAAACCCTTACCGTCCGTTGAAAGAGAAGTGACCGGAGCTCCAAGGTCAGATTCCCAAACGATTTCGCCCGTTCCTATCTTAATCGCCGTTGCACGCACGCCACGATTGCCGCGAACCACTCTTGTATGGATTGCCATATCATCCACGCTGATTGGTCTAGACGTAAATTGATCGAGATCGTAGTTGGACCATTGCTGATTTAGTTTCTGAGAGCTCTCTTGTATCTGATAGAGAGCAAGCCGAGTTGAGGCAACCAACAAATTGTTTTCCACCATCAGTGGCCATGCCAACTTGGGAGTTTCCTGTTTTTCAAGCGAATTCACCTGCTTGAAGACTTTGTCTTTTTTGTTAAGAGCGTCTACCTCCAAAATGGCGATCTCGCCAAGGTTCGTCAGGACCGCAATCCGCCGTCGGTCGACCTGAGGCGCGATCACTACATGCCCTTTGAACCGAATCGGTTTTTGACCAACTTGCACATCGAGCCCCTCGTCATTGGTTTGGAAAACTCGCATCAAACTGTAGTCCGATCCTTCGTTTTCAAACAAAATCAACTGATTTTGAATCCAAATGGGAGGTACTGCAATTGAGGATGGTGCATGACCGATGTATTCCACTTCTTCACACTTCCCGCTTGTTCGCGAAAGAACATAGAGATTGGAGTGATTGCCCAAAACGTATCGCTTTTTCTTGCCTGCAGCACCACCGGGCCCAACATCGATAGGTTGTGGAAATTTCTTGCCCCATCTCGCTTGACCTGTGGCCACGTCCAAACAAAACACCTCGCCTGGAGTCGTTTCGCCGGCCGCCGTTTTGCCACCCGCAATCGATACGAAAATATCATCACCATCCATTGCAGGCTCGATAATTCGCCCAGTAAACTTGGCTTCCCAAACGACAGCTCCATCGACGGAGGCAATCCGCTGAATTTTTCCTTGCTCGGGAATCGAAATCAAAACATCGCTGTCCGATGTCGACATTAACGGCTTGGGCTCACCCGTCCAGTCAGTACCGATATGCTTGCGCCAAAGAACTTGACCGGTCGCTGCATTTAACGCGTAAACGGCTCCTTTGGCCCGCACAACAACGGTTGCGCCTGTGGTCTCGGGGATGTTTTTGCGACCAACAAGCACGACACTTTTGGAGGGATTTCCAGGATCCTGTTCGCTACCCACGGTCGGTGTCTGCGAGGAGGTGCCCACCAACTCTTGCTGCTGACCTGTTGCCTGCGCGAGCAGTTCATTGAGTTTGATGTCTGTCTCCAACTGAGGGTACTTGCGAAGAATTTTTCGCCTCAAATCGTAAGTCTCTGCAACGTTCTTCGCTTCCACCGACTTGGTCATTTCAGCGATTGTCACAATGAGATCCTCACCCTTTTGGATATCGCGAACCAAACGGCTTTGATTTTCTTCTATCGTCTTGATCCGAAGCTCGTTCTGGGTTCTTTCTAAAGTACCCACGTATCTTGGATCTCGAACCAAGTCCATATGCTGGTTCATCTTGTCGATCAACGTTTTCCGATCTGGAATCGATTGTGTGTTCTCAATTTTCATGACGAACTTTTCTGCGATTCTCAACAACGTATCCGTAACGTCACCGCGGAATTGGGTCATCGCCGTTTCATTGGTAATGGCGGGCAAATGCTCGAGACAAGCCTTCGATCCAATTGTCGGATCCACCGCTTTTTCAGACTCTTGCCTAACTTTCGACAATGCAGAAAACACCCGAGCTTCACTCGCGTGCTCATTCGTAGGGAAACGCCCCGCAAACTCCGAAAAACTCTTGCTCGCTCGTTCGTAGTCCTGAGACTTATAAGCGTTTTCAGCTTGTTCAAAAGCGTCAACGGCCGACCCGTTCCAAAACCAGGTGATCAAGGGCACAAAGAAAACAAGCAAAAGAAGGACGAGGAAGCCGTAGCCAATAATGCGAAAGGACTCCCAGGAACTCTTCTTTTTGACTTTCGTTTCCCGAACGATGCGGATCGGACCATCATCCAATTCCGCGACCACACGTCGTCCCCGAACCGGTTTGGCATTCTCTACGATCTGTACCTCTTCCACGCCATCCTCGATCACCTCCACCGATTCGACGGAGTCTTCTGCCTCAACAAACTCGTCGGGCAAAAGATCATCAACGGAATCATGATCGTTTACCGGCTCGGGTTCCAATGGGCGTCCACCCCGGAGCGCTTTCGATGGATCAGGCCTTTCACTTCCTAAGGATTCGTTTAACTCGGTCACCAGCTTGGTGGCCTGAAATCGAGTTAGCTGGCCATTGTCCACAAGCAATTTAGCAATGGCTTCTGGCGTTACACGAACCTTAGATTGCTCAACTTGTCGGTGGAGCTCGACAATGATTTCGGGGTCAAGTAGACCGCGACTCTCCAACAGTGCTATAAACTGCGATGCTGCCATCGATTAATTAAACCTCTCGACCACGGACACTTGAATACCATTGAAGATTTGTTCTCTTGGACGCCATGATGAACGCGAAAAAGATGCGAAGCGAAAAAACAATGTCGTTCATCGGCGCGAAATCCAAGGGGCAGAAAAGAAAAGCCTTAGTAGTGCGATGCCAGAAAAGTTAGCATCGTAAGGAGGAGCCTACTCTTTCGCCCTATGATAGCCAAAGCTTTGCCGTTTGAGCATTCCCTACCTGGATATTTCATAAGAGATTGATCCTTTCAATAGGTGTCCGGCTTTCTGCTTCGGTGCGTTCCCTCCGCTACTCCAAATAAGTCGTCCAATGCGCCGCACTGGCATATTGTTGGATTAGTTTGTCTCCATTTTCCTTTGGACAGCTTCCGGATTCAACCGCTGCTCGGATTCTCTTATTAAAGGCTTCCTGCAGATGGGGCACGTCGAAACGTGCAAAAGTCACCATTTCTTGAATGCGGCTACCTGGCACGATCTTCGAAACGTGAAAACGACCGTCCGACTCCATGAAGATCTGCGCCTCATTCGGTAACCCGAAAAGGTTGTGCCCAGAGCCCATCACTTCTTGATAAGCCCCCAGCAGAAAAAGACCAATGTAGTAGTCCTCGTTTTCTCGCCATTCGGGCAATTCCAACGTCTCCTTGACATCCTTGAGATCGACGAATTTGTCGATCTTCCCATCCGAATCGCAAGTTACGTCTACCAATGTTGCAAAGTCCACCTTGGATTCCTGTAACCGATGCAGAGGAATAACAGGAAACAACTGGCCGATGGCCCACGAGTCAGGGGCTGATCGAAACAAGGAGAAGTTGCAAAGATACTTCGCAGCCAAAACGCGTTTGACGTCCTCGAACTCCTCATTCGGCGACCGGGAAAGCTCTGACTCTCGCAACGCCCTGGCGCATACCTCCCAATACAAGACCTCACCCTTGGCACGATCCTCAAGCGAGATCAGGCCTAAATTGAACTGCGTGTGCAACTCGTCCTTGAGCTCGACCGCGTCGTGATAATACTCAAAATAGTTTTTGCCATTGAGCTCATCGCATAGTCCTTTGAGTTCGGTGATTACCTGCGGATCATCCTCGTCGATCAAAACCACCGGTTGGTCGTCTGCAAACGTTTCGATTTCCTCCCGAATCGAAACGACTAGTACCGTGTGGTACGCGGTCATCATTCGACCACTTTCCGTGACCAAATTCGGATGCGGTACGTTCTCTTCATCGCACACGGTTTTGACCGTATAGACCACATCGTTCGCAAACTCTTGCACCGTGTAATTCATCGACGACTCAAACCGGGTTTTGGAACCATCGTAATCAACACCCAATCCACCTCCGATATCCAAGAAGTCAACGGGTAATCCTTGCTGATGAATTTTGGAATAAACCCTGGCTGCCTCCTTCATCGCATTCTTGACCCGCTTGATGTCCGTGATTTGGGAGCCGATGTGAAAATGGAGCAATTTCAAGTACTGTTCTTTTTTGTTCTCTCGCAACAATCGAACACACTGAATAATCTCCGAAGTCGTCAATCCGAACTTGGCTGAATCGCCACCGGAACTCGCCCATTTGCCCGATCCCCGAGTGTAAAGCTTGGCTCGCAACCCAATCCACGGGCAAACACCCGTTTCGTTAGCTACCCGCAACAGCATTTTCAGTTCGTTCAGCTTTTCCACAACAATCACGACCCGCTTTCCAGACTGGAGAGCCAGTGAAGCCAGTCGACAAAATGCCTCGTCTTTGAATCCATTGCAAATCAGCAATGACTCGGACGTTTGCTCTTGAGCAACCGCGGCATACAGTTCCGCCTTCGAACCGCATTCCAAGCCAACACGACAGCGATCGCTTTCCTTTAGAAACTCTTCGATGACTTCGCGTCTTGGATTCACTTTCATTGGAAAGACAGGATAGTGCTTGCCGCTGTAGTCAAACTGGTCCATCGCATGTTTGTATGCCCCAGTCAAAATGCGTAATTGATTGGTTAGGATCTGAGGAAATCGAAGAAGAATAGGGAGCTGAAGCTTCTTGTCCTTAACTAAGTGATCGACCAGGTCCTTTAAGTCAACATTTCGAGCGTCCTGCGCGCTCGGCCTAGCAATAATGTTGCCTTCATTGTTGACATCGAAGTAGCCCGCAGACCAATTTTCGATTCCGTACGTCGAGTGAATACGTTGAATCGTTTCTTCGTTCATTCCAAGCGGCTTTCCAGAGGAAGAGAGTATTGCGCATTACAGCTTTCGAATTCTAGCTGTTTCGCAAGCCGAAACTAGGGCTAAGAGATTGGGCTTTTCTGTAGCGAAAGTCGTCAAGACTTTCGGCTGCATTGCGTAAACCACCGAAACTCTTGACGAGTTTCGCTACAAAATGCGAAACAGCGTTGCGTGAAACGGCGCCACCACACTGTGGCGCCGTTTCACGGCTCTTGTATTCATCGTGAAAGACTATCGAGCAACTTGCCCTGTAGTCAAATCGATCAAGTCTTTGGTCTGCGTGCTCTCAGAAACGGCAGCCTTGAATCGTTCTAGCTTGACTGCTGCTGGCGGTTCTCCAACTGCTTCTTTACCAGGAAGAGGACAACTTCCCCACTTGAATCCACGTTTTGGCTCCGCTGTCTGGATCTCTAACACCCATTTCGCTTTGCCGGTCGCCATCGAACCATAAACATTAACACTCTCAATTTTGCAGGCTTCGCGCAGCGGAGCCAACAAGCTGCACAAGCGAGCTGCTTCTTCAATTCGTGGATCACCAAACGGCCTCCCCTCTCTTTCGCTCGTAAAAGGCGAATCGCCACTCGCTCGAATAAAAATAAACTGCCTTACATCGGAGAAGTTGTTGGACGCCAACAACACGGACTCTTTGTCTATCGGAAAGAAACCTGCCTTGGTTTGTCCCGTGTCGTCGGTTACCGGGATTTGCACCATCGCCACCGGCATACGATACTCAATCGTCACCATTACCCCGCCCGCCATCTTTTCAACGCGATGGGTTTTGTAGACAGCGTGGTGCGCATCGAAAACACGAACAAGCGTTTCCGGCGTTTTCACGTCCATCAGCGAAAGTCTCGAGAGGGCATTCTTCTGAAAAACTTCGTCAAGCACCTTGGTTTCCTTCAACCAGGGAGGCTGAGGGGTAATATGGATGTTTTCTTTCTTGAGGCCGTAGTACGCCATGTCAAGATTGTGAGCACCGTAGTTCAGCCAGCCGAAGTAGCCGATGACGCAAAGCAACGAAGGCCCAACCATACTTAGAATCGCAGCCCGCGGAATCGCTCGAATCCACGAAACCAAATGATTCCAAAAAATGGGCTGTTGTGGCGATCGCGAATTCACATCCACAGAAGCCATTCGGTTTTCCGCTCCCTCAATCCGTTTAGTGAAATGCCTTTACTTGCAATCGAAGGCAAGCCTACAGATGAAACTTACCAGATTTCTAAATGCAACTGCAATTGCACTCCCGTCCTATCTCTCACCCCTGCGATCACCCGTTCGACCAATGTCAGAACTTCGGTACTCGTTGCTCCATCGCTAGCAATCAAATAATTGGGGTAAGTAGAGCTGAGCCGAACAGCACCCTCGATCGCGCCATTAAAACCAGATTGTTGTAGTAGCTCGGAAGCCTTGTAGCCGTCTGGATCCACAAAGGCAACCGACGCCCGCTCCGGAAAGTTCGGCTGCTTGCTCCGTTTTACAATCCAAAATGTCTGCTCTCGTTTGGTTAACCCACGAATATCTCCAGGTTCCAACTCAAAGGTTGCATCCAGAATGACCAACTCGTCTAAACTGCTCACACGATGCGAAAAAGCTAGTTCGGCCCCCTTCACTTCAACAACGAGACCCTCTTTGGTCAACAATCTAGCCGACTGAATGACATGCCCGATATCCCCTTCGTCGGTCCCCGCGTTTCCTCGCAGGGCCCCGCCGATGGTTCCTGGGATCCCCACGAGATGCTCAAGCCCACCGAGGCCGGCACCAACGCAAAACGCAATCAAATGCGAAAGCTTTGCCCCAGCTCCACAAACTACCGTGTTTTCCACTCGGCGAATTTGTCCAAATGCCGGAGAAGTCAAACTGAACGTGGCTCCATCAAACCCTGACTCGCGAATGAGCAGATTCGAACCGCCACCAAGTACGCGCATTGGAATGCCAGCGTCGAAACAACTTTTGACCACCGACGCCAATTGCTGACTCTCATTTGGCTCAACTAAATAGCGAGTTGGCCCGCCGATCTGTAACCAAGTGAATGGTGCAAGCGACTGGTTTTCCCGAAAAATTCCTGCGTATGAACTCAAAGCACCCATTTCACTAGAACCTATTTCCCAGTTTATTTCACGAACGATTGGTTTATTTCACGAACGATTGGATTGCGACAGCAGCCTGTCTCGAGCGTCCGTGAAAATTGGATCATGAAACAGTGTCCAACGCCAGATCTGCCTGCCCCCACACTCGCGAGCGGAGGAGTGAAAGACTACCCCCAACTCGCACTGCATTCCATTTGCGAAATGAGTCTTAACGAAATGACTCTTTGAAACCCAACTCCCGCAATTTTCGGGTCCAGCAAGAAAAAGATCAAGCGACTAACGCCGTAATGGAAGAATCTCAGATGCCTTCCGAATGAGCTCTTTGACTCGAAGCTTCGTTTGCATTCCTGTCAACGAATATCGTTTCCAGCCTTGCTCACCCTCGCAAAAAACAACCAGCTGCGGAAGTGTGTTTCCCTGCATCACTTGCTGCGCGATTTCGGGCTGAACATCTTTGTCGACTTGAGTAAAGACAACCTCGTTGAAATCACCTGCATTCTTCATGCTGCTGATGGTTTCCGATTTCATGGTTCGACAAGCCGCGCACCAATTGGCACCGACTAAAACAACCAAAGGCTTCTTTTCTTCTTGAGCTTTTCGATAGGCCGCATCGTATGGAATTTGCTCGTCCGAAGCGGGAGCATTCAATACAGCCAAAAGCGTCAATGCTGCAACATGCAACATTTTGGACCCCTTTCCTTGTTAGGCAAAACTAAAATCATCACCCGAAGCTGCGAGGTCCATCTCGCCGCCCGCGAATATCCATTCGAGAGCGTGCAGGCAAGTGCGTTGTTGCCAGCTGATCCCGTTCGAAAAGTCTGGGATGAGGATCGGAGTCCCATGCCTCAAAGCGTTAAACTTTGCGGCCTGGGCAAGATCAGCCGGCGTCCGTTAAGTCGAAGAGTATAGGGCTCCAGCCCTCCTCCGCAACCGCTTGACCCGCGTGACATTTGCTAGCTTCGCCACATTGCCTGTCTCATCTTGTGACAAACTGCCTCATCGATTCGATTGACTATCTAAGCGCATAGCTTTGCTAGCAAATCCAGTAAATCTTGACGACAACTAGACTTAGGCGTTCACGAAAAACAGCTACTTAGAGGGGGTTTTCGACCCTCCTTTAGAGGTGGTTCGACTCGTGTGGTTTGCCGCACTTTTGCGGCGTTTTTTTTTGGAAACTTGTCCGGAAATTAGGTAAACCTAACCTCACCGTGGGGTAGTCGTGGAGACTTTTGGAGCGAAACTCGTCAAGAGTTTCGGAGCTCGGAAGCAAGCAAAAGTCTTGACGACTCCACGACCGTGACGAGGATATTCAAAAAGAAGTGGGAAATGACACGGGCCATTGCCCTTCGAAGACCCATGAGTGACCGCTTCGCCGGATTAATTCGAGAAAGATGCTTATGTTGCTGCGTGATTATGGTAGGGACATACAGTACAATCGATAATCCCTAGATTGTTAGGACGCCATTGGTACACTTAGCCGAATCGCATTGAGACATCTCTCGACCGCTTCCCATCTCGTTCAACTCTAATCCTCATTTCCATGACCGATTCGCAAAATCCAACGGATTCCAACCCAGTTTCCGAAGCTCCAGTTGCTCCAACTCCAGCCGCAGCACCAGCAAGCACTGGGCCTATCAATCTTGAACAAATCCGATTGATGCGTGAAGCCCATCAACAGCGAATCCAACAGGATCAAAAAAGGCAATCGCGAGAGAAAGACAAACAATCACCTAAACCCAAAGCTCCAAAGGCGGCTCCATCCGAAGGGATCACCGTCACCAATGAATCGGCCCCAGAAATCATAGACGCTGAGGCGTTGGCACCACGCTACCGATCGAACAATGATTCCAATCCTGTTGCCGGTAAGATTCCAGTTCCAAGCGTACGAGCGAAAAGCAGTGAAGAAGAGCAGTCGGCTCTCGATGCTGAACTCGCAGGCGCTGACCTCGATGGCCTCATGATCGGCGATCGCATGCTACGCGTTGGCCGATCGCTTGAAGATGGTTCGCGCCATCAAGGCAAAGTGATCAAAGTCCACAATGCCAACGTCTTTATCAGTCTTGGCGGGCCAGACGAAGGGGTCGTTCCCCTCCTTCAGTTCGATACGCCTCCCACCGAAGGACAAGCGGTCGATTGCTTGATCCGCGCCTTCAATCAAGAAGAAGGCTTGTACGATCTTGCAATCCCTGGCGAAACAGTTGCTGTCAACGACTGGGACGATTTGATCGAGGGCTCAGCGGTCGAAGCGAAAATCGAAAGTGCGAACACGGGTGGTGTCGAATGCTTGGTCGGCAATGTTCGAGGTTTCATTCCCATCAGCCAACTTTCGGAATTCCGAGTTGAAACTCCGGCTGATTACATCGGGCAAAGACTCGTTTGCATCATTACCGAAGTCAATCCTCGACGAGGCAATTTAGTGTTGAGCCATCGTGCTGTCCTGGAACGAGAAAAGGCTGCCAAACGCAAGGAACGACTCGCGGCTCTCGAAGTCGGCGAAGCCTGTGAGGGGACCGTTCGCAAAGTCATGGACTTTGGTGCATTCGTCGATATCGGTGGCCTGGATGGGATGATCCACATCAGCCAACTCTCGTGGGACAAAATCAAGCATCCAAGCGAAGTGGTGAAAGAAGGGGACAAGATTCAGGTTCGCGTCGAAAAGATCGATGTCGAAACCGGTAAGATCGGATTGTCCTACCGATCGCTTCAAGATAATCCTTGGACTGACGTGGACGCAAAGTTCCCAATTGGAACACTGGTCCGTGGAACCGTGACTCGCCTCGCGAATTTTGGAGCGTTCGTTCGTCTTGCGACCGGAATAGAGGGGCTCATCCACATTTCCGAGTTGGCTCACAAGCGGGTCGCCAATGTGGCAAACATCCTCAAAGAAGGCGAAGAAGTTGAGGTGAAGATCCTCACTGTCGATCGCGAAAGTCAACGAATCGGCCTCTCTCTCCGCGCAACGCAAGCCAAACCGGAATCTGCAAACTCGGCAGCAAAGAAGCCAGAACCCGAAGACGAACCAAGACGTGAACCAGCTGTTCGCAAGTACCAAGGAACACTCAAGGGTGGAACCGGCGTAAACAATGGCGGCGAACTCTTCGGCCTGAAACTGTAAGGTGGACCGCAGTCCGAATGATACCGTAGGATGGGACCATTGTCCCGTCCATTTCCATGTTCGGGGCAAAGGTCCCAAACTACAACGGTAGTTTTACTCCGCCGCTTGCTTACGCGTTTCATTCACTTCACGGTCGCACCCGGCAGGTGCGACCCACGGTGGGTGCAAACCATAAACCATCGCGAACATGGTACGATAGAGAATTCGGTGCCCCGCTTACCGCTCTCTATTCAGGAACGCTCAATGATTCGCATATTTAATTCCATTCGCAAACTCTTTGTTGGGGTCGCGTTTGCAACGCTGCTTTCTGCCCCAACCCAACTCAATGCTCAAACGCCAGCCGAACGCTACTTATCGATTCCCGCCGATTCTTTGAGTCTGACGTCCATCGATGTCGCTTCCCTGCGAAATCGCAAGGAGCTCGAAATTGTACCGTGGGAAATTATCACTGCGTTCGGAAGGCAGGAGCTCGGAATCGACCCTCTCTTGATTTCCAGCGTGGACATCTCAGCTGGCATGCCAACTTTGAATGGCCCTGAATTCGGAGCCGTGATTTTGACGTCGGAACCTGTCGACATCGTCAATCTAAATAACAAACTGTTTTCGCTTGTTACCGAGTCCCCCAAAGTAAAAGGCATGCGTTTTCGGAACTTGCTGAACTCCAATGTCGCAATCAAGATCGTTCAATTGGAACCTAAGAAACTTTTGGTCGGCACCGACACAACGATTCGCAAGATGATGTCCGCGAAAGCCAAACCGAACAAAATGGTCGACCTTGCGAGCGTCTCCAAGTATCCGATTAGTTCGGTCACGGCATTGGAATGGGTCCGGCCAATCGCTGATGGTGCCTTCGCCGATTTCAGTTCCAACGTCCCGCCGCAATTAGTGGATGACATCCAAATCGTCATCGACGAACTACAGTATGTCGTCACCGGCTCGGACATCTTTGCCTACTTTGGCAAAATGGAAATCAAAGTTGTTGCCAAGGATGATGACTCTGCAAAAAAACTAGCCGGAGCACTCGAACGGCTCCGGAAAAACGGAATGGTGCTTGGCGAGAAAGCTATTTTACAAGCCTTGCAAAGCGAGAAAGAGATTTCGCCGGAAGTGAAAGCGGCAACAATCCAATATCTCGAACGCCTGAAGGAATTCCTGAGTCAGGCTGAGTTGTGGAGTGTCAGCGGAAACGAAATCGCGATCAAGGGTGAGTTTGCTTACACCGTCCCAACCATCGGAGTCTTGACGGGCCTGTTGTTACCTGCGGTTCAAGCAGCCCGTGAAGCGGCCCGTCGCATGCAGTCGTCGAACAACACCAAGCAACTCTTGCTGAGTTTGCTAAACTACGAATCCGCATACAAAAGATTTCCACCGCGCGCATCCAAAGGGAAGGATGGAAAACCGTTGTTGAGCTGGCGAGTTGCAATGCTACCATACCTCGAACAAAATGCACTTTACGAACAATTCCATTTAGACGAACCCTGGGACAGTGACCACAACATCAAGTTGCTCGACAAGATGCCTGCGACTTTCAAACATCCTGATTACGCCGGCCCTGAGGGACATACGGTTTACCTTGCTCCATTTTATGAAGACACGGTTTGGAATCTAGAAAAACCGAGGTTCGCGAACATAACAGATGGTACGTCCAATACGATCGCTCTATTCGAAGTCGATGATTCCCACGCGGTTCCTTGGACTAAACCAGAGGACTTGGACCTTCGCGAAATGGACCTCACCGAATGCTTCCGAGGCGTGGGGTCCAACGCTGGCTTCTTCGACGGGTCGGTAAGATATTTCCCGAGAAGTATGAATCCGGTCGTGCTCAAAGCGATTGTCACCAGCGCAGGCGGTGAAGTGGTTCAGGTCCCGTAATTCGGTTCGTCAAAGAGATTCTCTCGTCCCCGGGGCTGCCTGGGGACGCGTCACAGACCCGCAGGCAGTGCGCTCCTAAGCGAAGCCCTGAAACGCGGTGAGTTGAGCCTGAGGTTCAATTCGCCGCTCGCCTAAACACTAGATAACGCCGCCGTGAACTCGGTATGGCGTCATGTGACTTGGCTGATCTAGGAACCAGAATCTTTCCCATTCCTGAACCAGCGATCGAAGATCTTCCGAGGTGTAGATCATTTGCTCGGCTCGCTTGGCTGGATTGGCTGAGTAGATCGGCAATGCGCATCCAACCATTGGAAGGGACGAGCAGCAAACCAATAACGCCAAGCTTATTTTACGACGCATGACCAATCCTCCGTGAAAAGTCTCGCTATGACCTTGTATCTATCAATATTTTCGTCAATCGGTCGGACGGGGCTCTGACTCAGAGACGCTCTCGTCTTCTTCGTCTTCCTCCAGTGTCACTTGCAATTTCCCAGAAGCGATTTCTTCTCGAATCTGTTGGGCAAGTGCTGTTCCCTCGATCGAATTCACCTTCTGCTCCATGATCTTGCCGGGCTTGAAAGTCACCACAAACTTCTCCGGAACTTCAACCTGACGTCCCGTCCGAGGATTGCGTGCTTTCCTTGCCGCTCGGGGGCGAACCTGGAACACACCGAAATTGCGAAGCTCGATTCGACCCTCCTCAACCAACGTGGCAACAATCGCGTCGAATGTCTTTTGGACAACCGTCTTGATTTGCTGCTGGTTTAGCCCGGTCTCATCGGAAATCGTTTTCACGATCTCTTTTTTCGTCACGACAGAACTCCTAAGGGGAACTTCAAAACGACCTAAGTCGTTTTGCTGACTAGCTTTAATAGGCCAGCAGTCTAGGTTCCTCAAGGGGGTTCGTCAAGGTATCGGACAATACAGTCCTAGCCCTCGTCACGACGATCCGCAAAATCACTAATGGAGTTTTCGGCGGAACAACCCGCAAACTTGACCCAACCCGTCGAATTCTAGAGATTTTTGTTTGCCCGAGAGGGCAGCGCTGAAAAGCAGCGTAGCAAGAAATCGGGTGGGTGAGGCTCCTGCCGAACCGTGACGTGGCAAGCTCGGCAGGAGCCTCGCTGCACCGCGGTAAACATGTTTCCAACGAGTTTACCTAAGTCATTGATTGCTCGGGAGGGTGAGGCTCCTGCCGAACCTTTGCACCGTTGGCTCGGCAGGAGCCTCGCCCTCCCCTAAGGTTTTCAATGGAATTGACTTTGCAAAGATGTTTACAGCGGTGGCCTCGCTCTCCCATTGGTTTTCGATCAGAGCAGCAGTGTCAAAGTACTAAGCATTATCCACCGCTGGGGTCCACTGATTCGGAAGCATATTGCAAGTCACGATCTCGCACTCCCCCGCACGCTTGCTAGGCAGGATTGCCAGCATTGCCGTTTCTCGGTTTTCATCGCAATAACTTACGGCCTCATCTATCCCTGCTACGAAAAGACCTGTGGCTAGAGCGTCAGCCCAACCAGCCGATGGATGCAGCACCGTAATACTTAATATTCCCTCGGCAGGCCACCCCGTTCTCGGATCGATGATGTGGCCGTACCGCTTACCGCGAAAGTAAAAAAACTGATTCGCTGGCCCGCTTGTTCCTAACGCTTGATCGAAAAGTGTCAGCGTCCCAAGAATTCTTTCGGATTGCTCCGGATGCCGGACGGCGATTTTCCAACCCTGCTCGTCCCCTTTGGAAGATTGATTGCCGCCGCAAAGGATACTGCTCTTGCCACCATGAAACGCAAACTCCGTCACACTATTTTGCTTCAAAAGGGACGCAGCGCAGTCGATCGCAAATCCTTTGCCGATCCCACCAGGATTGACCTCGAGAGGACGGCGAAAGTAGACTGTCTGATCGGTTGCATTTAACTCGATGCTGCTCGATCCAACTTCCGCCAATGCTTGTACGATCTCCGATTCTGTTGGCATTTTCCCTTGGCGACGATAAAAGCCCCAAGTTTTAGACAACTTGGCCGCAGTCATATCGAACGCGCCACTAGTCTTCTCAAACACAGCCAATCCAAGCTCAAGTAAGCCAAACGTGGATTCAGAGACTTTGACTGGCCCCTCGCTCGCTCGTGCGTTTAATAAACTCAACTCGCTGGTCGGAATGTAAACGCTCAATAACTGCTCTAAGAAGGTAATGGTATCGAGAGCCGACACAGCCATCTCGGGCCCGCTGGGCGGCTTGCCTGGATTCAGCAGTATCTCAAAGCGACAAGCCATCGCATCGCGAGCGATCTCTATCCAAACCGTTTTATTGGGCTCCCACATTCCTATTCTTTGAAATCCGTATCCGGCTTGTCGAGGACCAACTCTTTGATCCAAATGTTGCGATAACGCACATCGTGCCCTTCGGCCTGCAGCTTGAGACCGCCAGGTACATCGGTGATCCCTCGGCCGTCATCGTTTCCTCCGTCGATGCCAGAGAATTTCCCTCCCCATACCTTGGTGATGCTATGATTGGTATGTGCTTTCTTGCCGTTGAAGTACAACGTTACCAAAGGTTTCTCCGTCATTTTGCCATCTTGAAACCTAGCGGCCCGGAAAGTGATGTCATAAGAATTCCATTTTCCAAGACCGTTGTACAGCTCGTAATCGGTAGCTGCTTCGTTGATGATGGCAGCCATACCGTGGTTCGTTTTGTCCCCGTCGAGAACTTGAATCTCATAGCGATTTTGTAGGTAAACACCGCTATTACCACCTGTCTTGACGATCAAGAACTCCACATGGAGCCGAAAATCCTTGTAAGCTTTTTTGGTGACGATATCCGCGGCTCCAAACGTCCCACCCGCCGAAGCCGGATCGTGAGTCATGACGGCGGTCCCTTTGTCGACAGGATCATCGACAATTTTCCACTGGATCGGCATTTTACTGGAGAATCTTGGCCCTTCCCAATATATCCACTTTGCATCGAGCATCTCACGCGACCCATCGAGAATCACCTCTGCATTCGGAATTGGCTTGGCGCCAACACCAACGTCTGCCAACAAAACAGACGTTGCAGGAAATGCAAACAAGACTGCCAATGAAACCGTTTTTAAATCATGGAACCGCATGAAAAATGCTCCTGAATTTCGCAAGCCGCACCCAACTAGGTGGAAAGCTGCGAATCGATCGGTGAGAGGTAAAGGCCGGTGAGAGTTAAAGGCGAGGTTGCGGTGACCAGCCAACGCAGGTCCCACTAGACTACGATAATATCACGGCACACACGGTCGTGCTACTAGCCTCCGATGAGCAAACTCAGGTCCCTACAGTCATGAACATGTCTCAAAATTGGGAGAGCGAGGCTCCTGCCGAGCTGTGGACGCCAAGGTATGCATGTGCTACCGGTAGTTTGGGACCATTGTCTCGAACTAGTTTAATGGACGGGAATGTGGTCCCATCCTACAACGGCAGGAGCCTCGGTCGCATGGCGCCAAAACGGATGTTCGCCTTTCAGGCATAACTTGGGGAGAAGGCTTCGAATGGGAGGCAACCCTTTTCGATCCAACGCCGATGTCCTACGCGCAAGCTTGCGCGTCGTGCTAACCATATCGGCTTCCGCCGCTCGTCCTTACATCGATTCCGTAATCCAATTTCGCAACATGGTTGCCGCTGCATCTGGGTTTTCGCGAACCAGTGAAGTCAGGTCATTCTTGATGTCACCACCTGTCGTACGCAATCGCGGTGGAGCGTTCTCCACCTCCTCTTGCGTATCGAATTCGGCGTTCTCTTCGTCCGTTAGCGAACTCAGGTCGATGTCGGTCGCATCATCCAAAGGTAAGTCAAATCCACGTTCGAAATCTCGATCGTTCGCGGTTGGCACCGTCTTCGCAAAACTGCGTAGCGAAAGCAATGCTGCCAAAACAATTCCAATGAGTGCTAGAGTCTGCCACGATTGCGATAGCCAAGCCAGGGAAGTCTCAGCGAGCGATGCGGCAGGTGGTTCGGCAACTGGGAAATCAGGATAGGAGTCCACAAAAACACGTGGAAATTTGTCTTCACCCGCTGCCACGGTCGGCAAGATTCCGTTGATGAGACTTTGGATATTTCGCTCGGTATCCTTTCGCAATGTGTCAAGTTCACTTGGAGTCAGCTCAGGCATTTCACTTGAAAGCTTTTTCGGATTCAACTGCTGCCATTTGTAGGCCGCCGCTTTCAAATAATAGGAAAATGGAATGGATATCGAGACCGAGACTCGAGTCGTCTGGTGCCCCACGGTCTCTGTCTTTTTGAGCGTATTGCCAGTGACACTCTTTTCGCTTTCCGTTTGCTCTTTCGTTTCAGAGCTCTGTTCTTGCTGTGCTAGCGACTGGCCTTCGTTCGGCTTGATCGCATTGGGTTGTGTGCCCGGCCGCCCGCCAGGAGTCCCTCGTAGCGACTTGGCGTCTCGTTTGGTCGAGGCCGATTGAATCTTGGTCGGCTTTTCGTTGAAACTTATGCTCTCTGTTTCCTCCGAGGCGACTGGGTCAAGCTCAACATTGACGTCCAAGCGGACGTTGCCATAATCCGCCAGGAGTCTTTCCGCTCGTTCGCGATAATTCTGCTCTTGCTGTCGTTTGATCAGATAGAACTTGGACTGCTGCATCGCGGTGGGATCGTCGGATACGATCGTGGTGTTCCCATTGCAGAATAATGCGATGTCGGATTGCTTCAGTCCTGCATAAGACTTTTGGACAAAGTCGATAATGCCTCTTCGTTGATCGGCGGAAAGATCTTTGTTGCCTCTGGTCTGAATCGCAATACTCGCGGTTTTCTTTCGATCACCTGAGAAGCCAAGCCGAGATTCATCGGGAGTAATGATGGCATCCACGATCATGGGATCCATGCGTTTGATGGCGTTCTCAAGATCTTTCTTCTTTCCATTTTGAAGCTTAGCTTGAGTGGAGAGAGAAGACTCCATCAACGAGTTGCTATTGAGTGCGGAATCCATCGCGTTTCCCATGCCGAGAGGATTCGCTTTCCCATCCGAAATGGCTTTCATGTAGAGATCGAGTGACGCTTTCGGCACTCGGATGCGTTTTCCATCACGTTGAAACTCACGGAGTGCGGCTTTGGAAAGAGCAAATTCGATGTTGTCCAACTCTTCGTCGCTCAACGATCTGCCACCCAGGATATGAACCGTCGCTCCACTGCTAGTCGTCGCTCCCTGGACCAAAAATACAGAGCTGATGGCAATCCCAACCGTTAGCAAGATGGCCATCAACTTGGACTGAGGAGTCATCCCAGCAAAGAGAGTGCGCATCTGTTGCAAGAACTGATTTATCTGATTCATGGAGCAACCTTAGGGCCAAAGCATGTTGGTTCAACGCGAGCTTAGACGTGGATCGAGTTCAATTCCTGATACGCATCCATCAATTTGTTTCGAATCTGCACAAGCAACCGGAAGGACATGTCGGCCTTTTGCATGCTAGTGAACACCTCGGCTTGATTGACGTCACCACCGGTGAGCAACTGCTCCATTTGGCTATCAGCAGACTGCTGCATGTTATTGACTTGCGCGACGCCACCAACCAGCATGTTGGAAAACGGACTGCCGCTACCGGATTTGGACTCAGACGCTTCCGACTGAGAATTGACCCTCTGCAGCAGGCGCATCGCCTTCTCAGAGTGCTGTGCCAAAAGTGATTCGGAGCGGATTTGCATAGAGTTCAATCAGACTGCGAGGTAGGAGGAGCGACTTACGCTAGAATGCTGAGCGTTTGCCTAGCCATGCCTTTTGTCACTTCCATCACGCCGATATTCGCTTCATAAGAACGCGAGGCCTCCAGTGCATCGACGAACTGTTCGTTCATGTCGATATTCGGATATGCTACGTATCCTTTGTGTTTTCCTTCCGTCGCAGCGAGCGGATGCTCGGGCTGCAAACGATACAGTGGCTCGGAATCCTCGATCCCGATCTTGGCAATTTTGACGCCAGCAGCCCCACCCTCTGCTTTCTCCTCTGAAGTCTCAAAATCAACGTAGCGAGGCTGGTAAGGTTTGTTTTCGCCGGCCTCGTTTTTCAACGTCGACATGTTGGCGATATTGCCAGAAATGGTATTGAGCCGAACTCGCTGCGCTACCAACGCGCTGGTGCTGATATCCAATGCAGAAATCATGTTCGTCGCCTCCTGCGATCACTGTTGAGTTGAAACGATGTGTTCCACAGTGATAGGCTTTAGCAAATCCGATGATTTGAGCCAATATCTATCAGAAAGATTTTGACGCGATCGCGGTAAACGATGTTGCTAGCCAATGGAGTGACATTTCCCTGCTTGCCTAAAGGCCGTCTCGCTTTCTTTTTGGAATTGCTTGCAATTTCAACGGGAGGGCGAGGCTCCTGCCGAACCTTTGCACCGTTGGCTCGGCAGGAGCCTCGCCCTCCCTAAGGTTTTCAATGGAATTGACTTTGCAAAGATGTTTACAGCGGTGGCCTCGCCCTCCCAATTTCCTCCAAACGTTTTGTCGTGAGACACACCTGCCGTAGCCCGTCAGACTAAAGCGATTCGATTCCGCTATTGATCTCACAGACCCAACGGCAAGACCGGATTCGACGGCAGTTGACGCTCGATATGGTCTGCCACTGCAATGAGAATGGCGTCCCCGAAGTATTTTGACGTGAGCTTGATGACCCGAGGAGCGGTCGTGACAGGCTTCGTTTTGTCACTGTCTTGCGAAGTTGGCTCGCGTCTCGGGTTGGTGAGCTCCTGTGTGCCAAAGCGAACAATCATACTAGGATGCCCCGTCAAGTTGGTGCGAACCAGATCGTCGCTGCCCAACAAGACATCCACATTGCGCAGTACCCGCTCAGTTTCCTGGATGAGCATCGTTCTTGCTCGCATGCTTTGAATGTAGTGGATCCCCCTTGCAAATTGAGATTTGCGGAACGAAGGCCCCCAAAGCCCCATGTCGCTATCCGACTCAGCCGAGCGGAAGAGCGAATCGTGCATGGCTGCGGACTCAACGTCCAAGCCAACCATCAGAGCCTGTTGCGGAATGTTCTGCGGAAACTCGATCGGGATCATCTTCGCTCCGTCGCTCTCTAGTTTTTCGTAGACGATACGCTCGCTTTCAGCCAACTGCGATGGCACATATCCGACGCGTAGTTTCTTGATATCGAATTGCGATGGCCAAGTCAGTGGGCGGTCCACGACCGTCGGGTCCAGACCATCACTCCCCTGAATGGCATTCAATACAATTCCGCAATCGACGGCATAACGCGCGATAGTCCCTACTTTGTCCATGCTCCATGCCAAGGTCATGCAGCCGTATCGACTGACTCTGCCAAAAGATGGCCTCAGCCCCATCACGCGGCACCGCCGAGCCGGCGATACGATACTGCCTAACGTTTCCGTACCCAAAGCAAATGTGCAAAGGCCAGCAGCGACCGCCGAACAACTTCCAGCAGATGATCCTGAACTACCTTGTTCGACATTCCATGGATTCTTGGTTGTTGCGTCATGCCAAATGTCTCCCATGGCGAGTGTTCCAACGGAGAGCTTTCCAAGCATCACGGCTCCAGCATCATTGAGGAATCTCGCAACGGTCGCATGGTTTGGACGCACGGTATCTCGATACGGCTTGGCACCCCAAGCGGTTGGGAAAGGTGGTACCGCGATGATGTCTTTGGCTCCCCACGGAATTCCATGCAGTAGCCCACGATCGTTACCTTCCTTGAGCTCAATGTCAGCTCGCTTGGCTTGTTGCATTGCGAGCTCTTCCGTAAGTGTCACCACGCAGCGCAATATTGGATCGTACTTCTTCAGCCTGCTCAAATAGAGCTCCGTCAAACGCAGGCTGGTTATCTTGCCGGCGCGAAGTGCTGACGCTTGTTCGACGATTCCGGAAGCCGCGATCGACAATTCGTCCTGCCAGTCCACGCGGCCAGTTTGTTTTGCTTTGGCGAGTGCGGACCAAGAATTGTCCGCTAGTGTTGTCGCAGATGCTGGCTTGGTGGTTTCTCGCGATTTCAAATCCTCGGGAAGATTCTCCGCAAAAAAGTATGGGACAAAGGCCATGGCGGGTCCTGTGTCAGCATCGATATTCAATGCCCGCAGTTTTCGCTCGTTTTCAGACTGGTCTTGGATTTGTTTGGCGAGCGTTTCTTTTTCTTTGTCCGTAAGCTCGATATCCGCGATCCACTGAGCATCGTGGATCATCTGTGCTGTGATGGTGCCGGTCTCACTCGCCCTGTGTGCGAGCGCCTTTTGGAAGGCCACCGATCCAACACCCAAAGCAGTCAGTCGGATCATCCAAGCTCGGCGGCTGGTCTCGAAAATCATAACGCAAGGCTCTTGTTTTGGATTGGAGAAATCGATTTGAGGGACATTGTAATGTACTTTCAAGGACATGGAGACTCATGGGAGAGCGAGGTTCCTGCCGAGCTGGGGATGCAGTGGCTCGGCAGGAGCCTCGCCCTCCCAAGTTAACAATCATCCGCGACTACACCCTTGTCCACAGCAAGCCAACTTCGATTGCCCATCATTGGCGAAGTCTTTGGCTCAGGGGACTTTCCGGCTCAGTGAACGCGAAAA
>JAPLNL010000124.1 GCA_026692905.1 Planctomycetota bacterium
GCTAGCCCCGGTTTTCCACTCGACATTCGTCGAGAACCGGGGCTAGCGCCCATCGGCTCATTAATACGAAAAACAAATGCGGATGTGCTTAGAAAACCGGTGCAAAAGACCGTGGACACGATGGAGTCGTCT
This sequence comes from Planctomycetota bacterium, assembly GCA_026692905.1. Classification (GTDB taxonomy): domain Bacteria; phylum Planctomycetota; class Planctomycetia; order Pirellulales; family Pirellulaceae; genus JBKCUI01. The sequence continues at coordinate 133 of JAPLNL010000124.1, forward strand.
GCGTATTCGTGCAATCGAATCGGGAATCGATTACAATTTCTGGCAAACGTTAGCAGTGCGACCCTGTCGACTATGCGGCGGGTTACCAAGAATCTCTTCTCCAAAAGGTTTTTTCGATGGCTATTTCTCGTCAAACAACGCGTCGTGGATTCGTACAAGGAGTGGCTGCCGCTGGAACTGCAGCCGTGCTCAGCCCTTCTTTAGGTCGAGCGTTTGCATATCAGTCCCCCAATGATCGCCCCGTTTTTGCCACAATTGGTCTTCGCAACCAGGGCTGGACCATTACCAGCAAATCGTTCAAGTTCGCTGACTTTGCAGCTCTCGCCGATGTAGACGCTAATGTTCTTGGGGCCAATGTTGAAAAGACCGAAAAGGCACAAAAACGCAAACCTGACGCTTACAAGGATTACCGAAAGATCCTGGACCGAAAAGATATTGATGCGGTCATGATCGCAACGCCAGACCATTGGCACACCAAGATTGCGGTTGAAGCTATGCTGGCCGGAAAAGATGTCTATTGCGAGAAGCCGCTCACGCTCACTATTGCTGAAGGGAAGTTGATTGAGAAGATTGTCAAGCAAACCGGCCGAGTCTTTCAAGTGGGGACGATGCAGCGCACTGAATGCGATGACCGATTCCTACAAGCCGTCGCTTTGGTGAAACAGGGTCGCATCGGAACGGTCAAGAAAGTGACTTGCGGGATCAATGACATGGAAGCCTCACCGGTGATTCCGGTTGTGGCGGTTCCTAAAGAGCTCGACTGGGACTTCTGGCTTGGCCCAGCTCCGAAAGTAGACTATCGCGCGCTTCCAGAATTGCGAGTTGGGTACGGCGGTGGTGTCCCGCTCTTTAGCAACTGCCATTATGCTTTCCGTAACTGGCATGAATACTCTGGTGGCAAATTGACCGATTGGGGCGCTCACCATGTGGACATCGCTTGCTGGGCTCTTGGGGCAAACAGCACGGGACCGAGCAAAGTCACACCCGTCGAATTCAAATTGCCAGTCGAGTACAAAGACGGGCATCCATTGGTTCAAGATCAATACAATGCGGCCACCCATTTCAAGATCAAAGTCGACATGCCTAACGATGTCGAAATGATCATTACAAGCGAAGGGGACAACGGCATCCTGTTTGAGGGAACGGAGGGACGCTTCTTTGTGAACCGAGGCAAGATCACCGGCAAGCCAGTCGAAGATCTGAAAGAGAAACCGCTGCCTGCGGGAGCGATCGAAGAGGTCTACGGTGGTAAAGTCAGCGAAAACCACACTGCGAACTTCATCGAGGGAATTAAGTCTCGCAAGCAACCGATTTCAGACGTATGGACTCACAACCGCATGCTGGAAATCTGCCATCTTTCCAACATCGCAATGCGTTTGAATCGACCGCTCAACTGGGATGCGAACACGCGAGAGATTGTTGGGGATGCTCAGGCCAATTCCTTCTTGTCGAGAGAGAATCGCAAGGGATTTGAGATCAATATGTAATGGATTCGGTTGCGGCCATTAGAGGCTCAGATTTGATCCAAGGGCACACCCCCCCTCAGGTGTGCCCCACGGTGAATAGGGCGCGATGCTTTTCGTAGCGAAACTCGTCAAGAGTTTCTGCCGTTCTCAAGCTCCAGTCGAAAGTCCTAGCGACTTTCGCTACCGCAGTGCCGATCCAGTCCGATTGCAATAGGGCGGGATGCAACTTAGAATGAGGATTCCACCTTCCTCAATCCGAACTCTCTCATTCGGCTCTCTTTTGATGCACACGCAACAACTTCTGCACTTCAATCGCAATCGTCGAAACTTTTTGTCCAATACTACCATCGCGGGCTTAGGCATTAGCTTTGGATTTCACACCGGCGTTGCAAATGGACTTTCCGAATCTTCATCGCATTCCAAGTCCCCCAATCAGCGGCTCGGAATTGGGGCTATCGGGCTTCGATATCAAGGAAGCGTGATCGCTCACAAGGCGCAGATGTACGGTGACATTGTCGCTGTTTGCGATGTCGATAGAAATGTCAAAGATCAAGCCAAAGCGGCTTTCGGTAGTACTCCGCATAGCTGCGAGGATTATCGGGAACTGCTAGCTCGAAAGGACGTCGATGTCGTCACTATCGGAACGCCAGATCACTGGCACACGAAAATGGTCATCGACGCTTGTCGGGCAGGAAAGGATGTTTATTGTGAAAAGCCTTTGACACTCACGATTGAAGAAGGACAGCAGCTCGTCAAAGTCGTTAAAGAGACCGGTCGCGTCGTGCAGGTTGGATCTTGGCAACGAAGCGACGATCGTTTTCGGCTTGCAGTTGAAATGGTCCGATCAGGTCGAATTGGCAAACTTAAGAGCGTCGATGTTGTTCTCGGAAAGAATGTTACCAGTCAATCTTTTACGGTGACCAAGCCGCCGAAAAATTTGAATTGGGAACTTTGGCAAGGGCAGACACCAGATGTACCCTACATCGAGGAAAGATCGCACTACACATTTCGGTGGTGGTATGAATACTCAGGGGGCCAAATGACGGATTGGGGCGCGCATCACATCGACATCGCTCAATGGGCAATCAACGATTATCCCACCTCCATCGTGGGAAAAGCCAAATTCCCGACGGTCGAAAACGGATTCAACGTCGCCAACGATTTCGAGGTTGTTTATGAATACCCGAACGGCGTCACGATGACGGTGAAAGATCATGGCGAAAACGGAATCTTGTTTACGGGGGATTCGGGCCGTATCTTTGTGAACCGCGGGAAGATCACCGGAGCGCCGGTCGAGGGATTAACTAGGAATCCGTTTCCTCGCGAATCGTGGAACGTTTACGACTTTGACAATCTCGAGAGACCCGCTCGTGCAGGGAAACTGGATGCGATCATCAATCACATGGGGAATTTCTTTGATTGCATTCAATCTCGTCGATTACCTATTTCGAATTTAGAGAATCAGCATCGAACGGTTTCGACTTGTCACCTTGGCAACATATCGATGCGATTAGGAAGACCGCTCCGATGGAACCCAACAGACGAAAAGTTTGTCAACGATGTGGAAGCCAACCGGTGGTTGAGGCGAGATCAGCGAAAAGGTTATGAGACAAGCGTATGATGAATTCACAACCGTTTAATCGGCGGAGTTGGTTGCAGACGGCATCTTCGGTTGCTGTGGCTGGTTGCATCTCCAATGTCTTTCAAAGGGAAAAGAGCGTTTTTGCTCAAGAGCCGGTAGCCAATTTTCGTTTGAAGTACTTGGCTGCATCATGCATGTACGGTTACGCCGATCTCGCGACTATTCTTCCTGAAGTGGCAAAGCAAGGAGCCACGGCCTTGGATATTTGGCCCAAAGTGCATGGCAATCAACGGGAGCAAATGACGGAGCTGGGAGAGGAAGCCTTTGCAGCCCTTCTGGGAAAGCACGACGTCTCGCTCGGCTGTATCACGCAATACAAACTCGGGCCATTTGGATTGCAAGAAGAGATGCGTCTGGCCAAGCGTTTTGGCTGCAAAACAATTGTGACCGGCGCTGTCGGACCAACCAATTTAAAAGGCTCGGAACTCAAGAATGCGGTTTCGGTGTTCGTCGAGCAGTTGAAGCCGCATCTGGCTGTTGCGGAGGAGACGGGAGTGACAATCGCGATCGAGAACCACGCCAACAACCTCATCAATACACCGGATTCGTTACGTTATCTACTTGAGTTGCGGCCGTCCAAGCATCTTGGGATTGCTCTGGCACCTTATCATTTACCGCAAGACGAAAAGCTGCTGGCCTTGCTGATCGAGGAATTGATACCGGCATTGGCGGTGTTTTATGCTTGGCAGCACGGGGATGGCTGCATGACGCAAATGCCAAAAGAGAAAGAATTGCTTCAAATGCCCGGGCTTGGCCCACTTGACTTTGGTCCGTTGCTAAGTGCATTGAAATCGAATCGCTTCGACGGTTGGACGTCGATCTTCATGCATCCATTTCCACGGGGGATTCCGATTCTCGAAAAAGGAGACGAGGTGACCGCCGAGATAAATCGATCCCGCAACTATCTAGAAGAGTTACTTCGCAAAATCTAAAGGGGGAACCCGACTATGGAAATCGATCGACGGCAATTCATTGCCAATTCAACGGCGGCTTCAGCATTGTTGCTCTCAGCGACAACCGTTTCCGCTGATTCCGAAACCGCAACTCAAACTCAAGCAAAGGTTCTCGCAATGTCCCAACCCAAAGTTTTGATCATTATCGGCGACGCTACTGAGACTGTGGATACGCTGTATCCGTACTATCGACTGATCGAGGGAGGCTACAAGCCAGTGGTCGCAGCTCCTGAAAAACGGAGGTATCAAATGGTTTTGCACGAGGTCAAGCCAGGCTGGACGATCACCAAGGAGTGGGAAGGCTATTCGATTGAAGCCGATATCGCGTTCAAAGACATCAAGGCCGAAGAATACGCTGGCATTTTTTTCAGCGGTGGTCGTGCGCCAGAGTACATTCGCGAAGACGAGGATTTATTGCGAATCACGCGGTGGTTTTGGGTCAACAAGAAGCCTTGTGCGAGCGTCTGTCACGGTGTCGAGATTCCGGCTAGAGCTGGTATTGTTAAGGGATTGCGAATGGCGACGGTGGCGAAGTGCAAGTTTGATTTGGAAGTATGCGGTGGAATTTATGTGAATGAGCCATGCGTGATCGATCAACACATGTTCAGCGGCCGAACCTATCATGATCACGGTTCTTACATTGGTCCATGGATCAAAGCGCTCGATGAATCTATTAAGAAAACTTCCTAAGTTGCTTGACGTGATTTCCTGTCCATCGCCCACGTTTCAACAACGCTGTGCTGCATTTCGTAGCGAGTTACATTGTGTAGCAAGACTGGTCAAGAGTTTCGGTTGTTCGGTCGATGCAGCCGAAAGTCTTGACGACTTTCGCTGCTAAAAAGAAAGCACGTTCCGAGGCTCCGTCTGGGAACGCGATGCATCGGAGGCTACTCGGCTAGTTGATGTGAGAAACGTGATAAGGGTGAACAGATTCATGAGTTCCAAGCTGACCATTTCGAAGACAAAACTGTTGCCAACTTTTTTCGTGGTGCAGACTCATTTGCAGGGACTTTTCACGATTCTGCTGCTCTCTTTTACCTGCCTTCACTCCAATTGCAGTCTAGTAGGTGCCGACAGCGATTTTGAAAAGGACATTTTGCCGATCCTCAAAGAGTATTGCATTGAGTGCCATGGCACCGAGGTTCAGGAGTCCAAGCTTCGACTCGATACCATGCTCTTTGCGATGCGGGGTGGCAGTTCGGGTGAACCAATCGTTGTACCTGGGGATAGCGGACGTAGCCATCTGGTCGAGCGACTAACGAGTCGTGACCCGAAATTGCGGATGCCGCCAGAGGGGGAACCGCTTGCGGACAATGCCCTAAAACAACTGCGAGCTTGGATTGATAACGAATCCCTTTGGAAAGAAGCCAAAGATCAACTGGAAACGAAGACAACCGACCATTGGTCGTTTCAGGCGCTCAAACGCCCAGACAGTCCGGTTTCCAAAGACACGAATGCGATCGATGCATTTATCAGTGAAAAACTGCAGGACGCTGGCTTATCCATTTCGGACCGAGCCGAGAAACGGAGGCTCATTCGTCGTCTGTATCTAGTGATGCATGGTTTGCCACCTTCGAGAGAACAAGTTGACGGATATCTCAGCGATGAAAAACCGGATTCTTGGCAGCGGCTGATCGAAGAGGTTTTAGAAAGCCCTCGCTACGGTGAACGATGGGCGTCGCACTGGTTGGATCTCGTTCGATTTGGAGAGACCAATGGCTTTGAAACCAATCGCGAGCGCACGACGGCTTTTCCTTATCGCGATTGGGTCGTCAACTCATTCAACTCCGACAAACCCTACGATCTGTTTATCAAGCAACAAATCGCCGGTGATGCTTTAGGGGAACCGATCGGGACCGGATTTTTGGTAGCTGGGCCGAACGACATTGTCAAGGGACAAGACCCACTGTTAGGGCTTATGCAACGGCAGGACGAGTTGGCTGACATTGTAAACACGACGGGCACCGCGTTCCTTGGTCTAACGACCGGCTGTGCCCGATGCCACAATCACAAGTTTGATCCCATTTCTCAAACTGACTACTACGCGATTCAAGCCGTTTTTGCAGGGGTTGAGCATGGGGAGCAAACATTGCCGCTTGCCCCGGCAGCCAAGGCAAAGGCCCAGGCCATGGAGGAGCAAATTCAACAGTTGCGGATATCGCTTGCCAAGTACTCACGCAACCAAGGCACACGTGAGCCTGTCAATGCTGTCGAAAATACGGAGCGCTTTCTACCATTGGAGGCCAAGCGGGTCCGATTCACGATTCATGCCACCAATGCTGCTGAGCCTTGTATTGATGAGTTGCAGGTCTTCTCAGGTGAGCAGAATGTTGCCTTGCGTTCCGTAGGTTCTGTTGCCACTTCATCGGGCAGCTTGGACCATCCTCTTCATAAACTTGAGCAGGTTAACGACGGTCAGTTTGGAAATCCGCAGAGTTGGATTGCGAGCACGGTTGCTGGAAGCTGGGTGCAACTTGAATTTTCTGAAGTTCAGAAAATCGATCGCATCGTTTGGGGGCGGGATCATACTGGACGCTACGCGGACCGAGTTGCGACCGAATACCAAATCGAATCATCCTTGAATGGAACGGAATGGCAGACGGTTGCCAGTTCTGCGGATCGATTGCCATTTACGAAGGGCAAAGTCGAGAACTCCTACGATTTTAAAGGGCTGCCGGAGGAAGAAGCCAACAACGCCAAGCTCGCCCTAAATCGTATGCAATCGTTGAGCAAGGAAAGAGAGCAGTTGCTTTCAGCGAACAAGGTTTATTCGGGGACTTTCTTTCAACCACCTGCAACACACCGCATGTATCGTGGCGATCCTACAGCCCCTAAGGAACAGGTGATCCCCGATGCAATTCGTGTGTTGGGGTCGTTGGGCCTCGCTGCGGACGCGCCTGAACAACAACGTCGCGTTGCCATTGCAAACTGGATCGCTAGTCCAGCGAACCCATTGACGGCACGCGTATTGGTCAATCGACTTTGGCAGTTTCATTTTGGCGTGGGGATCGTTGATACTCCATCTGATTTTGGGGCCAACGGAACGCAGCCAAGCCATCCGCAGCTTCTCGATTGGCTCGCTTCGGAGTTTATCGATCAGGGCTGGTCGATGAAAAACATGCATCGCTTGATTTTGACTTCGAAGACGTGGCAACAGGACAGTCGGCCGCGAGTTGAAGGGATGCAAGTCGATGCTGGGTCGCGATTACTATGGAGGTTTCCTCCGCGGCGGTTGGAAGCGGAAGGGATTCGAGATTGTATTTTGATAGCCACGGGCAAACTCGACTTGAGTGTTGGCGGACCAGGTTTCAGCGCGTTCGAGATCGCAATGGAAAACGTACGGCATTATTTTCCAAAGCAGGAATATGGACCCGTTGATTGGCGGAGGATGATTTATATGACCAAGGTGCGGCAGGAAAAGGACTCAACTTTCGGCGTGTTTGATTGTCCTGATGGTAGTCAAGTGACCCCGAAACGAAGCCGATCGACGACACCTTTACAAGCCCTCAATTTATTGAATAGCCGCTTCGTCATGCAACAAGCGGAATTGTTGGTCGATCGACTCGCGAGAGAGTGCGATGGGACGGAAAAGAAGATTTCGTGCGCCTTTGCGCTTTGTTTCGGACGCGATGCTAACGAGCAGGAGTTGGCATTGGCGGAAGTGTTTGTTGCCGAGCACGGCTGGGTGCATTTCGCGCGAGCGATGTTGAACGCAAACGAATTTGTATTCATTCCGTGAGTGCGACTCGGATTTCTTCGGTCACTCTGTGGGCCATGTGAGCGCGAGGATTTCTAGGGACTTTCCCCTAGCTATCGCATTTCGTCTCAACTAGCCTTGATTTGACGACCGATGTTTTGTTATTAGGTCTTTCGAATGGATTTGGCCCACGCTGCCAAGCATGGACTTAGTCGCTGGTTCGAATTCCCTTTACGTTTTCGTTTCCGATCGAATTCGGTCTGAGTTCTATCTTTTAGTGAGGTGGTTGCTTGCAGAATCGTTGGATGATGTAACGCGGAAACTCTCCTGCCCTCTCGGTTCGTTTGCTTACTTGACCGCACACACTTTGTAAGCGAGTGAATCACCGCGCTGCTTCTCGCGGCTCATGTAATCTCCTCGATAGTCTCATACGACATTCGATCTACCCAAGGAGTTTTCAATTGAGGGTTCGCGGTCATGTTATCAATGTCTTTTGTATTCTGTCTCATTGTTTCCGCCTCCATATCACATAGGGGCAACCAATCCGTCGACGAGTATGTCGACCTGATCGAGCTCAATCATTTTTTCGATCAGCAAGGGCGACTCGTTTACGATCAGGTTGTTTTTTACGAGCGAGCACCAGAAACGGGCAAGTTTCAAGTCAGAGCTTGGTGTCTCGTCGAGGATCGAGAATACCTCAACCGACGCCCGGTCAAAAATCTAGAAACCGAACTCTATCAGGTCGATTGGTTTGATACCGACCAACGCCTTCTTCGCAAGATAACCAGTCGACTCTATCGCGAGAGTTGGACGCAGGTCGACCCTGAGCGATCCAACAAGAAGTTTCATGACGAGCGACTTCGTATTTCGTTGATCCAGAATCCAAAGAAATTTCAGCAGTCCCAAACCCAGGAGCCAGACGAACCCAAGCACACAGTTCCAACGCCTGCGATTGCTATAACAGCGGCAGAGCAACGGGCAGTTCCAGTGGTAACGCCTGTTTCGACAACGCCTGCTGTCGCATCAGGATTGCAACGATAGTCTTGACGACTTTCGCTACTCACTCACTTTTTTAAACGAACAAAACCGAGCCGATGCGAACCATGGTGGCTCCTTCCTCGATGGCTGCTTCGAAGTCGTCGCTCATTCCCATCGACAACTCTTTGAGTGGCAGACCAAATTGTTTCGCCCATCGATCTCGTAGATTTCGCAGTGCTTCAAAATCCTTTCGAGCTTGGTCGATGCCCCCTTCCAAGCTTCCCATGCCCATCAGTCCGGACATTTCTAAATTCGGATGCTTTGCCGGTTCGGTCAGCCAGGCGGTCAGTAGCTCTTCCGCTTCAGGAATCATCATTCCGGTTTTGGTCGGATCGCCAGAGACATTCATTTCCAGCAATAGCTGAAGAGGTAAGTCGCGATGCAAAGAGTCCAATTGGACTTGCTCCAAAATTCGAAAGGAGTCTAGAGAGTGCATCGCAGTCACCAGAGGGAGAGTCCGTTTGGCTTTGTTCCGCTGCAAATGACCTATCAAATGCCATTTAATCCGCAAATCCGACAGAGCCTCTGCCTTTTCCCAAAGGACTTGCGGACGGCTTTCTCCCAAGTTTTCACAGCCAAATTCCACGAGCCAGCTCGCAACCGAAGCGTCGACGTACTTGGTCACCCCAATCATTTTCACGTCTTTTCCAAGTCTGCCCGAACGGGCGGCGGATTGCTCAATTCGCTCCAAAACGCGCGAATAATTGGCATGGAGTCGCTCTTTGCTTGGGTTGTACCTATTTGCCAAGTTGGCCATGTGGACTTTCCGGTTTGTTATCCATGAACAATTCGAATGCAAACATTTTGGAATTCTTTTGCAATAACATTGCATGTGCGCCTGAATTCGATATGATAACGTACCGACGAGGCGTGAGACACGAGGTCCAATTTACTTAGGAGCACAACTATACCATGGAGAAAAGCGGGAATCAGTGGAAGGACTCTCTGGGCATTCTTGCTTCAGTGGCTTGCGCGATTCATTGTGCTGCAACTCCTGTTTTGCTGGCTTTTCTACCCGCTTTGAGTTTTACCGAATGGATGGCAAGTCCACGGTTTCATCAAATTGCGGCCTTGGTTTGTGTCGGGATGGTTTCGCTTGCAATTTGGCCCGCTTTTGTCAAATTTCGCGATTACCGCGTTCTGTCTTTGTCCACGGCAGGCCTTGCTTTGTTGATTTCAGCGGCTTTTTTCTTGCCGGACGAGTGCTGCTCCCGTCCTCTCGGGGAATCTGTAGAACTTGCTTCGGGCGAACACAACCATGGACCTAGTGAGACACACGTTCACTCCGCCCACGCAGGGTCGACTTACACTGCTAGCCTTGTCAGTCCAGAACTGCTGTCGCTGATACAGCCTTGGATGACGCCTCTCGGTGGTTTGCTCTTGGTTATTGCACATGGTTTCAATTTGCGACGTCCGGTTCGCCGTTCGTCTTGCAGAAAAAGCGGATGCGAATGCCATCGGTCCACATTGAACAATCTAGTGTCTCCTATCACGCTGAGCGAGCCTTCAGATCGGTTGGTTGCAAGTTCGACAACGCAGGCTGCTTAGGCGAGCGTCGGTGCCCAATTTACTTAGCACCAATCGCTTATTCGGTTTCGCGGTCCCCGCCGCTTTCATCTTCATTCGCTGCTATTTGGCATGCCGTGCTTGTGAGCCTAACGGGATTTGGCGTGCGTGGGGATCACGTACGGTCCTTCCGGTATGATCGCGATCGACTTGTCTCCGGACTGCGAGATACTTGCCGCAATGGCATCTTCGATCGATTCCACCATTTGAACTCCGGTCAGTTCACGTTCAGGGCCCTTTAGGCCTTCGCTATAGAGTGAAACGTTGCCAACAGCCAGAGTTCTAAGGAGCATGTGCGTTTGCCATGCATCGATATCCGCGAGCGGCATCGGGCGGATTCGATCCAAAAATCCTTGCCTACCCAACGAAACGAGATAGGACTGGGACTGACGGTACTCGTGCGAACCAAGGCCCTCTTCGCAGGCGCTCGCAATGATCATCCTGCCACCGTCAGCTAGAATCTGAATAGGAGCGACCATGCCTTTGACTGTTTGATAATAAGTTTTGTCCAATGGGTAGCCCGCCGCGCTTGTCACCACGGTATTGAACTGTCGCTCTAGCGGAACCTCCGCGTAACGCTTCACAAAGGCAACACTTTCAAGGTGGCTCTTTTCGCAATCTCCGAAATTGACAAAGCTCATTCGTCTCGCTTCATCGATGATTGTGTTGATTGCGTATGCTTTGCCCAAAATCTTGAGAATTTCGAGCTGACCCCGGTGTAGTGGGTTGTTTAAAAGATTACCGTTGCATGCTAGCGGGTCGGCCATGAAACGATGATTATGGAAGGTCCGAATGGTTTCTTCACCTGCAACGCCAGGCGCGATAACTTTTCGGCCACCTGAGTAGCCAGCCATAAAATGCGGCTCCACCAAACCGATCGCAATTCGAAGATCTGCGTCCACCAGATGCCGATTCAATACGACCGGAATACCGTCAGTTGGCGTATGCCCTAGGTCGACCATCCAATGTTTGTCGCGAGCAAAATGATTCTCGATTCGAATATTGTCGAACACCCAGTCGTCACCAATCACCTCGCGCATCTCACGCCCCAAATTGGGGCGGTGTAGACCGGTCGCAATCAAAATGGTGATACGGTCCAACGTCACGCCGTTGGCGCTAAGCTGTTCGATCAGCCCTTTGAGGATCGGTCCGTTGGGAACAGGACGCGTAATATCGCAAATGACAATGCATACGCGTTTCACTCCCTTGGCCAACTCGGCGATCGAAGGGGCATCGACCGGGTTCAGCAATGCTTCGCGAATGGCCATAAGCGGTTCTTGTAAGACAGGCATGTCTGGTTTACGAATCACCGTCGGTTCGCAACCGTTTGGCAACTTCACATGCAATTCCCCTTTGCCATACCGAATCGAAATTGAATCGCTCATTAAGTTATCCCTACCGTCGCCAAGGTTAAGATTGAATGCAAAAAGTATAGTTTGTTGAAAGCGTTAAAGCTGAACGCCATCACGTACTGGTTTAATGTAGGCAGCAGCCATTTGATCGATGACCTCCGTACTCGCCGCCGGGATTTGTTCAGGCAATCTGATCATCAGTTCCACCATCATGTCACCCACGACACCACCTGGTCCCTTTAGTCCCTGTCCCTTGATTCGAAGCTTCTTGCCACTGTTGCTCATCGGAGGAATGGTCAACGTCACGGTGCCGGCCGGTGTCGGGACATCGATACGCGCACCTTGAACGGCCTCAGGAATCGATATCGGCAGACGTAGTTCAAGATTGCTTCCGACGATTTTGAAGTAGGGATGCGGCTCCAAGTTCACCTTGAGTATCAAGTCACCTGGCTTGCCATTTGGGCTGGGATGCCCTTGCCCACGAAGTCGAACCTTTTTACCCGGTTCGATACCGGCTGGAATCTTGACGGTGATCGATTCCATTTTGCCGTCGTTGTCCAATTGGATACGTGTCTCGCCGCCGAGGATGATCGTTCGCAGTGGCACCGCGATCTCCGCTGAAACATCAGCACCGCGAGGGGGCGCAGCACGTCGCGCGCGTCCTTGCCCACCTGCAAACTGACCAAAAATATCTCCCAGATCGACTCCGCCCGCGCCACCACGACCAAAAATGTCTCCGAAATCGAAACCCGCGCCACCTTGGGGTGCTCCGCGCGATTGGCCTCCTGCAAACGGATTCTTTCCGTATTGTTCGTAGTTGTCCCCGAACTGGTCGTACATTTTGCGTTTTTCTGGATCGTTCAAACAATCGTATGCCTGTTGAACCTCTTGAAAACGCTTCTTCGCGTTCTTGTCGTCTTGATTCAAGTCCGGATGGAATTTACGGGCAAGTTTCCTATAAGCCTTTGAAATTTCCTCGGTTGAGGCTGTTCTCTCGACATCCAAAATTTTGTAATAATCGTTTGCCATACTTGTTTCCATGCGTGTACTCTCTTGTTGGCCAAAGACAATTCGGAACGGATGTCGATAGCCATTGAAGTATTTTAGCTGGATTTCAACGGATTCCCCAGGGCAAACCAACCTCGAATTGACCGATGCGTAAAACAATCATTCCGCTTGATCGAATCCTCATGGTCATGGCAATTTCCCTAGCCACTGCATTTTGTCCTGGCTTTTGTGCCGGCCAAGGTGCCGTCGAGCTTGAATTTACGGATAAAGATACTGGTGATCCGGTCTCAGCTAGGCTCACATTCACCAAATCCGGCAAAAAAATATCTCGACCGCGAAAGGTTCTCTTTGCCCAAGAGCATTGGCTGGCAGAAAAGAAATTGCAATTGACTCCCCCGAACGGTGAGTTTGAATTTTCTGCCCAACGCGGCCCAGAGTTCAACGAAATCAAAGGTGGATTCACGATTGAGCCTCGAGCCAAAGATTCCGTTCCGATCGCAATCCCGCGCTCCATCGATATGCACGCCGAAAATTGGTACAGCGGAGATCACCTTTCTCCGCTCACCTCGAGCGATCTCTTTCGGTGGCAGGCTGCCGACGCGGTCGACCTGACGGTTTCGACAGCAGAAGTCAAAGAAACCAAAGTCCCCAATACCAACCCTCGGCCGAAAGGTCGCTCGAGCAAAGAGCAGGATAAGGCCGTAGAAGAAAGCATAAAAACCCAAATCAATCCCAATGGACTGGGGCTCCAAACATCGAGTCGTAGCTTGGAGTGGGAGCATGGTGCGGTTCTGCTACATGGTGTCAAGGGATCGCAAGCCAAATTGCAAGACGGGGCCGAAGCTCTAGAGCAACTCGATCAACCGAAAGATCAAAAGCCATTCGTTGTTGAATTGCTTCGGCCCTGGTCGCGCGACGTCCCACTCCTCTTGGCCAGTAATGCAATCCGTTCCATCCAAATTCTATCTTCCTACAATCGAATGGGTGGGGACGACCGGATGGCAGTTGCACCGACGCCAGATAAAGGCGTTTTCGGAAAAGTTCAGCTGACTATTGGCAAGGAAAAATCGCCGAGTCAAATTTTTACCCCTATTGAATCAATCGATTCCGTCCGATATCGCGATGCGCTTGGTGTTGGAAAGCTGAGCGAGAGTATCTACTGGAAGATGCTTGAAGCAGGTCTACCATTGACACCGACCGCTGGCAGTGGGTTCGTCGGAAACGAAACGCTTGTCGGTTATAACCGCGTATACGCTTACTCGGCAAATCCGCCCGATGAAGCCGCGTGGTGGCAAGCTATTTCCAGTGGACATACGTTTGTAACCAACGGGCCAATGCTCCGAGCGAATATCAATGGTTTACCACCAGGAAGCGTGCAAACCAGTTACCGCTCGCAGCGCATCGCTTTGGATATCGGGGTATCACTGGCGGTACGGGACCCAGTCGATTACTTGGATGTGGTCTTTAATGGTGACACGATCTACAGTGCGAAGCTCGAAGATCACTACAAACGCGGAGAATTTCCACCGATCGAAATCGATAAGTCTGGCTGGTTGGTGATTCGGGTTGTGACCGAACACACAAAGGGCTACCGATTAGCGACGACAGCACCGTTTTATTTTGTTTTTGATGGCAAGCCTCGAATTTCCCGCGAGGCGGTTTCGTTTTTCCAGCGATGGCAAAAGGGTGCATTCGAAAGTATCAATTCATCGCCCGAAGCAAAAAGAAGATATGAACCTTGGGTAGCGCGCTCGAGTCAATTTTGGGAATCAAAAATGGTCGAAAGCAACGCGGAATAATTGAGATTCATGCCGACGCTATATCAATTCATACCGAGCATGTTTGGATAACGTGTTCATTTGCGAACCGCTATCCTCGTTACCGCTCTTGTCCTGGCAAGGAGCGACAAAGCGATGCAGACGAAGGCCTCGGGCGCACTCACCCTAGTACGCGTCTCGTTTTAGAACAACAAAGAACGTTTTGAACAGGATTTTGATGTCCATCCAGATCGACCAATCGCGGATGTACCTGTGATCCAGCGAGATGCGTGCTTCCATCTTTTCAACCGTGTCTGTTTCTCCTCGACTGCCTTCGACTTGCGCGAGACCAGTAATGCCGGGTTTTACTTTGTGTCGCATCATGTAGCCTCGAATCAGCTTCCTGAAGTGCTCGTTGTGCGCATTCGCATGCGGGCGAGGACCTACCAACGACATGTTGCCCATGATGACGTTGAATAACTGCGGCAATTCGTCCATCGATGTCTTTCGTAAAATCGAACCTACTGGCGTTATTCGTGGATCGTTCTTGATCGCTTGCTTGACGATAGGGCCATTGTCACACGTATGCATCGATCTAAACTTCAAAACCAGGATCTCTTTCCCATCTAGGCCGTATCGCTTTTGGCGGAAGAAGATCGGACCCGGTGAAGTGAATTTGACGAGTAGCCCACAAGCCAAGAGTATGGGTGAAATCATTACTACTCCAACCAAGCTGATGGATAAATCCAAGGCTCTTTTTAACCAACCATCAACCCCGTATATCGGTGTTTCGAAAACGCTAACCACGGGCAGTCCCCCCACGTGAGTCCATCGTGAATGAAGCAATTCGAACACGAAAAAATCGGGGACGATATACGCAGACGCGGTTGTGTTGGCCAAGCGGTCTAGCACAGATTGAATCCGCTTTTCTGCTCTCATTGGGAGCGTAATGAGAACCGTGTCGATCTCACCGGCTTCAACCATCTCTAACAATTTGTTGCTGTCTCCTATGAACGGAGGCATGTTCTCAGTTGTGTCGGCTCGTCGTCCGTCGCCTCGATCGTCGAAAAAACCAACAATTTTCAGTCCACTATCGGTTGATTCCTGTGCATTGCGAGCGACTTCGAGCCCAAGTCGATTCGAGCCGACGATCGCGGTCTTGCTGACCCCATATCCGCGACGTCCGAGAAGTTCGAGAATGCTTCGCAGGCACATGTGTGTTGTCAGCACAAAAAGTCCTCCGACAAAGAACCAGGCAATTAGCGATGATCGTGCAAAGGTTTCGATGCTTCTCGTAAACAATCCGATGAGCATGAGTAATACGAATGTTACGGTCCAAGCGGCAGCAGCCAAGCCGACTTCACTGTCTGCCGATCGACCGCGGCCCGGCTTGTAGATCCCGAAAAGTTCACCAACGAAAAATAGCGTGATGCACGCGACTAAGCTCGATATCGTGGTCGCTTGGTTCAAGGGCTGCTGGGTTAGCCACTGTACGAGCGGTAGCGACAAGCAAAGCGTGATGGAGTCGATGGCATGCAGCAGAGTCGGCAGAAACGACCGTGTGGTCCGAATGTTGGACGTAGACATGTTCTTTTGCCTTCGATGGGTTTGGTATGAAAAACGAGCGCAATCGATCTAATCGCTAGGATCGGATGCTTCTGATCCGATAGACGAAAAACCGTAGGTCATTCTGCAAACGTTTCCAAGAAATCACTCTGAAAAGCCTATTGGCTCGTGTTGCCGCTCCCCACTAACCGCTACGTCCCCAAAAGACCTAATTCTGTGACCACAGTCGAACTTGGCGAGCCAATCGCCCGATATTACATAAACGTATTTGAGTTGAGTACTGTCGAGGACGGTTTGTCCCCTATTCATCCTTGGTCGAGTCAATGCATGCCTGAATCACTCAGCATTATTTTCCCGGTTCGCGATCGCCAATCTCAAATCGGGGATCGAGTGGAGAATCTGCTCGAATTGCTTTGCGAGCTATGTAGCGACATCCAATTAATTGTCGTCGATGATCATTCGGAAGACGCAACTCCCGAAGTACTTGATGAGATGCGAAGGAGATATCCTCAAGTCAATGTTGTTCGAAACATGACCTCCGTAGGACCGGCACAAGCGGTCGAATCGGTACTGTGTTTGGCTCGAGGCGATTTCATTTTCCTGCATCAATCCTACGAAGCCATTGATTTCGAGGAAATCCTACAGCTTTGGCAACTGAGAAAAGATGAGCAATTGGTCATTGCGCGCGCTGCGACTCGAGTCCGTAGAATCGACCAGCAATTGTTGCAACGTCTGCACGAGTGGGGGCGAAAACTCGAGGAACATTGGCCTGTCCCAAGAGCCGTTGTGAACGGTCTTCAGATGATGCGGAAGGATGGTGTCAAGTCACTGTCGAAGATCAAGGATACAGCCGAAGATCTTGAGGTGACTCACCAATCGCATCGACGTATCACGGCACCCAAGTACATTCAGTCGGCGTCCACCAACGCTCAATCCAAAGCAGAAATGCGCTAGCGAGCCACTAAAAAAACCGCAAGCGAACCGTTGGCTCGTGCGATATCGTACACTCGAATCGCTTCCCCGGCCGGAACATTGTCCTCTGGGTCAATGACGATCGGCACATTGGGTTGGACCCGAACAAGCTGACTCACTCTATTGGTCAGTTCCGCAAAAGAAGCTGCAGGATCACCATTTACTGTGTATTCCAAAACCTGTGTGGATGGTTCCTTTGGGAGGCGAATACGAATCACAACGTCACTTAAATCGCTTAGGTTTTTCGCAAGCTCTTGTTCGGTCGCGTTTCCCTGTGTTTGTGCATCCGGTGCCGCAGCCGTTGCGCTGGGCAATGCTTTTTCGAGCTTTTGAAACGACGAAGTGGAAAGAAAGAAAACCAATAGCAAAAATACGACATCGATCATCGGCGTCATCATACTGTCGACCGACGCGCTCTTGGATGGATCGGAATAGGCGGTTCGCATCAGCCTTTCTCCTCGTACACCGCAAACACCACGTCGGAGTTGCCCGTTTGCGAACACACTTTGAGTAGTGATGCTATGTACTTGTACGGAGTCGTTCGGTCGGTTCGAATTCGAATCCGCAATGCTTCTTGCTCAGCACGCATTCGACTTAAGATTGCACGCGCAACTTGTTCCAACGGCATTGCGACGTTGGAAACTTGATATTCGCCTGACGGCAAGACTTGCACGGTTACCGTTGGTCGATCGACAACCTCCAGCAAGCCTGCATCTGCGAATGGCAAATCGAGTTTTAAGAAGTTCTCCTGCTTGGCCAGGTGGCTGCTAACCAAAAAGAAAATGATAAGCAAAAAAGTCACGTCGATCATGGGTGTCATGTTGATTGTGACACCTTTGGATCCACGGTAATTTGGGATTCTCACAGAAGCTAGCGCGGGGGTTAGGTTCGAATGACTTTTCGCATTTGCCAAGTCCCAATCAGGATTAGCGTGATGTTGCTCAGCCACAAAGTAGCAGCAGGCCAAGTTCCATCTTTGGAAAATTCTAATGTCAATCCAAAGATTGGATAGTAGATCAACAAAATCGGAACAAAACAAACGCCAAATGTCCACCAGTAGTCGGCACTTCGAATTAATACCGCCATGGGAACTCCGATCCAGACGAATGCAAGACAGCTGAAGCCCTGGGACCAACGCCGCATTGGCTCCGTCTTGAGACGTGCCAACCTGTTGTCGGTATTGGACATTTCAGCGGCGATCAACCTGGCCGCGTCATCGTTCAAACTTACGTAGCGCCCTGAAGCCAACGCGATCGCTTGGCGGGTTGCAAGTTTTTCGCGACGGCGGTCATTTAAACCATTTTGACGAGCAAGCTCTGCTGGAATTTGGCCTATCGAATAGTGAGCCGGACGAACGGAAGTCGCCCCGTTTTTGTTTGCCAGATTGAGAGGCATTTCAAAGGGCTCAGAGCCAGGAGTCCGAATTTCCTTTTGACCGCTGCCATCCAAAAGAACCACAAGCGAATCGACCAACTCGATGATCATCTTGTCCTTTTCGGGGTCGATCGAAATCTTAGCTCGCTCAGCGATAATCGTCGTTAACTGGTTATCGCTCTGCATCCAAATATTGGGCTTAATGAGCCATCGGTCCTTGACATCCTGAACATGGATTGCAAATCCTTTCTCGGAATTGTACGCCTTTTTCGAACTAAGCCCTTTGTAAATGATCTCTTCTAAGGATCGCAGGATGACGCGTTCGATCGTAGGTTTGGCCCAAGAAACCGCCATATCATTGATCCAAACAGATGGAACGCTTAATAAGAAGCCGAGAACGATCGCTGGCCGAAAAATGCACATGGGCGAAATGCCACCACTTTTCAATGCGATAATCTCGTTATCCGCAGAAATCCGCCCATAAACGCAACAAACAGAAAACAAAATCGTCGGTGGGACGGAATACTGAAGCCCCATGAGAAAGAGGTAAGGCATCAATTTGGCGACCGAAAGGTAACTCAAATCGGAAGCGACGAGTTGCTGCCCCACAAACACCAACGAAATCAATGATGTCATCGCGGTTAGCGATAAACCGAATAGCTTGAGAACGTCCCAGAGGATATAGCGTGTGAATTTCGAGGGAAACATGGATGACGACTATATCGAATTCGCATCCCCCGGGTCGATGCCAGTTTCGTGCAGGTCCCATTTGAGCACGTGTTCAAGACAGAGCAGCCAGGATGGGGCTCTTGCTTGCGAGCGAAATGGGGCGAAAAATGAGCCGTTGTGACACGATTTGTCAGGTTGGCACACTTGAGAGACGGCAGTTTGGCAGTAGACACATTTCATGTCACGTGCCTCTCACGAAAATCGTTGTCTTAAGCTACGCTTGTTAGATTGGCACGAGTTTCGCTCTTAAGCAGGAGTTAGGAGGGCGCTCGCCATTTCACTAGCTTGCGCGTCGTGTTAGGCGAGGTGTGGCATGAGCATTTGTAGACCGTAATTCCTAGAATCATCTCCACCGTAACAGAATCGAGATCGAAATATGCTTGACTTGAACGCTATTAAATCTGCCTTGGAGGCAAAACTGAATAAGTTAAAGGATCGCGCAACCGAAATCGAAGACACTCTTAGCGCGCCGAAAAACGCGGATTCGGGAGAGCGGGCTATTGAGCTAGAGGGCGACCAAACTGCCACCGCCATCGGCGAGATTACGGAAGCAGAGATTCGCGATATCAAATTTGCCCTTCGAAGAATTGAAACAGGTGAATATTCGACGTGTGAATCATGTGGAAAGCACATTCCTGTAGAGCGATTGCGGGCGTTACCATGGACTAGTCGGTGCACCGTTTGTTCATAAGCAGCGCGACCCTAGCACGAGTGTTTTTTTAGCTCATTTGCAGGGTGTGGATAAACAACTTAGACGGGCGGACGGTATCGGAATGCGCCTGCTACGTTGAAATAAAAAAACCCATCGGTCGCCCGATGGGTTTTTATATTCGTGTCTCGGCTTGGTCGAGCGGTTTAGCTTGCCGACCCAAGTTGAGTTGCAACATTGGTGAACGTTGTGCTTGCACTCTTGCCGATGCTTGAAACGGCTGTCAAGCATACGACGATAATGAGCGAGAGCATAACCGCGTATTCAACAGCGGTTGGTCCATCTTCACTCTTCAAAAAACGCTTCAGTTTCATGGCGAAATTTTTCATGGGTATACCCTCCGACAGGTATTTTCGGCTGCTGCCGAACTAGGTGGTCAAAATAAAATCCCTCGCAATCGGTCTGAATTCATCGCCATGACGTCAAACGATCACTGGGCACTTTGCTGATTGGGCAGCAAGCGAGGCATGGTTGTCTCGCCGGATGAAAGATAGGACACTTTTAGGGTCCGTCAAACTTTAGGGTCTGAATTCATTAGCAAAAATTGAGTTCAGAGTTCACGAAAGCAAAATTGCGATCGGAAGATTCCGATTAACCGGATTGTGTTGGAGTGCTTAGTGAGATTCCGTCGGCGTTTGGTCACTAACGCCCCGTCGTACGAACGCCAAACCGCTATCCAAAGCAAAGTAGAGAAGTAAGCCGAAGGGCCCAAGCAAGAATGTGGCGGCTAAGATAGGGGCTTGAAAGACACGGTGTATCTTTTTCAGATCGGATTGCTCAGCAATCCAAAGTCCTACAAAGAGATCGAATGCAAGATAGTGCAGCCATCCGGCAAACACGACTGCATCCGAACCAAAGAGTGCTTTCACTTCGTTGAGCGTAGAGAATCCACCGCCGTCGACTTCCGAGATAAATCGAAAGATGACGGCCGTGTAGATCAAACAGATGGAACCAACTAGTCCTCGCCGCAACGCGAAGATTAGCCAGGATGCCCGTGGCAGGAAAATGAGGGAAATCCAAGCGACCAGGGCAACTGAGTTCGCGATTTGGAACGCTTGCCCCCAATCCATCATTATGCAAGCTTCCAGGCTTGAATAAGTTGCTCAGCACCAGGGCTCAAACGACGGAGTTTGTGAACGATTGCGGCCTTTTCGGTCTTGTTCGCTTTTTCACATTTTTTGTGAAGGTTCGCCAATTTCTTGGTGCGGTGTCGTCGTTTGCGAAGTTCTCGTTGTCGTTCGGTTCCAGCCATTGCAAGTTCTTTCTTATCGTATCGAGGGATGAGTTCAAGTATTCGATCTCTCCGGTCTGGCATACCGGTCAAGACGGAGAACGATAACGAAATTTGCTAAATTCGTCAATGTTGGGCGTTCCAAGCCTGGGCGCCCTGGATAGCTTGAAGGATCTTTGGCAAGATGTGTGGAATGTGACCGAACTTGCCCAGCAAAATCAAATTTGGCGATGTTCACGTTGGTGTCGAAGACTATTTGGAGCCGTTAATGACTGAAACTACAGCTGTCGTCCTGGCAGCGGGAAAGGGGACTCGAATGAAAAGCGAGCTTCCCAAGGTTCTGTTTCCTGTCTTGGGCCGAGCCATGATCCATTGGGTTTTGGACGCCCTGCAGTCTGCCGGAATCCGGCAAATTATTGTAGTTGTTGGCTACCGTGCTGACTTGGTCAAACAGGAGTTAGCTGGTCGCGGAGTCGATTTTGCACTCCAAACTGAGCAACTTGGGACGGGCCATGCCGTTCAAATGTGCAAGTCGCAACTGGAAAAAGGAGACAAGCCGGTCCTGGTTGTCGCAGGGGACTCACCGATGGTTCAGGCCAGTTCAGTCCGCGAACTGATCGAGGAGTTTGACGAGGGTGGTTTCGGTTGCTTGCTCGGGACGCTCATTAAGGATAATCCTTATGGTTTAGGCAGAATTGTCCGAGATCACCAACATAATTTCTTGCGCATTGTCGAGCACAAAGATGCTTCGCTTGAGCAGTTGCAGATCGGTGAGGTCAATATGAGCACGTACTTGTTTGATCGGCCCAGTCTTCTGTGGGCGCTGGACAATTTGCAGAACAAAAATTCGCAATCCGAGTATTATTTGACGGATTGCCCGGAACTACTGCTGAAAAACGGTTGCAAGGTCGATGCTCGCCCTGTGTTAAAAGCGTGCGAGTCTTTGAGTATCAATACAATCGATGAACTTGCTATGGTTGAGTCGAAAATGCGAGAGATGGGATACCAATGCGCGAGCTAAAGATCTTCAGTGGCCGCGCCAATCCACAATTGGCAAAAGACATTTGCGCTTTCCTGCATTTGGATTTGGGCTCTATCACTCTGAACAAGTTTCCGGATGGTGAAAACAACTGCAAAGTCGAAGATGACGTGCGTGGTCGAGATGTTTACTTGATCCAGCCAACTTGCCCACCCGTCAATGATAATTTGATGGAACTGCTCATCATGATCGACTCTTGCAAGCGGGCCAGCGCTGCGCGAATCACCGCCGTGATGCCTTACTACGGCTACGCTCGGCAAGACCGAAAGGACGAGGGGCGAACTCCCATTACGGCCAAATTGGTCGCGAACGTGATCACGCGTGCCGGAGCGGATCGCGTCTTGGCTATGGACTTGCACGCGCCTCAGATTCAAGGGTTCTTCGACGTTCCCGTCGATCACTTATACGCTGCACCTGTCTTTACATCCTACTTCCAAAGCAGAATGTTGGAACCGGCGGAGATTGTCGTCGTTAGCCCAGATGAGGGCAGTATCAAAAGAGCAATCGGTCACGCGAAAAGACTCGGTGGGAAAATCGCGATTATCGATAAACAACGCGACAGCGCGCTCAAGACCCAGCAAAAGCACATCATCGGCGGTCCTGTCGAAGGCAAGATTTGCCTCATGTTTGACGACATGATCAGCACTGCAGGCTCGATTTGCGGTGCGGCCCAACTGGTTCACAAGGCAGGCGCTAAAGAAATCCACTTGGCCGCAACCCACGGCGTTCTTTGCGACAACGCTATCGAAAATCTGCGCAAGGCGCCGATCAATAGCCTAGTGATCACCGATACGATTCCTCTACCCGATGAAAAACGCTTGCCAAACATCCATGTTCTCAGCGTTGCCCCACTGCTGGCAGAAGCGATCCGACGCATCCACTCGAACAAGTCCATCAGTCAGATGTTTACTGGCTGAGTCAATTGAAGATTTCCTGACCAGCAGTTACACTGGTTCTCTGCTTTGATTCAGTCGAATTTCCTAACTTTAATTCATTTATACAGAGGCGACGGTTCGAGGTTGGCATGCTTCAGAATTTACGCAAGCTACAGTTGACTGAGACTCAACGAGACGGGATGCGTCATGCGGGTCAGTTTAACGCCCAGCTCATGGACTATCTTCGCCAGTACATTGTGGCTGGGATTTCAACCGACGAGATCGATCGACTCGTTACGGATTACACACACCAACACAAACATATCCCAGCAACACTTGGGTACTTAGGTTATACCAAGAGCTGCTGCACAAGCGTCAACGAAGTCATCTGCCACGGAATTCCGTGCGACTATGTCCTCAAGGATGGTGACATCGTCAATGTAGACATCACCTCTATCGTTGATGGTTGGCATGGAGATCAATCGGAAACGTTCTTGATCGGAAATGTCACGGACGAGGGACGCAAAGTCACCCAATGTGCTTTCGACGCAATGCATCGAGCGATTGCGGCCCTGGAACCTGGCTGCCCGGTAAGTGTCATCGGGGACAATGTAGTGGAAGAAGCGACAGAACGCGGATTCTCCGTGGTTCGAGAATACGTTGGACACGGACTAGGACGTCGCTTTCATCAGTACCCAAACATCCCTCACGTTCCAGACCGAAAAAGCAAACAAGAGCGATTGCTTCCCGGAATGTGCTTTACCGTGGAGCCGATGATCAACGCTGGCACCAGATTTACTAAACTCGATACCAAGGACAATTGGACGGTTCGTACGCGAGACGGTAAACTCTCAGCTCAATTCGAGCATACGGTTTTGATGCGTGAGGATGGACCCGAGATTCTAACCCAATGCGCAAACGGGCCACGATGCGGCTACAAGTTCTAGGAAAACGGAAGCGTACAAACGGGTTCGATTGAGACTTGTTGGGAACACGAACGGTTTTCGGAAGCTTCAAAAGCGTTTCAACGACACAATCCGCCCCCAAATCGATGAATATCGGTCCGATTCCTTGTGCCACGGTTCACGCAGACTATCATCAGAGGGGTTAGGGATTTTTCCGAGATCATTCGACCTAGTCACCTTTTTTCCGTCTAATCGCACCTTGAAGACTTCGAATGTAGTGTCCGAAAACCTCAAGCGAAATGTCGCTCAATTTGTAGCTTTTCGCATCGAGAACCAAACATACGCGTTTCGGATCGAGCAGATCCAGGAAATCGTCATCCTAAGCCAAGTCACGCGGACGCCTCAAGTCCCCGATTATGTCGAGGGAGTAGCGAATCTTCGCGGCTCCATTATTCCGATCGTCAATTTGCGGAAGCTCTTTGGACTTGCGCCGAAACCAATTGACGCCGACACCCGAACCATCGTTGTCAACGTCGGTAAGCGAACAATTGGCTGCACTGTCGATACGGTAACCCAAGTGGTTCGAATTGGACAAGACGCAGTACACACAGCTCCCGAGACCGTCACAGGCCATGGTGCTAGCTACATTTCCGGTTTCGCTCGAGTCGGAGAGCAGTTAATCGTCCTTCTCGAAGTCGAGGAATTGCTGGATCCGCAGAAACTCGAACAAATTAGCAAGATCGCGATGCCTGAACTTCCTCGCAACGCGATTCAAAAACAATCGTAACCTGACGCGTAAGCTCACCCTACACTCATTTTACTCCAAATACGACTGGAGCCTATCTAGCAATGGCCGAAATCAACAATCCAACCACCAAGAGCAACCGCCGCAAAGTGCCTGCGGCAAAGGCAGCGGTCAAGAAGCCAGAAAGCTCGGAGACTCATACAGCTAAGAACGCGATGTTTGATGCGTTCAGCCGCGCGATGGCGATTATCGAGTTCACCGTCGAGGGTACTATCCTTTGGGCCAATGAAAATTTTCTACAAACGATTGGCTATACGCTCGACGAAATCAAAGGTCGTCATCACAGTTTGTTCGTAGATCCAGAGTATCGATCGTCGTCGGAGTATCGAGATTTTTGGTACGATCTTGGACAAGGCATCGTCAAGGTCTCAAGGTTCAAGCGGTATGGGAAAGGTGGCCGTGAAGTCTACTTACAAGCGGCATACAGCCCAGTCATCAATGACCATGGGACGACTATCAAAGTCGTAAAGCTAGCTGCAGATGTTACGGCGGACGCGATGCGAGAAATTCGTTCTCAGGAACGTGAGGACGCGGTCCAGGCTCAACAAGCGGAAGACAAACGAGTTCTCGAAGACAAAGTGAATGAGCTTTCGATCAATGTTGAGGCCGCATCGAAGGGTGATCTGACGCAAAAAGTTTCCGTCAGCGGCAACGACGATATGGGACGGCTAGGAACTAGTCTAAGCAAAATGATTTGCGATCTAAGATCGATCATCGGCGAGGTCATGGCAGCCGCACAGCAACAAAACGAAGGAGCCCGGACAATCGCCGAGAGCAGCGCGAATTTGAGCGAAGGCGCACAAACCCAAGCGGCCTCAGTCGAGGAGATGACGGCCAGCGTGGCGCAGATGATCGAGGCTATGGAAGTCATTTCTAAGAATGCCAACGTCGCCAAATCCAAAGCCGTTGAAACTTCCAAGCTGGCCAAGGGAGGTGGAACGACGGTAGACGAAGCTGTCAACGCCATGAAGATGATCCAGAAATCGAGCGAGCAGATCAACGAGATCATCCAAGTCATCAGTGAAATCGCAAGCCAAACCAACTTGCTCGCACTCAATGCTGCGATCGAAGCCGCTCGGGCTGGTGAGCATGGTCTGGGCTTCGCCGTGGTTGCTGATGAAGTGCGGAAGCTGGCTGAACGATCCAGCGAAGCGGCAAAGGAGATTACCAAGTTGATTAAGGAGTCTTCGCGCCGCGTGGAGGAAGGGGCAAGTTTATCTCAAAGAGTTGGCGAGTCGCTTAAGAAGATTGTAGAATCCGTCGACGACACTGCAGACGGCATCGGCCACATCGCTGCCTCAACGGAAGCTCAGGCAGCAAGTGCTCAAGAAGTCAAGGCAGCCATTCGAAGCGTGTCGGACACAACCGAGTCCAACGCAGCAGCCTCGGAAGAGATGGCTGCAAGCGCCGAGCAACTCGGAGCTCAAGCCCAGAGCCTCCGCGATCTTGTGGCGAAATTTCGAATCTAATGTCCCGGACGAACACGATGAAGGAACCGGAACGACTGACGCCTCAGCAATTCGAGTTGTTCCAAAAGTTTATTTATGAGCGTTGTGGTATCAAGATCGATCTTTCCAAGATCACCTTGGTTAGCAACCGCATTCGCCGGCGTCTACAACCTGCGAATTGCTCAGATTTCGGCTCCTATTACCAATTCATTGCGTCCAAACCCGGTGCAGCCGAGCTTGTCGATTTCATCGATGCCATTACGACCAATGAAACGTCGTTCCTCCGAACCCCGAGCAATTTTGAATGGCTCAAGAACGACTTTGTCAGCGAGCTGATCCGCGACAGAGCCGAAGGCAAACGAGAGTCTTCACTGCGCGTCTGGTCTGCTGCATGTAGCTCAGGTGAAGAAGCTTACTCGATCGCAATGTGCCTTTCCGAAGCAAGTGTGTCATTGCGAGGATGGTCTATTCAAATCATGGGTACGGATATCTCCGAGTCTTCGCTCAAGTTGGCTCGCGATGCGGTCTATCGAAAGCGAACCATGCAGGAATTAGATGACGCAAAGGTACGTCGCTACTTTTCGGAAGTCTCGCCAGGCGAATTTCACTTGCGACCTGCAATTACCGAAATGGTTAAGTTCAAGAATCATAACTTGATGAAGCCAATGCTCGAAAAGCCATTCGACTGCATTTGGCTTCGTAATGTACTTATCTACTTCGATCGCGAGTCCAAGGCAAAGGTAATCGACAACCTAGTGCGCTCGATGGTCAGCGGCGGGTACTTGGTCGTCGGACCATCGGAAGGTGTTTACGACATGTTAGGTATGCTCCAAAAACGCGGTACCTTTCTTTATCAGAAACAATAAACCAGGATGCTACCGTGAGCGATGAATTCAACTTCTCAACGGGGATGCCTTCAGACGAGATGGCAGAGTACGTTCAAATGTTTGTCGATGAAACATCGGAACAGTTGGATAACCTCGTCGACGTTTTGCTCGTCTTGGAAACCAAACCCAATAGCCCTTCGGAACTGAACGAGTCATTCCGTTTGATTCACTCGATCAAAGGTGCGGCGGCAATGATGGGTCTCGATAGCATCACGCTGCTCACGCATCATCTGGAAAATCATTTTGAGCATCTTCGATCTGGTATCGAGACGCTCGACAAGTCGATGATGAACTTGATCCTAAAGTGTGTCGATTTTTTGCGAAACGCTGTCGATATGCTGCGTGAAGGCCGCCCCCTGGTGAGCGCTCCAGAGCTCATCGAACAGCTCTCACGCTCGGTTGCAGAAATTCGATCTGCGGCTGCAACCACCGCGCCGAGCGCCGTTTCCAATGTGGGTTTGGATGCAACAGATGTGACGACCGTTGGCCCCCTAGTTGTAGACGCCACATCAGCTGCGGAAGCCACATCCAAGTCGCAAGTTGTGTCTGAGCAGAAAAGGGTTATCGTCTATCTGGACCGCAGCATCGATTTGCCCGAGCTCAAGGCAGAATTGATCATCGCGAGACTGAGCGATCTAGCCATTATCAGTCGAACAAGTCCCGACATCGACAATCTTGCGAGCCTTGCGGAATTGCGAACGCTCCAAGTTTGGCTAGAAACCACGCGGAGCGATAGCGACGTGCGGTCAGCAGCAGATGTGGTTGGAGTCGATCTGGTTGAAATCGACAATATCGACGTCGAGCCCATGGTAGAACCGATGTCCTCAGCGGTTCACGCGACCCGAGAGGCTATCGAACCCCGAGGTTCAAGCGAAGGCCCCATTCACGTGGGTGATGAACCAACAACTTTTTCAGAGAACGCAACCGTAGACGAGGCTCCATCCGGCGCGACCGCTTCGGTTTCGCAAAGCATCGCCGTTCCAGAAACCCCAGATCCCCAAAGCAAAGTCGTCGAGACGTTAAGAGTCGATATTCAGCGTCTTGACCGGCTGATGAACTTGGCTGGCGAACTCGTGGTCAATCGCGCTCGCTTTGTGCAGCTAGCGTCGCAGATGGCAGACACTTTCAAAAAGTCTGGACTGATTTCGCAAGTGCGCGATTTGTGCGAGTTGCTTAGAGAACCGTCAACGACGGGACCGCAATCAGATGATATGGAAACGAGAGCGACCGATGAACGATACTCTGAAATTCGCTCGACAGTCGTTGCGCTCGAAGAGCAGTTGCATACTCTCGAGCGGGGTCGGCGCAGCTTTATCCAATTGAACGAAGCCATCGATCAATTTTCAAGAGTCTCCGATGGATTACAACGAGGCGTATTGGATACCCGGATGGTGCCAGTAGGGCCACTCTTCAATCGATTCAAACGAACAGTCCGCGATATTTCTTCCGAGCTCGGAAAGAAAGTCAACTTCATCATCCGTGGCGAGAACACCGAACTCGACAAGCGGATGATCGACGAGTTGGGCGATCCTCTCGTACACCTAGTGCGTAATGCTATCGATCATGGGTTAGAGTCCGAGGCGGTACGACGCAACCGCGCTAAACCGGAAGCGGGAACTCTCACTCTGGAGGCGGCTCACAGCGGCAATAATGTGTTGATTACGATCTCAGATGATGGTGGAGGGATAAACACGGACAAGGTCAAACGACGCGCTATCGAGCGAGGGATTGTCACCACCATCGAAGCGGACATGATGTCGGACTACGAGATCGCTCAGTTTATTTGGGCACCTGGGTTTAGTACGGCCGAGGTGGTTTCGGACATCTCGGGGCGCGGCGTCGGCATGGATATCGTCAAGACGCGAATCAGTGAACTCAATGGTACGATCGAGGTCGACTCGACGTTGGGCAAAGGGGCTAAATTCGTCATCCGATTGCCGCTCACGTTAGCGATTATTCGAAGCCTTTTGTTTCGGCTTCAGCAAGGAACCTTTGCTGCGCCGATCGAAAACGTTCGTGAGATTGTTTCTGTACGTGACAAGGACGTCATCTCGGTTCACGGACGCGACTCGATCGAGGTCCGTGGAGAGTTCATCCCGTTAGTTCGTATCGAGGACGTCTTTGATTGGCATGGAACTCGATACGCCTATACGACAGAAACGGAAATCGAATCCGAAACCACTGGAGATACGTCCAGCATATTGATCTTAACGTCCGGAACAAAATCCATGGGTTTAGTTGTCGCTGCGTTGAAGGGATGCCAAGACATCGTAGTTAAGTCGCTGGATGAAAACTTCACGCACATTCGCGGACTGGCCGGAGCGAGCATATTAGGAGACGGCTCCGTCTGCTTGTTGTTGGATGTCGTATCTTGTTTAGAGTTGGCTCGACAACGACTTCGTGACAGGCCTCCTCAGCGGCCGATGACAAGCGTATGAACTCATTCGATGCGACACAGTTGGCAACACTGACCTCGTACTTCCGCGTCGGGACGTCGGATGCTTCGCGCGCGCTATCGACTTGGTTGGGACGCGACGTTCAAGTTTCCATGGAACAACTTGAGCAAGTCTCATTAGAGTTCGCCACGGAGCAGCTCGGGCCGTCCGAAGAGACGGTGTGTGCTTGTTGTATGCGAGTCTCGGGTGGCGTCAGTGGCCAACTGCTTCTCGGATTCGATGATGCGAGCGGACTGATGCTTTGCGATACACTTTTGACGCGAAAAAATCGATCGACGGACTGGGGCGAGCTTGAGATATCTGCTGCGATGGAAACAACGAACATCGTTGGTTGTGCGTTTCTTAATTCCCTAGCGAGTGTCTTTCCAAAGTCGACGTCGGACCGAGGGCTCAGCCAAAACCCAATTGACTCTACCTGGATTCCAACACCGCCTGTTTTTGTTCGTGATTATGCAGCGGCAATCATGCAGTTTGCACTGATGGACCAAGCGTGTGAGTTTGATTCGGTGTTGGTAGCCCAAACCCAGTTCGCAATCGAAAAAATGCCAATCGGATGGCGTTTGTTGTTGATTCCGGATGCTGAGGTCCTCCAACGTCTGGCGAGGATTCTTCGGTGAGCAAGATCGCTGAGAACGAGGGTCTGGTAGTCAAAATGGCAGAAATTGGAGTGCTGCAACACGTCGGGATTTTGCGAACTCTTTTGGGCTCGTGCGTCGGTGTAGCGCTGTTCGAACGCAAGTTGAAGCTGTCTGGCTTGGCACATATCGTCTTGCCCTTTTCTGTAGGACGCGACCAGTCTCTCGGGAAGTACGTGGATACCGCCATTCCAGAAACGATTCGACAAATGACGACGCTTGCCCGAGGTGCGAAATTGTCCTTGACGGCCAAAATTGCTGGCGGCGCAAATATGTTTTCGCATGTTTCTCCCAACAATTTGAATGCGATCGGGGAGCAGAATATCGTGGCAGTGGAAAAGGTGCTTGCCGATTGTCAGATACCGATCGTGGCACGACACTTGGGCGGCACTTTTGGGCGTCGTATGGTGGTTGATGTCGAGAGCGGATTGGTACAGATTCATGTGGTCGGTCAGACCGTTGTCCAGTTTTGATTGAAGAATTTCTGAGACGCCAAACGACTCGAGCGAGGTAAGCCAAATGAAAAAGCTAATGATCGTTGACGATGCCATGATCATGCGGCTGAGAATTCGTGAGATCGCGGTTCAGGCTGGTTGGGAAGTCGTTGGCGAAGCAGCGGACGGGAATCAAGCCGTTGTAATGTTTCGCAGTTTGCAGCCAGACCTGGTGACAATGGATATCGTAATGCCTTCGATGGATGGAGTTGAGGCACTCAGAACCATACGTAGCGAGTCGCCGAACGCCTGCGTTTGTATGGTTAGCGCCGTAAATCAACGGGAGAAGCTTGCTGAGTGCATTCGATTGGGCGCGATCGATTTTATCGTCAAGCCATTCGATAAATCGCAGCTGATCAGCTTATTCGACAAACAAGGACGTTGCCAATGAAGTTAAAAGTCATGGTAGTCGATGATTCGGCACTTTACCGACAGTTGGTAAAGAATGTGCTCCGAAACCTCGCGGAGGTAGAGGTCATTGGACTTGCTTGCACGGGCAAGGAAGCTCTTGAAAAAATTCCTGAGCTGCAACCCGACTTACTGACTCTCGATGTCCAAATGCCAGACATGAATGGATTGGAGTTGCTTCGCGAGATAAAGCGACGTCGTCTTCCGGTCAAGGCAATTATGATTAGCAGTTTGACTGCGCAAGGGGCCCAAGTAACGACCGATGCATTGCTCGCAGGCGCGTTTGACTTTATTCAAAAGCCGAACAGCCCCGATGCTAATTCCAATCGCCTGCAGCTTGAAGCCCTTTTAGCGGACAAGATCAGTGCGTTTCAGCAGAGTCGAAGCGTATCCATGCCAACTCGGATAGCCAATAACGCTTTGTCTAGGCCAGTAGAATCGCTATCCGTCGATGCACAGTCCGTCAGAGCGTCAGCACTTAGGCATGAACCGAAAAGCGGTCGCATGGAGGCTGTTTTGATTGGAACATCAACCGGTGGCCCTTTGGCGCTTCGCGAATTGATTCCAAAACTGCCGGCAGACCTCGGTGTTCCTGTTTTTGTCGTACAGCATATGCCACCCAAGTACACTCAATCGCTGGCCGCACGGATCGGTGAGGTTAGTCAAATCGCAGTTCACGAAGCAGTCCACGGCATGAAGGTCGAAGCCAATCATGTGTATATTGCACCAGGCGGTTTGCACATGGGAATTCAACTTATTGGTGGAAAGCCTGTGATTCGTACCTCGGAGGAGCCACCTGAGCACAATTGCCGACCCTCCGTTGACTTTACTTTTCGAGCTGCTTGTAGTGTCTATGCGGGCAACCTTTTGGGCGTTATCCTGACGGGGATGGGACGCGATGGAACCGAGGGCTGTCGAATGATCAAGCAGTTGGGCGGTAAGGTATTGGCGCAACATCCGGATGGCTGCATCGTGTACGGCATGCCCAAGGTCGTCGTCGAGGAGCAGTTGGCAGACCGGGTCGTACCTATTGATAAAATGGCATCCTGGATCATTCGCATAGTCGATCGTAGTCGACACTAATCCGCGCGCTTAAGCCAGGCACCGACCACGAGTGACCCGAGGCGTAAGCCCATGCGTCGGGGTTACCACATTTCAAACATTAATCTAACTCAACACCAACATCCACCGATCATGAATCGCACTCCTACCGTCATTGTTATTGCCGAAGATAGCCGGGTCCAAGGAAAGGTACTGCAGCAGCGGCTCATCGCAGCGGGTTACGATGCGCATGTTGGACTGAATGGCGAATTGGCGTTAGAGCTAGTGCAGAATCTCAAGCCGGATATCGTGGTATCCGATATCGAGATGCCTAAAATGAACGGCTACGAATTATGCAGTGCGGTCAAGCAGTCTCCCTCACTTCGGCACACTCCCGTGATCCTACTTTCCACTTTGAATGACGCCGAAGACATCATCCGAGGTTTAGCTGCAGGTGCGGACAACTACATCACCAAACCCTACGATATTAACTTTTTGATTGCCAGAATCGAAGACCTTCGGTTGAATCCGATTCAGCATGTAGAAAGCGATTCGTCGAATACCACGGCCGTCACTCTCGGTGGACAGGTTTACGAAGTTCGAGCGGGGAGACAGCAAACGCTCAATCTGCTTGTATCCGTATTCGAAAACGCAGTCGAGAAAAACAAGGAGTTGCACCGAAGCAACGAACATTTAATATTAGCCAAAGAGAAGCTTTCTGCTTGGAACACGCAGCTTGAGTCGTTGAACGGCCAGTTGAATGAACTCAACGGCCGCATGAAGCGAGACTTGCACGCCGCTGCTCGAATGCAACAATCGCTATTGCCCAACGAAGCCCTTGCGATACCGGAGGTTACGGTTGCTTGGGACTACACTCCATGCGAAGAATTGGCGGGGGATTTCCTTAACTATGCACAACTCGATGATCATACGCTTGGATTGTACGTAGTGGACGTTTGCGGACACGGGGCGGCGTCAGCTCTTTTGGCGGTGGCGATTGGCCGAGTCCTCAGTACCGTTGTTTCTGCGACATCGCTTTTGGTTAGGCACGATCCTTTCACGGGCAAACGCGTCGTTACGCCACCAGCGACAGTGGTCGGCGAGTTGAACAAACGTTTTCCGATGGATAGCCAGGGGGGCTTGCATTTCACGATTTTATATGGGTTGCTCGACCTTAGGACCAAGCTGTTTCGCTATGCTTGTGGCGGTCACCCGCAGCCAGTGCATCTCCCGAAAGGCAATTCTGCAGTGTTTGCCCCAGGTGAAGGGCTGGCTGTGGGGTGGGTGGACGATGTCGAGTTCGATGAGTTTACGTTGCAGTTGGCTGCGGGCGATCGACTCCTGTTGTACTCCGATGGAGTTCCAGAGGCGATGGACGCCAACCTGGAGCAACTGACCAACGAAACGATGCTACACGAGCTGGATAAGAGTCGCGATCAGCCTTTGGCCGATCAAGTTTCGCATCTCCGAGGCGTTGTAAATCAATGGTGCCAACCCAAGGGCCCGTTAGATGATGTTTCGATTCTCCTCGTGGAAATCACCTAGAGCTCCGTGGTCGCAGATGGAGTTTTCCTCCGTTGAGTACTTTAGCAACTCGTTTGCCAAGAACCGGCCTTTCGTGTCCACTATTTGCTTAACCGCCTGGACTAAGGACAGACCTCAGCGTCGTTAGCAGATCGGTTCTTGCCACAACTTGGGCATTCGTTTCTGCGATTGGGGTTGTCTGAGATACGCTTGACAGAGGAATACGTGATAGGGACATAGACTGAGGTTTGCCAACGGATTTCGAGACTTCGGCACGCAACGGCCAATAAGCGTGTTGGCCATCTACAATTCGCAGCTTCCCGTTGTGTTTACGTGCCAGTTGCTCGATTCTTTTTACGTCCGAATACGTAAACGCAATGTAGTCATCTTCGACCCCAATATAACGTATCGACCAAAGAGCTGCATCCATTCGCAATACCGCTACATCCAGCAGCCTTCCAGCAATCTCAGGTAACGGTCCAAACCGATCTGCTAGCTCCTGACGAAGCTCCGCAATCGCGTGCACGTCCTGTAATCGACTCAATCGACGGTAGACGTCGATCTTGTGACGCATCTCGGGAATGTATTCGCTCGACAAAAACGCTTCGATTGGCAAATTCACTTCGACGTCGATCTTGATCTTCGGCGGCTGGCGAGTCAGCTGCCGCACTGCCCCCTCAAGCAACTGGCAATACAGCTCATACCCCACCGTCGCAATATGACCGCTCTGCTGCGTTCCGAGCAAATTCCCAGCTCCCCGAATTTCCAGATCTCGCATGGCGATGCCAAACCCCGCTCCCAACTGCGAGTATTCCTCAATCGCATGCAACCGCCTAGCCGCATCCGGATTAAGGCTGCGATCACGATCGACTAGCAAATAACAGTGCGCCTGATGCTTGTAGCGGCCAACTCGACCTCGCAACTGATGCAACTCAGACAGCCCATACCGATTGGCTTCGTCGATGAAGATCGTGTTGGCATTGGGGATATCCAAGCCGCTTTCAATGATGGTCGTGGCGAGCAAAATATCCGCTCGGTGGTCGATGAAGTCGAGCATTACTTGCTCAAGAACCCCTTCAGCCATTTGCCCGTGACCGATCAGGATTCTGGCCTCTGGTGCAATGCGCTGCAGTCGTGCGGCGACTGAATGCATGTCTTCAATGCGATTGTGGACAAAGAATATCTGTCCATCCCTATTCAGTTCTCGCAATATCGCATTTCGCACCAAAGCGTCGTCAAATCGAACGACTCGCGTTTCGACCGCCATGCGTTCCTCAGGCGCCGTCTCCAAATTCGAGATATCGCGAACCCCCAGCAACGACATATGTAACGTTCTTGGAATTGGCGTAGCGGAAAGCGTCAGGATGTCGACCATCGATGCCGTCTTTTTGATCCGCTCCTTGAGCTCGACGCCAAACTTCTGTTCCTCGTCGATAATCAACAGTCCCAAATTAAAGAACTGCACATCGGCTGAGGCAAGTCGATGTGTACCGATCACAATATCTACTTGCCCGTGTGCCAATCGCCGAACGGTTTCCTTTTGCTCCGCGGAGGTTTCAAAGCGACTCAACTTGGCGATTTCGAATGGGAACTCTGCCATTCGCTTTTGAAACGTTTTGTAGTGTTGTTCGGCAAGCACGGTGGTTGGCACAAGCACGGCCACTTGGTAGCCACTCTCGACGGCCTTGAAGGCAGCTCGCATTGCGACCTCCGTCTTTCCGAAGCCTACGTCTCCACAAATCAATCTTTCCATCGGCCGCACACTCATCATGTCGGCTTTGGTTGCCGCGATCGCGGTTAACTGATCTGGCGTCTCTTCGTAAGGAAACGAGCCGTCAAATTGGCTTTGCCAAACCGAGTCCGGCTTGAACGCGATTCCCGTCAAGTGCTTGCGTTGGGCTTGTAGCTCTAATAGGTCCGCGGCCATATCCGTGACCGCCTTCTCTGCTGCGATCTTTTGGCGGACCCAAGCTTGACTGCCGATACGAGCCAATTTTGGCCTGGATTTGGTCGCACCCACGTAGCGCTGAACCAGGTCGATCTTACTGCTAGGTACGTAGAGTTTAGTCCCACCCTCGAACTCGATCGTCAAATGCTCGAACTTCTGCCCTTGCTTTTCGATCAGCTCCATGCCTTGATAGATGCCGATGCCATGCGACAAGTGGACCACAAGATCTCCTTCGCGGAGGTCGAGGAAGCTATCGATGGCTCGTGACGCCAGCCTCCTCGAAGATCGCCGCAACGTCGATCGTTTTAGTAGCTGGTTCACCGTCAAAACAAACGGCCCATCGGGTTGCAACTCAAAACCGCTGCTGAGCAAACCCAATTCGAGCTTAACCCGGCCCTCTTGGAAGGCTTTGCTATGCTGCAGCAAATCGCTGAGCCTACTCAGTTCCCCCTCGTTGATGCATGCGATCAAAGCCGAACGTGCACCGATCGCATTGTCGATGTCTTTTGCGATATTTTCTAGCTCGCCACCGATTCGCTGCACATCGCCGATCGGGACACGCAGCAATTCGCCCAAGTAACCTTCACCGGCCAGCTGAGTGATTTGGGCGAACGCATACTTGATGATCTCGGCATAGAGTTCATTTGGATCGCGAAATCGCTCTGGGAACGGTACTCTGGCTTTGAACGCGTTGGCGTTATAGACAGCCGCGATGGGCTCGCTCAACAAGACCATCGTGTCCTTGGGCAAATAGTCGAGCAATGACGCTTCCTCTTTGATTGCCTCGTTGGCTGCGATCAAATCTACGCGGTCCATACGGTTGAGCGACCGCTGAGTTACCGAATCAAAACTGCGGATCGATTCCACTTCTTCGTCGAACCATTCGATGCGCCGAGGTTCACCGCAATCGGGTGGATATACGTCGAGGATTCCACCACGGGCCGTAAATTCGCCAGGTAACTGCACGCTGGTCGTGGTCCGATAGCCAGTCGAAGTTAACCAGCGTTTCAGTTCGGTCAAATCGACCCGCTGGCCAACGCTCAAACTACGACGGTCCTGACGTAGCTGCTGCGGACTCGGCACCCGGTGCATGAGAGCTGGAATAGTGGTTACGATGACGGGTACATCCGTCTTGGTGTTCAGGCCGTGCTCACGCTGCGTTTGGCAAGCATCAAGACGGGAAAGCACTTGTAGTCGCTGAATGACTTCCTGTTGTTGCAAGGAATCAACGTCGATATCGTCCGAGGAGGGCGGAAAGACGTCGCAATTGCGATCGAGAAAGAAATCTAAGTC
The DNA here is from genome assembly GCA_026692905.1 of Planctomycetota bacterium. Classification (GTDB taxonomy): domain Bacteria; phylum Planctomycetota; class Planctomycetia; order Pirellulales; family Pirellulaceae; genus JBKCUI01. The sequence continues at coordinate 36,951 of JAPLNL010000124.1, forward strand.
GCGTGCAACGGTTTCCGCGTCCTGATGCTGCGCCAAAATGACCAGCATAGGACGCCGAAATCGCTGAACAGCCCCTGCCGCCATGGGGGCAACTGCGCCGAGCCATGCACCCTCCCAACATATACTGCTACCCCGAGCCCATCTGTCCGTTGCATCGCGAAAGGCTTCCAGGCCCGTGATGCCTTGCAGCAATTCTCTCGCTTGTGTTTCACGCCGAGTTGTTGGATCAGGCTTAGCCGTATGTTTGGCTTCTTGGATTTGAGCTTCGCGAAGCCGTTGCTTCTCGAGCGGATCGATTTCAGGTTTGTGCTCCGGAACTGACTTCTTCCTAGTTACCTTGCTTGCCGAAGATTTCGTTGGCCCATTGGGTTGGTCGATCGGCTGATCGCTAAGTTTGTTCGTGCGGATTTTCTTCGCGGTCGCTTTCGACTTGGGGGGCAACGGGAGCACCTCGCTGGACGACTCCACTGGCGCAGACTCATCCGCGATCGTGAAATCGATTTGCGGAGCTTCCTTGCGATTCAAGAAGTCCGCCAATGTTCTTTTGGCCTTTGGCCGTTGCGGCTTCATCAGACTTTATTCGTTCTCGAAATTCTTTAGGACAAAGGCCCAAGTATCAGCTGCTGTTTCGACGAGCTTACTGACCGGTGTTCCGGCACCATGCCCCGCGCTGGTTTCGATCCGAATCAAGGCCGGCTTGGGACCGCTTTGACTCGCTTGCAAACGAGCTGCAAATTTGAAACTATGGCCTGGCACGACACGATCATCGTGGTCCGCTGTCGTGATGAGCGTAGCCGGATAGCGCATGCCTGGCTTGATATTATGAAGTGGCGAGTAGGCGAGCAACGTCTTGAACTGTTCTGGATCGTCGCTGCTTCCAAACTCGTTTACCCAGGCCCAACCAATCGTAAACTTGTGGAAGCGGAGCATGTCGAGCACTCCTACCCCGGGCAACGCGACAGCGAATAGCTCAGGTCGCTGAGCCATGGTCGCACCTACCAACAATCCACCGTTGCTGCGACCTTGAATCGCGAGCTTCGATGGGTTCGTAATCTTTTGCTCCACGAGATATTCTGCAGCGGCGATAAAATCATCGAACACATTTTGCTTCCTGTTCAACATCCCCGCCTCGTGCCATTCGCGACCATATTCGCCACCGCCACGAAGATTGGGAACCGCGTAGACTCCACCCATTTCCATCCACGCGAGATTGGCAGGCGAAAAGGTTGGTGTAATCGAAATATTGAAGCCGCCATAAGCGTAAAGCAGCGTAGGCAGTTTGCCGTTTCGTTCCAGTCCTTTTTTGTGCGAAAGGATCATCGGGATACGAGTCCCGTCCTTGCTCTTATAGAAAACGCGTTCGGTCACAAAGTCCGATGGGTCGAATACAAGCTTGGGTTGCCGCCATGGCTTGGCAGAGTTGTCCGTCAAATTGAGGCGATAGACGGTAGGTGGAGTAATGTAGTTTGTGAACGAATAAAACGTCTCGTGGGCGGATCGCTTGCCTCCTAAACCTGCTACCGTCCCGAGCGGCGGTAGTTCGAGATCTGCGCGTCGCTCTCCCGAAGTTGAGTATTGACGCACAACGCTCGTGGCATCTTTGAGGTACGTGACAAAGAACCGATCGCCAAAAAGACTTACCGATTCAATCGTCTCTTCGGACTCCGGTACGATTTCCTTCCACTGCTCGCGCGCTGGGTTGTCGATATCGACGGCGATGATACGGCGTTTGGCAGCACCGTTGTCCGTCTTAAAATAAAACACCGATCCATCGTTGCCAATGAATTGATAGTCGCTATCAAACCCAGCGAGTAACTCGGCCACCTTCGTCGCTCCACTTACGGACGTGCTATCGAGCTTGGCATAGAAGACTTGGTTTCGCTTTTCGGTTCCCCGCCAAACCGAGATAACGAGATACTGATGGTCTTCGGTGACAGCCCCACCAAACCCCCATTCCTTTTCTTCGGGCCGATGGTACACAAGTATGTCATCGTCTTGGGAGGTGCCGATTTTGTGATAGTAGAGCTTCTGGAAGTAGTTCACCCCAGTGAACTCAGCGTCGGAACTTGGTTTGTCGTAACGGCTATAGAAGAAGCCTAGATTGTCGCCTGTCCAGGAAACGGAACTGAATTTTACCCATTCGATCTTGTCGTCGAGATCCTTGCCCGAGGCGATATCGCGAACTTGCCAGGTGTTCCAATCGCTGCCAGCGGTTGCTAGCCCGTAGGCCAAAAGTTTGCCGTCGTCGCTGGGCACATGGCCTGTCAAAGCAACCGTTCCATCGGCGACTAGCGTGTTCGGATCGAGGAGAACTCTCCTCTCCGCCTCGAGGGAGTCGGCGATGTACAAAACGCTTTGGTTTTGCAAACCGTTGTTGTGCGTAACCAGGTAATGGTCCCCATGTTTGGACGGGAATCCGTAGCGTTCGTAATTCCACAGTTGAGTCAAGCGATCCTTGATCTCATTTCGCTTTGGGGACGACTTCAAGAATGCGAATGTCACCTCGTTTTGATGTTTAACCCAATCTTGGGTGTCCACCGAATCAACGTCTTCCAGCCAACGGAACGGATCATCAATCGTTTGACCATGGTATTTGTCCGATTGCGGCACGGCCTTGGTCACGGGGTATTGGACCGTCATGGCTCGATCGGGTTGTGGTGCCAAGGTGCTTGGTAGATCAGGTACCTTCGGTTCTTGGGCAGCAGCAAAGGCTGGGGCTGAAAGTGTTGCAATGAGAAGTGCCGATTGCAATCGATGGAAGTGAAACATATTGAGTTTTGTTTTTAAGCGAAAGGGCAACTGTCTATCGCTACACAGTATACCGAGAATCCGAGAAGTTGCAGACGGTCACTCCCGGTAGGAGTTCCCGACCTTGGGAGTGGCTACATTGATCTCAGGAGCTGGATCCCAGCGATTGCCGCTTCGACGTCAGCAAGGGTACTGGTGTGCCCTAGGCTCAGCCGTAATGTACCGCCAGAATCCTTTGTGCCTAAATAGCTGTGAACAAGCCCTGCACAATGGAATCCAGACCGGGTCTCTACCCCACATGCGGAATCCAATAGCATGGCCGCCTCATGGCATGATAGCGTTTGACAAATCAGACTAAAAACGGGAAGGCGACTTCGCGTCGGATGATCGAACCCGAGCCCAACCAGCTTCAAGTTTGGCGATTGTTGAATCGCCTTTAAAATCCTTTCAGACCAAATCCGTACGGAGTCGGTTGGCTTATGATCTCGCAGCCATTCCAATCCAGCCTTCAGCGATGCGATGGCAGGGAGATTACTGTTCCCCGATTCGATTGCTGCGAGCCAATCAAACGGCCCATCAATGGAGTCGCTTTGTGTGCCGGTACCACCAATCCAAATGGTCTCCATTTGTTTTTGCAGGTCGCTTCGCACGTAGAGGATTCCCGTACCGAGCATTCCGCCGGCTCCCTTGTGACCAGGAGCCGCAAGCATGTCAATTCCATTCTTTACGACATCGATCGGTAAGTAGCCTAACGACTGGGCTGCATCCACGAGGAATAATGCTTGACGCTCCTTGGCAATTGCAGCGATGGCCTCAATGTCTTGAACGGTACCGGTCACATTGGAAACATGGTTCACAACGACAAGTCGTGTATTGGCTGTCATCGCACCGCGGAGCTGATTTGGATCGACCCAGCCTGTCGCATCGCACGGGACAGCCGTCCAAGTGATACCGCTAGAGTGGGTTGCGAGTTGCAATGGTCGTAAGACACTGTTGTGCTCGGTTGCGGTGGTCACGACGTGACAATCACGCATGCTCCTTGATTGCAACAAGCCGAGGATAGCTGCATTGAGGGCTTGCGTCCCATTGCAGCAAAGAGCAACATCGTTTGCATTCGGGGCACCGATGAGCTTTGCGATTGCCTGTCGGGTTGTGCGAACCAGCTCGCTGGCCGCTTCTGCGGACTGGTACACACCACGGCCGGCAGCGGCACCATTGGAAGTTTGATAAGAGATGCAGGCTTCAAGCGAACCGGGCGGCTTGGGCCATGAAGTTGCGGCATGGTCTAAATAAAATCTCGGACGAACAGCCAAACCCGATCCTGCCTGTCTATGGGAAAATGTATCGGATGAAATTGCGGACGGGCTGACCATCGACATAAGCTGTTGGTTGGCCGACGATTCCGCGTCCCAAATGTGCTTTGTTGAGGGTTTGCCCGAATCCGATGAGCGGCCTATAACCAGAATCGTAACTGTTGTTGCTGTAAGCCATTCCCGTTGGCGGAACATACGTAAAGGGGGAAGAACCCGGCTGAGTAGCGTAAGGTGCGTATGGAGATCCACGCGGAGCACACGGGTCAGAGCATTGACGATAAGCTTCTCGCGAAACCATGTTGCGAGCGTCGAATTGACAAGGCGGATTGCTCACGAAAGGTGAGCCAGTGACCGGTTGTGCTGACGGGCGTGGAGAGGTTGGCGTGACATTGTTGTTTGGATTGGCGGGGGTGGCAGCGTTGTAAGCTGGGCCAGTCAAAGGCGGGTAATAGACTGGTGGTGGTGGAATATACGTTGCAGGTGGACCGACAATTGCGGATGGATTTCCATTTGGGATAGGCGTCGAATAAATTGGAGCAGAACCAACAGATCCCGGGTTATACGGCAACGTTGGGGGATTGATCGCTTCATTCGGTAGGATCGGTTGCGTATTTCCGCTAGTTGGACTGGGCGTCGTTGGCATTATATAGGTGGGTGCAGAAGGCATCACATTTGGATTGGTTGCGCCGCTAGTTGGATTGGGGGCGGTTGGCATTATATAGGTGGGTGCAGGAGGCATCACGTTTGGATTGAATGCACCGCTATTTGGATTGGGCACGGTTGGCATTATATAGGTGGGTGCAGGAGGCATCACGTTCGGATTGAATGTGCCGCCAGCATTCAACGGAGGCGTAGTAATTGGAGCCGATCCATATGGAATATCCTGAAAATTAGAGATAACGTTCGTAGGTTGTTCCGCATTGGGAAGATTCGCTGATGCGAAAGCAACAGGGGATTGCAGGGAAGGGCGAATAGACGCTTCTATGTCCGAGACGTAGCGTGCAGGATGGAACCCATCCACCGCTCGAATCTGCGGGCTCGCTTGCTGAACGATGGTATAGCGTGGACCAGGCAACACTCCGGCCGTTTTGGGTGGCTTGGGAATTGGCGCAGGTGCGAGTTGTCGCTTTGCTTCAGAGGGTGACAATCTGGGAGCATGTTCCGATTCGGAGTCATGTCCCATATCTCGTTCGTCTGGTCCAATCTCTAAGCGAGCGGGAGCATCGTTGGCTTTGGCCTTCTCGATCGCTTCGGCATCGCGCTGCAAAAATGCACCCAATGGGTTGATCGGGCCAATAACATCCTGCGCCTTGTTTAACTCAGCGCGAAGTTGTTGCAGATCTCGCTCGGCATTTGCGTCGGTGCGGGATCGAAAGGTCAGTTCCGTTTGGGCGTGAAGATTCACAAACGTGCCCAGCCAGAACATGGCCAAGTTTACTAAAAAAATAGAGCGTTTCAAAGTGTAAGTCATGGTGTTTCGCTTGTGCTTTAGGCTGAAGGCTCGGATTGGCCTAGAAGCATTTGTAGCTGGTTTCCTGAGAAACCAGATTTGCTACATTGGTTCTTGAATGTCGGTTTCTCATGAAACCAACTACATCGGGTCAACTTGCTTGTACTAATTGCTTGGATTGATTCGCACCTTCGCGGTTTTTAGTCTCTCAATCGCCGCTCCTTGCGCGGCGTCTTTGATAGTTGCGTCATCCAGATACAATCTCATGAATTGAGCAAAGCGTCGATCACCTTTCGAATCCGCTTCGCATATTTCTACGAGTGGTCCAAAATCGCTGATGGCATTACCATTGAGCATCAAAAAATCCAGCGTTAGCGTGCGAACGAATTCGAGACTTTTGATTTCGCATCCTTTGAGCGTGAGCGATTTGAGCCCCGACAGCCTGCCAATCGGCGCGATGTCTTCGATGGTATTGCCAGCCAAATCCAGGCTGACCATGCGTTTCAGCGTTGATATGGGCTCGACCGATTTGACTTTGTTGTCCGCGATGTACAGATTGCGCAAATTGCTCATTTCTCGCAAGGGTGCGAGGTCCGTGATCGAGTTGCCCGATAGTTGCAAATACTGCGACTTGATCAAACCCACCATCGGATCCAGCGACTCGATTTTGTTCGAGGATAAATCGATCGACTGAAGCAGTTTGAGCTCCTTGATCGGTGCCAAATCGACGATTTCATTTTTCGCCAGATCCATTTTCATCAGGGCTTTGCAATTCTGAAGCCCCTCCAGACTCTTGATCCCCTTGTCTTTTCCAATCACTTGCGAAATGTTCTTCACGTCATCCGCGGTCAACGGTTCGCTGTTGTAACGTTTTTCGAAAACTTCGCGTCGCACAGCTGCTTCTAGACCTTTATCTGGAAACAAATCTTCGCAAAGGGCCTGCCGGGATGGAAGTGCGAGGGAAAAAGCAATCGCGAGAACCGAGAATCCGCGACGGAGAGAATTTTCCAAAAGAAGCATCCAATTCGCCTTCCGAAAGTGATCATGGGGTACATTCCTATTCACTTTATCCCAACGAAGAGCTCAATTCCAGGCTTGTTTTACCCCTTCGAGGCTCACGATCGAGTTTTTCACTAACAAAATCGGTATAAATAGGTCTCGGACTCGGCCGAGTTAGTGGATTCGCTGGATTTCGAATTAAGCTCTCAGGACAACCAAAAGGGAAGCCGCTCCAAATACGAGGACTGCATTGCGAGTTTTGCTAACTGCCTTCGAGCCATACGACACTTGGGAACAAAATTCCAGCTGGGAGGCGCTTGTTACGTTTTTGCACAAACGCGGAATTCCAGCCGGAGTCACGACCCGCCGGTATCCCGTTGATTTGGTCCAAATGCAGTCTCGAATGGACAAGGATCTGGCCCTCGGTTTTGACGCAGTGTTGCACCTCGGCCAAGCTCCCGGAATCAGCCGTGTCCAAATGGAAGCAATCGCCGTGAATGTCGCTGGCATGACGGAAACGGTCGGCGATTTTTTTGGCCCGCTTGTGCCAAGCGCCCCCGTTGCGTATCGAACCCATTTCCCGTTGGATCAATGGAATCTAGAATTGCGTTCCAGCGGAATTCCGTGTTCCGTGTCGTTTCACGCGGGCACTTACCTTTGCAATGCAGCCATGTTCTTGACCCATCACTGGCATGCCGTCCGCAATCGCCATTGCTCTGTCGGTTTTGTGCACTTTCCACTGACCCCCGAACAAGTACTTCACAGCCGTCGCGATTTATCTTCCATGCCCCGCGAGCAGTCAGCCGAAGCAATAGGGAAGATACTTGATCTGATCATGAGTGGAGATGAGGCATAAGGAGCTAGTCGGACGAGCCGAACGGTGGCAATTCACCCAATCTGCGTAACAATCGACCAAAAGACAAACATCACGGCCGCACACCCCAACCAAGCTGCAAAGCAAACAGCTGCAGTCTTATTCCTTCCCACGTCCAATTGCTTGTTCACGACGGGACTCGTCCCAATCGCCACCAAAAAAATTGCAAAGGGCATCGTAAAAACACACAGATGCACAAGAAACAGCATCGTCCAAAGAACCGTCCAACCAAAAGGTCCCCAAGTGGCCAGGGCGAATAGAACTGCGACAGCAATCGTCAGCCAAAGTAAATGTCGAATGCGAATCTGCATTGAAGTAATATCACGGCATATAAAATAGTAGGTTTCGCAAGAAACCCGATGTAACACAAGGGATCTGGACGGCAGGTTTCTCGAATCTGGATGGCAGGTTTCTCACGAAACCTGCTCCGCATACGTCACTCTTGCCGAGTGTGACTTACTCAGACGACCCCGAAGTCCGTGTTCGCAACTCCGACTTAGCAGCTCTGGACACATTTGGTAACCCAGTCGAAACCACCGGAGGCGCGGCAACTGTTCCGCCATGAAGCAAATCCCTGGCGGCCAGCTCACGACCAATCGGTTCAAATCGAGTTCGACCCTCGTAACACTCCAACCGCATCATCAACTCCGACGATAACTCCTCGATCGCACCAAAAACCCGAGTAATCTTCCCTTCGAAATAGTGCGAAGCGACAGCCGCCGGAATAGCGACGATCAAACCAGCCAACGTCGTAACCAACGCTTCGTAGATCCCAACCGCTAAGAAATCAGCTCGATTCTGCCCTGCTGTTAATTGCGTTGTATCATGAAAGGCGCGAATCAATCCCCATACGGTTCCCAGCAAACCAAGCAACGGTGCAATCCCAGCTGACAAGTTGAGCCACCGCACGTTGCTATAGGCTTTATCCAACTCGCGCTGAGTCGCCTCCGACGTTGCCGCCTCCATTTCCGGCATCGGCCTGCCCGTTTTAAGCACCATGGTCCGGAAAATCTTCGCCGCTGCCGACGATGACTCTCCGCAAATCCGATACACATCCCTCGGGTCCAGTTCCCCCTGACGAGCCGCTTGCAGAAGACTCCTTCGAAGCACCCACGGCAAGATCTTTCCAGACCGCAATCCAATCAACCGATCAAACACGAAAGTGACTACGGTCAAGCTGACAAAGCCGATCGGGATCATGAAAATCCCACCCTTGATCATCAGGTCAAAGAAGTCGATCTCGGTTTTCGGCGCAATCTTGGTCGTGGCTGTATTGCGATTGGATGCAGCATCCCGAGCAAGCTGGTTCAGTTCGCTTTCAGATACTTGCCCATACACCAAACCTGAGTGAGACAAAACCAAGCACAAACTTACTAACGTGACAAACAAGCCAAGTCGGCAACCACAGACAACGCGGAGAAGTGTTTTCGACATGAATAGTCCTAGGGTTTTTTTGGGGGGACAAACCATTGTACCAATCTACCGCCTATCGTTCACTCTGAATAACTCGGCTTGCGACGAGCTGATTTCCCAAGGGATTGGGGTCAAGCACGATTCGTTCACCAATCTACTAACGGTCGAACGATAGTCCGATTCTCGTTTCCGACCAGTCAACCTCTCGCGATACTGCACGCCGGACCAAGCTACCAAGACGTAGCCGATGCCGCGATCTCGAAGTAGTGATTCCGCTTCTATCGACGGCAATTCGCTACATTTGTCCATCAATCCTCGATCAAATGGGCCGTTGGTAATGCAATCGCTGACGAAATCGAAGTCATCGCTTTCGCCCACCAGCAAAACCTTAACACGTGCCTTACCGGCGGCTTGGCTTTCTATGACTGAGCGGTAAATGCCGGCATATCCTTCAGCCGTGTTTGTTTCGGGTGTCGATTCCTTTGCCGCCTTCTCCTCGGCTGCTGAATCGAGTGCTGACAAACGACCAACTCGCGATAGTTTTTCCAACGCCACGAAGATCCGATTGTCACTCGTTGGCCATACAGGCAATACCACCACAGTCCAAGCGATGGCAATGGATACCAAGAGCATCATGAAATACCCTCTCGCTCGATCCAACAGCCACTCCGATCCCGATGCTGCTGGCCAAGCCAACAAGCCCAATGCCCCAACCCAATCTCGGTCCTGCCTCGAAAAAAACATCCACCAAACTGCTACCCAATAAAGGAACCAAAGAAAGACGACACGATAGCGCCCATACCTTCCTAACAACAATGCGACCAAGGCCAGCGGAACCAACAACAAGCCATGGACATTGGAGTTCCCAAGTAATCGAGCAAGTCCGTCTTGCAAATTGCTCAAGCGATAGGGTGAAAGACTTCTTGCAACATCAACGCCAACACCTTCGTCTCCCAGAGAAGCCATGGACTCCGCAATCGTTTCGCTCGGAACCCTGTTGGCAAAGTGGATTGCATCTCGGATTTCGTTATGTCCAACAACTCCCAGTTGCTGAGCGAGAACACCACCCCATGGATAGATTGGGTCGCCGCTGGCAATCGTGTTGCGAATGTAAAAGGTACTCGAGGAAAGAACGACTCCAACAGCGATTGCGATCTCCCAACCATTCCGCGATTGGTGTTCCAAGAACTGTCCTCGCTGCCTACGGTCTGTCAGCCAGAGCACTATGGCTGGTAGCCCAACGAGCAACGCTGGAGCATAGCCGGAGCTAAAAGCGCCTGCCGATAAGTATCCCCAAACCACTCCGAGTGGCACATGTTTTAAGTGCGAGACACAAGATGTTTGCCAAACGACAGCCAACGCAGTGCACCATACACCCGTTAGTACTTCACTGCGTCCCAGTCGCATCAACTCCGTGATACCAGGTGTTGCTACCAACAAGAAACAGATCAATAGCCCGGACAGAAAACCACAACGTCGGCCAACGTGAATGCTCACGAGCAATAAACCTACCAGACAAAGCATCGCGTTCACAGTCTTGCCTGCCAATACTCCCATCAACAACCTTGCATTCCACTTCTCTCGAAACGCAATCCAGTCCGTGTCACTTCGTATTAACTGCGGCGATGTCAAATCGACAGTGACCATGCTCGCCAAAGCTACCGCGGGCATATCTAGTCCGGCTGGTGCGTTCGCCAATGAATGATCCGCTGACCATTGAATCTTACCCTCTATCGTTGCGTGCTTGACCAGCCACCAATCCACCTCGCGCACTTGGGCGTCCTGCGTTGGCATCGTCGCACCCAGCACGTGGAAGCCAGCAAGAGAAACCGTGGCCAAGATCAGTAGACCAACCATTCGCCGGCGTATCGAACTAGCAAACGAAGTATCAGGAACTGTCTCCAATGCAGATAACGACTCGCATTCGAAGACCGATTCCTCTTTCAGAGACGTCTTGCTCGGCTTCGATGTGCTTTGTACCCATTGAAATAGGCAACTCGCAATGGCCATCAACACCAAAACGGCTGAAAACCAGACCAACTGCTGGACACCAACGAGCCACCCAATCAGAAAGACAACCGTTGATAGCGCCGATTGACCTACCAAAATGGAAACACAGAGACGCTCGTACTTCGAGAGCCGACTCGAAATCGAATCGAACTTCAAAATATGTTTTCCGCCCCACCAACATGCAAATAGCCAGACCGCAGCCAAAGCCAAAATGGGAACGCGATCTGCAATGTGAATCGGCTGCAATCCCCCGGTCCATTGCCACCAAATGGCCGATGGAACCGACGCATGTAGCAACCAATATTCCCACCGCGGAACCGCTTGTGCCTCCCCCATCGGGTCTGAAACAGGCATGCACGAGGAGGCCAGCATCGCCAGTACGTAAACCAGCACCAACGCCGGTATCAACACTCGAATGGCAAAAAGCAAGGCATAACGCATGAAATTCTTTCGGGAAAACGTCGAGGATATTGGGAAAACCCGAAAATGTGTACCCCTGAGCGGTGTCAAATCATGACAAATCTCATAGCCGGTTGCCAGCGGCGTATTCGATGTGTTATTGTTGTGCTATGAGCAAACAACCTTTAGCGGGTATTTTTACCCCAAACATTACTCCCGTAGACCGTAACGGCGCACTCGACGAAGACACCCTTCGAGGTTACATCGATTGGCTAATCGAGCATGGCGTGCACGGACTTTACCCGAATGGTAGTACCGGTGAATTCGTTCGTTTTACCCCCGAGGAACGCAAGCGAGTCATCCAAATTGTCGTCGATCAAACGCGAGGTCGAGTTCCGATCCTTGCGGGAGCCGCCGAAGCCAACATCGAAGAAACGATTCGCGCTTGCGATACCTATGGTGAACTCGGCGTAAGGGCGGTAGCAATCGTTGCTCCGTTTTACTATCGTTTAGCACCGGATGGCGTCTACGCTTATTTCAAACAAATCGCGGACCGCGTGTCGGTCGATGTCACACTTTACAATATTCCTCTATTCGCTTCCCCAATCGATGTGCCTACAGTAAAGCGATTGGCTCAAGAATGCCCGCGAGTTGTCGGCATCAAAGATAGCTCGGGAGACGTTCCGCACATGATGCGGATGATCGCTGAGATCCGTCCGATACGCAATGATTTCTTCTTCATGACCGGTTGGGACGCAACGTTGGTTCCAATGTTGATGATCGGTTGCGACGGTGGTACTAACGCGACGAGCGGAGTCGTTCCGGAACTGACCCGAAGCATTTACGAAGCAGCTCGGGCGGGCCAATGGGAACGTGCCATGCAAATCCAATACAAACTGCTTCCCCTGTTCGACACCATGTTGTCGACCGCCGAATTCCCCGAAGGTTTCCGCCGCGGCGCCAGGATCCGTGGTTGGGATTTAGGACAATCGCGTCAACCTCTCACACCTCAACAAGTCAACGCAGCCGACGCAACTCAAGGTAAGCTTCAAGAACTGCTCTCCGGCTTTGACTTCATGCAGAACAGACGCCCAACACTTTCGAACGCTAATACCAACAACACTTCGATTGCGGAAGATTCCGTTATCGATCGGATTGTTAGCGAAGTGCTGCAGCAACTCCGGGCTAATTAGTCAGGGCCAACCAGGACAGTCCAATATGCAGGATGCAAACGAAGCCGATGAAGTCGGCACCCGCGATCAAGAGTGGGGCCGAGTCGTCAGGATTCGGACACAGGCCTTTGCAGCTCTCCTTATTCTGATCGTTGTCTGGACGCTCGGCGTGGTATTCTTTGGTGGTCGCGAAAACACATCCGAGCAAGCGATGCCCGGTGAATTGATCGTCGATCTCAACGATGCAACAGAAGCCGAACTCAATCTCTTGCCTGGCGTGGGCGAAAAGCTCGCCAGCGATATTTTGAAGTATCGCGACAATGTCGGCGGATTTCGCTCGATAGAAGAACTGATGAACATTCGCGGCATCAAGGAAGGCCGACTTCTTTCACTAAAGAAGTACATACGAGTCAGCGAAAAGCATCGACTGACTAAATGATCGTCTGATCAATTCGCCCTTAGTCATCTAATCGATACAAACCAGCAAATCCCCTGCCAGAGTCGTTAATCTTCCCTCAATTGGAAAATCTTCTAAAGCAATATCCTGTCGCGGCGGTATTTTTCTAAACCTAGCATCCGGATTTCGTTTCATAGTCAGCCGCAGGCGTACTAAGCTCCGGCAACAGTGCCCCTACGGCTGACTGTGAAACGACTACATACCCCAGGCCATCGACCTGGGGCGAGAAGACTTTCGTCATCTTCCCACGTATCGTTCATGAATAAAACGCTGACCCATCGCATCACGGTCCTTCTCTTTGCCTTGACCATTTTTGTGAGTGCGTTTTTGCTCTTTCAGGTCCAACCGATCATGGGCAAATACATTTTGCCATGGTACGGAGGCAGCCCAGGCGTATGGACAACTTGCATGCTGGTCTTTCAAGTATTGTTGTTCGGTGGTTACGCCTATGCGCATCTTCTCAACCGTCTACTAAGCTTGCGCAAGCAAATTGCACTTCATTGCAGCATGCTTCTGTTGGCAACGCTGACATTGCCTATCGCCCCATCCAATGCATGGAAGCCGATCGGCGACGAATCACCGACCTGGATGATCATGCTATTGCTGGCCTGCAAAGTGGGAGCCCCCTATTTTTTGCTTTCATCGACTGGGCCGCTCCTCCAATCGTGGCTTGGCCAGTCCAAAATTCTTGAGCAACCCTATCGACTGTATTCGCTGTCCAACGTTGGCTCGATGCTTGCCTTGCTCTCGTTTCCGTTTTTGATCGAGCCTGCCTTTTCTTCGTCGCAACAGTCCATGCTCTGGTCATTCGCCTTCGGTGGTTTTGCACTCGCATGTAGCCTTTCCGGAGTCGTATTGTTTCGCTCCAACAAACAAACTACTTCGAAATCCGATAATCCAAACACGCAATCGGCTTTGGTTGCGGCTACAGCTTGGCCAATCGTCGGTGCCTGGTTTGCCCTGTCGATGTTGCCATCGGTCATGCTGTTGGCGACGACCAATCAAGTTTGCTTAGACACAGGAGTCATCCCCTTTCTTTGGGTAATCCCGTTGGCCATCTATCTGCTGACCTTCATTTTGACATTCGACAGCGACCGCTGGTACTGTCGACGTCCGTGCATCATGTTGGCTGCGATTTCGTTCCTTGCACTTTTTGCACTCAAGCTGATCGAGTATCGAACACCGCTCACAGTCGATCTTGCTCTCTATTTCGGTGCCCTTTTCTTTTCCTGTATGGTTTGCCACGGCGAGCTTGTGCGGCTCAAACCACACCCTAGTAAGCTCACCTCTTTTTACATGACATTGTCCGCCGGTGGCGCTTCGGGCGGATTGTTTGTCGGTCTTCTAGCGCCGGTGCTATTCCAAGAGTACTTTGAATGGCAGCTCGGGCTTTTTGCCTGCGTTTTGGTTTTTCTTGAGACGTATTTGCAAAGAAATACCTTTTGGAAGAACCGTGTTCCAGCGTGGAGCAAGCTGACCATAGCCATTGTCTTGCCATGCATCGCTATCGTTTGGCTGACGATTTGGAACTCGATATCCAATCATCAAATCGTTGCCAAGCGTAATTTTTATGGCGTTCTTAGCGTAGCCAATAGTCAGGACACGCGAACACACGAATCAACCCGAGAATTGGTACACGGACGCATTGTGCACGGATCACAGTTTCTCAAAGAGGGAACAACCAGTCGTCCTACAACTTATTATTCAGAACAATCGGGAGTCGGCATCGCTCTCTTGAACCATCGAACGGATCGACCGCGGCATGTCGGAGTCGTCGGGCTTGGTGCAGGCACACTGGCCACCTATGGCAAGACCGGCGATCGTTTCCGTTTCTACGAAATCAACGACGTCGTCATCGAGTTAGCCAAAGAGTATTTCACCTTTCTCAAGGATTCTCCAGCTTCTGTGGAGCTTGTTCTTGGTGATGCTCGTTTGACCTTGGAACGCGAAGAACCACAGGCCTTCGACGTGCTTGTTCTGGATGCTTTCAGCGGCGATGCGATCCCGGTCCACTTATTGACCCGAGAAGCCATGGAGATTTATCGTCGGCACATGAACCAAGACGGAATTTTAGCAATCCATATTTCCAATCTCTACTTCGACCTCAAGTCGATCGTTGGCGGACTCGCGGAAAACGCAAAATTGGAGTCGTTGATCGTGTCCGATGAACAAGCCGCATGCCCAGGGGCTCGCGAATCCTGCTGGGCCATCATGGCCAACAGAAAAGAGACGATCGACCAAGCGTTAGGAGCCGTCAAACCAATCATACCGCGAGGAAAAACAGTCCTTTGGACGGACGATCGAAGCAATCTCTTTGAAGCGCTGAAGTAAGATAGTCGAGTGTTGGGTACGACCAATCTGCAATTCGCCCTGAATGAAATGAACACGAATCGTCACTAATTGGCACTAATCAAAAAGATTGACATCGGCACGGTCCCACGCCGATTCTAATCCGGCGAGGCCGACACAAAGCGAACGCGGGCCTCGTGCCCTTTGTTCGCAACATGCTTGGCGTGCTATGCCACTAAGGGCACAAGGCCCTCGTTCGCTCTGCACACGTTACCATTGCATGTACTCCTCCAAGGAGTCGCGTATCGGTTCTATCATCGGCGACAGACCAGTCCAGAATTGAAAGTCGGCTGCCGCTTGATGAGCCATCAAGTCAACCGAGTCGATATGCTTTAAATTCGGCACCTTGATCGCTTCCTTCCAAAGTCGAATTTGCTTTTCCGATGACGTGCCCAAGATTAAACAACTTGGAGTACTGCTCCATGGCAATGTAGAGAGCTGTCGAATTAACGCGGCGCTTGGTATCTCACTTAAGACCACACTGTCCACCTGTCTGTTTGTTTGCACAAATTCATCGACCGAAGCCAATTCCCATGGGGCTTTGGATGGAGACAGGGAGCCGTCGTCGGCCCTTTTCGACTCGAACTCTGTTCCGCTCTGCAATGAAAAAATACGCTCGGATAATTCTTCGTTGGCCAGACGCATCGACTTGGCTACTTCGTTGGCGCCTACCACCAAAATACACGGGGGGGGATGATCGCTTGCGTCTGGTCGCTCCGTAGAAACGGTGCGAGGTGGCTCGAGTATCGGCAGGATGCAGTTCACTATGGCTAGGCCAAACGTGTTGTCACCCAGCCAAGAATTCCCGTCCAATCGAGCCACGTTTACCCTACCCAGACACATCGCTGACTCAGTAACACTATCCAGTAGTTCCAGCGATTTCCTTTGGAAAGGATCGAACAAGGCCATTCCGCTTAGCCCTAACGCTTGAACGCCCCGGAACGCAATTTCAAATTGGTCGATTTCTACTTGAGAAGTAAAGAATCGCCAATCGACTCCCGCGGCTCGGGCTGCGCGGTACATCACAAATTGCGTCGGATTGCCCGCTACCGGGTTTCCCAAGCAACAAACATACGGTTGAAGGACGCGGGTTAGGTTCATGCTAAAGCAGACTAAAAGGTCAACGAGAGCGAAGCAATACGCCGAACGGTCTCGGCCATCAGAGCGTCTTCAGCTGTCTCGCTGTCAGCTTCGTAAGTTACCGAAAATCGGAGGAAGCTGCCAGCGTCGTCCCAAGGAACAGTCACCATGGAGTGTTCTGTAATGAAGTACTGTGAAGCCTCCTCGGCATTCGCAAACTGCAAGCCACCCTTAATTCCCTTCGGTGCCTTAGTGTACAAGAAGTAGCTGCCGCCGGGGACATCGCAAGTGAAACCACAGCTGCGAAGGCAAGCAACGAGTTTCTCAAGGCGACGACGGTACTTGGTATTGATCCGTTGCGGAATGTCCGGTGAATCGAGACCGGTAATCGCAGCGCGCTGCACCGCTCCGAATTGGCCACTGTCGCAATTGTCCTTCACGTCCGAAAACGCTTGAACGATCTTTGCATTGCCGCACACCCATCCGATCCGCCAACCAATCATGTCGAAGCCCTTGCTCATCGAATGCACTTCAACACCGACGTCCATCGCACCAGGTGTTTGGAGGAAGCTCAATGGCTTTCCTCGGAATGTAAGCAAGATATGCGCTGCGTCCTGGACAACGATGAATTTGTGCTTGTGCGCGAGTTCGACGATGTCTGCGTAAAATTTTTCCGTTGCGACTTGGCCGGTTGGACTATTCGGGTAATTCACAACGACCATCTTGGTTCTCGCCCAAGTCTCATCGGTCACTTGGCTGAAGTCTGGATAGAAATTGTTTTCGGCCAAAAGTGGCAATCGATAAACAGTGCCACCGTAGTACTTGGTATGCGTTCCTGCGACGGGGTATCCGGGTACGGTCATCATGGTGATGTCGCCTGGATTGATGAAGCAAGCGGGCAACATGGATAAGGCCGTCTTGCTGCCGATGCAGTGATTGATTTGCGTGGCAGGATCGAGATCGACTTGAAACTCGCGCTTCATGAATCGGCTAACCGCTTCTTTGTAATCAGCAGTGCCATTGTCCATGTAGCCACGATTTTCGGTTCGATTGACCTCAACCGACATTTGCTGCCGAACTTTCACGTCGGCCATCGAATCATTTTCACCGATGCCGAAGTCGAGCAATCCGCGGTCTGGATAGTCCGATAACGCTTTGCGCTTCGCTCGCTTGATCTTCTCGAATTTGTAAATCTCGTTCCCCTTGCCGTAGTTCATTCCACCGATTCGGTCGGCGAAAAGCTCCTGGAAATAAGGGTCTTGGGTAGAAGGCGCAGGATTAGCAACGGCAGATGCGGTCGACATTGGCAATCAGTGAGTGAAGTGGAAGGAATCAAGCGAACAAGAAACGTCACACTCATGATACGAAACAAATCCACTTTGTTCCACCGACAATGAAAAACGATGCTTGCAACCGTGAAGGGCCGCCTCATTCTTTTGTCGCCATTTCGGGCAACATTACCAAGCAGTCGTAGCGAAACTCGTCAAGACTTTCGGCCGATTAGGCAATCCTGCCGAAAGTCTTGACGACTTTCGCTACACCAATACCCTATACAAAGTTCTGGGTAAAGCTAAGACTTATCCGCCACGGCTTGGGATTTGTCGGCCTTTCAGACTTCATTTCCGCACCTTCAAAACTCACGCTTGGGTTTGTGATTGCCCCGCCTTCGCGGCAGCAAGCGTATTCTGCAACAACATCGCAATCGTCAATGGGCCGATGCCACCAGGAACAGGTGTTATGGCTCCTGCGACTTGTGAGACAGCTTCAAAGTCCACGTCGCCTACGATTTTTTCGCCTAATCGATTGATGCCAACGTCGATAACCACCGCGCCTGGCCGAACCATGTCTGCCGTGATGAAGTTCGCTTTGCCGATGGCAACAACCAGAATGTCCGCGCGTCTAGTTATCTCGGCCAAATTGGTGGACTGGCTGTGGCAACATGTCACGGTGGCATTTGCGTTTGTTTGTCCCAGCGGCCCTGTCTTTTGAAGAAACATCGACACCAGTGGCTTGCCAACAATATCGCTTCGACCCACCACCACGACCTCTTTGCCAGACGTCTCGATGTCGCATCGACCAAGCAATTGCAGGACGCCATGCGGAGTACAAGGCAAAAATCGCGGACGACCTTGAGAAATGAGCCCTACGTTTTCTGGTGAAAACGCATCAACATCTTTGGCCGGCAAAACAGCATCCAACACTTGCCGTTCATTGATTTGCTTAGGCAAGGGCAATTGAACCAAAATACCGTGAATCTTGGCGTCGCGGTTAAGTTGAGCTAGTAACTCTAGTAATTCACTTGTCGTTGTCGTGACCGGCATTCGAAACAACCGGCTCTGCAGTCCCGCTTTCTCGCATGCTATTTCCTTATTGCGAACGTAAACTTGACTTGCGGGATCGTCCCCTACAAGCACGGCAGCCAAGCATGGCACAATCCCCCGTTGCGAGGTCAAGGTTGCAACTTCCCCAGCGATTTCTTTTCGAATCTGCATCGCCAAGGTTTTGCCATCTAAAATACGTGCGGTCATTAGAAAAGTTACTTGAAAGAGTGTGGGAGTTTGCTTTGCGAGTGGAGCCGTTTCGGGATATCGGCAATGGACTCATTTGTTATATTGTTTGGTTGGGTGGTTCGTCGAGCCTGAATGGTAATCCGATAGCAACGATCAAATGGTAATCACGTTACTCAAATTGAGCCGCAGGCGCTAGCCGCGACAACCGCGTTTGCCAGGGAAACCGTAACGCGTCCAGCGCCCGCGGCTCTGTAAATTGCCTGCAACAATTACAACGTAATTACTACTAGGCTTCGGCCACCCAAACGTCATTTGCCACCAATCCTGTTTCCACACGATAGAAAACCTTTCCGAAATGGCCGACAACGAAAATCCTGCCGAAGAAAAGCTTAGCCCCGTCGAAGGGATGAAGATCGCAAGCAACTACCTACGCGGAACCATTGCTGCTGAATTGGCCGCCCCAACAGACCATTTCGGCAAAGAAGACCTGCAGCTTCTCAAGTTCCACGGCACCTACCAACAAGACGACCGCGAAGCTCGCGGCGCTGCGACCGAAAGCGGCAAATCGGAAAAAGCATACAGCTTTATGGTCCGCAGCCGAATTCCAGCTGGCATCATGACCAGTGCGCAACTCCTTGCACACCTTGATCTGTGCGATGAAATCGGCAACACCACTTTGAAAGTAACGACTCGACAAGGTCTCCAGCTACACGGAATTTTGAAGTCCGATCTGCGTCAATGCATTCAGCGCATCAACGAAGTTCACTTAAGCACTCTCTCCGCTTGCGGTGACGTCAATCGCAACGTGATGGCTTGCCCAGCACCTTTCCAAGACAACATTCGCCCTGTGATTCAAAAGCTCGCTTATGATTTAGCGATGCACTTGGCACCAAGCACCAAAGCGTATTACGAACTTTGGCTTAAAGATCCAGAAACCGGCGAAGAAACGCTTGAGGGAGGTAGCGACGAAGTCTACGAACCCATCTACGGCAAAACGTATTTGCCTCGTAAATTCAAAACCGCCATCGCTCTGCCCGATGACAACTGCGTAGACGTCTACACAAATTGCTTGGGCTACATCGCCGTGATCCGCGATGGCAATATCATCGGTTATAACGTTGTGGTCGGCGGCGGACTTGGTGTGACCCCCAGCGCCAAAAAGACGTTCCCTAGGCTTGCCACACGCATGGCTTTTGTCACTCTAGAACAAGCGATCGGAGTCGGTGAAGCGGTCGTCAAAGTTCAACGCGACTTCGGTAACCGTGGCGATCGCAAGCGAGCCCGACTCAAGTACTTGATTCACGACGAAGGAATCGAATGGTTCCGTGCCAAAGTCGAGGAGTACTACGGCTCCAAGCTGGCTGATTGCACTCCAGATGACGTTCGCGAACACAATGACCATATGGGCTGGGATCAGCAAGGGGACGGCAAATGGTTCTACGGATTCAACGTCGAAAACGGTCGTTTGTATGACAACGAAGACCGCGCGTGGAAGGCCGCGCTCCGGGACATCTGCAAAGAGCTGAATCCCGAGATTCGATTGACTGCGCACCAAAGCATTCTGTTCTGCAATATCGAAGAAAAGGACAAGAGCAAACTAGAGTCGCTCATCAAGAAGCGGGGGTTGCCTTTAACGGAAGAGCTCTCGAACGTGCGACGTTGGTCGATTGCTTGTGTTGCAATGCCCACCTGCGGATTGGCTATCACTGAGAGTGAACGCGCGTTGCCTGGCCTGATCGATGACCTCGAGAAAGTACTCGCAGACATGGGCTTGGACAAGGAGTTGTTTACGCTTCGTATGACCGGCTGTCCAAACGGCTGTGCAAGACCCTATAACGCCGATATCGGATTGGTCGGCAAAGCCAAGGGGAAGTACACGATGTTCGTTGGTGGCACCCGTCTTGGAACGAGACTAGCGTTCATTTTCAAGGATCTCGTTCCCTTCGAGAACATCGTTTCCACGCTCAAACCGCTCTTTGTGGCATTCAAAGCAGAGCGACAAGGAAACGAGACGTTCGGTGATTTTTGCACTCGGGTTGGCAACGAACAACTAAACCGCTGGCACGACGAAACCAACCTACCAGCGTAGAGTGTAAAACGATTGTCCTCAATCGTTTCGGCGCTGCCAGAAACAAACGAAATCAGATTCAGACCACAAATCGCTTCGCAGTCACTTGGCCAACTTGAGCCTAAAGTGCCCGCCAAGCGATTGAGACAATCGCTCTACTCTCTTGTACGCCCTTACGATGAACAATCCCAAGAAAGTGCTGTTCAATGCATTTGATCCCGATGCGGAAATCGAATTCTCAGAACGCAACCTGCCGCACTGGTTTCAAGTCGATGCAGCCATGTTCGTTACTTTTCGAACGATGGATTCACTTCCGAAGGATGTGCTGCTTCGGATGCAGCGTGAACTTGAAGGTTGGTTAGCGATCAAGCAACTTCCTCTGGAAATAGCTGCATCAACCATGGGCGTCAAACATTCGAGTCACGAAATGCTACTTAATCGATTAAGCCAGATGGATCGTGTGCACTTTCGTAAGGTAGCGGATCGCTTGTTTCATGGTGCCTTGGACGAATGCCATGGCAGGTGCCTACTGAGACGTCAAGAACTTGCGAATATCGTGGCGGAAGCGATCTTACATCATGCCGATGAGCTGTACGATCTCGACTGTTTCGTAGTGATGCCCAATCATGTCCATGTGATGGTTCAGTTTCGTACAGAGAAGGCCAAGTCGATTGTTGGACAAAGTTGGCTACGATATACAGCGAGACAGATAAACTTGAAAACATCGGAAACCGGTGCATTTTGGCAGGCAGAACCGTTTGACCACGTGATTCGGAACGCAGAGCAGTTTAATTACTTGCGGAGTTACGTAGCCAAGAATCCTATCAAGGCGAGTTTGCGTAGCGGTGAGTATTTGCTGTGGCAGCGTCCAGTGTAAAACGATTGTCCTCAATCGTTTCGGCACTGCCAAACAACCCTCGAATACCCCGCAATCGAAATCAGATTCAGACCACAAATCGCCTCGCGGTTGCTTGGCCAACTTGAGCCTAAAGTGCCTGCCAAGCGATTGAGACAATCGCTCTACTCTGGCGGCCAAAAGTGTAAAACGATTGTCCTCAATCGTTTCGGCACTGCCAAAATACATTCAAACCCAATCCAACCGCAGTTGTTCGGTCCGAGTTACTGACTATCGAGGTATAACGGCGATAATTTGCCGAGTGCCCGGATCATTGACGTTGACCATGCCATCGTTGCCGATGTCCGCACTCACTCGTCGACCATTCCTGCCCGCTTCGGTACCTGCGACCGCATATCCCTGTGGCAAGTACTCCGTGTAAAGCACTTGGCCATTGTTAAGATGCACTGCATAGTGCAACACATAGCTGCCTCGATCCAGCGGTGCTGCTAGTTTGTTCACATAAGAAATTCCGGAGGCTGGCGATGCGGAGTACATTGTGGTTGGCATCGCGGCAATTGTGGCTGGGTAAGTCATCGGAACGACTCGTGTTGTGTACGTCCGAGGAACATAGGAGCTTGTACCGCAACCGCATTGAGCTTGTGCGGAACCAGTCAAGAATGCAAATCCAAGAACGCAGAGCCCTGTCGTTAAAATCTTCATTACTATCTCCAGTAGAAAAACATGGGTGATGCACATAGTGTGCAAACTAGGTTGGCCAACTAACGCCCTGCTGTCGAACGCGGAAAAAGTCGATAACGCGCGATAGTTCTCTCACTAAAGTGTAACAACAATTTCAACTGTTGTGCGTTGCGAACGCGTCTCCACTTTTCTTGTTCTACGGAGCACGACGCGCATGCTAGTGGATCGACATTCTAATTCACTAGCTTGCGCGTCGTGCTGGGGCATTTTTCCTGCTTAAGCGACCAAAAACCGCGATATTTACTATGATATCCCAAAGAAACAGACCGTCTCAGTTCCCGGCCGCCGGCAACAAAGACGTAACCAACTGCTCAATGGCCGCCAAAGCCGATTCCTCAGAAACCGCTGCTTGCTCCATCAACTTCACAATTGCGGACCCTACAATTAGACCGTCCGAGACCGGCGCCAACATTTTCACGTGTTCAGGTTTGGATATGCCAAAGCCTATGCAAATCGGCAATGGAGTACGTTCACGCAACCAGGACACTCGCTCCACCAAATCCGGTGGAAGCTCAGTTCGCTCGCCGGTTATCCCGGTCACACTCACGAAGTAAAGAAATCCGCTGGACTGTTCTGCTATCTTCAACGCCCGCTCCCGAGGTGTTGTGGGTGTTACCAGCTGAATCAAATTGAATTGGTTGGCTGTGCAAATCTTGGCAAGCGAGCCACTCTCCTCAACCAACAAATCGGGAACAATCGCGCCCGCAAATCCAGCCTTCATCGCTTCTTCGACAAATCGCTCCGGACCTTGTCGGTGAATGATCGCATAGCTAACCATCGAAACCATCGGCATCGATAGATTCGGTTTCTCTAAGGCAATCTGATCAAAGATATCATGTAGCTTGACTTTGTTCCCAAGCGCACGAGTATATGAGGCTTGAATGACCGGCCCGTCCGCGATCGGATCGCTATAAGGAATCCCAACCTCTGCCATCGAACAACCAAGCTGATTCAGTTTGCGCAGCACTTTTCGAGTGAATCCTAGATTCGGGTCTGCAGCTGTGATAAACGGCATAAAGGCTTTTTTGCCCTCTGCTTTGAGACGGACAAAAAGATCGTCAATGGATGTCATTTCGTGTTCCAATCCTACGGTGTGTGTGAGAGCCGCCCAACTACCAAGCTTGACCGCGAAGCCGCGCAAGTTCGCCAGCGTCTTTGTCTCCCCGACCGGATAGACAAATCACTAAGTGTTGATCGGGGGACATCGTCTTGGCGGTTTCAGTAGCCTTTGCAACGGCATGGCACGTTTCCAATGCAGTCAGAATCCCTTCGTTGCGAGCTAGGAAATCAAATGCTCCGAGCGCTTCATCGTCGCGACAAGAGGTATACTCGACCCGTCTCGAGTCCTTCCAGTAGCTATGCTCTGGTCCAACACCGGGATAATCTAAACCGGCAGACATGGAGTGAACGTCGCTCGTCTGACCATCTTCGTCTTGCATCACATAACTGTAAGAGCCGTGAAGGACGCCGGGTGAACCGTAGCTCAATGGGGACGCATGATCGCCGGCCGCCGAGCTCCTACCTCCGGCTTCAACTCCAATCAGTCGAACACTGTGGTCATCTACGAACGGGTGGAACATGCCAGCTGCATTGCTACCACCACCAACACAAGCCACAATCGTGTCCGGCAAGCGACCGATGGCGGACAGACATTGCTCACGGCATTCGCGGCCAATCACGCTTTGGAAGTCTCTCACCATCATCGGGAATGGATGCGGCCCGATTACGGAACCGATGATGTAATGAGTATTCTCAACGCTCGACATCCAATCGCGCATGGCTTCGTTGACTGCGTCTCGCAAAGTCCGCGAACCGCTTTCAACAGGTCGGACCTCGGCTCCCATCAATCGCATGCTGAAAACATTTGGCTTCTGTCGTCGTACGTCTTCCGAACCCATGTACACCACGCAAGGGAGACCGAAGTGCGCACATGCGGTTGCGGAAGCAACCCCGTGCTGGCCAGCGCCTGTTTCCGCGATCACGCGCGTCTTCTTCATTCGAAGCGTCAATAACGCCTGCCCTAAGGTGTTGTTGATTTTGTGGGCGCCGGTGTGATTGAGGTCCTCTCGCTTTAGCCAGATTTGAGCACCACCAAGCTGCTTGCTCAGCCGCTTGGCATGATACAACGGAGATGGCCGACCGACGAAACGATGCAACAATTCATTCAGTTCGGCCTGGAAATCAGGATCCTTGATGGCTCGATCGTATTCGACCACCAACTCATCCAGCGCTCGCGTCAACGTTTCTGGCACATAGCGACCACCAAAGTCTCCGAAGCGCCCGTTTCGATCAGGAACCTGTTTTGTCGCGGTGGTTTCGGTCAAGTTCTTATTTGCTTCTTGGGGATGGGCAAGACTCATTCGGTCTCAGCGATCGTTGGAGGGAATAACAAATTTATTTTCAAAAACAATTTCAAGTTTCATTCAACGTACCTTACTCCCCCTCGCCCTTGTAAAAGGGAGTGGGGGCCGGCAACGCTGTACAGCATTTTCCGCTGCTAAAAACAGGGTTTTGTGCAGCGAAAGTCGTCAAGACTTCGGCTGCATCGCCTAAACGACCGAAACTCTTGACGAGTTTCGCTACAAAATGCTTCACAGCGTTGGGGAGCATGTATTGTCGAGTGGTGGCAAAAATCGGTCAAGCTGCAAACGAAGCTAGTTTCGCATGAGCTTTGCCCAGCCAATCGGCCGTCATTCGAATCTCCTCTTCGGTCGTAAATCGCCCTAAACCAAATCTTAAGCTCGACCGTGCTTGGTCGACACTAAGGCCGATTCCCAACAAAACATGGCTTGGATGGGGCTCGGCGGACGTGCAAGCGCTACCGCTGCTAACCGCCAACTCCGGAACAGCCAACATCAGCGACTGCCCCTCGACTTTCGGGAAACAAACGTTGAGGTTATTGGCAAGCCGTTTTTCGACGATCAATTCTGGTCCGTTTAACTTTAGACCGTCAATCCGCTCGTTCAGCAACAACCAAAGTAAATTGCGCAGTCTTTCCTGCTCCGCCATTTCACTCTCCCGGTTCGCTGCTGCAAGCTCCATCGCTTTTGCCATTCCAAGGATACCAACGCTATTGAGTGTCCCGGAACGAAGATTCTGTTGCTGTCCGCCACCTAGGATTTGAGGCTGCAATTGGACCGAAGTTGGCGACTGGCGTACGATCAAGCCGCCGATTCCTTTGGGACCGTAAAACTTGTGCGCTGAGAAGCTAACCAAATCCACCCCCAAAGCCTGAACATCGATCTGCAGACGACCAACGGCTTGGCTGGCGTCGGTATGGAGTGGAACGTCAAAGCGTTGGCAAATTTTGGCGATCTCAGACAAAGGCTGAATGGCACCGATCTCGTTGTTCGCCATCATCACACTTACCAGCGCGGTTTTCTCGTTGATGGCTTCGGCAATGCGATCTAATGGAACAATACCGGTATCAGGTTCACCGCACTGGCGAACGGGGAGCCGAATGATTTCGAATCCATTTTTCTCAAGCCTG
This sequence comes from Planctomycetota bacterium, assembly GCA_026692905.1. Taxonomy (GTDB): domain Bacteria; phylum Planctomycetota; class Planctomycetia; order Pirellulales; family Pirellulaceae; genus JBKCUI01. Next base: position 62,880 of record JAPLNL010000124.1, read on the forward strand.
GATAATGGGTCGAGCAATGCACGATGTTCGGTCACCAGCGCGACGATGGTACGCCTTTTCTGCTTGGGATGCAAAGCGACACCGAACAACGCAAGATTGTTGCTCTCCGTTGCACCGCTGGTCACGATGAGTTCGTCGCTGGCAACATTGAGAAGACCAGCCATTTTGGACACGGCAGCGTCGACCCATTCACCGACGAGACGTCCGGGTGCGTGACTGGAGCTGCCCGGATTGGCGTAATACGTCTCCATGAGAGGCAACATGGCTGCAATAACCGCGGGATCGGTCCGCGTCGTCGCCTGATTGTCCAGATAGATGGTCATTCCTACGCTTCCGCGGAAACGAGAACGCCGACACAGTGGCCTTGATGCGTTTGCGAGATTTTGATGAAGTGCTCTTTGTTGCGAGGCTTGGCGTTTTTCGAAATAACGTGAATCGGGCAATCGACCGCAGTGGTTTGGTGGTTGGGTGTCGGAGCGATTTCACCTGCTCGCATACCAGCTAACGATGCGATCCATTCTACCAAACCGGAACCGCTCATCGAATCGCCGATTGCCCCTTTGTAGGAAACGACAGGCACATCCTTCAGCACTTTGGCTATCGCGCGGGCTTCTGCTGCATCGAGAGCGATCGTGCCGTTTGCGGCTGAATTCACATGGTCGATGTCATCTATCCCCAAACCGGACTTCTGAAGCAAATTGGTCAGCGCATTTTCGGTCGCCAATTGGGTTCCGCTCCATCGTGTCTCGGTTCCCTTGCCAAAGGTATTGGCCCAACCTGTGATCGTCCCGAAAATCGTTGCTTTGCGCGCTTCGGCATGCGAGCGACGCTCAAGAATTACCGACGATGCCGACTCGCCAGAAACGGAGCCGTCGCGGTTTTTATCAAAAGGTTTGCAAGCGGATGAAGGATTGGTATAAGCCTTGGAATAATCGTCTTCGTAGCGTTGCAACATTCGAGTGTAGGTGTTCTGCGAAGCCGTTGAACCAACCACCATGACATCTGCATTGCCGCGACGTATCACGTTGATCGCTTCCAAGGTAGCGTTCAAACCGCTCGTACCTAGTGTTGTAATCGTATTGCACGGACCACGCGAGTCGAGAGCAATGCCGACGTGACAAGCAGCCATGTTGGGAAGCGATTTGAGCATCCAAAGCGGATACATATTCTCGATGGCCTCGGTTGCCCATTTGCTATGTTCCATGATGCCATCGGCCGCACACAACCGAACGATGCTTTGCACGTCGTCGGTTTCACTGAAAATGATGTCACCGGAAAACACCGTTCCAAGCCGATCGGACGCAACGGTGGTGGGCGAAACACCGGCCATTCCGCAGGCTTGCATCGCTGCGCCAAAGCCCAATTGGATCTCTCGGCACATGACCTTGATGATTTTCTTTGGCTGTACGTGCTGCTTTGGGTCGAATTCGCGAATGATCGATCCCATCCAGTACTGACCATCGACTCCTTGTTCCGGATTCAAGAAACCAATTGCGGATTCACATCGGAGAAGAGACTGGTAGAAGCTGTCAACATCATGACCAAGAGGTGTGATTGCTCCGTAACCGGTGATCACAACATCGTCTGGCCCAGGGGCTCGTTTCGAGTTCATCAATGGACCTAAATCTGGTAGTTCGAGTCGTGTACTAGCTCATCGCCTTGCCCGCTTCGAATCCGAAGTTTGGGCTTTTCCAAAACAACCGTGGAATGTGGAGCAACGCTGCTCGTAACCCAGACACTCGAACCGATCACGCTATCATGCCCGACGGTTGTCCGTCCACCTAATATGGTTGCATTCGCGTAAATCACAACCCGGTCTTCTATCGTCGGATGCCGCTTTGTTCCGCGGATCAATTGGCCATCCGCATCGGTCGCAAAACTAAGTGCCCCAAGCGTTACGCCTTGATAAATCTTAACATTTTCGCCGATGTCGCACGTTTCCCCAATGACCACACCGGTTCCGTGATCGATAAAGAACGATTCACCGATGGTTGCACCGGGATGGATATCGATCCCCGTTTGCTTGTGAGCCCATTCCGTCATCATCCGTGGGATAAATGGGACAGCAAAGTGCACCAGCTCGTGGGCAATTCGGTAAATCGTGACGGCTTCCAAGCCGGGGAAGCAGAAAATGATTTCGTCACGGTTGGAAACGCTTGGGTCGCCATCATAAGCTGCTTCGACATCCTTGGCTAAAGTCGCACGCAGGTGCGGAATGCGTTCGAGCAACGCAATCGCAATCGCCTGCCCCTTGGCCTCGTAATCGATGGGATTGTCGCATGGATTGAAATTCGGCGTTTTGGCATCAACTTTGTCGGCATGGAGCAGAGCGCGAGCGATTTGGGTAGTCAATCGATCGTGCAATGAATCCACTAGATTACCAACGTGGTAAGTTACGTTTCCCGCGTGCAAGCCCTCGCGTCTTCGAAACCCTGGATAAAGCAGGTCCTTGAAATCCTCAAGGATTTGAACGATCACTTCATACTTCGGAAGCGGGCAGTGCCCAAGGTGATTAATGCGATCGCGAGCGTTGTAGGTAAGCACAATCGCATCGGTCAGGCGTGGAAGCTGTTCCTTGAGTCGAAAATCGGATGCCATCTTGTTTACCGGTCTGTGCCGATGCGTTTGCTTCGTTTGGGTTGTGAATGAAAGATCGATTGTTTGGAATCGGTCGGTTGGATCGCGCCCGGCAAGAGTTTTTTGGCTGCACGGCCATGTAGCACCACAATACCCAGGCAA
>JAPLNL010000125.1 GCA_026692905.1 Planctomycetota bacterium
CTTGCATCTCGTCGGCGCTACGACCGTGGAAGTCGGAATCAAAACCTCAATTTGAGGTTTTGATTCTTCGCTCTTTCTGTCACCTCCAACAGCCTTTTTTCGTCGATTGTAAATCCGTCCCGAGATGATGCGAAAATCATCAGGCGACAAATTCCGCTTGCCGATTTGGTTTTTGTCGATCCAGTCGAGCGCGTCCTCAACAGAACCGATACCCTCGATTTCAGTCGTTGAATAGGAAATTGAATTTCGCTCGCAAATCTCAAATCGATTGTGGCCGTCCAGCAAGTACGTTGCATCATTCTCGTTGCAGTACCAGACGCACAAAGGCTCTCGGCACCCATCGCGCAGAATGTTCGCCTCAAGTCGTTCTCGCTCGTCTTTCGACAAGCTTGGAATCCTATCGCGAAAAGCTTCGTTAATCACAAAATCAAAACACGGTATCAAAATGGCATCTCCTCTTCTTGGAACACATCGAACTCAATCAGCGAAGCGTCCGGAATCTCTTCAATCTCCGCTTCCACAATTCGCCAGAACTTCCCTTCCTTAACTGCCGTAATTGAGCGAGGAATAGCAATCACATTAGCAACGTGCAAAGCGTCATCAACGCTACTGGGAACTTCTAGCTCGCACCTAATCGCCCACCATGATTCCGCTTTACGTCGTGCAAAGCCCGCATGTTCTAAGCAAACCCATTCGCTAATCATCTGCTCTAAGTTGTTTTCAGTGGCTAGGTGGTAATCGACTCGTAGACGCCTGACCGGTTTGACTGTCTAAAAATTAATTGGAACCACTCGTAGTGGGAATGAAACGCAAAGGTAGCTCGTCAGAAATGGCGGGCTATTTTTGTTGGTAGTGGGGTAACATCGTGTGACTCCACTTGCATCTCGTCGGCGGTAACATCGTGTTACCACCAGAATCGAGCTCGTCAGGGATGGCGGGCTTTTTTCGTTTCTGGATGCGGCAAACGCGGCTAACGGTTATTGGTTCGTTTTTTGGATTCCCAATGTTTTCCCACTTAGGTTCAGTAGTTTGTTAATACAGACTTCGAAGTCTGTAAAACAGAGAATCCTTGCAATATACAGAGATTTTTGCTATCGTTTGCAATGGGTGTTTTGGCCAGTAAACCGCCAAAACACTTGGAAAACAGCGATTTTCCACGTAAATGGTTTGCCTTCATAAGCCGTGGGTCGCTGGTTCAAGTCCAGTCTTCGCTACTTTCGTTTCAACCTATATTTTCATCGTTTGAAAGGTAGATTGAAACTCTCTAGAACTTCGAATGCCAGCCTTTCCGAAACGGGAACTTTACCGGTTCGATTTCGAGGTCCGTCAAGGCAGCAGGCCCAGGTCCTTTGGAGGATCGTCATCAAGCCAACTATGATTGGCAAAGCGATGCAACGGAGCGGGCGACATGTGTCATGTGAAAGCTACGGCTGAAATCCTCAGCTTTACCTGGATTTCTGGACAGATTTCGTACTCGTACTCAATGAAATGGTACTCGTACTCGTACTCGATTGTCCATCCGATCGAGTACGAGTACTGCCCTTCGGGCGGAGTACGAGTACGAAAAACCCAAGGTAATTGGAATGTGATGTTCAAGGATCTGGGTAAAGATGAGGCTGAAATCCGTGGGTACGAACCGTGCCTATTTGGCGAGAGTCGCGTAGCGTCGGCCCGGGGAGGGTGAACTGACTTTTGCAATAGTTGTTGGTACTTTGCCCTCCCTTCGCTACGCTCGACCCTCCCAGGGGGAGGATGTCTAGATCGGTCTCTCTCAACCCTAGAAGGCTACCGCCTGGATCAGGCATACGCATCCGAATGAGCTGGGCTTGTTTGACGAATTATTCGAAAGCGTTCACCATCCTTGATCGAAATCCTTGATTGAATTACAAAATGCATCGGGTGTTGTAGGTGTGATGTGATTAGAATCCTGAGTCAAGCTGCCGAAATGTTTTTTCTCCATCTGCTACGTTTTCTTCCTGAAATTCAATTCCCTCTTTTTCCAAAGGCCAAATCGTGACTCAAGCAATTCGCTCCCCCCAGTTGGTTAGTGTACTGGCAATGGTGCTGTGCATTGGTACCCAATTAAATTCGCAAGAACCTTCGCTGTCAGAAGTTTTGTCGTCTTCTCCTAGTCGAGCCAACTCAATCTTGTACGCGGACATACCATCCATTCGCTCCTTGACCAGGGGCTCCATGATGCAAGCGGATTTCCCAGATGGGATGGGTGAGGTACACGTTGCTGCCGAACTAAGCCTTAATCCGCTGCAGCCGAAATGGGAAATTGGAATGGTCACCTTCAGGAATCTAAAAACCGCGGAATACCTCGCGAAGGCGGTCAAAGGATATGTAGACACCATTGATGGTAAAAACGTCGTTTGGTCTCCGCGACAATCGTACTTGATTCCGATGGAAAAAAACGTGTTAGGCATAGTGCGACCGACCGACCGCAAATTGGTGGCGAGGTGGTTGAGCAAAGAGGAGAAAAGTGGTTCTTCGGCTTACCTAAAGAAACACGCCATGCAGTCGACTAAATTTTTGTCGTTGATGTTGGCTGTTGACATTGAGGATACTTGGTCGGCACTTGCGATCGAAAACCGAATCGCAAATTTCGCGTCCCTCAAAGGCTTGGATGTGAAAGCAAATGCGAAACTGCTTTCCACTGTTCGTGGAATTCAAATCATCGTCGGTCGTAAAAATTTGGATGAGTGCATTATCAGCTTAGAGTTTGCTAACTCCCCCTCGGCACTACTACCCATTGCCAAGGAATTCTTCATTGAAGTCTTAAGCTTGGCCAGGTCGTCGGTACCAGAAGCCTCCAAATGGACAGCCTCCGTGGATGGAAATTCGCTCGCGTTTCGAGGCTCCATTTCGGTGGAGACGATCGATCACCTGCTTGGAATTTTTACGCTTCAAGAACAGGCATCTCGACTTCCATCCACAGAAACGGCAGCTAAAGAACCGGCATCTAAAGAACTGGAATCGCTACATGATTCCACCAGCGAAAGTACCCTATTGGAACTCAACAAAACTTACCTGGCTAAGTCCTCCAATATCATCAAGCGAGTTCGGGAATATTCTGCTGTAAACACGGGAGATCGGGCCCAATGGGACGGCCAAATGGCTCGTAGACTCGACGATTTACCGACGCTCAATGTTGACCCAGAGCTCGTGGACTTTAGCGTTCGGGTTGCACAGGGTTTGAGAGGGAATATGGTTGCGATGCAACAATCGAATATCCAAATGGGGGCTGCGGCAACGGTGAATGGCGCTGGAGACTCTCAGGTCGGCTACTACTATGGGAGGTACGGTGCGACACACTATTACAACAACAGCGATGCGAACTCAACTGGCAGGTATCAAGCTGTGGCGCAGGCTCAAGGGAACTACTCCTACCGAGAATTGATGGCTCAAATTGACGCTTTGGAGGGGGAGATTCGTCGTAAGATGACGGAAAAATACAAGGTTCAGTTCTAGCCCGATGATGTTTTCGTTGATGAATAGGCATAGCGACAGTTTCTTTTCAAGCGCGATCGTCTACTTGCGATCGAGCTGGAAGGAAATGATAGTGGCCGACTTATTCTATAAGTTGCTCGCATTCATGGTTCTTACTCCCATGTTCAGCATTTTGCTGCGAGGACTGTTGATTTTGGGTGGCAGAGACGTGATTTCCGATGTCGATATCGCATCGTTCTTTATCAGTCCGTTTGGTTTGTTCTGTGGTATTTCGCTCGGTGCTGTTTGGATCGCCATCCTCGCACTTGAGCAGGCGTCGTTGATTGCGATTTTAGCCGCACGCAAGAATGGAACACGGCTCGGCGTTGTAGGCTCTTTACGGTTTGCGGTAAAATCTGCGCCTTCGGCAATTCGTGTCAGTGCTCGCCTTGTTGGGCTCTCATTGCTGGTGATTGCGCCTTTTTTGGCGATTGCTGCACTGGTCTATTTTTGGATGTTGGGCGAATATGACATCAATTACTACCTCGATGAGCGACCTCTCAGCTTTCGAGTCGCAGTGGGTATCGCAGTTGGTCTGGCAGTCGTGCTGATCGGTATTTTGTTGCGATTGGCTTCTGGATGGTTTCTCTCGTTACCGCTGGTTTTGTTTGAAAGCGTCTCTACAACGACAGCACTTCGGCAGAGTCGAATATCTATAGCAGGTAATCGATTTCGCGTTTTTGTTTGGTTGGTTGTTTGGCTTGCCATTGGGTTAGCGGTCCACATCACGGCAACACTTGCGCTGGGTGGAGTGAAAGGGGTTGTCGTTCCAACGCGCGAAGTATCGCTGGGGGTTCTTGCTGGACGAGTCGGAGTCATGTTAATACTGACAACCTTCGTAGGGACTTTCCTCAATCTCTTAAGCACGATCGGTTTTTCACTCGTTCTCTTTCATGCGTATCAAGAGTTCAGTCCCAATGCATCGGTTGCAATTTCCAAGATGCAAGTCATTGAACCTATGGAAAGGAAATATTTTCAATTATTGACTCGACAACGCGTCGTCGTGTTTAGCGTCATTGGCAGTTTGTTAGCCGCGTTGATCGGCTTCATGGCGATTAACACGTTGCAAATAGAGGATTCGGTGGAAGTCATGGCGCATCGAGGTGCTTCCAAAGTTGCGCCCGAGAACAGTCTTGCTGCATTTCGAAAGGCAATCGAAGAGGGAGCGGACTGGGTCGAAATTGACGTACAGGAAACGGTCGATGGAGAAGTTGTAGTGATCCATGACAGTGACTTGATGAAATTAGCGAGAAACAAGATCAAGATTTGGGATGCGACTCTCGCAGACTTGCGGGAGATCGATATTGGAAGTTCCTTTGCCCCTGAGTTTTCAGCGGAACGTGTGCCAACCCTGACCGAGGTGCTGACTCTCTGCCGGGGAAAGATAGGTGTGATGATCGAGCTCAAATACTATGGGCATGACCGTCAACTGGAGCAACGCGTGGTCAACATTGTCGAGCGGCATGATATGGCAAAGCAAGTTATGGTTATGTCGCTGAAGCCGGAAGGGGTGCGGAAATTGAAAGCGATTCGCCCCTCGTGGAAATGCGGCGTCCTGATGTCGGTGTCCATTGGCAACATCCAAAAGTTTGAAGCGGACTTTCTCGCTGTGAATGCCAAGTTTGCGAGCCGAAGTTTTATGAAACGCGCACACAAAGCGGGCAAACAAGTTTTTGTTTGGACCGTCGATGATACAGCAAGCATGTCCATGTTGATGAACCGAGGTGTGGACGGCATATTGACCAACCGCCCAGAACTAGCCAGGGACATCCTCATGCAACGCTCTGAGTTGAGCGGTACGGACCGATTGCTTCTCGAGGTCGCGGCCTTGCTTGATGTAACACCGACCTCTCTTGAGCAATGATAATAAATCCTGTCGCTCTACCGCTTGGGTGTCAGTTCACTGACACAGCGAAACCCAACGTGATTGCTGGCTGTTCTCGGTTCGCCTTTGCCGCGAGTCCCAATCATGTAGCGCGTGCAATATTTGTCGGTGCACAAGAACGAACCGCCTCGATGTACCCGCTTTTTTTCCGATGGCTCTGCGGGGTCAAATGAGGAGGCTGGCCCAGTTGGATTGCGTGCGACTACGCCTTTCAAAGTCGAGTAGTAGTCCGGCCGGTACCAATCGCTCACCCATTCCCAAACGTTACCTGACATGTCGTGAAGTCCATATGGATTGGATGGAAACTGTGCGACTGGTGCGATACCTTTGAATCCGTCCAGGCCAGTATCGCCACCCTCGACGGGAAAGCTTCCTTGATAAATGTTGGCTTGAAATTTGCTGTCCGGTTTTAGCGTATTTCCCCATGAGTACAACCAACCCGCGTTGCCGCCCCGGGCTGCAAACTCCCACTCAGCCTCAGTTGGCAATCGTTTCCCTGCCCACTTGGCATAGGCCTCGGCGTCTTCGTAAGCGAGCTGGACCACAGGATGTTTCTCGCGGCCTTTGAGATCGCTATCTGGACCCGTTGGGTGTCGCCAATCCGCGCCATGAACATAACTCCACCATTGGAAATAATTGTTGAGCGCCACGGGCGACGGTGTAGGAGTGAATACGGTCGACCCAGCCACAAGATTCTCTGGCGGTGCTCCTGGAAACTCCTCTGCAGTCGGCTTCAATTCCGCCACCGTAACATAATTCGTCGCGTCTACGAACCTTGCAAACTGCTCGTTGGTCACCTCCGTCGAGTCCATCCAAAAACCGTCGACATAAACACGATGGATTGGTGCGGCATCGAGCGTGACGCCAGGCATGCCACACAGCGACTCTCCCGCTACGTCGCAACCCATCGAGAACTCGCCACCAGGAACCCAAACCATCCCCTCCGGCGCAACGGGTAGCTTTGGTATTTTGTTCGGAATGGTCGCGAGGAAACCAGCAGGAACCAATTCGCCTTTTTCCGCTGTGGATTGTGTTTCTGACTTGGGATTCGATCCGATTGTTTTCGTAGGTTGATCCTTGAAAAACAGGTACGACACTATTGCGGTACTGATTGCAAGTCCCAGTAAAACCCATCGAAAAAACCACACGCTCGCTCGAGCGGAATCGTCTTTGGTCGCAGTGTTTCGTTTTCTGTTTCTTTGGTTCATTTTTTGTGTTTCAATTGCCAAGACGAATGGCAAACGTAAATCGAATGGGGTGTCAAGCTACCACTAAGCCTGAGGCGTAGGCGTATCAGGCTCAACTAGAGCCGTTTTGGTCCATTCCAAAGTGCCGCTTGCTGCCATACTCTAACATAGTTTGTTGTGAATGCTATCGCCAAGCGGATTGGCAAATCATGTTGTAGCTGGCTGAATAGGTTTTGCGGTTGCGTTTGCTAGCGTTTGCGTGAGGCGGGGTAAACGAGTTGGTGCATGCCGATTTCTTGGTGTGCCCATTAATCTTTTCGCTTTCAGTAAAAAGTCTACCGAAGCCTTCCATCTCTTTTCGATGAACTAAGCACATTCGCATTTGTTTTTCGTATTAATTAGCCGCTGTGCGCTAGCCCCGGTTCTAGACGAATGTCGAGTGGAAAACCGGGGCTAGCGCCCAATGCCTAAAGGTTTGTTTCAATTGAAGACTCATACCGAAGTGCTTCGTTGAGTAACTGTTTAAATTCTGTAGAGAGGAAATGGCGATGAGCTCCAAGTCCATCATGAATCTATTGCGCGGCGTATGTTTCGCTGGGGCAGTTGTTGCCGGGACTAGCGCAGTCCAAGCGCAGACTTTTGGTGTCGAGCTTCACAACACGCTGATGCCAGCTTCCGGTGCGATGGGCGGAGTCAGCATCGCCCGACCCCAAGATTTCTTGTCTGGAATCAATGGGAACCCTGCCTCTCTCACGCAATTCCGAGGGACTCAGTTCACATTTAGCGGAGCATGGGCGGAAGGAACGTTTAATCAAACTCAAACCGGTGGCATACCGATTGGCCCCTTGCCATTGATTACCCCATTCTCCGCCAAGTCTTCGGCGCCAGGTTCTGCGGTAGCCAATATTGGTGTCTCGCAAGATCTCAGTGAGCTTGGGTTGCCCGCCACGCTTGGAGTCGGTTTCGTTACGACTAGCGGTGCTTTGACGAACTATTCGCAAGTCCCTGCAAGCAACGGGACAGGTACTGGTTTATTTGTTTTTAATCTGCCCGTTTCTCTCGGCGTCGACTTGACGGAAAGCTGGTCTATCGGCATGAGCGTTGCGCTGGGCATCGGTATTTACGATGCTCCATTTGCCGGTATTAGCAATATGGTGATGGACTACGCGCTGCGTGGTACGCTTGGTACCAACTACAAACTCAACGACTGCAATACGATCGGCGGTTATTATCAAACGAAGCAGAATTTCAATTTTCAAAACGGCATCATTATCCTTCCGGGCCCGAATCAAATCCCCATTGATGTCGCGCTGGACATGCCAGAAAATTTAGGTTTGGGTTTTGCAAACACCGCATTGATGGACGGGAAGTTGCTTTTGGGTGTCGATCTCCTCTACAAATTATGGGAGAACACGGACACGTTTGGCGCTATCTATGACAACCAATTTGTTGCCCAATTTGGTAGCCAACTTTCCGTCGGCAAGTATCGTTTTCGATCGGGTTATGCATGGGCTGAGAATCCGATCAATCAATCACCTGGGCTGAATATCGGTGGCGTGACACAAGAGCTTCGAGCTGTCCGCTATACGCAGGGGCTGCTCGCGGTCACGTCCCAGCACCGCCTTTCTGGTGGTGTTGGCATACAAGACTTTCTTCCTGGAATCGACATGGATGTGATGGCTGGCGGGATGTTGAAGAGCAGCGAGCAGCTTGGTGATTTCACCTCCACCTCGATTGCGAGCTACTGGATCGGTGCAGGCATGACGTGGCGATTTGGACGAGGATCATGCGATCGTTTGAACATCCCGAACCAATGGTGCAATGCAAACAACCAAGTCGCAGATTCGCCGGTCCATTGAGTTTGAGCGCCCCGGCCTTAACTGCGGAGCAGTGGCATTTGATAGCCACGGATGAAGTCCTCATCTTTACCCACAACTTTTTGATTTTGCTCCCCTCGCCCCTTTTAGGGAACGCTGTGAAGCATTTTGTAGCGAAACTCGTCAAGAGTTTCGGTGGTTTATGCAATGCAGCCGAAAGTCTTGACGACTTTCGCTGCAGATTCGCGATTTTATCGCAGATGCAATTCTGCCAAAGACCACTTTAATCGATGGTTTGAAGTCCCGTGCATGTGGCGATGCGTCGCTCGATCTCTTTTGCGAGTCGTTGTGTTTCTTTTCCAATGCCAACGGCCATGGATCGGTTCTCCAGCAACAGCGGCCATAGGCAGCGGTGGTAGTCATCAACTTTACTGCTTCGAATTTTCCGATGTTTCATTCGTCAATCCAAAATCAACCCAGCAACGAATCGACAGGAAGGTTTCCGACAAATCGAGGGCGTTCGACCAAGGGTGTGTTGATCTTTCGGGAACATTGCATCAGGACGGAATCGATTTTCGAAGGAAATGAGCTATGCTATGGTGAAAGTGTAAAGATGGTGGCTCCCTCCCTTTTTCCTGGAGTGATTAATGAAATTATCGTTTTTATTCTCAAAAACCTTTTTTACGGTAGCCATAGGCGCCGCGTTTGGGTTCGGGGTTGCTTCGGGCCCAATCGAATTCCCAAAGAATGCGGTCGTTGCGGCAGACCCACCTGAAACAAGGGCAGCGAGTTCGGTTCAACTAACCGACGAAACAACCTCCCCGACCAAATTAACCGATGCCGATAAAGCAATCTTGGCGAAACACAATCGACTTGTTTCCACAACTGCAGCTCAAAAAGGGAAAAAACCGAATTTCTTGATCATCTGGGGCGATGACATTGGATGGAACAATCCCAGCGCCTACAACCGTGGGATGATGGGCTATAGCACACCGAATATCGATCGAGTGGCCAAGGAAGGTGGACTGTTTACCGATTGGTATGGACAGCAGTCGTGCACCGCCGGACGTGCAGCGTTTATCACTGGCCAGAGTCCATTCCGCACAGGTTTGCTCAAGGTTGGTCTCCCTGGCGCCAAAGAAGGTTTATCCGAGAAAGACCCAACTATTCCTGAGTTGCTGAAAAATCATGGTTACATGACTGCACAGTATGGCAAGAACCACTTAGGTGACCGCGATGAGCACTTGCCTTCCAATCACGGCTTCGACGAATTCTATGGCAACCTTTATCACTTGAATGCAGAACAGGAGCCTGAGCATCCAGACTACTTCAAGAATCCTGAGCTTAAAAAAGCGTTTGGCCCCCGTGGTGTCATTAAGTCGTATGCCGGGGGCAAGATCACGGATACGGGGCCGTTAACGATCGAACGCATGAAGATAGTTGATGAAGAGGTCACCAACGGTGCAATAGACTTCATGGACCGCGCAGTGAAAGCCGATAAACCGTTCTTTCTATGGTGGAACTCAACTCGTATGCACATTTGGACTCACCTAAAGAAGGAGTCTGAGGGCAAGACCGGACTGGGCATCTATCCGGACGGAATGGTCGAACATGATGGTCACGTTGGGCAAGTTCTTGACAAGCTTGAAAAGCTCGGCGTTGCTGACAACACGATGGTGATGTACTCGACCGATAACGGTGCCGAATGCTTCTCGTGGCCGGACGGCGGCAGCACTCCGTTTCGCAATGAAAAGAATTCGAACTGGGAAGGCGGCTACCGAGTTCCTTGTATGATTCGATGGCCAGGCATGATCAAACCTGGGACCGTTTTCAACGGCATTTGTTCTCATGAAGATATGCTTCAAACTATCCTTGCAGCGGCCGGCGAACCGGACGTGAAAGAAAAGCTTATGAAGGGGCATAAGGCGAATGGGAAAGAATTCAAGGTAATGGTGGATGGCTACAACTTGATCCCGTATTTCCGCGGCGAAGTGAAGGACTCTCCTCGTCAAGAGTTCTTTTATTGGACTGATGATGGAAGCTTGGCAAATCTTCGATACAACCGATGGAAGGTAGTGTTCATGGAGCAACGTGGACACGGGCTCGAAGTTTGGCAGGAACCCTTGATAACACTACGGTTTCCGAAACTGTTCTGTCTTCGAACCGATCCATTCGAGCGTGCCGATCACGAGGCAGGGGACTACGATCGATGGCGCGTGGACCATGCGTTCGTGCTACTTCCAGCGATCGCCTTCGTCAGCCAACATTTGGAAACCTACAAGGCATTTCCACCACGGCAAAAGCCGGGGAGTTTCAATCTAGATCAAGTCCTACAGAAGCTCCAAGAGGGCGGCGGAGCGAGCCGATAGGTTGGCTTGATCTCACCGTCGCGTAACGGATACGCTTTCGCAAGCTGCCGGTTCTTAATGGACCGGCAGCTCCATTGCGGTGGCTTCTTATTGAGCATGAGTCGCCAGCTTGGGCGGAAAAGCGAATCGGTCAATTCGGCAATTTTTTAGCCGCACCGTTCGACCATTTTTTCTCTTCACGGGTGCTGGAACTGCTTTGGCAAATTTTCTGCACGACCGGACCGCTGAGCTTCTCGAAACATTCTTTTCTGAGGGATGCCTTTTTCCAAATTGCTGAGTTAGAATACGCCCAAATCGTTTCGACTTGTTCCCCTCTTTTCCTAGTGAGCACTATGAAACTATCAAGTTTTTTTTCCAAAACCCTTTTGACGGTAATGATAGGTGCCGCTTTGGGTTACTCGGCTGCCAACAGCCGGTTTGAGTTCCCGAGCAACAAAGCTGTCGCACTTGACTCTCCGACCGTGAAGGCGTCCGGTACGACGCTTTCCGAAGGTGACGATGAAACAACTCGCCAGAATGATCTCACTGACGATGACAAGCTAGCGCTCGCAAAACACAATCGACTGGTATCGACAGCGGCTGCACAGTCCGGCAAAAAACCGAATATTATCGTCCTGTGGGGTGATGATATCGGTGTTCACAATATTAGTGCCTACAATCACGGGATCATGGGCTATCAAACGCCTAACATTGATCGAATTGCAAAAGAGGGCGCTCTATTCACTGATTCCTACTCGCAGCAAAGTTGTACTGCTGGACGCGCATCTTTCATTCTCGGACAGCATCCATTTCGAACTGGCCTGCTAACCATCGGTATGCCCGGCAGCTCGCAGGGCATTCCTGATTGGTCTCCGACCATTGCCGACCTCATCAAGGAGCAAGGTTACGCGACAGGTCAGTTCGGCAAGAACCACCTAGGCGACCAGGATAAACACTTGCCTACGATGCATGGATTCGATGAGTTCTTTGGTAATCTCTATCACCTCAATGCCGAAGAAGAACCAGAGACCTATTACTATCCAAAAGATCCCGAATTCAAAAAGAAGTATGGACCGCGTGGCGTTCTCCATTGCAAGGCAGACGGCAAAGGCGGCCAAACCATCGAAGACACTGGAGCACTCACCCGAAAGCGTATGGAAACGATCGATGAAGAAGTGCACGCCAAAGCGATGGACTTCCTCGATCGCAACGCCAAGGCGAAGAAGCCATTCTTTATGTGGTACAACAGCACCCGTATGCACGTTTGGACACACCTCAAGAAGGAATCCGAAGGCAAGACCGGCATCGGACTTTATCCAGATGGAATGGTCGAGCATGACGGCTTCGTCGGCCAAGTTCTAAAGAAGCTCGACGACCTGGGCTTAGCAGAAAACACGATTTTGGTTTATGGCACCGACAACGGCGCCGAATCAGGGTCATGGCCAGATGGCGGAATCACTCCGTTCCACGGCGAAAAAGGAACCACATGGGAAGGTGGTATGCGGGTGCCTATGCTCGTCCGCTGGCCCGGCGTGATCAAACCAGGTACGCTCGTCAATGAGATCTTCTCCCAAGAGGACTGGATGCCAACTCTGCTAGCCGCCGCTGGAGAGCCTAACGTGGTTGAAAAGCTCAAGAAAGGTTACAAGGCAAATGGCAAGACGTTCAAGGTTCATGCCGACGGCTATAACTTCTTGCCTTACTTCAAAGGTGAAGTGAAAAAGGGACCACGCGAGCAGATCCTTTACTTCGGTGCAGGTGGTGAGTTGAACGCAGTTCGTTGGAACGACTGGAAAGTTAACTTCGGGGTCGTGAATGGAAACATTGCTACTGGGATCCGCGAAGTGCCAGGTTGGCCGATGATCGTGCACCTCAAGGCGGACCCATATGAGAAGATGCCTCACGAGTCCGGCATGTACATGCGTTGGTATGCGGACAACATTTGGTTGTTCATTCCTGTTCAAGAGCAGATTAAGAAATTCTTAATGACCATTCCGGAGTTTCCGTTCCAAGAAGGTGGGAACTTGAGCGCTGGCAATATCAATTACGGAACGCTCAAGGCTGCTGCAGCTCTCAAGCGATTGAATGAATTCGAGACCATTGGTGCGCCAAGAAACTAACGGCACGATTGAAAGTTTTTTCAAGCCTGTAGAACAGCCACCCGCGACCTTCGTTGCGGGTGGTTTCTTTTTTGTCTAATGAACTGGTGTTCGCCTTAACGAGGTGACCAGGCTCTGGTTCTCGCTTTAGAACGTTGCATTCATCCTCAAACCGTAAACGAAGGCGTCGTTTGCAAGAGCACTGGCGTCTGCCTTCAGATACTGGACGTCCGGTATAACAGCACACCAAGGAGTAACCTGGAAACTATAAAAGGATTCGACACCCGTTCCATCGCGTGGTCCAAAGAGTGCTTGTGGGATCGGACCAAATTGATTGCTTGCCCCGACGTAGTACCAACCGAGACCAAATTTATCCCCGCGTTTCTGTCCCATTGGGCTATAACCACCCAGTCCAGCACTTAAGAAATATCGTAATGGCGTTGGATTTCCATCACTGATCGACCCGCGTCCGAAGAGCCCCCAGCCACGGTTCGTGTCGTTTCCATATTGCACGAGATACTGGTCTCCACCGCAGTACAGCGTGTACGAATTAGGAAGGGTTGGAAAGCCAGGCACGGTAGGTTCTGGATATACGCCAGGCGGTGGCTCATTGAACCTGAGATCGGTTAGGTCCTTGTGTTTCCAAAGGCCGCCTGCATGAACCTCACCCTTCCGATCGAATAGATTGGTGTTCACTTTCAATTCGCTGCCAACGATAACACCCTTGGAGAAAAGGTCTCCGCTGGCGGCAATGCGCCTGTTCGTAGCGACACGTTGCCCCATTCTCCATACCAGTGTTCTGTGCGTACAAGCAATGTTCCTTTTGGTAATCCTCCAAACTTCTCTAGGTCAAATATGAGATCATACTCGCCACGCCCTGTGTATTTGAAAGTATCCCCAAGCCCCAAAAGTGGTACGGGTAGTGGCGTGTTCACTCCGCCATCGACTCCAAATGCAAAATGAGTCGATCGACCAGCAAACGTAATCCCCGATTCCTTTAATGCGGTTCGTCGCCCACCCCAGTCACCTGTCAGCGTATCGCGATTCCAAATACTTTTAGAGCCTGCACCGTTGGAGAATCCATCGCAGCTTCCGTTGGTATCCTCGCAGTTGCTGTTGATGGGAAGCCCTTCACCATTGGCAGTCCCCACGGTATTGTCACAATGGACTTGTTCCTGTGCGGAAGCAATTCCCAACAAAGGAATGTACGTTTGCGATGATAGCAGCGACGCTGCAATAAGAAAGCGAAGTCGCTTTTTTGTGAGCAGCATGGTTCGAGTCCCTTAACGATTCGTCAGAGGATGAACTCGGCAACTTCGTTTACCGATTAGCCATCTCTGCAGTTTTATTGCTTTCGGGGCCGTGGGTATCTTCCATTGACTCAAAAGATTCAATAGGGTGCTTCGAGGAAGTCTTCATTTGAAATCCCCCGAACAACCGGCAAAGCCTTGCAAATATTCATTTAAGCTAGCGATAGATCGAGTCTAAATCGTGTTCACTTTGGTAGCGGAACTGCGCACGACGCGCAAGTCTTGAAGTTGCATAAATTTGGCATGAAAGGCCGACATATCCCTAGCCGTGGCTGATAAGCCACGGTGTGAAGCCATATCATTTTGATTTTGCTCCCCTCGCCCCTCTTAGGGGAGAGGGGCTGGGGGCGAGGGGTTTTGCACTACGATATGATTGAGATTTTGACTTCGCTATCAATTCCAGATTGAATCAAAATGTGGGTAAAGATGAGGCTGATAAGCCACGGTGTGAAGCCCCATCGCAAGTCCGGTGCCTCACGGCACCGGCAAAGGATGTGTCGAGCCTTAGGCTCTTAATGCAAATAGTGCAACTTCAAAAATTGCGCGTCGTGCTACGGTGACAATTCATTTCACTAGCTTGCGCGTCGTGCTACGGTGACAATTCATTTCACTAGCTTGCGCGTCGTGCTACGGTGACAATCCATTTCACTAGCTTGCGCGTCGTGCTACGGTGACAATCCATTTCACTAGCTTGCGCGTCGTGCTAGGTATATCGGAACCCGCCGCTCGCCTAAAACGAGGATGTAATCTGAGTTCGTATCAAAAGCCCTGACTGGCCGGCTACAAAACCGGTTCGATTTTGATCTGCCGGAGAGCTATCTAACCAAGCCGTATCAAATGTGGTTCGCAGATTGCTTTTCCCTTTAAGCGGGAACCAATTGAAGCCCGTTGCAATCTCCGTCCCGGAGCCATATGCGCCGGTTACGAATGAGTTGCGGGTATATAGTTCCAGTTTTTGCGGAACTACAAAATAGCCCGCCTGCGCCACTCCGCCATACGTTTCCAAGGAACTCATTGGCAGCGGGCCGCTACCTTGTAACGAAGTGAGTCCTTGCTGGTAAATTTCCGTGGAAAGGCTGAGCCCACGATACTTGAAGGCAACATCGATAGCGGCAAGCGACAGATGAAATGCTTGCAATGTCACTCCTGGTGCCAATGCACCTTGCTGAGTAATCAAGGTACCGTTCGAAAGTCGAACCAACGTGTTTTCTGGGTAGTCGCTCGATTGGCTACCTTCCTCCAACGTGAACGTATAGCTACCGCCCAAACGAACGGCAGCTTCGCGATGAGCTTCGATGTCAGAATACCCTTTGCCAAAGTCGCCCCATGGCTCCCACCATGCCGACTGCGAACTACAAAACCGATTGTTGAGCTGGCGTGGATTCACATTGAGAGTGTTAAAACCATTCGCTATCATTGCATGGTAATTGAACGCATCTGCGAGCTGCCCAGTGACCCAAACTCCTTGACTCAAGCTTGGTCGAAAAAACGTAGTTGCCATGGAGCGGTCTGGCCCCAACTGGGCATCGAACGAACTATGCAACCACTCACGCGTTCCAGGCACTTTGTTCTGGCCGACATGCATTTGAAGCGCACGACTAAATCGGTAGCTCAATGCATATGCTCGAAATCCAATTGGATTGTTGTTGACAGTGTTGTAATCAATGTTGAGCAAGTACGAGAGGTCCGGCATCAACGCGTTTCCGGAAAGGATAAGTCGCCCTCGTGGAATAGCGAAGTCGGTTCGGTCAAAAATCGGAACCGGATTTCCCGCACTATCGACCCAAGATGGTTCGTCTCTCGCAAAACCGGTATAACGGAAAGTGTTCTGGTGGTTGATCTTGAGCGAGTAAGGAGATCGATCGAAATTTTGGGGACGGATCTCGATTCCCTTGTCGTACGTGGCCAGATAGCCCATTGGTGGCAGTCCAAGCGCATCCGCTTGAACAACTCCCGACGCCGCATTTGCCTCGGTGCTAAACGGGAGAGGAGATAGCTGAAAACTGTTTTGGTCCTTCAGGGCTTCCACTTCTTGAGAGAGCCTCGCGTTCTCCTCGACCACAGACTGCAGCGTTTTCTCCAAAAGATCCACCCGACTTGATGCGTCGGTCGTGTCCGATACCAATTGCAGTGGAGCGGCAATCAAGAGTCCGATATTCCATAGCATCAATGTCAGTGCTAGCATCGACCTAAGGCACCGCAATGCAATCGGAAAAACGTAGTGATCGTTGTACCGCAAAACTGCTATTGCGAAGCGGGATTTCGAGTTACCACACATGCAAACCGCTTAAATTGGGTGACGCCAAAAACCGCTAAAACGCCCTATATTGCGAGAAGCCTACGGGTGATGGTATCGGATAATCCGAGCCCAGCAAGCCACTAAAACCCGTATGGCGTTGCAAAACAATAGCGGAAAAAAAGAGTTCTCAATCAACGCCACCACTTTTTGCTGTCATTGGTCGAATGGCTCATTCTCCCTCGAAATTACCAAACGGTATCGAAATCGATTGCGATACCTTCGACAAAGGATAGTTGAACCACGTTGGTTTTGGGGTTGAGTACAAACCCTCCATCCCGAAGTACCCACTGCTCTACGTGATGATCAAACGGGTCCACGATCCAGTACTCGGAAACCCTGGCTCGTTCGTAAAGCTCTTTCTTGATCGTTCGATCATGGCTAGCGGTCGATGGTGACAGAATTTCGACAACTAGGTGTGGAGCAACTTGAATTTTCGTTGGTGTGATCTTGTCGATGTTTTCGTTGAGGATGATGACTAGGTCGGGTTGTACGATATCGAATTCCGACAGTTGCACATCAATCGGAGCGCCGTAAAGTACTCCAATGCCAGCCAATTCGATTTTAACGTATAGCTGGTACTGCAATCTTTTGGAAACGTACTGATGCTGGGTGCTTGGCGAGGGGTTCACTAGATGCTCTCCAGCAATAATTTCGTGTCGCAGTCCATCCTCAGGAATATTGACATAGTCTTCATAAGTCCACTTGTGACCTTTGGAAAAGGTTGTGCTCATGATCTTTTGGTTCCTCATTCAACAGAATCAGTAGGAGTTTTCCACAGACAGTTCCGTAATGATTTTCCCTTAACACTGCTGCAAAATCAAGGCAATGGGTTGTGGACGTGGTGTAGTCTTTGGGTCATCGCAGCTAGGCTAGGTGGCTACTTGATATTCACCAAACAGGCAGCCATTGCGTTCTTGGCGGCTAGCCAGAACGCTCGCTCAGAGGAATCGACTTCATGTGCTACCAATCTGACAATTCGAGCTGTCAGTCCATTTAACCCCACCCCGAGCGATTCGTAATGGCCAACTGCATCTTTAATTCCACGCGCCGCGCCAGCAATAAAGTATTTTTCTTCCTCAACGTCCGGGTATTTTTCTCCTGACTGGTTTACGCATTCTGGGTCATCATATGCGACTTCGAAGGGTGCGGAAGGATCTTTGGCATCTGACAACTCGACAGAAACAATCGCAAACGGTGCGGACGATCCCGTTACGTCGCTTGCTCGGCCACTACAACGAATGGCACCAATCTTCGTTCGATGTGCTTTCAACTCAACCATTGTCGGTTTCCTATTCAAAAAATGGCCAGAACTTTGGCGGAAGTGGTGACAATTCGTGAGCGCCACGCAATCCTTCTCTATACACATGCTCCCATTGGCCGTTAATCCTATGCCATGCACTAATATCCTGGAACGGAACTCCCTTTCCCATTAACGATCTTTCCCCCAACTCATGGTCGCGTAGTTGCCGAAACCATTGCTGCTGGCAAGCGTCGAGAGGTGCATTGTGCGGTTTAAGCCAAGCTTCAGCAATATCATCATTTGAATCAAACCTTTTTCGAACCACTCCACCCACTTCGGGAGCAAAACGTTGGTGCTTTCCGAAAAAGAGGTGCTTCTTCATCGTAGTCACTTCTGAAACTGTGAGTCCAGTATTCGTAGCCACATTTTCGACGTCAGACATTCGCAGAGACCGGATAGCGTCGTACTTTTGTTCTGCTAGCGATGAGAAGCCTCGATTGTCCATTCCTGTGACTGCTTTCCTTGGGGCATCGCAGTTAGGCTAGGTGGCTACTTGATATTCACCAAACAGGCAGCCATCGCGTTCACCTGACTGGAAGCCTGATCCCCGATCATTTGTCCAGCTTCGAAAAACGAAGCAGATTTTTTCCTTCTGCATCGAGCAAGTACATCAAGCCAGTGTCATCGATTCGAAAACTGGCAACTTTTTCTAGGGCTGCTTTGAACTTCGATTCTTGATCCATCATGGCTGGTGGTCCTGCACGCCGAGTCATGGCAAGCGGCCCGAAGGTTATTTTTTGACCCGCGATCACTGCTTTGCCGCCGTAGCGATTGACTGCGGTGTTCCCTGTGACCGTCCCATCCTCGCTGACTTGAAGTGTTGATTGGGCTCGATCAAGCACACCGCCGCCGGCGATGTCCTCGGCTAGCCAATTGCCCACAATGCTCTGTGTAGCAACAGTCGCCCCTGGTACTGCGGCGGCACTCCAAACCGTTTTCCAATCTTTTGCCATATCCACAATCTCCCAACCGCGTTTCGAAGAATCAGCCAGCGCATCGACCAGCTTCCCAGAGCTTTTCGGTGCCTTGTCGTAAGCGTACTCACGTTCGGAGTCGGTATGATGCACAATCAAACCAAAACTCGGACGTGGGTTATTCATAGTCGTGTATTCCATCATTGCCTTGTCCCCATCACTGTTGCCAAAGCAAGCGATCGGGCGCCGGCCAATAAACTGATGAATGCCGATGGGTTTTCCCTCCTTGTCATCTACAAACAGATGCTCCAAAGTCTTTACAAGAATAGGGCCGTTCTCTCGCAATTCAAACTTGGTGCGAGACGATGATCCGATCACCTGCTCGGGAGGGATGCCATAAACACGTTCGGACCAAACTCGCATGAAATCGGCTCCTCCTCCAGATACGATATATGTCTTGAATCCTTTGTCCCGCAAATAGGTCAGCACTTCTTGCATCGGCTGATAGGTCAGTTGGTCGTAACCCACTGCGAATCGTGGATGCGTTGCCTTTTTCAGCCACGATTCCACGCTCGCTCTAAATTCCTCCGTCGTCATCCCAGCATGCGTCAGGGCCATGACCTGCATAAGCCCATCGTGATGTGCGCCTTCGAGTAGCTTTGCTAGGTCGCCTGCGTTCGCCGCTTGTACCATCGGATTCGAGGCAAGAATGGGATCGGTTGCCGATCGCTGCTTGATCATGTCCAGTGCATAAGCAACTTGGAATGGGACTGGATTCTCTGGCCAAAGCGTGCCGTCGTTGTCGAAGACAGCAATACGTTCCGAAATAGGAACGAAGTCGGTTGACCCTTCGGCGGTGACTTTTTGCACGAATGCCATAATGGCGTTCTTCGAGGCCGACTCATTCCACGAAGGGAGCGGATCAACCGGGAGGCCATCCACGAAAACCTCTTTGGCAATGCTTGCTTCGTCAGGCGTGATTTCGATCGCTGATACCGGTGAAACCGAGAGTAGCAGGATGAGTGACAGTAGAGAGCGGTTCACTTTGAAGGACTCCAGAAAATTGCTTAATCTAAATTGGGTTGAGTTGAACCTAGTTCGGACAGGCTCCATCGCCGTCACACTGCTCACCTCAGGACTAATTACGTTGCGTTAAAGTATCCCTTGATCAAAAACAACAAGCCTCCGCCGGTGAGCATGCCCAGAACGTACGTCCCTATGATGACGATGATTTTCGAGATGCTGGCGGACCAAATTAAAAAGGTGACTTCGACAGGACTCAGGTTTTGAATCGCAAAGATGCTAATGATCAAAATCGCGATTATTGCCAAAGCCGTGGTTATATACTGCGACATTTTTGGTTCTCAATTTTCATGACTAGTAGTGATTTAACTGGTTGTTTTAGAAGGTTCGTCATTCGATTCTCCCGACTTTTCGGCAAACACCCGATAACGCCAATAGGGTGTTGGATTCAAAAGGATACGTCCTGTCCCTCTGTAGACACGTAACGAGCCTTCGCCTGATGTAAACCTTCCAAAGAAATTTCTGGTTGTTCGCCGAACTTCGAAAGAAACATCTCCGGTCCTCGCGATCACATACTTGCCTTCGGCTGCCACGCTTTGCCCCGGACTTAGGACGACCTCTTCTACAGGACCGCGAGTCGCTAGAATCACTTTGCCGTTTCCGCGAACCTTGGTTTGCAGATAGAGCGGTCCTTCCCCGGCCCAAATCGCTGTGTGCAATTTCTCCCGGTGGAAGCTCACGTCGACGCTTCCCTCGGAGGCCCAGTACGTTCCTCTTTCGAGGATCCAAGATTCGCCTTGTAGGTCGAGTTGGTGGAATCCACCTAGTGACGACTCGAGCGTGATGGCGCCGGTGCCTGTATAGGTGGGGCGATACACCGCTTCTTCAGCAAAAAGCGATGTCATCAGGCCCCCCAAGGACGGCATCAATTGGGAATACACCTTGATGTCGCCTATGTAGTAGCTAAGGGCACCAGACTCCACTCGAACCATTTCATGATTGAGATGAATCTCGACGTAACGTGTTCCTTCCATTTCGTTAATCTTGAATTCAGCCATCGCTCATGTGTCCCAAAAATGTAAAATTTGCTCGTCGATGCAACTTGTTGCTTATGACGCAGTCTGCGGTTCCGGCGAATCGTTCATCAGCTCCAACACCAGCTCGAAAGCTTCGGGAGTGATGCTGACCTCTCCACGGAACGGATTGTCCATTGCGGCGACAAGGAAAATCATCGTCCCCAGATAAAATGCGAGCAAACCACCTAAGAACAAATGTGTTATTAACTTGACTTCGAACAGCCATACCATCGCAATATTGATGACAGCACCAACGAGCACGACATACCACATTACGCTAGGAATTCCTGTGTTAACCGAATGCAATCTCATTCGCCGATGTTCTACGAACACATTGAACTGACGCAGTGTTTCCGCATGAATGATCTCCTCACTTTTCGATGAGGGCTGAAACTTCACGAGTTTATTATGAAAATCTCTAACCTTTGCAACTCCACCACTGGGAACGATTCCTTTTCGTTGCAAAGGCCACGCTTTTTCAATAACGTATTGGCAGTAGTCTCGAAGTGATTGTCGAAGTGGATCGCGGTCCGGGTCAGGATAGGCCGAAACATCGTAGTAAAGCGCTGCCAACGAAGATGTCTCTTTCGTAACATTCGCTTCCACCTGTGAATAGTTTTGGTAGACCGCCACAGCTAGTAAACCAAGCAGAATTCCATAAAACACGCAAAAACAGGAGAGGATATACCCGACAACATCATTGACTACCGACTTTCGAGGCATAAACAATCGCAAAACCGGCCGCAGAACGAGGCAACCAATGATGGAGAATGCCACGAATACGCCTGCTGAAAGGGCAGCAAAGGATTCCGTCGGGATGTCATAAATCCAGTAAAACATTTAGAAACCTCTCTGGATAAGACTTTCTTTGCGCAGTTCCTTTGCTCTACCCTGACAATGAATGCAACGATAAAAGGATGTCCTCCTATGCTGTTCTACACTCCGCTCTTTGCCAAACAGATTCCAATCAAGCTGCTTTTGAAGATAATAACCGGCACCGAAGTAAACAGTCACCGAAATGATCGCCGCTGCGAGAAAGGACGAACTGAGATACCAGATGATCCCTGCCAAGAAAAGAACCAGCGCTAACCAAGCAGGCCAATAGCCGTCTTGTGGTTCATTGTAAAGGATTGGCGGTTCCTCTTGCTCAACCTTCCCATCACAAATACTACATATCAGCTTTCCATAGTAGCTACAGGGTTGACTGACGCACTCAAGCTGAACATCAGCGGGCAATAAGCGAGCCCGACAATGGAAGCAGAAGTCCGTTTGGCATGTTGGGCAATGGTACGCTTCAGGATCGACGCTTGAACCACACGCCGGGCACTTTCCAACATCACCCCGACGTTGCGGCTTCTGTACCGTTTCTAGTTCGTCGCTCATCTACTTTCTTTCTGCCGATCTATTTCGCTTTGCCAACGCTGAATCGCTAATGATTCTTTGAGTCGTCAACGCTGAATACGTTTTGATGCACAACACCAGCCACGATGGCGCCGGCGATGGGAGCGATCCAGAAGAGCCATAACTGCATGAGCGCCCATCCGCCAACGAAAATCGCGGGGCCTGTCGAACGAGCAGGATTGACCGAAAGATTGGTGACCGGGATTCCGATCAGATGGATCAGCGTCAAGCCCAATCCAATTGCAATCGGTGCGAAGCCTTGCGGGGCTCGTTTGTCCGTCGCACCCAAGATGATTAACAAGAACATAAATGTCAGAATAAACTCGGCAACGAAACACGACAGCAAGGAATAGCCGCCAGGCGAGTGCTCGCCAAAACCATTGGATGCAAAACCGCCAGAAAGCGAGAAGTCGCTTTTGCCAGACGCAATAAGATATAGAACTGCCGCACCTGCGATCCCGCCTGCAACTTGCGAAAGGATGTAAGGGACAAGCTCAGCGGATTTGAATCGACCGCCAGCCACCAAACCTATTGAAACCGCAGGATTCAAATGGCAGCCAGAAATATGACCGATCGCATAAGCCATAGTGAGAACCGTTAGCCCAAAGGCAAACGAAACTCCCAAAAGCCCAATGCCAACATTTGGAAACGCAGCCGCGAGCACGGCGCTGCCGCAACCTCCAAACACGAGCCAAAATGTTCCAATGAATTCCGCCGTACAACGCTTACTCAGTTCCATTTTTCTCCCTTTTTGTTCTGGTAAAATCCAAGGTTGACTCACGATAACGAGAGCCAACCCTTCTGTGTTTTTATTCCAAACGAACTTCGACTTTATTTTACACGCGTGAAGCTAAGGCCTGGATCGGATGCTGGCGCTCCGCTGATGACAAACTTCCAGCTATCGGGCCCCTTTGACTCCACTGTACCGCCGATCGACCCTTGCTCTTTGGTATCCAAGGATATCCCATCGACTTCGGACGAAAGCTGACCTGCCAGCACGATGGGTGCTTGATCCTTAGCACCCGCCTTCCAAGAGAATTTTGAGTCTTCCGTAATAGACAACTCAATTTTCGTATCTGCTGACTGAGCCATCCACGTTCCGACCAGATCGGTTTGAGGAGCAGCTTCGGCAGGCACAGCGGCGGCAGGAACTGCTGCGCCAGGCACAGCGGCGGCAGGCGCGACTCTAGGAGATGCCGCGACGGGTTCGCTAGGCGGTAACATCGCATCTAGCATATGCTTGGCCGTTATGTCTTTGGGCTGATTCTTGACCACAATTTTCAGTGCATCGATCGCAGCATCTTTTTCTCCCGTTACGAGATAATGGTACGAGAGCACGAAATTCGCGGATGCATCCGTTGGATTCGATTTGCAAAACTGCTCGAGTTTTCTGAGTTGGGCCGTGTAGTCGTCCGTGTTGCCGTACAACCCACTCATCGTTGTCCAATCCATTCCAGGTGCCGATGAAAGCAGAGAATTGAGCCCCGCTGCTGCCGCTTTGTAATCGCCGTTGGCAAATAACGCCAGCGATCTCACCTCATGCACTACTGCATCGCCAGGTAACTCTTTGAGCGAGCTATTGAAATCCGACAATGCCGATGTGTATTGACCTGCTTTGAACTTGGATAAAC
Source organism: Planctomycetota bacterium (assembly GCA_026692905.1). GTDB lineage: Bacteria > Planctomycetota > Planctomycetia > Pirellulales > Pirellulaceae > JBKCUI01. The sequence continues at coordinate 23,783 of JAPLNL010000125.1, forward strand.
CTTGGTCGAATGAGGAAAGAGCCTGCGTTTGCTGCGGGGTTTCGCTTGGAACGGCATCCGCATTGGAAGAGACGTAATTGTTCACAACAACAGGTTGTGAATAATCATAAGGCATTGATTGGGCGATCACTGGCTCCGCATAATATGGGTTGTAGTAGGCCGTACTGTTCCCCCAGCTGTTGGTCATGGTCCCCAGCCCCCAGCCTATTCCGCCCCAAACAACAGGAGCGTACCAGTTGCTGCCCCAATAGCCTTGCCAACATCCGTTGTACCAATTGTGGTGATTGTTGACGCAGTTGTTATGCCAATTGCTGTTCCAATTATTGCCGCCACCGTTTAGTCCCCAACCTGGCCGCGAATACCCTGGGTCGACGTCCCAATTCGGTCGATTCGGATAACGGTTGCCAGCGTTGTTTCCAATATTTACGCTGTTGCCAATATTGATGTTTGTGTCGTTCCCAATGCCAGGTCGATTGCCACCGATGCCAGGCCGATTACCACCGATGCCAGGTCGATTGCCGCCGATACTAGGTCGGTTAACAATGTTCGTGTTTGTGTTATTGTTAATGATATTGTTATTGCTGTTGTTGCCTGAGCCTGGCAAGTTGATATTGCCACCTGGCCGGTTTCCATCGATCGCTGGCCGATTGATGTTACCGGGCAATGTCGTAGGCCGATTACCTCCGATGACAGGACGGTTGTTGTTGTCGATACCTCCGACGCCAGGTAAGCCTCCGTTGGGTCGGTTTCCACCAATCGCCGGCCGATCGAGGCTGCCCGGCAAGGTAGTCGGTCGTTCACCACCGACACCCGGTCGATTTAAATTCCCCGGCAACGTCGTCGGGCGATTTACGCTTCCCAGTGATGGTCTGTCACCGCTACCCGGAAAATTAGGCCGATTCGGTTGGATTCCAGGCGCAGGACGCGTTGTTGGCAACTGCATGCCCGGACGATTCGGCGAGCTAGGCAATGAAGGACGTGTTGAAATCGAAGGATTCGAGGGCAGCGTCGTAGGACGTGAAAGGCTTGATAGATTACCAGCACCTCCCAACGAAGGACGAGAACCACCCAAGGTCATACCGCCCGGGCTGGGCATTCCACCAGGATTTGGCATCGAAGGACGAGCAGTCATGTTTCCAAAGGAAGGCTGCGAAGGTCTTTGCATCGACATACTCGGAGTGCTCGGCCGGGACATGCTGGACATGTCTGGACGCGCAACCGCATTCCCCATCGACGGCCTTGCATTCCCGCCTCCCATATTCCCCATCGACGGCCTTGCACCACCGCCTCCCATATTCCCCATCGACGGTCTTGCACCGCCGCCTCCCATGTTCCCCATGGATGGTCTTGCACCACCACCTCCTCCTCCACCGCCGCCTCGACCGCGCTGCGCAAACGCATCGGGAAGCCATACTGTTTCGATTGCCAGCGCGACCAAGACCGCCGACATAATGCGAATGCTTTTCATCTTAAACATACTGTTGCTCCTCGAATTGCGAATGGATTATTTCCCGACAGCGGGTGGCAGCTTAACGATTGTGACCTGATAGTCCTGTTCCATCGCATTGCCGATGATCCGGTTGGATCCGCTCATCACGAAGCGTCCACTCTCCCCACTGGTAATCTTCAAGATAGCCGAACCCGTTACGCCGTCAGGCATGACTGCGGACGAACGAACGATCCATGCGTCTTCAACTTGCGTCCAAGTTGCCTCGGCGAAGCCGCCATCGGAATCAAAGGTCCATGAGCGTGGCGCACCGAGCAAAGCATCCCATCCGATTCTTTGAGAACTCTTCATCACAACTTGGTCGCTCTTGGTTACCAAAATTTCACCCAAGATAAAATTATTGTCCTCTGACCATTTGTACGAAATTTTGACGCGAGCATCGGAGCCTTCATTGATCCAATCGCCGACCAACCAAGCTAGCGGATTGAGCAACTCTCCTGGTGTGGGCGGTGTGGGCGAAGGCTCATCAGGAAAATCTCGGAGGGACGCAATCCGCCAACCTTGATCTGTTTTGGCGAGTACCGAGGTATACCGAATCGTCGCACCAGTTCCGTCTGTGGCGGTTGTGACCCTTACTCCCTCTTGGATTGCAATGGTTCCAAGCACCCGGATGGATTGGATTTCGTTCTTCATTTGTGTTCCAGGGAACTTCACAAAAAAAGCCGTCAGCAATTCTTTGATCTCTTTTTGTCCCTGGTAAACCGTCCCTTGCTCGTCGATGAGCTCACCTTTGGACAAAAACATAGCGGCGACTTCATCGGCTTTTCCACCGCTGAACGCGGAGGTCAGCTTTTCCCAATCTTTTCGGATTTCGATCGCAGTCGGATCCTCTTGTCCATGAGCAAAAGACCCGGCCAATGGTGTTAACCACATGCTTGCCGTCACTGCGAACACTAAAAAAACTGAACGGTATGTCATCGATTTGTCCCTGGGGTGAAATTTGAACAGGACACTGCGGTAACGTGTCTTGTTGCGCCTTACTCTTTGAAATTCGTTAAAATGTTCCTAAAGACTCTCTAAAACGTTCCAGAGGAAGGTTCTAGCGGCACCAGTATAGAGGGGGGGACTCGAATGAGCAATTCCTAGACTGGATGTCCGCAAGTAATTTGTGTTTGCAAACGATGCTGACGATCCTACCGGTCCACTGACGTTTAGATAAGCTCTCGATTTAATAAGGTCTCGATTTGCTTCTGCAGCTTCGAATAGGTTAAACGATGCCAGCTGCTGAATCTGCGTTAAACCGAAGGTCGACCTTTTTGGAATCAGCCGGTCGCCGAAAATCAGGCTTCGCTACAGTTAGATTCGAGAACACCACTAGATTCGAGAATACAACATGACTGTAATTGCAACGCAAGACAGCGATACCAGAACGGACAGCGGCACCGCGACGGGCATCCACGGAATAGGCAATTGAGCGGTAGACGCTAATTCCCGTTCGCGGCGAACATAAATCATCGTTGCAATCGCCAACTGCACGGCGGCGTACGACGCCAGTACGATTCCACCCCAGAAACCTCCCTCCACCCATCCCGCTCCTTCTAGCAATTTTGCCTTATTCAATGCGGTAGCACCTTTGTCTAATGCGATGGCTGCGGACGCCATACCGAACGAGGTGCGAACCCATGCGAGCTGCGTTCGCTCGAGTGCCCATGTTGTTCTTCGATAGGCCATGTCATCGTTTAAATTCATTGCTTGTTCCCGACTTGGAATGCGTTCCCGCCCTGCTATGCATGTTCTTTCGCACTTTACGTATTCTAAAAAGAAACGATCAAAATGCCATTGTTGTCTGTAATGATACTCCAAGCAAACTAGCTGCCTCGTTTTGACGCAATCGTTAGGACGCGCCGACAACCGTGATGTAAGGTTTGCCGTGTTCACCGACACTGTCATTCCGTGTCGTTTTTGATTGAGGAACAATTTGTGAATAGTTGAAATGCGGAGTCGGCATCCACCCCTTGTTGTTATTGCGATTCCTTTTGCGTTCGTGTTATTCACAGGGTGCGCCTCGATACTTGGTACGGGCGGTTGGCCATCTCCGCGACTGACAACGCCTGACTATACCATCCTGAGTGAGACATGCTCCGAACGACCGGGAAGTCTCGAACTGGCCCAGGCCAATATTGCGTATGCCAAAGCCATGAAAGCGATGGAGCGCGGCGAGGTAGGCTGTGTTGACCTGTTTTTCCAAGCGGCTCAATTCTCCTGGTATGATATTCAATCAAATGCGCATGATCATGGCAATTGCCTGCACGAACTGCCATCGTCGCAGATATATCACTCAGCCTTACAGGCCTTGATCGTCCAAGGCCAGCATCACAATCGTTTTGATCCTCGCGTTGGATTAAAGGTCCAAACGAGCGACGGCTGGATCAACATTCCATGCCACTTCGACGGCTTTTCGAGGGAACCGGAGGACATTTGTTCTATCGTTACCGTGGGTGATTACGCCACATCGCAGCTGAATCAGATCTACCGCCAAAAGGGATTGGGTGTGCCAGCCGTGGTGCAATGCCGATCCTCTTCCCAAGGTTTTCAGCATCAGCAAACATTCTTTGTCGCAACGCTCCTGCTTAGAATAGACCAGGACACAACCTCACCTGGCAACCAACCATTTGTCCTGGAGTCCATCAATCCACTGGTCTATTCGTCTGTTGCTGTGAATGAAGCTACGCTTCCCATGGCTTTCGATACATCGGCGGCGCTAGCAAGGACGCTGAATACGACGAAACGTAATTATGTCAAAGCCTTTCTTCAACCGGGAAACGTCGTTCCGGATGAGGAAGGACTCTTTATGCTTGAGCCGTATGTCGAGGGCAAGATCCCTGTCGTCTTGGTGCATGGCTTGCTTTCTGACCGACTTACTTGGGCTAATCTGGTCAACGAGATTCGAGCTCGTCCGTGGTTCAATGATCGGTTTCAAATTTGGGGATTTGAGTATCCGACCGGCAAACCATTTCTCCCGAGTGCAGCCCTGCTTCGAAGTCAGCTAACGCAGCTGTGTCAACGGGTTGACCCCAACGATACAGATGATGCCTTGAAACAAATTGTGCTTGTCGGGCACAGTATGGGCGGCCTCATATCTAAGCTGCAGGTATCGAATAGTGAGGATAAACTTTGGAATGCTATTTCGAATCGTCGCTTTGAGGATGTTTCAATGCCGCCTCGATTCCGCGAAAGGCTTGCCGAATCCGCTTTCTTCGAATCTACCTCGCGAGTCAATCGAGTGGTTTACATCGGAACGCCGCATCGAGGTTCCGCATTGGCGAATCGAGCGGTTGGACGAATCGGTTCCCTGCTGATCGAGCAGCAAGAAGAGGTTAAGCTCGCGCACCGGAAATTACTGGATGCGAATCCCGATACGTTTTCCTACGAGTTTACGCGGCGAATCCCAAACAGCTTGGATCTTCTCGAACCCGACAGCCCATTGCTATGTGCGATCAATGGTTTGCCGATAACGTCCCAAGTGCACACTCACTCCATCATCGGAAGTGGACGATGGATGCTAGGAAATGGCGATTCGGACGGGGTCGTACCTGTCTCCAGCGCAATCCAGGTAACTGCGGATAGCGAGAAATATGTCAGCGAGAAACACGTTGATCTAACTCGAGACCCATCAACCATCGACGAAGTGCTGCGTATTCTTCGCGAGCACTGCCAGTCACCTTAAAAAGCCAAATTGGCTCGTAAGCCGCATACCAAGGATGTGTTGATGTTGTTTCGTGCCGGCATGAGCACTTGCGAATCGGCCGTCACAGACAATCGCTTTCGAACCGCCATGTTATAAAACAACTCTCCCCCTTGCCCATTTCCTAGGTTGCCCAAACTCGCCAGGAACGGAGCGAGCGTTTTGCTTGTTCCTGAATAATACCAACCTATCCCGTATGTGTCATTTTCTCTGCCTCGTATACGGCTGTTGCCACCGACACCAAGGCTCAGGAAATTCTGAATAGGATTCGTGTCTGGGTCAGCAATTCCTGCCCGTCCAAACAGTCCCCAGCCTCTCTTGCTGTCACTTGGGTCAACAAAGAGATATTGATCGAAGTTGTACGTCAGCGCCCAAGAGCCTGACGAACGAGCGATTGGAACACTTGGGAGAACCGCTAGTGGGGATTGATCAAGCGAAGCATAGTTTCGGCTGCTCCAGATCGCGCCAAATAGCTGGTGCCCAGGCAGCCCAAGCAAATTGGTTGGGACTCGTAACTCTTGCGAAATAACCGCACCATCGGCAAATAACTCGCTCAGACCGTCGGTCTTGGTCGTATCGCGAGCGTTAAGAACTAGGAAGTTGTAAATGGGCTCGCGGTCCTTTAGAAAGACAAAGCCAGTCCCCAACGTCGAATACGCGATCGTTCGCAATCCGATTGGATTCACGACGAAAGCGGCGTTTGAGAATTGACGGATTCCGCGGCCATGCGCAAACGCATTCACATCGCCGTCCAGCGTATCAAGCTTGCCAGCGTACAACGCAAAGGACTCGGACAACGCTTGAGTGAACAGAAAGTTGGTGACGTATACGTTGTTCGATTCGGTAACGGGTAGGTCTGCCGCAACATTGGGTGGCAAGAACGCTCCTGTTGCGCCGGCCAATGACTCACCGTAGCGATGCTCGGCGCGTATCTGCAAAAATTGCCCCTGCGGTCCTCCCAGTTTATTGATGTCAATGTTCGTTAAGTAGTCGCCATGGCCACCGAAACGAAACTCTCGTTCGAGTCCCCCACGGGTATTTCCATAATAAAAATTGGTCACGTTATTGGTGAACGTTATCCCGTTCTCGGTGAGCCCAGCTCGAATCTTGGATTGGTCTCCGTCGAGCCAAGATGGACAGGTCAGAGGCGCGTATCCCAAACCATCACAGGCAGAACCATCACAGGCCTCGATCGATTCTGGTTCTACCGCAGATTGCGCCTGCAAGTAAGTTGCATCCAATGACATCAATGCCCAAATGGTAACGATTGAAAAGGAGTAGCCAATACGCTTCAAAAATCTTAACAACATCATCCCCTCCTAAATTCACAATACTAGTAAAGCAGCGACCTCGCCTGGGCAGTATCGAATCCGGAAGTTGCCAAGACCATGAAGAAATACGCAATGCATTGAGATGCGAAATGCAAGCTTTCTGTTAAGTTCGACTAAGGAAACTTTACTGGCGATTTGAAGATTTGGCTTGTGTCACGTTATCGGGGCTACAATCGTGAATTTCCTGGTCGAGAGGAGGGCGGCTGGGGCGAGTGTAAAACGATTGTCCTCAATCGTTTCGGAAGTGCAGACCACAATCGCATTCCAATTGCACCTTCAAGTTGTGGCTTCTTTGTTCTGCGGAAGGGGACCTAGAGTGCCCGCCGAGCGATTGAGACAATCGCTCTACACTGTGCGACGAATCCGGAGTTGTCATTTCATCATGCGGCCCCATTAGAACACCCAAGCGGTGTCCGGTCGGGATATCGCTTACAAACCAAGTTCGGCGATCGGGGTTCCTTGATCGACGACGTTTCTTGGTCGGCCCCGGTGGTCGACGTATTGGGTTGTTAGCGGGACGTCGAAGTAGCGATAGATCGTGGCCGCTAGATCTCCGGGAGTTACCGGGCGTTCTTTGATTGCGCCGCCATCTTTTTCCGTTGCTCCGATCACTTGTCCGTGTCGAAGCCCGCCACCGGCCAGAGCCATCGACATCACGTTTGGCCAATGGTCGCGTCCGTCGGTACTTTCCTGCGTCCCCATCATGGGAGTTCGGCCGAATTCGCCCATTGCGATGACCATGACATCTTCGAGTCTACCTCGCTCCTCTAAGTCACCGACCAGGGTCGTAATCAGATGATCAAAGAGCGGCAACAGAGGCTTGAGTCCCTTTGAGATGCCGCCATACGGTGGAATATTGTCGCCATGGTTGTCCCAAGTTCCACTGGCGGTGTGGTAGCTCAAATCGATCGTGACAAACGCAACGCCTGACTCAACCAATCGCCGAGCCAACAGAGCTTGCTGGCACCACAAGTGACTTCCGTAACGCTCACGAACTTCGGCGGGCTCCAGAGTCAGGTCAAATGCATCTCGGGCTTTGGTTCCCACGAGCAGATCGACCGCTTGCTGCTGAAAGGTATCGGCTGCAATCATGGCTCCGCTGTTATCGATATCGCGTCGGATGCGATCGAGGTCTTTCAGTAGGTTTCGCCTATCGTTGAGCCGATTGAAATCGAGACCTTTCGACAGTTGAAACATTTCTGCATTGGATTTTTTGCCCGTGTCTGTTCCTACCAAATCGTAGATAGGAAGTTTTGCTGCCAAGTTGCCACGAAAGGGATCGTATTGTTGGCCGAGGTAGCCGCCAGAGGCAATATGACTGGGGGAGCGATAGAAACCGACATAGGGAGGCATCGAAGCTTGGTTCGTACCGTGATGTTTGGCGACGACGGACGCGATTGAGGGATAAAGCGATGCTTCTCGGTTGGTTCGGGGTTCCGCATCCAGATTCCCTGTTTGAAAGACCGTGTTCGGTTCGTGATTGCTGAACTTGGCGTCGACGGAGCGAATGATCGTGAACTTATCGAGCATTGCCGCTTGTTTCGGCAGATGCTCACAAAAATGAACGCCTGGGAGCTTGGTCTTAATCACACCGAAGGGGCCGCGATTGTTGAAGGGCCGATCGGGCTTGGGGTCCCAAGTATCGATATGGCTTGGCCCGCCCGTCATCCAGAGCAAGATGATGCTTTTGGCTCTGGGGGATGAGATTCCGTTCGATATAGCTTGGGCGCGAGAAGCCATCAGGCAGGGAAGCGACAGGCCAGCGAATCCGGCTAGACTCGCTTTGACCATATTTCTGCGGCTTGCTACGACCAGTCCCTCACGCGTCAAAGCGTTCATCGCTTGAAAGGCGTGTGGGTGCGCATGTTGGATTCCCTGAACCGTCGATCGAGTAGGACTAGTCATTATTGGCTTTCGCTGAGCTTGCGGCTCCTGACACTCTAATTGGGTTGACCGGATCTTCGGAACTTCCTCTGCCGTAGCTCTCAGTGACCTTGAATCGCTTGTTCGATGATACCGCAGGCCAAGTCGATGTGCTTCTCCGTGGTGATTCCGGGCGGTGGTAGAAAACGGATTCGGTTTGGATTGCTGCCCGCTAAAAAGCCCATGAGACCCAAATCGTAGAGCTTCATCAGCATGTCTTTGGCTTCGTCAGCGCCGCCATTACCGGGTGTAAAGGCGATCATCATACCTTCGCCATAGGGGCCGCTCAGTTTCCCAGGGTACTTTTGACCCAACTGCTCCAGTTTGCCTTGGAAGTAATTGTGCCGGCGAACATTCCAGCCGTTCGCACCAAAACACGCGTTGGTCTGTAGCGCGTCTAGAACTGCCAATCCACATCGGATGGAAGCGGTTGCGCCAGTGAATGTCTGAGAGAGAACGGGTCCCTTGGGTTTCAGTTGGTCTCCATAGAGCGTTGCGCAGACTTGAGTTATCTTGCCCAGGGTGACTAGATCGGCGTAGGCGTCGAGCTCAAAGTGTTGGAACGCAAACGGCTGACTAAGCCGAGAGAACGTTTGAACCTCATCGAAGATGACCAAGATGTTGTTTTGGTGGCAAATCTTGCAAAGCTCTTCGAAGTAGGGTTTTGTGCCGGGGTAATAACCACCTTCGCCGGCCACAAGCTCGAGCCAAATACAAGCGTATTCGCCTGGATGCCGTGCGAGCAGTTTTTTGAGAGTCTCAATCGCACCCCGGGTCGTACCTACTGGATCTGCGGGGTGGTACATCGGAATGAAGTCCACATCGAGCGTCTTGGGCAGTCCGGCTCGGTATGCAGGTCGGTCCGTCAACTGAGCCAATGCAAGGCTTCGGCCGGCAAAGCAATTATCCATGCATATGACTCGCGATGCAGGGAATCGATTATGGAAGGCAATTTTCAGCGAATTTTCATTTGCCATTGCGCCGCTGGTGCTCAGCAAGCAGTGATCCAATTTCGCACCGGATTGATTTGCCAATCCCAGCAGTTTTTCGCACATTGCCAGCGACGGAGAGTTTGTTTGAAGATTACCTTGCATGACCGTGTCCTCGAGGCCTGCGTCGACGGTTGCCTCGAGCATTGCAGGATGACTGTGCCCCATTCCGTGAACGCCGATCCCGACGATAAAGTCGAGTTTGACGCTCCCGTCTCCAAGTTCCACAAACGGGCCGTTCCCAAGGCCGCTGGAAATGTAGGGGAAGTAAGGTGCGCCACCACGTGCGACAGCAAGTCGATCCAGATCCGCTTTGTACTGAGCAACCAATTCAGGCTTTGCAGGTCGGACCGAATCGATCGTCGAACTGTGATCCCTCAAAACCGCCGCTAGCAACTCTTTTGCTTCAGCAATCCGAGGATCGGCCGAAAGGCGACTTGCAACGAGCCCCGATTCCTCGGAGTGACTGACTTTCGCAGATGCAAGCGTTGGCGAATGAAGGGATTGATTCATGAAGCGATTCGGAATGGGGGGAAATGGTCGGATCAATAACTGTTGACAAGGAAGACTGTCAAAAAGTTCATTATCCTAACAGATTCCAGACAAAGTGCGAATCGCAGTAGGGCTTCCCTTTTTACTTACGTTCCAACGGGCTTGGAGGCCGTCTCACTTTGCGTACGCACCAACTGAATTCTGGCGAATCCAGCTACGAAACGCGATTCAGAAGTAGCTGAATTCTAACAAATTAAGCTACTTTAGTAGACTTCAATTGTCTTGACTGCCCCGGCACCTTGGGTGCTGGCCCCCTCCAAGCAGCGCCACGCTGCTTGAATGAGCTGGTCGATTTTGAACGATCGTGAGGGAGCATTTACCGTCGCAACGCCAGCCACCAATGGTTGCGACACCGAAGTCGCTAGTGTCGAGTTCGCGTTCGAATTATTGAACTTGGCAAAGGAGTCTCGAATCCATTGGGCCAATTCGGTTTTTTCCACGTCTTGGAATACCAAAGACAGCTCCCCGTCGTCGCTTACAAATCCCCGAACATTCGTCGCTTCGCCGTGCGTGTCCATGTACTTGATAAACGTCGCCTGCCAGTCTTGAAGCGATGTGCTATCGGCACCCAACGCAAGCTTTTTGACAACGATCAGCGATAAGGTCCCAGATTCATTACGGCATTGCTGGAGCAAGTGGTCCAAATTCGACTTGAGCTGCGGATCGCGTGCCGAGCGGATTTCGACAAAACGACTGTCGTTCTCGATATGGCATTTTTGATTTTCGTTTGCCGGCAGCACTTTCGAGGGTGATTGCTCGGCTTTTGCACTTCGTTCGCGTGTGGCGATGGCAACCACTGAAACTTCAGAATCGGAATCCGTTGCAACGGCGCAAGTGGCTGTCGCTGTCGATTTGCTTGCGAGCGTCTTCGATACAGTCAGCCAATGGTCGGCCAATTTTTTCCAAGCGATAACGCCGACCGCGAGCTCGGCTGGAACGGTGATCTGCGCACGTTGGCTGATCAACTGTCCGGCCAAAGACCACCAGGCCCGATGTTTCTCGCTGGTCAAAGTGGTTGGATCTGTAATTTTGGGTGCCTCGCCGCTGGTTCCGACGGGTTTAGCCTGGACATTTGTCCAAAAAGTTTTCGACATTCTGGACAGGTCGATACGGAACGCCTTTGGAATGGACTCCAATGGATCGATACTCGCACGGCAATCTTCTTGTAACCACTCTGCTAATTCTGAGCCAGTTGTGAGTCGGTTTAGTTCGGCGATCATGCATGTTGTGCGAATCAAGGAAAACGTTTCGGCGATACCGCTTCCCATTCTTCCTTGACCGGCAGACAAGTAGAGTGGCATGAGGTTTTTGAGGATCAGTCTCGCATTCAATCGTTCTCCGACAACCGGTTCATGTTCGTAAAGCCACCGCAACGCGACGGCGAGTCCGAACGAGATTGTTCGATCTCGTTCTTCGGTTTCGTTTGTTGCTTCTGGTTCGTTGGCGCAGGTCGCTTTGAGCAGTTCCGTCATGAGCGGTACGAGCGGATCGATCGAGATTTCATGCAACCGCGATTTGTGCGGACTGAGCATTTGGCAAATGGTACCCGCTGGGATTTCGCTCCTTCTCGACGCTAATTTGGCAATCGTGTCCGATCGGAACTCCATTGAATCCGCGGAAGATTTGATAGCGTGCTTCGGTGTGCTTGAGGTGGCCAGTGCAGAGATCATGGTTCAATCGTCGCGAACAACAGGAGTTGGGAACTGGCGAAAATCTAGCTCGAAGTCTGTGGTACGCTGCAAAAGAATGTGATTGCATTGCGAGACTTCGTAGGACGATCCTTTGGTTTTGTAGCGGTTGTAGGGGTTGTTCGAACGGAAGATGCATCACAGCACACGGAGTGTGCGTGTTGCCTTTGCAACACAATAGAATAAGTATGGTTATGATATAGCCGTTCAGAATCGCAGACCTCCATCTCGAATTTTCATCCTTTAGGACACGACTCTTTTGTTTGAACGTGAAACGCCCTCAAAACAACCAGAAGCTCTGGGGTGGCATTGGTTGGTCGATTTTTTTCAGTGTGCGAAACTCCCGTCAGAACCATTGGTTCTAGAGACGATCATGGTTACCGCAGCTAAGATGGCCGGTGCGACTGTGGTTCAAACTTGTTTCCACAAGTTCTCTCCGCACGGCCTTTCGGGTGTTGTGGTTATCGCCGAATCGCATTTGGCAGTGCACACTTGGCCGGAACACAATGCCATGTGCCTTGACCTTTTTTCCTGCAGTGACAGAATCAATGCCCCGATTGCTATCGACTTCATCGCGGCTGAAATCCGAGCGGGCAAAGTCGATCGCCGCACTGTGACTCGCGGGGAATTGATAAAGTAATTCGTTTCGGGACACGATTCGCAAAGCATCTCCGTTCAATCACTCGTTTGAGAAATAACCCCCATGTTTAAACGTGCCGAAGGAAATCTTGAGTTACGTCCGATGGCCCCCAACGACATTCCGATGGCGCTTCGGATCATAAATGATTACGATGAGGATGATGCCGCGGAAGCTCAAGAGACCTATGCAAGAGGGCTCGATGGTCAGTTCTGTTTGTGCGAAAACCGGGCCGTGATCGGCGTTGTGGGTGGCAGGCACATACCAGATACCGATGGTTCGTTTGGACTTTCGTGGACTTATCTGCAGCGAGACCATCGGCGATCAGGCAAAGGGACGCGGATGCTGAATTGGATGATAGAAATCATTAAGGAACAAGACGCTCGCAAGGTGTTTGTTCATGCAAGTGATTACATCGATCCGACCCATGGTGATATCTATCGCGATGCGCGCGACACCTATTTGCAGGTCGGATTCACGCAGGAAATTCGGCAACCTGATTACTACGCCCCTGGCGAGTCGATGCTTGTTTACGGAATGAGAGTGGCTCCAAGAGAGTTGGTCAACGTAGTACTTAATCTGGACGACATTAAACTAACGGATGTTGACGAGATACCGGAAACCAACGACGCCTATTGGTTGGCTTGGGAATTGGTAGGACAAGGCCAAGGGACCAAGCCTCAGGATTTTCAAAGAATCGTCGATGAAGTGCGTGGATGGGGCGGTCGAACGATTTACATGGCGTTTCCGTCTGACGTTGCCAATGCATCGACCTTGGTAACAGCAGCCAGGTTCAAAACTTCAGGGCGTTTGGTCGACTACTACGAAGATGGTATCGATGAAGTGCATTATCGGTACGACATTTGAAGTTGTTGGTGGACAGGCTACAGCCGGCTTCTTTCATCGGACTGAAGAATTGAATCCAGTATCGCTTCCCAACGCACCTAGCACGACGCGCCTAGCACGACGCGCAAG
>JAPLNL010000126.1 GCA_026692905.1 Planctomycetota bacterium
GCGAGGCTCCCGCCGAGCTGGGGACGTATCGGTTCGGCAGGAGCCTCACCCTCCCGAGTGGCGATTCGGACGGCTTAGGCTAATAGAATTCGGACGGATTAGGCTAATAGAATGTGGCTTAAAGGGATAGAATGTGGCTTAAAGGGAGGGCGACGCTCCTGCGGAGCCACCACCAAATGGGAGAGCGAGGCTCCCGCCGAGCTGGGGACGTATCGGTTCGGCAGGAGCCTCACCCTCCCGAGTGGCGATTCGGACGGCTTAGGCTGATAGAATATGGCTAGAAAGGGAGGGCGACGCTCCTGCGGAGCCACCAACAATGGGAAAGCAAAGCTCCTGACGAGCAGGTGACGTAGCGGTTCGGCAGGAGCCTCACCCTCCCGGTTTATGATTTGGACTGGCAACAACTTCTTCGCTTTATCAACAAAGGCGTCGCATGAAAAACATCCACTGTAGCCAAAGCAAGCCACGCCCCAATCATTCTCACTCGCTCGATTTCATCAACCGTGAATTGAGAGAGATGCCACAGCAAACCTCACACGAATGCCTGAACAAACTTCCATTCAAATCTCGCACACATCCAACCCATGGCGTCTACATTTCGCCCAGTAAGCCTACGATCGTTAACGCTAGTATCTGTTGCGAAAATCGAAAGCCTTGGCTTGCCACTGACAAACACCATGCGATTCTTCTTGACATCTGGCAGGATGCATCGCATTGGGTCGTAAGCAGATACGTGCTTATGCCGGACCATCTCCATCTGTTTGCGGCGCCGCAGGCCACGGCTGTCGATTTCGAGTCTTGGGTCAAATACTTTAAATCGCAATTTACGAAAAGAAACAGAGATAGCTCGTGTGAATGGCAAACAGGACATTGGGATACCCGCATTCGAGACCATGAACACTATGAGGAAAAATCGATTTACATGTTCAACAATCCGGTTCGCGCCGGGTTGGTGAAAGACGCAAGTGATTGGAAATACAAAGGTGTTGTTCACGAATTGCGATGGGAATGAGAATGGTAGGCATCATTTGACAAGTTAATCGTTGGAAAACCAAATGGGAGAGCGAGGCTCCTGACGAGCAGGTGACGTATCGGTTCGGCAGGAGCCTCACCCTCCCGAGTGGCGATTCGGACGGCTTAGGCTGATAGAATATAGCCTGAAGGGATGGCGAGGCTCCCGCCGAGCTGGGGACGTATCGGTTCGGCAGGAGCCTCACCCTCCCGAATAAGGAATTCAGTGGATAAATCCCAGCGTGGCGATGCAATGGTTCGGCAGGAGCCTCACCCTCCCGAGAAACAAATTGATTGCGTAGAGTCCAATAGGGAACGCATTCCAGCTCACATGACGGAAAGTGTTTCTCTGACAAAAGGAGAAGCATTTGCCTAGCGCCGGACTTTGACTGCCGCTAATCGCCGATTTCGAATTGCAGAAACAACGATAGCGGTCGCGAGCACCGCAGCGAACAACACTGGCAGGACGTGGATTGGGCTGGTCAAGTAGTGCACAATGCCGCTGCTGTCGCTAGAAACGTCGTGTCCGGAATGAGCATTGACGAAAGTCGAAAACAACGCGAACCCGCAAATCGACAGTGAAACTTGTTTTAGGGACATTTCGGTTTCCAATTTCGCAAAGGTGTTTTCCAGGGACAAACGACTTGGTTCCACGGATCGAAAGTATATTCGCAATTTGCTGCTGCTGAAAGGCGGACGCCAGCCTGCTAAGCACTTCGGCATGATTCGTCGAGTGAAGCAACCAATAGCCGTTGGGCGCTACTAGCCCCGGTTTTCCAATGTCTCGACATTCGTCGAGAACCGGGGCTAATAGCGCCCATGGGCTAATTGATACGAAAAACACATGTGGATGTGCCAGCCTCGCCGTATTGCGTCTAGAGACGTTCTGGAGTAGACAATAGGTTTCCTCTTTTTAGGCTGCCAGCCAAATTTGCCAACTTCAGAAAGCCTATCGGGGCGAACATGTTGCGCTGTAAAATTCTTATTCTGCTATTTTGTTGTTTTGTCGCAAAAAACAGCTTTGGCCAACAAACCGACGCCGCGTTGCAGCAGGTTTTTGAGGACTACCATGAGCAATTCTTAATCCTCTTTCCGCTCGAGGCGACGGCATTTGGCGACTCTCGCTACAACGATTTGCTGCCGATTGACATCGACCAAGGGTTCGCAGCCAAAGAATCACAATTTTACAAACAAACCCTAGAACGTCTTCGAGCCATCGACCGCAAGGCAGCTAGCGAACTAAAAAAGCTCTCCGCGGATATCCTCGACTACGAGTTGAGCATGCGATTGGAAGGAATGGCTTTTGACTTTGATCGGATTCCATTTAATCAATTCGATGGCTTGCCGCTCATGTTCGGCCAGATGGGCAGCGGAACCGGTATCCAGCCCTTCAAGACGGTCAAGGACTACGACGATTGGCTGAAACGTATCGATGGTTTTGCGATTTGGTCAAGAACAGCCATCGAACGCTTCCGAGATGGCATCAAAGACAATTACGTACTCCCGAAGATCTTGGTTGAACGGATGGTCAAGCAAATGTTCGACGAGACGATTGTGACCAACGACATGGAAAAGAATTTGTTCTACGGCCCAATCAAATTGATGCCAACAACTTTCTCCGCTACCGACCAAAAAAGACTAACAGCGTCCTACAAAGCCGCAATCATCGAAAAAGTGGCACCCGCTTATCGAGGCATGGGCGAGTTCTTTCGGGATGAGTACCTGCCAAAAGCACGAGCATCAACCGGCATTTCTGATCTAAAGGGCGGCCGCGAGCAGTACCAATATTGGGTGCGCCGCTGGACAACCACTTCGCTCTCCCCCGACGAGATTTTCAGCATTGGCGAATTGGAAGTGGCACGCATTCGCAAAGAAATGGAATCCGTGAAAGAGCAGATGGAGTTCTCTGGGACCTTAAAAGAGTTCTTTGAACATTTGCGTGTCGACCCGAAGTACAAGCCCTTCAAAACGCCCAACGAAGTGATTTCATTCTTCTCAGCAATCCAATCCAAGCTAGAACCGCAACTCGAAAAAGCATTTCTAAATCGACCGAAAACTCCCTTTGAGATTCGACGAACAGAGGCTTTTCGCGAAGCAACCGCAAGCGCGGAATATAACCCAGGCTCGGCAGACGGCTCTCGTCCTGGAATCTTTTATACCCCAATTCCTGATGCGACTCAGTTCAATATTACAGGCGGGATGGAGTCGTTGTTCCTTCACGAAGCGATCCCAGGCCACCATTATCAGATTTCGTTGCAACAAGAAAACGAGCAGCTCCCTCGCTTTGCGAGATTCCTTTGGTACGGCGCTTACGGCGAAGGCTGGGCTTTGTACTGCGAATCGATGGGCAAGGAACTGGGATTGTACACTGATCCCAAGCAACGCATCGGCGCTCTCGGCGACGAAATGCACCGAGCCATTCGATTGGTAGTCGATGTCGGCATGCACTGGAAAGGTTGGACTCGTGAACAAGCTATCGAATACATGATGGGCAACGAACCCATCAGCGAAGACGGGGCCGTCGCAGAAATCGAACGCTACATGGCCTACACCGCTCAAGCGTTGTCGTACAAAATTGGCCAACTCAAAATTCGCGAGATTCGAAGCCGAATGGAGGCAAAATTTGGCGATCGGTTCTCTCTGCCCAAATTTCACAACGAGATTTTGCGGAACGGCGGTATGCCTCTCAACATCTTGGAGACGAGACTCGATCAGTGGAAGCCTTAGCGAATCCTATCAGCGAACCCAACAGCAAGCCCAGCACCGATCGAAAACCTTGGTATCGAGTGCTCTACGTGCAAGTCATTATCGCCGTCTGCTTAGGAGTGTTGATCGGCTATTTATCACCCACTTTTGGAAGATCGCTCAAACCTCTAGGCGACGGCTTTATCAAGCTTGTGAAGATGATGATTGCACCGATCATCTTTTGCACAGTAGTACACGGTATCGCGTCGGTCGGCGACTTGCGAAAACTTGGTCGCGTTGGGATCAAATCTTTGGTCTATTTTGAACTGGTATCGACGCTCGCACTAATCCTGGGGCTGATCGTTGTCAATGTTCTGAGGCCCGGAGATGGAATCACACCACCCGGCGAAACGTTTCATGCGAGCCAAGCGGAATTGGATTCCAGCAGTAAGTATGGGGAGAAAGCGAAAACAACGAACGAGGTGGAGTTTTTACTCAATATCATTCCAACGTCGTTCCTTGGCGCCTTCGTGTCAGGCGAGCTTTTGCAAGTGCTATTCGTAGCGATCCTTGTTGCGATTGCTTTGAACTCAATGGGGGACCGCGGCCGACCAATCCTTTACGCGATTGAGCAAATTGGCAGTTTGTTCTTCGTCGTGATGAGCATGGTAGTCAGATTGGCTCCAATTGGGGCGCTGGGTGCGATGAGCTTTACGGTCGGGGCGCACGGAGTGGGGGCTCTTAGCCGACTGGCTTGGCTAATGGCGGGATTCTATCTCACCTCAGGCTTGTTTATCGTATTCGTGTTGGGAGGTATTGCTGCCTTTTGCGGCTTCTCCGTGTTTCGATTCCTTGCTTACATCAAAGACGAACTGCTATTGGTATTAGGTACGAGTTCATCCGAAACCGCGTTGCCCTCTCTCATGAGGAAGATGGAACAACTGGGATGTTCGAAATCAACGGTGGGGTTAGTGGTTCCCACGGGCTACAGTTTTAATTTGGATGGGACCAACATCTACATGACAATGGCGGCTGTCTTTTTGGCCCAAGCGACGAACACTCCATTGAGCCTGTGGCAGCAAATTAGCTTGTTGTTGGTTGCTATGCTGACGTCGAAGGGAGCGAGTGGTGTGACCGGCGCAGGCTTTGTCACCTTAGCAGCAACACTTCAAGCGGTTCCAAGCATCCCAATTGAATCGCTTGGGTTGCTTCTTGGTATCGATCGATTGATGAGCGAGTGCCGAGCGCTTACCAATTTTGTTGGGAACGGAATCGCAACCATGGCGATTAGTCGTTGGGAAGGAGAAGTGACAGGGAAACAGTTGCAGGAAGGATTGGAGGCATAATAGCGAATGCATCGTCGCATGCGCACTCCATGTTGCTTCAGCCTACTGGTTTGGTTTGCGTCCTTAATTGCCCGCGTTTTTCGCAGCTGATTCCTCAAGTCGCTGGACCTGTTTGACCTGCAACTCCGCCATCTCCTTCATTCCCAGCGATTCGTAAACCGTCTTCAACTTTCGCCTCGTTTCAATTCGCTCCGGATTCGTTTGTATCGCGCGCTCTAGCTTGTTAACAGCTTCCTTAGGACGATTCGCTGCCATCAATACCAGGCCCCAAGTATCCAAAACATTAGCATCGTCGGGCGATTGCTCGTTGGCTTGAACTACCAGTTCCATGGCCCTTTCAGCGTTTTCTGAGGAAAGCTCGACAAGACAAATTGCTAAGTTATTCAGAGCAACGGGATTGTTGGGTTCTTTCTCCACAGCCAAGGCCCAATATCTTTCAGCTTCCTTTAGATTGCCTGTTTTGTAGTTTACATCTCCCAACACCAAGAGGGATGAGATACTACAGACCCCATCCGCAACTTGTTTTTTGAAAACGTCCAAAAGCTTTTGGGTGGGTATGACCTTGTACGTGAGCAAATTCGCGATCTCACTTGAAACGGTAGGGTTTTCAGGGTCGGTATCCGCCATTACTTCCAATAGACTCAGGTCCACATCGTACTGGCCATCATCGCGCTTTCGAATCGATTGACGGTAGATCATCCCTTGGATTTCGGAAAGTTCTCTTACCGTGGCTTCACCTCCAAGCTTTTGACGCAACCCCTCGGAAAGGACCTCGGCAGCTTTGACTAATCGATTGGACAATACGCGAGCTTCTGCAACCGCCAAACGATCCGCTTCCATTTCATTCACAAAATTGATCTTGGCGGAAAAGTAATCTTCTGCTTGATTGGCTGCAGCTATCTTTCCCGCTTCATCGCCAATTTTTGAATAGAGCCTCGCCAACTGAAGAACGAAATCTGGTTTTAAAGCAACCGCCTTTTTTGTTACTTCAATTGCTTTCGCGTTTTCGCCCTGTTCGAGAAGAAGTTGACCGTAAAGAGACAACAAGCGAAAGTCGACTTCTTTCCCTTTGCAGGCGGCATCCAATTGGTCGATCAAGTCCTGCTTTGCGATTTCTTTTCCCTCGCCTTTCTGAATCGAAAGCGATTTCGAAAGCCAGGCACTTGCTTGCGGAAAATCCCCTCGTTTTCCATCGACGATCTCTCGCATCACCGTTTCAGCCTCGACAGGCTGATTTCGAATACTCAGAATCAAACCAAGCCGGTACTTAGCAAGCTGATTGTTGGGTTCCATTTCAAGGATTCGTTTGCAGAGCAATTCGACGTAACGCAATGTCGTATCTGACGCCTCTATTTCGTCGTCACCTGGAAGCTTGAGCGATGTCAACCCAGTCGCAAGAACAAATGCCGTTTCCTGCCTTTTATGACACACGATCTCCAACGACTTCGTGGAGCACATACCTATGCTTTCCGCAGCATAAATGGGAGTTTGGGTATCCTTACGCTTAAACAGCGAAACACCTACTTTACCGTAAACGGCGAGAAGCGCTATCACGAGAGGAAGACAAACAAACAGCAACTTCCAATTGCGTGAAATTCTCCAAGCGCGAGCTGTATCCATACCACTTCCGACGATTCCGATCGGCTTCAAGATCAAGTCGACCAGTTCAAATCGAAACCAATCGTAATCCGTCTTTAAGGACGGTTTTTTGCCAGCTTTCTTTACTCGCGTACGCCAACGCAAAGCAATCTTGTTTTCCTTCGGGATGCGCAATATCACTTGCGGCAAAGCGCAAATCCAATTCCACAGGTAGGGCAACAATGGATAATCAGGATCGACTCTCTCAAACGGAATAGGCTTGAGGCACTCGCCGAGAAGCTGGTCGAGACCAACGACCCAAAAGGCACCTACCGCAAAGACCGTCAACTCGATGACGAATGACCATTCGTACCAAGTTCCTGAACGAGCGGAGAGCGATGACAAGACAAGCCAGGCTATGCTTCGGCACGCAACCCATGTAGCCACCGTCAAGAAAATACCCAATGTTGCTGCTAAGAGCCCACGCCTGAATGCGAAAGTACAAAAGAGAGAAACTCCCAATAACGCAACAGCACTATCCCAAACGCCGATGCTGGCGAAATGATCGGCTGCACCTTGCTTGAACAATATCGTTCCATTGGTTCGAACGTGCGGTTGGTCGATGGCATCGGCCAGCAGAGATGTACTTGAGAGCGTCACGGAATCGAGCCATGTAAAAAAACCCTGCTTTCCAAACACGTCCAGTGCAAATGAGAACAAGAAGGCGGACCCAAGGAAAACGCCGCGCGACATCGGTTCGCCACGCATCCTCCCTGAACACCAAACTGCGATAACGATACTTAATGCAATCGAAACGAGTACAGGGAGTGAATTCAAAATACCCATCAAAAGCAACGCAGCGCTCACGGCATAACCAAGCCACCAATGCCGCAATCCAGCTTTAGGTTGATCGGAATACCAGTTGGATCGAAGCACTCCGATCCCGAGTCCCAACAGTATCAGAGCAAAAAAAATCTTTCGATCCGGTGAGCTAAAATAAACACTCGAAGAAAAGGCACCTGCGAAAACTGCCGCAGTGACCAGCAAGAGGGCAATCAAATCGAACCCTATATTGAGTCCTTGGGTGTTCAACGGTTGGCTAGTCGGCTGTTCAATAATGAGCGGACTTTCCGACTTCGTAGCGGAAGGAGGGGCTTGATTCTGCATGAAAATTTATGTGGTTCGGCGACAGGTTCATACGCCGGCTAACGAGTGCATTCGGTCTGGGCTGCGTTCCAATCGAATCAAATCGGAGGAGATTCGAGTTTCCTCTGCATCTAAATCTCTAATTTGGGGAGGTCATCAGTCGGTTTTCCTAATATTGTACTTGCAAAACTGGCCGTTTCTGCTTTTGAACCACAAAGAAATGCATTCTTACGAGGAAACGGATCGTAAACCGACCATCTCCAGCAACTTGAGTGCGTTCGTCGTCGGCGTCACGCCAGGACGCATGACATAATCAAATCGCATGACCTGCTGGCCTGCTACCATTTCGAAATGCTCTCTGAAATGCACGACTTGTGCGATGCGTTGAATGCTCCCATTTCCAGCCATTTCGAGATCGTGCGTGCTTGTCAATACGATGCACCCGCACTCGACCAACTTGTCCAGAACATGCTCAACTGCGATCTGACGCTCCCTTGAGTTGGTTCCCTGAAGAATCTCGTCCAGCAAAACCAGCATCTGCTTACCCCCCGGTTGGCTCTCTTTCTGGGCGAGATCCACCACGCTCCGCAATCTTTTTAGCTCCGCCATAAAGAACGAGACTCCGTCCTGCAAACTATCTTGCACTCGGATACTCGAGGCCAACTCGCAAACGGGGCCATACCACTTCGCTGCGCAAACGGGGGCGCCAAGCCGGGCAAGGACCGAGTTCACTCCGATCGAGCGAAGCAAGGTCGATTTGCCAGCCATATTGCTGCCGGTCACTAAAAGTAACGGTCTATCGCGTGCAATTGTGACATCGTTGGGAACTTGACTGGCATCTTTGAGCAACGGGTGCGCGACTCCCTCCACATCCAACAAACAAACTCGCCGTGAACTTGCCCCGCCCGTTTCGGTCTCTCCTTTGTCAAATAGCGAAGGGTATATCCAAGACGGATACTCACTCGCGATCGTAGCCGCTGAGAAAAGCGTTTCTGTCATTCCGATGGCTTCCAACCATCCTGAAGTGCTGGGGCCAAATCGCACCTTCCAGCGTTCAAGCAATTCCAAAACGCGAATATCCCAAAGAAAAACAACTTGCAAGATAAGATACGGAATAAAAAAAAGCGGGCTTCGTTGCATGCCTGCCAAACTCATGATGCGTTGCAATTGCGAAAGTGCAGCGTCCGCAGAGTGCCGATCATCAAAGCACTTCTCGCGAATCTTCGACAGAAGGACTTGCTTTGATTCCAACGCTTTAATCGCTTGAAACATATTGACTAGAGACTGCAGGTCGCGATTGGCAGTTCCAATCTTGACGAAGATATCGTGGATTGGCCCAATGATTACCATGGTGATCAAAAAATTGACTGCGGCCCCACCAAGCAGCATACCTAAACCAACGATCTGACCAAATTCGTATTCCTGCAGCTTGGCCAGTACAACCACAACGATCCCGGCAAGCAGAACCGCAGGGCTCAGCCAAGTTAACCACTGAATCCACCTACGCTTGGCAAAGTGAAAATCACCTTTGCACCAACTCTCAAGTCCCTCCGGGCTGGCCTGCTGATTTCGATAGTCGCAGGTAATTTCAAAAAACGCTTCGCGCCACGCTTGGTTCGATGCTAATTCCTGTACCGCAGCTTGTCGCTCTTGAACCTCATCCCCCGTAACCCAATGGGTCAACCAGCCGCACAAGGTTTTCGAACCCGTTTGCGTCATTGCAAGGGAACACCATCGATACAAACTGCGGTCCCCAAACAAATCAAGGTCGCGGCTTAAATCCGAGATATACTCCTTCGTGTTTTCCTCCGTTGGCAACGGTATCAATTCAGTCCAGTTCCGATGACAACGCGCAAGCAAACGGCGATAGCCGAAGAGCCTTTGCCGAAGCTGCGAAATCTGCCAAAGATTGTTTTCATGCCAAGTCGCAACCGCCAGGAAAGCAACAAAAAGCAAAACGCCGATTTTCCATGCCAAGCCACTCGCTTCGCTGATTGAAAGACCACCGACAATCAATGCCAACCCCGGCAAGGCGAGACCAAGCCGAACCCAAACAAGGTTTTTGAGGAGGTTCTCGCGCCCTCGAATTTTGAGCTCCAAAGATTGAATATGTTGCAGGTAGCCGTCGGTTGCCTGAGTCGATTTTGGAGTGTCAGATTGCATAGAGTTGGATTCTAAAAGTGAACGCGGTTTTCCAAAATGGCATTTCCAAACAAGTTGAGGGTATTTCCTCTTGTATTTAGCTCGGCCTTCGTGGTATTGCTTTTCGTTGACCTTAGCCGCCAGCCAAAAAGCCAACACCGTGAAGCATTTTGTAGCGAAACTCGTCAAGAGCTTCGGCCGTTTAGGTGATCCTGCCGAAAGTCTTGACGACTTTCGCTAAACAAAAACTTGTTTTTAACAGCGCAAGATGCTTCACAGCGTTGCCAAAAAACGTTCGGCGGCGGTATCCGAAAGTACCAAAACATCCATTACAAAGCCTAACTTGCCTCATTTTCGCAGTGCTCGTCTGCAGCCATTTTATGGGCTGCACGCGAATGGTCCAAAATGGCACCGGCGTAACCCTCTACCAGCAGGGACGCTACGCCGAAGCTTTGCATATGTTTGAACAAGCAAAACAGGCCGACCCCACAAACCCGGATACGCATTACAATCTTGCATCAACCTACCACCGACTTGGTACGGCGGCCAAAGATCAGAAAATGCTTGAAAATGCCGAAGCTATCTACAATCAAGCTCTGGAGCTTTCACCAGACCACGTAGAATGCCACCGTGCTCTCGCGGTACTTCTCGTCGAAACAGGTCGCCCAGACAAAGGTTTTACACTGCTAAAACGTTGGGCGCAACGCAGTCCGAACATTTCCGACGCCCGCGTCGAATTGGCAAAACTACACCAAGAGTTCAACCAAACCAAGATAGCCGAACAGTATTTGGACGAAGCGTTGGCTATGGATCCGAACAATGCTAGAGCATGGGCAGAACGTGGCAGACTTCGAGAAAACTCCGGCGAGTTGATGCAAGCTGTCCAAAACTACCAACAAAGCATCGCCCTGAATTCACTCCAACCCGAACTTTATCAAAGAATCGGAGCACTCAACGTTCGTTTGACTCAGAACATTATGGCGACAACCGGAACAAGCATCGCAGTAAATCCAAACTCGACCGCAAACCCTGCACTGAAATCGGGTGCTACGCCCCCCTCAAGCTTGAATGCATCAGCCCCCCCTACTACGAACTCAGCCTCCAATACAACCATACCACCGCAATCCCCCAGGTACTGAGGACCAAATCGCTGGGCATACAACGATAGCTAATCCGCTTGCTCGATCACGAACATCCGATCCATCTCAGGCTTTTGAATGGTCTGCTGCTGTCCATTAGGCCAAGTCACAACGATTCTGTCTACTGCGTCGGACAAACCCAGCCCGAACGTTACGGGCAACTCTACTTGCGAGAGATAACTCCGCGTTGGACTCACGCGTCGATATTGAGCGACATCGCCTATTCGCAATTCAACCAAGGCCCCAATCCCATCGCGATTCGAGCCTTTGCCCACCAGCTTAACGCGCGACCAGTGATTGTTTAGCTTCTGGTCATTGCGCAGAAGACGGGGCTTCTGACCACACCCCATAATCAACAAATCCAAATCGCCATCACCATCGATATCCGCATAAGACGATCCTCGACCAACCATCGGCTTCTGGAACGCACTCCCGGTCTCTTGCTCGCGGCACTTGATGAACTCGGTGTTGTACTGCGAACCTGCGTTCCAAAAAAGTTGCGGGGGCTGTTCGTAATGTTGGCTAGCTTGCACCTTTGCGATATCGTCTTCTAAGTGCCCATTAGCCTGGAAAATATCGAGGCGTCCGTCCAAATCCATATCCAGGAACAATACACCAAATGTCAACTCCAACCGCGTCGCAGGTCCAAAACCATTTGCCACTGCCGCATCATAAAACTGCAGGTTTCTAGAACGGGAAACATAGAGTGCGGACATTTCGTTTGCAAAGTTCCCGATTGCAACTCCCACCGAAGCGTCGTTTCGAAATGCGGCTGCATCAATACCCATCGCACCGCGAGCCGCCCCAGCCGCATCGAAAGCCACGCCAGCCATCGCTCCGATTTCCTCGAATTTCCCATTCCCAAGATTGTGAAACAAGAAGTTCTGAACAGTATCATTGGAAATCACGCAATCCAATCTGCCGTCACCATCCAAATCCTCGAATACAATCCCAAGCGACTTACCAAGTGGAACTGAAGTCGCTGGATTAACAACATGAAATCCAGACTCAGCGGACACATCGGAAAACTTACCGTTCCCATCGTTTCGAAATAAGGAAGGAAACGTTCCGCCAAAATTCTGAGGACGTCCATAAGCTCTTTCGTTTCCACCTAATAAACGAAATTCCTGAGCTAAGTCAAATGTTCGAGTCCAATCCAAATAATGACAAACTAGCAAATCCAAGTCTCCATCCTGGTCGCAATCAAACCAACCACATGATGTACTCCAATCTTTTTCGGCACCTCCAACACCAGCTTGATCGGTCACATCGACAAACTTGCCTCCCTCATTGTGGTACAGCCGACTTCTCCCAAGACATGAAATGAACAAATCAACCCTGCCGTCGTTGTCATAGTCCCCACAAGCAGCCCCCATCCCATAAAGCGCGACATCCAACCCCGCATCTTTGGTGACGTCCGTAAAGGCCCCATGACCATCGTTTGCATAAAGTGCCAATGTACCAACAGGCTTGGATGGGTCGTGTTCGCCAGGCCAATCACAAGCGTTAACCAACAAAATATCCTGATCGCCATCCGCATCAAAATCGAAGAAGACGCAGCCACTTCCCATTGTTTCTGGCAGCAACTTTTTTCCTTTGGCTCCACTGCAGTGAATAAAATTCAGGCCAGCACTGTCGGTAATATCAACCCACGAAATCGTCGGAACAATTACTTTGGGCATTTCGCGAACAACAGGTGGTTCGACCGGCGACGCCTTAGCAATCTCCGCTGCCGGCTTCTTTGTCAATACAAAGTAGGAGACGCCAGCAATCAATCCAATCAAAACGAAAACAATCGCCGACCCCATAAAAGCCCGACCTATGACTGCGTCGTCTTCGACTCGATCCTCGTTGTTCAATGAATCACTCATCCGAAGTTCACTCTGGAGCTGCGTGTAATGGATAGATAACCAAAGGTTCGGCCGCGCTGTTGGCCGCTGGATACTTTTCGCGACCTTTTTGCACGGCTATTCCTTGGGCATTGTCGTCTGGCTTGTATCTCAAGTGAAGAGCCTTGTGTTTCTTTTCAAGTTCCGCTTCTCCTAACATGCCATAAATTAGACCGAGGTTGTAATGTGCATTCGCGTTCTCGGAATCAATCGCGATCGATCGCCTAAACTGTTTTTCCGCTTCTCGCAACAAGACTTTTCGCTCTTCGGCTTGTGAATCCAGCCTCATTTGTTCACTGCGGTCGAAGATCGTTCGCCCCAAAGTATTTAACACTTCGAGATCTCGGCTGAAATCGAAACCGCGGGCTTTTCGCTCCTCCGTGGTCTGATCCACAATGCTCTTGAAATTCGCTTCTGCTTCAACCAATCTGCCCTGCTCGCGATTAGCCAATCCGCTGAACCAAGCCATCGTCCATTCCGGTGCGACAGGGTCGGTCGCTTTCGCTGCCCGCTGCACTGCATCTACAGCCTCATCGATTCGGCCTTCACGGAGATAAACTCGGGCCAAATTGACCGGACCATCAAATCGCTTCATCTTTTCTACCATCTGAAACGCCTGCTCAGCTTGCTTGAGTTCGGCCTTACCCTCAAGAAACAACCCAATCCCATAATCGTTCCAACGCTGCCAACCAGGTATCTTCGATTCTGGGTTCGTCGGTTCCTCTGCAACTCCCTCAACCGGGAATACCACCGAATCCACCGCAAGCGTCAGGACCGGCAACGTGTTTTTGTAGACTTCCGGTTCTTGAGCCCCTGTATTTGAAACCAACGTCGGTTCGTTCGTTTCCTTCTTCGCATCGGTGGCGAGTGGGTTGTCACCCGGTTTTTGGCGACTGTGAACAATCTCCATGTACTCGTAATCAAACTTGCGATACTGCAGTTTGACGGTAGCCGTGATCGGTTGTGTGAGGTCGGTCGGAACCGCGAACGAATAATGAACAACTTGTCCAGACCCCGGAGGAATCTGATGGTTGTACAAAGGGGTAAAGATATCTTGAGGATTACGGCGATTGATTCGGTTGCCATTCCGGTCCAACATGAAGACATTGATAAAGTGAGAACGACGATCCACTTCCCCTTTCCCATCCATTCCGCCGCTTTGACCGATAAGTCGATCGCCACTCTTGAGCGACACTTCAAGCCAAACCTCATTCGAATCGACAGTCCCCTGAGTAAACTCATGCCCAACCTTGAGTGTCCGCACTATGGACTCAAGCAAGTACTTCGAACCGGGCTTTAACTTCGGCACCTCCGGTCGAATCGGCCCCAGCAACTTGCCATCAACACTCGCGTCCTCCTTTAATGCAAAGATATCGACTCGCATGGTTCCCTCAAGGAACTTCTTATGCTTGTCCTCTACCTCGGTCAGGAAACCACGCAACGCTGGCAAGCCAGTATTGCCCGAGGCAAATGTGTGGTCGTGAATTGAAAACTTGCTGTCAGCTCCGGCGAATTGCTTGGCCCCGAAGTCATTCGATTCTTCAAGAGGCATATGGCAACCTGCACAAGCCTTTTGAGATTTTTCTGGATAGTAGAAGCTACGAGCTCCGTGCCCCGAAACACCGCTGAGAAGCCACGAATCATAATGATTCTGACCACGCAAAAAGTCTTTGTATTGATTCAAAGCAAAGGGCAAATGCACCTTATGGCAAGTCGAGCAAAACTCAGAGGTCTTGTGGAAGTCCTTGAGAAACGTCTTCTTGTGAAAAGCCGGCTTGGCTTTGACCAATTGCTGATTCACCCATTGCAACATTGGGCTTTCACTAAACGCAAACGGATAATGCAACGGCTCCTCAATCGTAAAATCTGCGTTCCCTCTCGTTGAGTTGACGTTGGTCACCGCATGGCAAACCGTACATGTGATCCCCGCTTGCGATGTCGGGTGATTGACGTCGTCAAACTTGGGATCGTCAAAAGCGCCGCTAAAGAATGGAACCGGGTCGTGACAACCTGCACACCATCGCGCAGCCTTGACATCGCCATCTCGCTTCATCGATACCTCGCGTGTTTCACGCACGCTTGCAAGATACGCCGGATTGTTGAACGAACTAAACCGGTGCGCACTGTGGTTCCAACTCTTGTACGCATCCGGATGGCATTTCAAACAGTATTCGTCATTGTCCAAATTCTTCGCGGAGATAAATGCGCCATTGGCCGTTCGAGCAAGCGAAGGCTCAAAGTACTTGACCCCTTCCACGGACCCAACTTTGTTCCACTCCCGAGGATCTTGAGTGTGCATCGAGACCATCACCGCAACCGACGCTACCGCGATTGCACCATAGGCAACCCCCAATTTCCACTTGATCTTTTGCCCGACCAATCGATGCAACCAATACAGCCAAATCGTGACCACCGGGCAGAGCACGTGGAGCCAATAAACAAGCGACCGCGTTGCTGGCTGCTTCAAATCAAAAACGTCACCAATTCGAACGAGCAACAAGCCCGTGCCGAGCACGACCAGACTCGCTGCAAAGAGTGCGTAGCCAACGCGAATTGCCCTCTTGTTCTTCCGCTTGCGAGCCGTCACCATGTGAATCAAGCCAAATACCACAAACGGTACCAAGAAAATCAGCCCAAGCACGACGTGGCCGAGAAACATCGCCATGTAAAACTGATTCTGATAGGTCTCCCCCCGCTGCCATTCCAAAAAAGTAATGGTTGCCAAGTAGAGCGAATTTGCACCCAACAACGAGAGCAAAGCGAATACGACAAAAAGCAATCGCTTTAGCTTCACACCAATGGCGGGCGTATAAACGCGTTTGGGAACAGGCGATTTCGCGGCTGTTGACATGACTTGACTTCTTTGACTCGTGGTTAAATGTCTTTTGACGGGCTGCTGATTTTAATGTAAGTAGAGGCATTAACCAGTGAAGGTGAATTGCAAATTCATTTGAAAAACATTGGGAGAGCGAGGCTCCTGCCGAGCTTGCGACGCCACGGTTCGGCAGGAGCCTCACCCTCCCAATGATTGTTTGGTCTGGCGAGGCGCCTAGAACCGCAGTAGAACCGCTTTCCACTCAACCTTCTTCACGGAAAAACGTCAATGCAGGGGTCGTAGTAACCAAGTAATGGAATGATCGCTCCGTAAATGTACCATTCTTTCCCGAGTACTTCAGCGAAATCTTGAACCGGACGTTGGGCCCCAGCATTTCGCCTTCGCCCACGACTTTGTAGTCGGTCAATTTCACCCCCTTCTTCCACAAGTCCTCGGAAACATAGGTAGGAGGTGTCATTTTCGCTAACTCCTCCACCGTGGCACCCGATTTCCATTGCCCCATCAGCTTTTCAACAAGCGTTAAGGCTTGCTGGCTATCCGAAGGAGGAACTTTGGCAGGGCCACACCCCACAGCGAGCAAACAGCAAAGGAGCAACGAAAAAACCATAAGCGTCTTGCGACATGAATCCGCATGCGACATTATTCGTTCACTCCCGTTAGTACTTCACCTTCATTTCGCGAACCGAAAGAACGCCATGCAGCCAGATCGATACTTCGCGATATAAAGCTAACGGAACCATCACACCGCGCAACTTGAACGCCGCCGGTGTGATAACTCTTCGCCGTTGTCGAAATACGCCCCGGAGGAAACATGCAAGAACGACTCATCGGAGGGGCTGCATGGAAGTAGCAGGTGGATGTGTGACTACCTACTAGCCACGGACCGCCTACATTGCTATTGCCCTGAAACGATAAGTTTTTGATGTCAATCGCCGCACAATCGCGAATCGCTTCATCTGCCGTTTTTGGGTTGGTTCCAGGCTGAAACGTATCTGTAAAAGTCGAAATGGCATTGCTGAAGTCACCTTTGCCATGCTCACTAAATGCGGCGGTATTGGACGTGCCATCGGTGATATCCCCCAGCCTGAGAAATCGCGTTGGGATCATCGGTCCATTCGGTTCTGGATATCCAAAATTCGGATCGCTGCTCAAAGCAGGTGGCAATCCATAAAGAATCCCAGACCCTTGGTTCGTGCGGTAATTCGTTCCCGCCCAACCAACAACCGGGATCACCGTGACCGGGTCTGACGGACAAAGCAAGGTTGGGACAACCACTGCCCGAGCAGCCGTGTTGTTTACGTGAGTCCCAGCCACATTAAAATCAATCAATTGATGGACGGTCGATTGTTCCATATATGGCATCAACGCACCAAAAGCGGACAAGCTCGTCGTGACGGCTCTAGCCGAAGGCAATCTCCTGTTAGCTGACTCGTAATTCAACAGAGCCAACCCCAACTGCTTGAGGTTGTTTCCACATTGCATCCGCCTCGCAGCTTCTCGTGCTGCCTGGACCGCAGGAAGAAGCAGGCCGACCAAAATGCCAATGATCGCAATGACAACCAGAAGCTCGACCAAAGTAAATCCACTACGACGAAAAGGAAATCGTGACATGTTTTTGAGCCTTGAAATAATCGAATAAAAAGAACAAGCATCGAAAAGATTTTCACTAAGAATAGGCACTGCGATTCCTTCTCTGAGAAACGCACAAAGCCTCGCGAACGTACGAGAATGCAAACAGCGAACAGTGCGAACAAAACGCTATTTCGGTACGAGAGACTCTTTATGGGGCTTGCAGGAGTAGATGCAACCTATCGGTCGCGACACTCCCAAGCGAGCAAACACAAATCGCTCAATCCAAAAGTAAGCATGCGCAATGCAGCTAAACCAAAGCAATCGGTGGCGGCGTCAAAACCTCAAGCGAAGCAGACGATGGAAGAAGATCGTCAGAAAGTTCAAAAGCTCGGAATTTGTCTCCATCTACATCGACGAAGGAAACTCGGAATTCCAGATACTGCTTGTAGGAGACCACAATCCGCGATGGCTCTACCGGTGGAACCGTTGGTGCCGAGTGGCAACTACCACCCCGGCAAAGTGGAACCGACTGCGAATCCGTCGCCGGGTCAGGAAACACCTTTTTAACAGCATGATGCAGATAATCACCACATCCAGCCTCAGCCCGCCCAACACCAACCACCAACGCAAAACAAACGATCATTGACACAAAAAGTGCCATTTTCGTCCTTCGCGCGGTAATCTGTTGGTTGGCCATAATCGTCTCATCAGACCCAATGGATTTAGAATAACACCGAATTTTAGTCAACCTACGCAACTTCGTCAACAAGCAATGCGCAAGAAAACAGCACAAGAAGGCATTTAGCGGCGATTTTTTCGCTAGAGAATCGCTGGCGTACCGTCTTCAGGCGGAATGGCGTTGAGTTAACAAGGAGCGGAATCTCGCAAGAGTGCCTGAACAGCCTCGAATGACAGGAGATTCTACAACTTCCGTTACGGGCACAGGCTTAAATGGCTTACAACTACTTCAACTCAGGCTGAATTACTTTCTCACCAGTCAGCGGTATCGAATAGACCATTTTCTGATGCGGATCGGCAATGAGCAAACGATCGCCTTGCTTCGCTAATCCAACTGGATTTTTGAGCGGATCGCCACTAAAGAACGGCTCAGGTTTTCCCTGCGATGGAATTTTCCAAATCGATTTCGCATAACCGTCCGTTACGTAACAGTCACCCGAAGAATCCAAAACAATTTGATGGGCAAACTGGAAAATCGAATCGGCTACAACAACATCCTTAACTTTGTCCTTTCCAAATCGAACCAACGGCTCCTTGGAATGCGATACAACCCACAATCGATCCTGCGCGTCGATTGCCAACCCACGCGGCGCCGGTACCTTGACGAACTCGGTCGCTTTCCCACCGCCAGAGGGCACATGAAAAATGCAGTGAAGCTCCAAGTCTGCGACGAACAAGTCACCTTTCGAATCGACCGCAATCGCCGTAGGAATCCCTATCCCACCGCCCGTTAACGGGATCGGAGTCTCGGGCACATCAAAACGATACACTTCTCGCGTCGACGAGTCACCCGCAAGCAGCTTTCCATTGCTATCGATTGCCAAGCATCGCACCGCATTCAACGGCGTGCGGAAGTTCTTCGACCCCTGAAAGTATGTGGAAGCCTTTCCGTCCTGAATTTTCCATATTCCATGGAAATTCAAATCACCTACGAAGATCGAATTTTCAGGTCCAGCAACCACGGCCAGCGGATAGTCGAGTCCCTGCCCAAACGAGGCCCTCACCCAACCTAGGAGTAAACATCCAATCACGAAGCAAAAGGGCAAAGACCGAATCTGATTTAGCTGCATTGGAGAAGAGTTTCTTGAATGGAGTTTATTTATTGAACAGTAACGCCTGAACGGGCTGCCAAAGGAATACTTGCGTTTAATGCGATTTAAGCACATCCACATTTGTTTTTCGTATTAATTAGCCGGGTGCGCGCTAGTCCCGGTTCTCGACGAATGTCGAGTGGAAAACCGGGGCTAGCGTCTAACGGCTGAAGGTTTGTTTCACTTGAAAACTCATGCCGAAGTGCTTAGTTTCCTTCGCTCCAGGGATCTGCCCTGGAACGCAGTGCCTTCGAGGCTCCGCCTCGCGTTAGCCATGCGTTAGCCATGCGTTAGCCATGCGTTAGCCATGCGTTAGCCATGCGTTAGCCATGCGGTTATAACTCAGGAGGCAGGAGACTCCGATTCATTTCGTCCCCAGGCGGAGCCTGGCGACGAGTGCCTAGGTCGTAAAAATGACCGATCAATTCTCTCGCACCTGATTCCAAAACTTGCCTGGCAACTGATTTCGCGTCTGATACCGCTTCAAAAAGTCGACATGCTTTGGCTCAGACGGAAACGTCTGATCTGGTTCATAAGGATACTTGGACATTGCCCGGAACGGGAGTGGTTCTGCCGATTGTCCATGAATGGTATTCAAATCCGCGTCCTTATCCCAACCTATGTTGTAAATGATGAAATCTCGCTTCCAGCCCGGCGATAACTCCGCTGTTTCGGCCGAAAACTCGATCGTCATCTCATCTCCCGCTCCCAAAACCACTTGCAAATCATCTGCCTCAGAAACCAACTCCTTGACGTCCCCAAATCGCGTAAAGTTGCCCGTCATCGGAGGCCAAATGGACTCCTTAGTGACTTTGCCGTAATCAAACCACTTCGGCGCATTGTACGGCTTCGCCACCAATTCTGAAAAACCCCGATAATGCAACTCAGCCGACATTAACTCCAGCTTCGTCAATCGATAGAGCTCAGGCTCCGGCTTCCCCGCTCCCGCTGTCCAAAACACTTCGTCCCAAGACAGTTCCATGTTGGTTACGACTCGAACTCGATGATCGTTCGATTTGAATTTCCCAGAAAGATCGATTGCAATCGTTTTCGTCTTTCCTCCCGGGAATCCAGCATACGGAATCACCTCGACCCACTTTCCGTTTTCGTCTGGAACCTGAATGGATGGCGGACTTAACTTGGGCCGCAACGGATTCTCGGTCATCGCCAAATTGAGCGACGTCGATGTCGGAAACACCCAGCCGGTCAAAAACAACATCACTTCTTCCGCATCGGAATCCTCTCCATTCAAGTCGATTTCCATCCAATGCGTTTCAACTAACCCTTGGTTGATCCCCTTGGTCCAACAACGGGTATATCGCCGGTCACGCTTGGAAACTATTTCCGAGATATCTTTTCCATCCTGATCCATGACGGACCGAGGTTGCAAACGATTCTTCACGGTATGCACTCGGAACTTGGCCAAGTCCGGTGGCCCCACCTTTTCATTGGTATGAATTTC
Organism: Planctomycetota bacterium; assembly: GCA_026692905.1. Lineage (GTDB taxonomy): Bacteria > Planctomycetota > Planctomycetia > Pirellulales > Pirellulaceae > JBKCUI01. The sequence goes on from JAPLNL010000126.1 coordinate 20,636, forward strand.
AACTTCAGCTGGATGGTCGACCGCCATCAATTGAACGGCATCGAAATAAGCCGCCTCCCAAAGCTCCTCGGTAATCTGAAGCACATAGCGCCCGTCCCTCGCCTTGACCTGATCGCCATCGATCTTCAAATACTCCCACTCGCGTGTTGGTGCTGATACCCCTTGGGCAAACTGCAGTCCAATCGGCGCCGCCCAAAGGCAGTCCGTGCAAAACTCAAATCGCTCACCATTCCAAGCATAAAGATAAGGGCACGACCCGCCTAAATTCTGCTGGTCAAAAATTGTCGTGCGATTCGACACATCCAACACGCTGTTCGGAATCCCATTGGTCCAGAGTATGCGCATGACATCCGCCCCCTTTGCCTTGCCCAATCCAAACGTGGACATCGTTCCTCGAACGATCTGAGCTTGATAACGCCCTCCCGACTTGAGTTCAATCAAACTCCCGACCCCGTGCATGTTGCAGCGCTCGCGCGCGGTCTGCTGCCCACCCTCATCCGCTCGGATGACGACTTCAAGATGTTGGTTGGTGTTGCCACCCACATTCTCTACAAAACGAGCCTCACCACCTGTCGACAAACAAACCAAATCTTCATCGCCGTCTCGGTCCAGATCCATGACCGCTACTTGCGAAGTACTCTGTCCAAATTGCAGCGAAGACTTGTCCAGCACCAGCGCGCCATCGGTGCCACCGCGATACAGCTCAAGTCCACTTGCTCCCCATGCAATACAGTCCGTGAATCCATCCAAATCCAAATCGCATGAAACCAAACCAAGCATTGGGGTTTGAGACAGAGTGGTCACTTGATCCGGAATCCAACTATGGCGCCCCAACGATTTCATCATGGCAAGCTTGGTCCCCTGCTTGCCGCACGCAACCAGATCCCAACACGCGTCGGCATTCACATCGATCGCATCGATCGCACGACAAGCCCCTTTCCAATCGGTCTTCCATGTTAGATTTGATGGGTGATACCGACCATGCAAATTGTTGGTGAGAAAAACCGGTTGCTCACCATCGTCCGCACCAAACATGAAATCATTAAGTACATTCCGGTCTAAATCCATCGCCAAAATCGAATCGACATTCTTCAGCGATGCGGGGAGGTCCGAAAATGCAGTGAAGTCGGCAAAGGTCCAGTTGCCTCGATTGGACCAAAGTGAGATTCCGGAATCGGAAGAAACCACCAGATCGAGATCGGAGTCATGATCAAAATCGATCGACGCAACGGTTCGAATTCCTCGAAGAGCATCCAACGAATCCGGCTGAGGCATGGCGGTCAAACTGCGAGCACCTGTAGCTTTATCGATATCATTGCGATACAAGCGAATGCCCTCATCCCCATAAACAACAACATCCACATCGGTATCCAAAAACCTCACCACTTTCGGATCGCTTGTCGGCGCATTCGGAATCGGTGGCGGAAGCTCCGAATCTTTCATGACTTGATAGTCATGATCCAAGTCAACGAGAACCAGCCCTTTGCAAGCGATGTCAAGCGTCGCCGTAAACAGCTTCTTCGCGGACTCAACTCCATTTGTCCCCCAAACGTCAACTCGCCTGCCGACCGCACACACAAGATCTTTATGGCCATCCAAGTCCATGTCTTCCGTGGCAACTGCGGTGATGTCCTTGCCTGCAAAATCGAGCGTCTGCTTGTTCTCTAGACGCCAATTGGACGCAGCCACACGTTTCTGTGCCGGGCGCTGCTTTCGAAGCTGCTCGCTGAATTCAAGCTCGACGAATTCGAGCTCATGCGGATGCAACTGACGAAGGTCTGAGGTGTAGGCAAGCTCTGCGAGCAAGGTATTTCGCAAGCCCATCGCTTTCCTCTCGGCGATATTCCATTCCCCTTTCTCGACAGCAACGGCACCGTCCGAAAGGATGTCCATTAGGCTGCTATTCGTTCTGGAGATCAATGGCTTAAGCATATCGCGAAAACGTTCGGCTTCTGCTTTGAATCCGTTATCCTTCGTTTTTGCCAACGTGTTTAGCAAGGTAACGCCAAGGGCCAAATTGCTCGGCGCGAGCTTCACTGCGGATTTCAAAGCGTCTTTCATTTCGGAAAGATACTCCGGTTTCCGATCTGCATCCATTTCTAGGAGTTCGTAGAGGTTAAAGTAGGTGTCCGCAGTCGCCTTGGATGTTTTACATGCGGCTCTCAGGCTCTCAATCGAAAGCTCACGCTCGTTTTGAGTACGATAAAATCGACTCATCAAAACAGAAGCTATTGGGTCGTCGGGACAAAGATGCTTTAGTGCTTTGACCGCTTGCTCGAACTGAATGCGAGTCGAAGCCACTGCAGTTGGGTTATCCGCGAGATCTGGTTTTTGCATCAGGAGCAACAAGGAAACGCAAAGATTTTGAAAACCAAGCCGTTCCTTGGGAAGCTCTTTCGCGATCCTACTGAATCCTGCCGCCGCGTCCAATAAAATTTTTTTGTCGTCTTCTTTTCCTTTTGAACCACCCTCAAGCAAAGCAATCGATCGGTTTTTTAACGCATCCCGTTCGTTCCATTTCTCCTCAGAAACCGAGAAACATCCCGCTAAACAGGCAACGAAGGCCATAGAACTGAGAAGCATCAATCGCACTCTGCAATCGTTCCCTCGTTGGCATTGAATCGTATCCGTCATGTTTTCGCTCAAAATCGGAGAGTTGGAATTGGCACCGCATGATAAACTTTTTTTGAAAATCTCGCTATCAAACGAGAGGCTTTCCATTTTCAGGCTGTTCGCGCCGAGAAACAGGGTTTGTAGCCGGTTTCGTAAGAAATCGGCAATCACCGCGGCCAGCCTCAAGGCGAGCGGCGGGGTTCTTCAATAAAGCCCCCACGCTTCGGCTCGACCCTCCCCGTAGTTTAGGCGATGCAGCCGAAAGTCTTGACGACTTTCGCCACACAGTAGGCTGTTTTTCCAAACAGGTGCGTGTCCAAGAAGATCGATCAACCAATAGCCATATTCATTCAGTACGAGCACGAAAAACAAGCTAATACACTTCAAAATACATTACTCGTTCCTCGTAGCTCATCGCGGCAAATGCCTTTTTCATCGCCTTTTTGTCTTGTGGACTGGCTGCACGATACGATTCCGAATTCTTGAAATTCTCTAGAAGCTCAAAGTCAGTCGCATTCGGAACCGCCGCAACTTCAGGAGTCACAACTGTATCCTTGATCGTCTTGGCGGCGATCGCCCTTGCAGCATTCTCGGCCTCAATCGAATCGAGATGGCTATTCGATTCGGTGACCGCCACCCCCGCTCTTTGCCAATTCGCTAGTTCTGGCGTCTGGCCGATAATACTGTTGATCAAGTCGACGCTTTCAACACCAGTTGCTCTTCTGCAAAGATCGACCAACTCTTCCATGCCTTCGAATTCCTGACGACGACTTAGCCATAGCAGCCACTGCTTGACCACTTCACGCTGCTTGCCCCGAGGAGGAGTTACTTTGGGTTCATGAAAGACAACGGCTAAGAGCCTGACGGCTGCCTCGTATCGGCTTTCCTCATTCGGATGTCTGTTTGACAATTGGTAGTAGCGATAGTCGTTAAGTCCCTCCCGCAAACAGGGTTTTGGCGTGTACCCGTACCTGTCTACAAACTCCGCGATTTTTTTCTCATCGCCACTCTTGGCTGCTATGTATTCGCTTAGGTATTGAACGATCATTGTCGAGGCTTCGCCCCACGATTGCTTTCGTTGTATCTTGATTGTCAGTAAAACAAGTTGTCGTCAACAGATCCTATACTTGATTCCCATCTTTACAATCGCAACCAGAAACGAAAAAAATGTTGCAAGGCTCAAGTCGGAGTGACGAAAACGCTTCATTGGGCTTCGATGTTGGACTACTCGTCAGCCTTGCTTTCTCGATCCATCGTTTCCTCCGGCCCCGGTTTGTTTGCCAATACGATCGCAGTGCACGCCCCTGCAATCGCCCCAAACAGATGCCCTTCCCAAGAAATCGCCCATCCGGCCGTTGGCAACACTCCAAAGAGCAAAGTCGTTCCATACAAAAAACCCACCACCAAGGCAATGAACAACGAAACAAACTTTCGTTCAGCGAAGCCTACGGTGATCAAAAACGCAACCAAGCCATAAACTAGCCCGCTGGCTCCGATGTGAATTCGGCTTCGACCAAAACACCATAACAGCAAACCGCCGAACAGGACAATGCTCACAATCACTTCGAGCGAATCCCCTCGCGAGCCGTGCAAAATAAACAACAAGATACAAAGCGGCACCGTGTTGCTCAGCAGATGCTGAAAGCTCCCATGAAGAAACGGCATCAACGGAATTCCGAGGAGGCCGTGAAGCGTCCTGGGAACGAGCCCATATTGATTAAAATCGCTGGGCAATATCGCATCCGCCAGATAAACTACCCACAGCACTGCAACAAACCAAACAATCCCTTGCAATCCCTTTGCCATAACTTCGTCTTTACTTCTGATCGTTTACCCTTCGAACTTCTAACGTAAACCGATGCTATCTTAATCAATTCGTTCCCTTTACGGTAACTCGAGCCTTCAACGGAATCCGTTCTTTTTCAGGAACCAACTTGTTGAACAGTTCGGCAAACTTGATCATGGCGGGTGGTGCCTCGTGAACGCTGTGAGACATTTTGTAGCGAAACTCGTCAAGAGTTTCGGTGGTTTATGCAATGAAGCCGAAAGTCTTGACGACTTTCGCTACTCAAAAATGATTTCGGGCTCTTGCTCAGTCATATGACGGTACCTGCTCTCCCACTTGCTCGCAGAAAAGATTCGATGGCGTGCATGAGCACCTTTTCATTGAGCACGAGCACGACGGAGATCAAAAAAGACTTCTCAAAACTGAGTTGTTTTCCTGCTAAACGCCAAACGAGGGCATTGCCAAAGCAATTTCACCTCGAAACTTCGCTAGGATAGCAGTGTTCTATTAGACACCCCTCACACCTCGCAGCGATCGCATCGTCGCGATTGAGCGAGCTTTTGTTGTTTTGTTTCCCCACGTATAGGCGAAGTGTTTTCATGTTGCGTATCAAACAATTATCTCTTGCGTTCGTTGGACTTCTCTCCTGCATGTCTTCAGTAGATGTTGCCTACGCACAAGGTGGCGGCGGTGGACGTGGCCCTGGCCGCGGCCAACAGACTCGTACCCGTTTTGAATTGGCAACGCTTCCAGAAGTTCAATCGGAACTCAAACTGACTGAAGAACAGAAAAAACTTGCTAGCGAACAGCTTGCAAAGCTCCGTGAAAAACAAGCAGCCATGGCACCTGCAGGAGGAGGCGGTGGCGGCGGAGCTGGTGGAGGTGCAGCCATGCAAGCGGCCCGTGCAGAAATGCAAAAAATGGGTGCTGAACTCGATGCGACTTTTAGTGCCAAATTGGATGATGCCCAAAAGACTCGTATGCATGGCCTGATCGCTCAAGTGAACGGTGCTGCTGCACTTATGGATACCGCGATTGCAAAAGCGTTGGAAATCACAGACGAACAAACCGCCAAGCTAAAAGCAGCAAACGAAGCGAACCAAGCAGCGCGTCGCGAAGCCATGCAAGGAGCGCAAAACCTGAGCCAAGAGGAACGGGCCGCCGCAAACACGAAGCTCGCTGCTGAGTTATCCAAGTCTCTATTGGCTGTTCTCACCGAAGCCCAAGCAAAGAAGCTCGAAACACTCAAAGGTGCTGCTTTGACAATCGATATGGCACCGTTGCGTCCAGCTCGCCGACAGTAGTTTCCTTGGTTGGTTAACCAACTAAGCATATCGTCACAACCAAACCGTACTAACCTTCTGCGATTGAATCGCGAATGCGATGGGATTTTTCAACCTGGGGTTTCGTTCGCTCCGCGAACGAAACCCCAGGTTGTGCCCCGATTGATCCAGAGCTCTGAAGGAGCGGCAGGTGCCGCGAATCATGGCTCACACAAATGAAAGGTTGATACCAGTCCAAATAGCTTCAATGGGAATGCCGTCGCTTTGCGACTCTCAGGCATTCCATGTCATGATGACCACGGCTTTCAAATGCCACTGCTCCGCAGTTAAGACTGCTGCGATGCCTCGCCTCGTCGGGGTTGCGATCAAGAATTCCCAAAGCCAAAGTCGATCTTCAACGGACTAACTCACCCAAGCTCGAACTTCGTATTCGATCTGTTCATGCTCAATGTCTTCATGAGCCATAAGCAGATCTTGGACCGCAGCGATCGCTGACCATACGCGATCGTCCGACAGCGATCGATAGAGCTTGGCAACAAGTTGCTCCATCATTTCTAAACATTTGATATCGCTCGCAGCCCGAGGGCGAGCAAGAGACCATGCCTGTTGCCAATCCAAACTCCACTCGGGTACAAAGCCTGGATGAAGCGGTTCACCTCGATAGATCATTTCCGCCACCGGGCCAGCCATAATTACTGAAAGTTCGTTGGCAAGAATGCGTTTGCCTGGCCACTGGATGTCCACTTTGCCGAAGAAGTTGTCTTCTTCGGGTGACACCGAAGCGTGACACGCTCGCGCGCCACACAGAATAGCCATCACGCAGTGGCCGGCTTCATGGTAAGCCGTTCTGGCTAGCTCTTCTTCGTCGTCGCAATCATCTTGATCGTATCGTCCAGTTGCGTTCATTTCAAATCGCCTAATTGCTGTCTTATTCCGCGGAGCACTCAAGGAAGTTGCGTTCAGCATGATGGTTGAAAATCGGAAGAAAAGTTCGCTCGTTCCCAGGATCCTGCCTGGGGACGCACCGATCCAACTCACGCGACTAGAATACCGCTTCGAATCTCAATCCAGGCAAGAACTCGTCCTTGTACTGGCCACCTGGATTAGCAATGTACTGAAGGTCTGGTTGAAGCGACAAACTTTTGCCGACCAAGGCTTTGTAAAAGAGTTCAACCGCTGTTTCCGATGGGCCAATTTCGGTTCCGCCGACTCCTTCGGCTGCGCGATAATGATCGCTGAAACGGGCACTGGCTAAACCTAAGCCAACCATGTCCGCATCCCGGCTTGGCAGCAGACCTTTGTAGACCAATCCACCTCCCCAGTATTCTGTCAACAAATTACGATTGCTGGGTGCCCATCCATATTGAAAAAATATGCCAAGCCCTTGGTCGTTGTCCCCTCCAAACTCTTCTTTCCAAATCATTTGGTCCACCAAAGTGTAGCAACCATAATTTCGGCGAAACGTTCTCGGATCGTTCACGTCGTCGAATTCCACCCATGCGTCTTTGTTGGTACTGTACCAGTAACCGGTTCGAATCGTGGTCGGCAACTCACCATTGGGCCCAAGCTGTGGTTTAAACTCCAGCTGATACAGAGAAATCGATCCATTGTGTCCAAGCGTATCGAATCCCCACCTTACTCCCGATGGCCCCGATGGAAGTACACCATCATAAAGTCCAATGCCCAAATTTATCGTGTCAGTTAACCGGTAGAACGAGGCAATACCTAAAGCTTGACTTGGAAAAGTTGGAAATGGGATCATTGGAGGAAACCCAAACGAACAATGCACAAACTCCCCTCCAAGGTCGCTCAAGGCGAAATCGATGTTGGCATCTTGCTTGCCGATTTTAAGTCGTAGCCTATTATCCAAAACAAAATGTTCGTACCAATACTCGGCGACCGTAGTGAACGCTGGACGCTCAGTCTCGCTAATCGTGGAATCAAGATTGCTAAACAGTTGGACGTCACCCACATCGGACGCCGATAATGGCCTGCCACTAATATTCTGACCATACACAAAGAAACGACCGCTATCCCACCATCCCATTTTTTCCGTATCCAGCGTCCCGACCAAATCGAGATTGCTCCTATAGTTGGTAGGTCGTGTGGATGTGATACCACCGTGCGCTTTTGTAAACGTTTCGCCGGTATAAATGCACTCAAAGTTGAGACCGCCATTGCGGAATTGATGTGGAAGAAAGCCCAATATCCCGACCGGGTCCCCTAGCTGCCCATCGGCTGATGCTTCCTCGGACAATTCCCTGTCGCTCTCCCCAACCGAACCCAGTGGGGCCAAACTTCGTCCAGGGCGACCGGGTATCGGCATAGCGGTTGAACGACGTACAGATACGGGCTTTTTCAGTCGTTCATCTCGCTTCGCCTGTGACTCTTTCGGCAAACTGCTTCCTGCAGGCTCTTGCCTTCGTTCCGGATGCTGTGGCATCGGAAGCGCCGTTGGAGCTGTCGGTTCAATTGCGTTTTCCAATCGCTCGGGATTGACAGTGCCCTCTTCATGGTCAGGTTTTGAAGCCTTGGTTGGCAACTCCTGAGCATTCAACGTTGAAAAAGCATCGCAAAGTCCGAATGGAATGGTTGGCAACAATAGAGCAACCGAAAGAGCTCTCAATCCTTTCTTCATCGGCGTCTTCCTAAGACAAAAAACAATGGCAAGTTCTCTTTGCAACATTCCGTGTTTCGGGCTGAAGAGTTCATCGAGTACATTTACTCGCACATGCTATAGATTTTCAAAAAGCATTTCTAATTTCCAACGGAATAGACAGGTTGTACGGCACGCGAGGGAAAAAGAGGGCCCAAAAAATACGCTCTGACGCCAGAAAACACACACCGACACTTGAGGCTAACTTTCTGTGTTGTTTTACAGTGATTTAAAGTCACTCTCCCTCGGGGAAGCTCGGGCCACCGCTGTAAACATGTTTCCAACGAGTTTACCTAAGTCATTCATTGCTCGGGAGGGTGAGGCTCCTGCCGAACCTTTGCACCGTTGGCTCGGCAGGAGCCTCGCCCTCCCTAAGGTTTTCAATGGAATTGACTTTCCAAAGATGTATACAGGGGTGGGCTCGGGCCCTCGGCCCGGGGAGGTTGAACTGACTTTTGCAATCGTTGTTGGCACTTCACCCTCCCATCGCTACGCTAGTACCCCCCGCGGCTCAATTTGAGTAAAACGCGTGCCCTTAGGCGATCGCCCTCCCTGCCAATTTAGGCGGGTTTCGGTATACTTTTTGAGATCGTGTCTCGGGCATCGAACGAATGTCCGCACATTCAGGCGTTTGTTTGCGATTTAGATCCACTCGGAGTTTGAGAATGTCCCGTTTTTTGTTCCTTCCCTGCTTACTAGCGTTGGTCACCATGGCTCTTGCTGCTGATTCCCCAAAAGATGGTAAAGTTACCACTAAAGTTTATTTCGATGTCTCCATTGACGGCAAAGATGCTGGACGAATCGTCATGGGTTTGTTTGGCGATGACGTGCCAAAAACCGTCGAAAATTTCCGTTGCCTATGTACGGGTGAAAAAGGTACCGGCAAATCCGGAAAGCCTTTGCACTACAAAGGAAGCAAATTTCACCGCGTCATTCCTCAGTTTATGCTGCAAGGTGGCGACTTCACCGCTGGCAACGGCACCGGTGGGGAAAGCATCTACGGCGAGAAGTTCAAGGACGAGGCGTTTAAGTTTCGCCACGAAATGCCAGGTTTGATGAGCATGGCAAACGCCGGCCCAAACACCAACGGCTCCCAGTTTTTTATCACAACCATTCCAACCCCTTGGCTCGACGGAAAACACGTGATTTTCGGCCGGGTTTTGGAAGGTATGGAACTCGTGACGAAAATTGAAAGTCTGGGAAGCGGTTCCGGCGCCACAAAATCGGAAATTCGCATTAAGGAATGCGGCGAATTGAAGGAAACCGCTGAAAAGAAGTAATGCAAGAAGTAGAGAATCTGACTCACCGGAACCCACACGCGACGCGGCACGGAATGTGCATCTCACGGGTGGGTTCCGTTTTTGGACTGCCAATTGCAAACTGCTAAGGAAAAAACGCCATGTTGTATCTATTGCTTGTCATCCCAACCATGCTGCTGGCCTTCGGCGCACAGTGGTGGATCCGTTCCGCCTATCAGCGCACCAGCCAAATCCCAACTCGAATGAACGGGGCAATGGCAGCGAGACAGATTCTCGATGCTAATGGCCTGCAAAACATTCCCATTGAGCAATCCCAGGGACATCTCTCCGATCACTACGACCCGTCCGCCAAAGTCGTTCGACTCAGCCCAGACGTATACCAAGGCTACTCAATCGCTTCGGTAGGGATCGCAGCACACGAAGTTGGGCATGCCATTCAAGATGCGAAACATTATGCGCCACTAGTTGTGAGAAATCTTGCGGTTCCTGTTGCTGGCTTCGGCAGCTCGATCAGCACTTTCTTTTTGTTTGCCGCGATGGGATTGGGCGCGATGGGCAGTTACAAATTGTCCAGTTGGGCCATGATTCTTTTTGTTGCTGGTTTCTCCGCTACGGTTCTTTTCCAACTGATTAACTTGCCGGTTGAGTTCAACGCCAGCTCACGAGCCAAAACTGAGTTGATCGCTCTTGGGATCATCAACAACCAGGAGCTTTCTCAAGTCAGTGGCGTCTTGACCGCAGCGGCAATGACCTACGTGGCAGCGACCTTACAGGCGGTGGCCACGTTGGCTTACTATTTGCTACAGTACGTCTTGCAGAGTCAAGGCAGACGTGATGGGTATTGATTCCAGTTACGAAAGGGGTAACTGGTCGGTTGGCCTATTGCGTGGCAGCAGCCTCGATCGTCTGAAAAAATCGACGCTACCGAACCCAATCGTAACAGGGAACGATTTCGAAAAATGGAATGGCAATGCGGTTGCTGACCCCTTTGCCATTTTTCGTAACGGATTTTGGTATTTGTTTTTCGAGTTGTTTCAGCGCAATTCTAACATTGCAGTTATTGGCGCTTCGAGCAGCAAGGATTTGATCCACTGGGACCCCTTAGGAATCGTCCTCAGGCAGCCACACCACTTGTCCTATCCGTTCGTTTTCGAGCACGACGGACAAATCTACATGATGCCGGAATCGAAGTCCGTGAAACGCGTAGACCTTTATCGCGCTATCGAATTTCCATATCGGTGGGAATTCGAAAAGACGTTACTCCAAGGCCGACTGATGGACTGCTCGATGGTTCAGCATCAGGGACGCTACTGGCTCTTCGCAGGGTGGCGATCTTATTCACTCAAATTATTTCACGCTTCTTCTCCTCTTGGACCTTGGAAGCCGCATTGGATGCCTTTCATGCGTGGCTACTCCAAGTCGTCTTCACGCCCGGGTGGCAGACCGTTGTCGCATGATGGCAAATTGATTCGATTCTCCCAAGACTGCAAGAAATGCTATGGTCACCAGTTGCGAGCTTGGCACGTTACCAAGATGAATCGCCTTTGGCATTCGGAAAAGCCCTTGTTTCAAGAACCGATCTTGTCGGGCTCTGGACAAGGCTGGAATGCAGGATGTATGCACCACATTGACGCTTTTCGAGTCCCAGCTCTAGGCGGTTTGCCCGGTGAGGAAGAGTGGCTCGCGTTTGTCGATGGCTGTGCCTAAGAGAGTAGAGCGATTGTCTCAATCGCTCGGCGGGCACTTGTGGGTTCATTGCAAAACCAATGGGGAAGCTAGGGCACTTTTACGAATTTCGTAGGCAGTATTGTACTACTGATAGGTAACCGGTCAGCCACACGCTGTCTTCGCGCAGCGAAGGGCGACATTGTCGCTCGTCGCTCCGCGCCGATTGCGTACAAGCGGCCAGGACTCTAGAGTGTCAGGAGGGCAAAATAAACCAATTGCTCGTTCCTAGCCCATATCAATAACCAAAACGCTCTGGTAGGAATGGGCTGTGATGTGATTGCTTTGTGATCTGCAGTTCTGAAACGATTGAGGACAATCGTTTTACGCTGGATCAGATCTTTGCGCCAGCGCCTTTGGTAAAGGCCATAAACGCGGACTCCAGATTTATCTCTTCCTCTGCAAAGCGTTTGATGGCGATGCCGTTGCTAATGAGCAGCGTAGCCAACGAAGAATAATCGCCAGCATCTGCCTTCAATGTCGCCTTCAAAGTCTGCGTCACGATATCTACTGACTGAACAATCTCGTGGGAACCGATCAGTTTGGCTGCGATCTCAAGTTGTTTTTCGTTGGCGGTTTCAATGAGGATAGCCATGTTGGGTCGCACTTGGCGAATCATGGAAGCGACGTCGTTGCTGGCAATCATTTTGCCGGAGTCAATGATCCCGACTTTGTTGCATACGTCGGCCAGCTCGGGCAGGATATGACTGCTGACAATAACGGTTTTCCCCATTGAGCCGAGGCGACGCATCAAAGCTCGCATTTCGATACGAGCGCGGGGATCGAGTCCGCTCAGTGGCTCGTCCAAAAGCAAAACGGCGGGATCATGCAACAAGACTCGTGCGAGCCCAAGCCGTTGCGTTTGTCCACGCGACAGTGTATTCGCATACGCATCTCGCTTGAATTCGAGATCGACGACTTCCAGCATCTCGTCGCATCGCTTGCGACGCGCTTGCGGGGCGATTCGGTAGGCTGCCGCAAAGAAATCGAGGTACTCGATAACAGTCATGTCATCGTAGACGCCGAAGAAATCTGGCATGTAGCCTACGAGTCGACGAATTTCTTTAGGGTGCGTGTAGATGGAGTAGCCGCACACGTACGCTTCGCCATACGTCGGAGTGAGGAGCGTTGCGATAATACGCATTGTGGTCGTCTTACCCGCCCCATTCGGTCCGATAAACCCGAACAAGTCTCCTTGGCCCAAATCGAGATCGATGTCTCGAATGGCGTACATGTCGTCATATTTTTTGGTGAGCTGCGATGTCTTGATCACGGTATTGTACCGATTGCTGGATTGACCGTCCCCGAAGTGGCGACGGCTGCTTTGGATTTACTTACGGGGATAATCAAACGCAGGAAGGTCTTACGTTGCCCATCGCTCGCCTGGATCGGAACAGCGTTTCTCCGCATCGTCCATGTGAGCGACGGATCTTTTAATTCGCAGATCAAAATAGCTCGATCCAGGCGAATGATATCGGAACAGTCGAGATCGCTCAGATACCGATTGTAGAGCCCCGTGTATTTGCTGCCGCCCGAAGATTCGTGAAAGCTGATGAGCTCCATAAGACGGTCCATTTTTTCAGCGTCGCCGGGATTCCAAGGTGTGCTTCTTTCCTCACCACCGACGCTTTGTCGACGTTGCAGTCGACGCGTGATATCCTTTGGCCCGGTCGACGACGAAAATGCGACGCGCTGTCCAACTCGAATTCGAGTGTCTAGAGCGTAGGCACGTCCGCAGTAAATAAGGACCCCGTTCAGCAAATCCACATCAAGCGGATTTTCGAAACTTCCTTCGAGCAAATCGATGTAACCGGATACCATTGAAAGCGAGTTGGTTTCACGGGCCAATTCGACGCTTTCCTGCCAAGTCGCGCACATCGCCTTGGTGCCGGCCGCTGGGATGCCGACACCTCGTATACCGAACGACTTTTCGGATGATGCATCCGAAAGTTTTTCGTCGGACAGTTCGACAGCCTCAAAGCCGATTCGGTACACTGGCATGCCTCTATCCGTTGCAACAGTCGACTCGAATCCACCAAGACCACGGCCGGGTTGCCCAAACCAATCGAGCTGTACCTTGGTCGCTGGCTTGCTCGTCGCGGCAGGCTTGGCACGCCGATGAACAAAAAAATCAAAAGCTCCGCGTTCACCGCCATAGCAATGTGCAAAACTTCGCCCTCGAAGTGTTTGAGTTTGGTAGTCCATTTCAAGAAACTCGACGCTGTTGATCGTCGGCAACCGGGGTTTCCAGCGACTGGCCACACCCGTGATCAATGCACAACACCCAACAGAACAAATCAAAAGCGTGATCCAAGTGCCTCTGGGCTTTCGCCACCCACGGGAGATTGCAAAATAATCAAACGGGCCAATCACTAGACAAAACAAACCCGCCAGTATCGCAAGAGAGGTTAGATTCCCAAGCGTCAGAAGCGGAAAGCGATCCAATGTTGAATTGAGTTGACCGGACAAATCGTCATAACCAAGGTAGACACGTTTCTCAGTGAGAATATCCTTCTTTTCCCACTGTTCGTTGAGAAAGTTTTTTAGAAGGCTCGGCCTGCTCTCCCAATCCAAAATCTCCATCGAATCCAACTCGAATGCAGCTACGGTAAGCTTGCCCGCCCCGTAAGCGCATCGAGCGATGAGTGGAAACCGGACTCGATTTTTGGTTTTGGATTCCAAGTCGACCGTGCCGGAACTTACATTGAAAATACAGCAAGTGAGATTTGACAAACGGCTTTGCGAACCGAGGTAGGACTCAAGCGGACCAGGTTCGCAGTCCCGACTAACTTCTTTGAACTCGCCCGGTAGCATGGCAGCAAGTTCTGGTCGTTGCAGCCATGATTCGGAGTTTTCGCCAAGAGTCAAAATACATCGGCCGCCTTGGGCAATCCAATCTCGTACAGCTGTCGCTTGTTCGGGTTTGATTCTTTCATTGAGATCTTTGTTTCGCGACGAGTACACGAGCAAATCGACTCCGCCGTAGCAATTGGCTGACGACGGTAATTGTGAAGGGCTCGTCAGTTCAACCGTAGAGTGTTCAGGAAGTGCCCCTCGCGTCGACTTCATCCCGCCCTGTGCTAAACCGAGCTTGTCGCTTCCGATACCAACAACCCAAGGCTGAGTAGCGGGGAGAGCCGTACCACGCTCCTCGTTGGTGAGAGCTCGTTCCAAAAGGACTGTTCCGTCTGTGGCAACGATGCGGACCACGATCGGCCGATTGCCCCGTCCATGCTTGGCTTCGGTTTCAATACGTGTCGACGAATTCGCCGAGAGATTTAACCGCCAGGAGTCGCTTTGGTAGACAACAGGTACACCCTCGCCATCATACGTTTGAATCTCTAACTGAGCATCGATCGACTTGGGCCCAGATTTCACATCCACAACAAGTCGAGTGGCGTACCCTACTTTCCAAAAACCACCAAGCCCCATTTCTGCTTGAAACTGAACCGCATTCGATTCGGTTGGAGATTGGGCATTAAGCAGCAGACCATTCGCAACTGCACTTGCAATAAAAGTCACAATCAAACCAAGGATGCGAATCGATACCACCCTAGAAGAAGGTGCTCTCCGAAGAGAGCACGTTTTGATTTTACCAGCCAGAGGCAGGGGAAAGCATTCCGGTGCTGAACTTGACTGGCTAGATTTGGATTGATGCAAATTAAATCAGGGTTCTAATCGAGTCGCTTAACCATCAGGTTTTTGAAGTATACCTTGCTTCCTGGATCGTGCGCTTGCAAAGCAAAGGTGCCTTCGCCGATCAAACGCTCAAAATCTTTACCTGCTTGTTGATCGTTTGGTTCAGTGTATTCGACCAAAGTTTTGCCATTTACCTTGAGCGTAACCTGTTTTCCTTGAACGATGATTTCTTGGCTATACCATTCGTTATCCTTGGCTGCAGGTTCCAAAACATCCTTGACCGAGTACAAGCTGCTCGTACGACGTGGGTCACCCTTGTAGGAATTGTTCACTTGGCATTCGAAGCCCTTCTTTGGCCATCCGTCTGGTTGGAAAGCGGTATGAAAATAGATGCCAGCGTTGCTGTTGGGCATCGTTTTGACGTCCGCTTTGAAGTGGAAGTTCTTGAACGGCTTTTTGTCCCCTACGTAGAACACGTGGCTGCGCTCACCCTGGCAAACGATACAACCATCTTCAATTGCCCAGCTCTTTGGGTTTTCGTTGATCTTCCACCCTTCCATGCTCTTTCCGTCGAACATTTCGACGAAATCGACAACTGGCGAAATAAAGGAAATCGTTTTTTCAACCGATTGCTTTCCCTTCACATCGCCTCCTGGTAGCAGGCCTTCCTTGATGCGTTCACCGAAAGTTTTGTCCTTGCCCTCGGCTTTTTTATCTTCAATTTTCTTGAAGATCGCTTCGATTTCTTTGCGAGCCTTCTCGGGCTCCTTCTTGATCATTTCCATGTAAGGTTTTTTAAGCAGCCCTGCGTCTTTCAACGACTCGCCATAAGGATTATGCTTCTTCTTGTTTTCGCCCTCGATGTGGCAAACATTGCACTTGGCTTCTCCAGCAAGCTTCTTGAAGTCATCGTTTTTGCTATCCGTAACATACTGCTTCATGAACTGCTCGCCAAATTCCTTTGTCGCCAACGCAGGTCGGGAAGAGACAGTTGCCGTCAAAACGATGGCAAAGACAAAAAATAATCTTTTCATTCGAAACGATTCTCCAAGGGGTGGGATAAACGGAAATCAGACACTGCAAGCCAAACACAGGCTACAACCTAGTATTTCCGTCAAAAACTCAAAGCCGGGAAGCCTTGATTAAAATGCGAGACACCCCGGCTGTCAAACCATGTACCCCATTAGGGGCAAATTAGGTGCCAAAAATTTCAATACGTACGATTCCAACCCAACTGAGCAGGTCAAATTTGAACCCAAACAGCCGACAAAAGTAGCTGGCACGCACCGTCGTGCCGTCCTCGGGGTGAGGCCACCGCTGTAAACATGTTTCCAACAAGTTTACCTAAGCAATTCATTGCTCGGGAGGGTGAGGCTCCTGCCGAACCTTTGGACCGTTGGCTCGGGAGGGTGAGGCTCCTGCCGAACCTTTGTACCGTTGGCTCGGCAGGAGCCTCGCCCTCCCTAAGGTTTTCAATGAAATTGACTTTGCAAAGATGTTTACAGCGGTGGACTCGCCCTCCCCAAGTTTGGCAGAGACGAATACAACATATTATCAGGGTGAACCGCCCTTCCGATTCGGTCGAGCGAAACGTGAACAAACTCAAATCGTTGCGGTTACAAAAGAAATTTCCTCCCGCTCGACCTACCGCTGAGCTGACCTTGAACATGAAAATCAAATCGACAACATTTACCGAATGCGTTATTACAATCATGCCTTTAGAACCGCTAGGCTCTTCGCATTCGAACCGCCGACATTCCAATTTTGTGGAGTCCCCTAGTGGAAACTAGTCGTCTCATTTCGACTTCGAACACTATTCCCGCCAAAGCCCAGCGATTGCCTCAGGACATTCGAGCCATGCAGGGTGTCTGGCTCTTTTTGTTGACACTCAGCATCTTCTTTTTGTCCAGCATTCTTCTTTTTTTCCTGTACCTGACGCTTCGATTGGTCCCTGAAATAGGCGAAGCGCGTCAAACCTTCTTCCTTCCGAAGAGCTTTTTACCCTCGACTCTTTTGCTGGTTGGCGTCTCAGGGGCACTTGAGTGGGCATTGCGCGCTGCGAAAAAAGACCGTGCAAACGAGGTACGAATTGCAACCATCGCCGCCCTCGTGATGGGCATGCTGTTTATGGCTATCCAGTCCGAAGGGATGTACCGACTTGTGTTGGCAGCATCCCAAGTCCAATCGTCTCGCAACAGTCTCTATGCACTGACCTTTGTCTTGGCTCTGCTGCACGCATTGCATGTGATTGGAGGAATCGTTGGACTCGTTGCTGCAACCTTCAGTGCAGGCAAAGAACGTTACGACCACGAACGAAGTTTCGGCCTGCGTTTTTGCACCCTCTACTGGCACTTCTTGGATATTGTCTGGGTGCTGCTGATGGCATGCTTCATCATGGCGAGCGCGATGGTGAATAATCCTGCACTAAGCACTTCGGCCTGAGTCTTCGAGTGAAACCAACCCATAGCCGTTGGACGCTAGCCCCGGTTTGTTTTACAGGGATTTAAAGTCACCCTCCCTCGGGGCGGGTCGGGACTTCGGCCCCGGGAGGGTGAACTCACTTTTGCAATCGTTGTTGGCACTTCACCCTCCCCTCGCTACGCTCGACCCTCCCAGTGGGAGGGTGCCTAGACCAGTCACTCTCCCCTAGGGGGCTACAAGGGGCGATGACGTTTACTGAAAAAGACTATTGAGCAACTCGCCGTCAGCTCTATTGCCGAGCTGCTTCAAAAGCACTTCATCGATGCTTATAGAAAGAAAATTCACTGAACCATCTGCGAATACAAAGCCTGCTCCGCCCGTATGATAGCTGCCGAATCCGCCGACCACTAACGAACCCGGCTGTTCGTCCTCTGAAGATTGGCCTCGCCCTGCCTGGAGCTTCGCTGGGCCTTGTAGACTACCTGTATTGCGGAGCGTCGCACGAGTTCCTGACGCCCATCCTAAATTGCTTTTACCTGGAAACATTTCACCCAACAAAATCGTCTGCGACGAGCCATCTTGAATTTGGCTAAAACGGAGCCGGCTGTTCAGGAAAAGCACTCCGTTGTTTTCGGCGTCGATGGGGGCTTCGGAATCGTTATAGCAGCCCGCGTAGTGGCTAACGCCTGGCTCATCCTTGTTGTAACGCGTTGATTCTGGCGACGATGGACAATACAGCGTAGATATCTTCGCAGCTCGAGCCCTTTGATTTGAGACCGCATAAGCACCGGCTTCTTGATCGAAGTGCCGATACAGCGAGGCTTGCTCCAATTGAGGTAGTATCTGAACGATCCAGCTTACATGCTGGCCAATCGGCTCATTGCGAATAGGCCCGCTTGGACTGATCACCCCGGACGGGAAATGCTCCGTGTTGAACTCATGTGTATGAACCGCTAGTCCTAGTTGTGCCAAATTGTTCAAACACTGACAGCGTCGTGCAGCCTCCCTAGCTGCTTGCACGGCAGGCAGAAGCAAACCAACCAAGATGCCAATGATGGCGATCACCACCAGCAGTTCAACTAAAGTAAATGCGAATCGGACGGTCTGTTTGTTTTGCTTTGACATGATAAGCTCCGAAAAGTTGTTAGGGCGAATTAAGATGGTCATGGTTTAGGGACTGCTTTCGCTGTTGATACTATGGATTGGATAATGAACTTATGACTCCGCTGCATGCGGTCGGTGCTGTCTTCGGCCGAAGCAAGCGAGGCGATGACTTCAGCTTGCGCTTGGTTGGTACCGCCTGACATCGGCTTGATTCGAATCTCGAGGGAGGCATACCGGAAATGGGTTACTCCTAGGTTGGGAGTCCACTTTTCTCCGACGTAATCGGGCGACTGGTTGAATTGTTGTTTCGCGCGCAGCACGCCTGCATCGCATAGCAAATCCGTTTGGAGCAGTTGACTTTGCATGCGAACTTCACGACGACCCCGCAGCGAACTTTGTGTCGTACAGAGAACGAGTGCGATCACGACGCCCAGGCAAGCTAAGACGCAAATCAAAACGGTACCGCGCCGAGGATTCAATCGATTCATGGCTGGACTCCTAAGTTGCGTTCATAATGGAGCAAGCGTCCAGGTATGCACTCCACCATCAAGTCCAGACGCGTGCGGGAATTGTCGGTTTCTTTCCCAACTGGGCCTGTCGCATCGCTGACAACAAGCGAAACGCGTGTCGGATTGTTCATTGGCTCAAAGATGGCTAACGCATCCTCCGCCAGTACAAAACGCTCCCGTTCGATTTCGTTGGTAGCTTTTTTGCGTTCGCGAGTTACAACGTGCATCAGTGCCTGATAAGTGATCTGAGAATCGTCCGAGCACGTCATCGACAAATTGCCTTGGGCGTCGATTGACCATTGCATTGCATTGTGCAAGTCTCTGCGAAAGCACTGCGCCAGCTGATCGATCGTTCGATAGTTGTCTGCTCGATTGCTCGATTTTTCGGAAAGCGTCATGGCTT
Source organism: Planctomycetota bacterium (assembly GCA_026692905.1). Lineage (GTDB taxonomy): Bacteria > Planctomycetota > Planctomycetia > Pirellulales > Pirellulaceae > JBKCUI01. The sequence goes on from JAPLNL010000126.1 coordinate 40,034, forward strand.
GATGAACCAAACTAATCCCAAGTAGCATGACACCACTCCCTGCCATCATGCTTAGCACCAACTCAATCAGCGTTGAACCGCGGCGTTGAATCATGTTGATGGCCCCGCTGTTTCAATTGTCCGCCTGGCTGGTATTGAAGCTGCAGGAGTGGAAGGTTCGGCAACGGTGGAATCGGCAACGGTGGAATCGGCAACGGTGGAATCGGCAACGGTGGAATCGGCAACGGTGGAATCGGCAACGGTGGAATCGGCAACGGTGGCATCGAGAACGGTGAAATCGAGAACGGTGAAATCAAACCAGCCAGTTAGCGATACCGGCTCGGATGCTGCTCCGCGTTCCCAATTCAAACTCAACTTCAATCGCGTTCCGTCCTGATCGCGGATAACTTCGCCGAGAAGCTGCGAGCCTGGCAACGCATCGGAAACTCGCGTCGGCAGCGCCAGACTTGACAGAGCCTCTTTGCACTCGGCCGGACTCAAGCTAGTGAGTCTTTCCATTTGATTTGCCAATTCATTGAATGCTAGGCGATATTGTCGGGTGCTTTGCCAGACTCGACCGATTCGAACGCTCATCGGAGCAAACAACCCGATCATGCTAACGACGAGGGTTGCCGCAACGACGACTTCGGTGACCGTCAGCCCTCGTCGTATTTTATGTTTTGGTTTTGACATTTTGAGCCACTAAACTGCTAAAGAATGAATCAAGTTGGTAATGAAGCTAAAGAACGAGTAACAGATCCACAGGACGCCGGTTGCAACGAGCAGAATGGATAAAGGTTGAATCAATGCCGATTGCATCCAATCGCTTTGATTGGCGTTTGCCTGCTTTACGCTGGCCATACGATGAATCATCCAGGCTTGAACGCGGCTATCGCTCACACCGTTCAATGCATCGTGTTCAGCTACTGAAATCAGTTTGGCATCCACTAAGCTGGACCATGCAGGAACGCCTTGCTCGACTTCGTTTCTCGCCAGCAACAATCGTTGTCGCAGCTTGGGATCGAAGTGGTATTTGGCTAACGTCGAAAGTGAACCAGCCAATGGTCTTCCAGCTGCAACGTTGATCGAAAGCATGCGAAAGAGTTGTGCGGTTCGGGAAAGCGAATTCGAGCGAAATAGCTTGTCCGCAATTTGTCGCCGGAAAAACCTCTTCGAACGGGAGGACCGAGCCAGCCACCCCAATCCGAAAACCCCCGCCGCGACCAAAAGGATATGATCCGTCAACTTTGCCCAACATCCCTGTAGTGTGGTGATGAACTGATTTTTCATCCCGTATTCCTCCGCTAATTTCTGAAGCGTTGGGACGACAAAAATCATTAAAAGAGGGAGCAAGACAAGTGCTGCAAGGCCGAAGGCCATGAGATAGGCCTTCGTTTCGCGTCGCGATGTTTTCGAAGCGTCGATGTGCTGCTTTTCGGTTTCAAGCAACTGTGCATAGGTTTGGGAAAGCGTGCCGGATTGACTACCAAAGCGAATCGCAAGAACCGCGCTTTCACTTAGGATATCCGGAGTCTTTTCCAACGCTGCGATGAGGCTAGAATTAGAATCCATTCGTTTGGCTAGCAACTTTAATCGGCGCTTATAGCGACCACGATGCTCGCTGGCCAACGCTTCGATGAGCGGCCTAGGCTCGAGCCGTTCCGAATGCGCTACGGCGAGGAGCCCGATCAACGAGTATTGCATGGCACAGAGCGTCTCTCCGGGCCACCAACTCGACGAGTACCACTTGGGTCCTTTCCGCCGCCAGAACGGAAGCAGCGGACCAGCAAAGGGGATCGAAATAGGACTATAAAGGATTTTTTTCAGGCTTGCCATCCAACTATCCAACATGGGTCGTGTTCCTTTCTAACCGCTAAGCGATGTGATCAATGAAATGAGTGGCATAAAAAGCGAAACGACGATGAATGCGACGAGCAACCCGACGCCGACAATTGCTAACGGTGCAAAAAGCCCTGCTGCCCAATCGAATCGATGTCGAACTCGCTCTAAGTAAAGTGTTGATATCTGCCTAAGAAGCGGGATCGAAGGGGTTCCATTTGGGGCGGCCTCCAAAGCTCTGCGCACCAGAAGAGGAAAGTTGTGCGCGACGATCGAGTCCGCTTGAAATTTGCCCGTTGTTCCAATGTCGACGGCCATATGATCGGACGCCATTTTGATCCGAAGATTCTGACTGGCCCGCCCAGCGATCGAAATCGCTTGATCCAAAGGCGTGCCAATGCAAAGCAGTTCCGCCAGTGTCGATGCAAATCTTCCCATCGCCCTGACGCTGTTTGTGTTACCGCTAAAGAAAGGTCCAATAGAACCGCCAGCCTCCAAGTAGGGATAGATCAATGTGATCAGCTTTCGCAACCCCAATCCGGCAAGCCCAACTCCTAAAAGCAACAGGCAGAAAGAGACTGGACCATCACAAATCAAATTGCTGAACCTCAGCAAGATTCGTGTTGCAAAAGGTAGCTTGAGCTCAAACTCGGAAAACATCTTTTGAAATGTGGGCAGTACCGTAACCGCCAGTAGTACGAAAATGAGAAGCGCAATCGCGATGACGAATAACGGGTACACAATGCCGCGCCACCGACTTTTTCTCGCTTCCTCGGCAAAGGTAGCATCGCCAACAATCTGGTTTAAATCCAACGCATCGCCGCGCGGGCAACCTCGTAAAATCAGCGGCAGAAAAGCGGCGTTGACGCCATCTTGAACCATTTGTTCCGCCTGGATTGAACTGCGAAGAAGGGTAAGCAACTGCGTTATTTCACGCGGACGGTTTTGCGGATTGATTTCCGACGCGATGGCTTCCATCGCCGTGGCGAGTTGGCCCCGATTTTCCAAGGCCTCGTCAATGCGATCATAGAACTCGGGACGAGCATTGTCTCTCATAGCTGTTTCTCCTTACGGACGGGTTAGTGCAGTGAGGAGTTCGATCATTGGCGCGAACAGACTGAGACCGAAGGCCAAAACGAGCAAGCCGCCCACGCTGGCGCCAACCAAGGTCGGAAGCCAAGCTCGCATTTGTTCCGTTCGAGTCTCAGCAATTCTCTGGTAGGTTATCGCAGACGCACTCAAGGCCCCCATTTTCTCTTCGCGGCTGAACTCCTCAGTCAACGCCCATTTCAATAGACCGGTAGCTTTGTTCGGTTGGATCGATCCCTCTTTTGAGCTCTCGTTTTCGAGCAAACGTCGCATCCCACGAGCCTTGTTCGCGTTTTCAATCGCGTCGGCAATCCTCCGGCGTCCTGGCATGTACCCCAAGCTCCATCCCGATTTATTACGAGCCCATATCGCAACGGACAAGGCTACGCACAAAGGAACAGCAATGGCCCAAACCCATGCGTTGCTTTTTGCCGTCTGCAAAAACCATAATCCAATGCCGGGCTCAGCCCCAATCTGCGATGCGATCGATTCCAGTTTTGGGCGAACGCCGAAGACCAGATAGAGGAAGCCGAGATAGACAAGCCCAAGGATGATAATGGGCTGCAGGAGGCTATAGCTCAACGCTTTCTCCATGTCGCGTCGTTCGCTAGCTTGGTCACTAAGAGCGGCTAGTGCTTCCGGGGAATGGTCACAAAGCAACCATAGGGACAAAGCAGACCGATACTGTGCCGGCAATTCGTCATTCGATTCTAGGATTTGCCGTACGGAGCTACCACGTGCGACCGCCACTGCGACTTTGGAATCGATCAAATCGATCTTGGACTGCAGAGATAGTGCTGTATCCGAATCGCCGATTCCGATCGGAATACCGGTGCGTTCTAGGTTGAGCAATGTCTGGTTGAAGGCCAGCACATCGTCGAGATTCGGATCGCAATTCGCACGGTCGTTCATGTCAAGCACTTCGAAACAAGACTATCGGGGGAATTAAAAATTGGCCGGAACTGTATTCGCGGCGGCGGTGAAACATTTGTTAAGGGAGGGCGAGGCCACCCCTGAAAACATGTTTCCAACGAGTTTACCTAAGTCATTCATTGCTCGGGAGGGTGAGGCTCCTGCCAAACCTTTGCACCGTTGGCTCGGCAGGAGCCTCGCCCTCCCGAGTAATAGATTGCCTGCGTGAAGGACTCTATAGCGTGCAAAAGTCAGTTGCACTTACTAAACAAATAGATGCGCCAAAGTGCTCGTTTTATCTAAGCGTCGCGATTTATTCCAGTTTATTTTTTGGGCTTGGCTTACCAAACTGCAAAGCCTGACGTTGTCTCGCTTCGCTAAACGCTTCAAACAATCCCCAGTCCAACCCCATGTTCTTTTTCTGCGCCGCCTCGAACATTCGCAGCGAATTTGGGGCAGAAACCCTATCACGCCAAGATGCCACCCGGCTAAAAACCGGCAGGCTGAGAAAGCCACAAACAGCAAAGGCAATAGCTATCCTAGTGAGCGAATACGTCTCTTTTCTGTCCGTATCCAATTCGCGAGCAGCCTCGAGCGTGTGCGGCCGCAAGTCATCGGAAGGCACAACGTATTTGCCCGCTTCGAGCACGGAGGCTTCGAGCAGCTTCAGGAACTCAGGTGATACCCCCGCTTCATCGAAGCTGGTGTCCTCATCAAAGTCGCCATCTTGGGTAAATGGGTTACTCATGCGTCACCTCCACCGACTGCGCTCGAAGCTCGATAGCTAATTTCTGCATCGCATATCGATATCGACTCGCAGCCGTTGCAGGGGGAATCGCCAACACTTCTGAAATCTGGAGGAACGTCATCTCCTCCCAAATTTTAAGAACTACCACTTCGCGTTGATCAATAGGCAAGGTTCGAATGGCCAACCAAATCGCGCGGTAGGACTCTTCTTTTTCTATTTCGTCGACAGTTCGGCGAGTCAGGAGGTCGGTAAGATCGCTGACGGTTGTACCGCGACGCTTCTTGCGAAGAATAACCAGCGACTCGTTTCGAACCATCTGAAGCAAATAGGACCATGGACTCGACGCGCGACTGAGTAGGTTGGGGCTGCCCGCGACACGAACAAGCACGGCTTGCACAGCATCCTCAGCGTCATGTTGGTTGCGAGTGATCGTGACCGAAAATCGCACCAAACGCATGGAGGTCAAATCGTACAGCCCCGACAACGCCGCAGCACCGCTTTCCGCGATGCATTGGGCATTTTCCCTAACTCGATCAGAAAAGGTGGGTAGTGCGCTCATGACAAAGGTACAGGATGCGCGAAACCGACCGATTTGTCTAACAAGTTCGAAAAATTGTAGAACCGCCCGCTGCAAGCAGCGTTTTGCTACGTGACAGCTGAGGCGTTTGCTGCGACTTTCGCTATACTCTGCCTGTTTCAAATTTTCCTCCCTAACAAGGTTTCCGAAATTGGACGAGTCGAATAAACCGTTACGTATCGTTGTTGTTGGTGGCGTTGCGGGCGGAGCATCCGCTGCGACGCGCGCACGGCGTGTGAACGCCATGGCGGACATCACTTTGCTCGAACGCAATTCGGTCGTTTCTTTTGCAAACTGCGGGTTGCCCTACCATGTCGGTGGCGAAATTGAGAAACGCCAAAGTTTGATCGTCGCAAAAAAAGAGTTGTTTTGGAATCGGTTCCGCATTCACGTCAAAACGGATTGCGAAGCTGTCAAAATCGACCGAGTCGAAAAATGGGTGCATATCTTGGATCGAGTGAGTGGAGTTGCGACGACGCTTCCCTACGACCGATTGATCTTGGCGACGGGAGCGGAACCCAACGTCCCTGACTATTGCGTCCCAATGCCAGCAAATGCTTTCCACTTGTGGACCCTTGCCGACATGGATGGCATTTTGGCCAAGCTCGCAGGCGGGGCCGTCACGAATGCCGTGGTCATCGGTGGCGGATTCGTTGGCCTGGAGGTGGTCGAGCAACTACACCGCCGCGGTGTGCACGTGACGCTTGTTGAAAGAAATCCCCAGATCTTGACTCGCTTGGATCGCGTCTTCGCCAAAATGGTTGAAAACCATATCGCGTCGAAGTCCGTCGATTTGGAGCTTGGAAATCCCATCGTTTCGCTCAAGCAAGAAAACGGGATCGCCGTATCGGCCACGCTCAAGGATGGTCGCACTCTCCCTCTTGATTTGCTCATTGTCGGTGCAGGCGTCAGGCCTCGAACGCAGCTGGCTTCCGAATGCGGCCTGAATCTAGGCAATGAAGGCGGCATTGATGTCAACGACGTGATGCAAACGTCTGACCCAAACATCTATGCCGTCGGGGATATCGTAGAATATCGAAACGGGGTGACTGGCAAACGCGGGCTAAACCCACTCGCCGGTCCGGCCAATCGATCAGGCAGAATTGCTGGAAAGCACGCCGCGACTGGCCACAGCGAAGTTATGGGGCCGGTACTCGGTACCTCGATCGTCCGAGTTTTCGATCTTACTGCGGCTTGCACTGGCCTCAATGAACGAGCCTTGGCAGCCAACGGAATCGAGTTTCGAACCGCCATTATTCAAGCGGCCCACCATGCATCGTACTTTCCCGGTTCGGAATCCATGCAACTCAAGATTCTGTATTCGCCAAAGGATGGCAAGCTCCTAGGAGCCCAAGCTGTCGGAGGCGACGGCGTCGACAAGCGAATCGACATTTTGGCAACAGCATTGCACTTCGGCGGTACCGTATTTCAGTTGGCTCAATTGGATCTTGCTTATGCGCCTCCCTATGGAAGCGCGAAGGACCCGATTCACATGGCTGCCTTTGCTGCATGCAATGATCTCAATGGAACGCCCGTCTTGGCGCTACCCAATGCAGACCTGACAGGAATGCAAATCGTGGACGTGCGCACTGCTTCCGAACGGGAAAAGCTACCTCTTCCAGGTGCAATCGCAATCGAGGTGGATGATTTCCCGCCGCATATCAGCGAGTTGGACCCGGAACGTGCGACGGTAGTGGTTTGCCATTCAGGTAAACGCGCTCACGTCGCAGCATCTTGGCTACGAAGCAGTGGATTCAAGAACGTGTCCAACTTGACCGGCGGGATGGCCATTCGCAGCTTGATTGACCATCTGGCCAAGTAGCATCCGTGTGAATGCCGTCGCTTCGCGAATCTCAGGCAAGCCATCTAGGTAGACCACGGATTTCATCCGTGGCTATAAAATGCCACCGCTCCGCGGTTAGGCGAGCGGTGGGTTGCGATATGCCTGGCAAGACTCGCAATCTTGCGCGCCGTTCTAAGAATGGATGCCGAATCAGTAGCTTGCGCGTCGTGCGAAGGAAGCGGCGCAACGAGGCTCGTCTACCTTCGCACAAAGTCCTGCGAGATGCCTCGCGAGACCATCGAAGCGTTCCCAATGGTTCCGGACAGTGACTCCATTAGGTGCTTCTGATCAAGGTAGTTCATGATCGCTACTCGGACGTCCACGGGTAAATGCGAAAACTTGGTCATGTTGTAGGCGACGCCTTGATGGTAAACCAACGACTCGAGCCATTGCTGAGGAATCGATGGCTCGTACATATCAAGTTTCGCGCCAAGCTTGTGTATCGGTGTTGGGTAACTGCGTTGTTCAATGTCCCGGGCAAATGTCTTCGCGAACTGCCTTAGGTTCTCCTGCTGACGAACATAGCGGGTAGCTGTGTTGGCTGCATTTTCATCATACTCCTGGTACAAGGCCACGACGAATTGTTGTGTGGACAAAACGCGTGGACGCTTGGAGTGAGGGTTTTCCAAGCCAGCCGCTTCAATGGTGACATCCAATAAGTCAGCTCGCCAGGAATTGGGTACTTCGAAGACGATACGAAATGGCCGAGCCCCCTCAAGCGTTGTTTGCGATGACTGCTTGACTTTGAAGTACACACCTCGGCGACGCTCAAGTGTACCGGCAGCGTTCACAAGTTCCATCGAAGGCTTCTTGGCATAGTGAACTGTTTCATGCGAGTTGTCGTGGTAGTAAGCATATCCTTGAGCGGAACCAACGCCTGGGTATCCTCCCACGCCGCGGATGGCCGCTTCTCTCACTCGATCCCCCTCCTGGCTGATCTGCATCGGACCAAACACATCACTTTGCAATTCTGTGCGTGGCGAAAAATCAGCGACTTGGACATCCTCGTGTCGGCTGACAATTCGGACGGTATATTCGGTTACCACCGCTGTGTCGCCAGGAGTAAACAAGGCCGACACATCCAACTGCACATCCACCATGCGCGAGTTCGGTAACTGTCTCATCAGGCCGATCGAATTGGAGTCTCGAGCGGGTGCCATCTGATTTACATCGAATGCGACTTGCCCCAAGCCGACCGAAAAGCAGTTCAATGAAACTGCGATCAAAAAAACACCTAAACGGACAAAAGAAATTAAAGTCTTCATCTTAACTATCCCCCTCCATGGCACCCGTCCGATCGCAAACATTTTGATTCGCGTTCGGCGATAGCCTTTGATTATTGGATCATCGTTTCCGTCACGATCCTTGCACAGTCGTCTGGCTATCTAGAGTGCTCTACAGAGCAACCGCCGTTCCATCTTGGAAAGAAGCAAGCAAAAAGGTGGAAATGGGTTGTACTGGGCTTTCTAATCTTCCTAACCCGCAAGCTCCACCTAAGAGCTGCTCCCTGTGCGTTGTAATACTAACAATGTCTAAGTGTCAGGCAAGCGAATGAGAGCCTAGAATTCAAGTTGTGAAAAGCTCGTGATGGTAAGACCGGTAAACTCCGCAGGCAGGGGGATATTGTTCGGTCGAACGCTCGCTACAACCTGCATGCCAGCTTGGTTGGCTGCAATCAATTCGGCATGCACATCTGTCACAAAAACGATCTCACCGGGATCGTATTGGGATTCTGCGGCGATCCTGCTGTAGCTTCCTGCATCGCGTTTGGTGCCGATGGTCGTATCATAATGAGCGCTAAACAGATCGGTTAGGTCGCCAAGTGTCGTGTATTTGAAGAACATGCGCTGCGCCAAAACACTTCCGGACGAGTAAATCCTCAAATCCAAACCGCTAGCTTTCCATTGTTCCAAAGCGGGCAACACATCTGCAAACAATTCAGCTCGTAGGGCTCCACTTTCAAATCCACTTTGCCAAACCATTCCCTGCAGCAGTTTTAGTCCCGTCGCCTTGCTGTCCGTGGCCATCAGCTGTTGCAAGTGCTCATTCAGTTTCCCTCCTGCGATGCGAGGACCGGTTTTCCAATCGGGGCCGAGCCAATCCTCGATCCCAGTCGTTCCGGCATCCTTCGCAACGGTCCGAATTGCATCTTGAACCGCAGGTGTACCCCAGCTTTCGGTCAAAAATCGATCCATGTTGTTCTTGGCGTAGGGAAACATCACATCGTAAACAAAACGAATGTCCGAGATGGTCCCTTCGATGTCCAAGAGCACACAGCGAGTTTCCAGTTTGGCGATTGTCATATTAAGTTAGGTTGTGGTTATGCACTGAAAGACCGGAGGGCTACATATCCTAAGCCCAAAGGCCGACACATCCCTGCCGGTGGCGTTAGCCGGCGTTAGCCACCGGCAGGGATGCTTCGCCCTCCGGTGCTATTAGTCTAGCTCGGCTCAGGGCTGAATGACCGATTCCACTCGCTTGGTGGTCGGGGGCTATACTCCTCGTGCACTCCTCGCTCGACGTAATGAGGCGTCCAACCGGAAGTGTCCTCAAAGAACCGAATGCAGCGAATGTGGCGATCGTCGCACAGGTTAAACCAGTGCTTCGTGCCGCGAGGAACATTGATCATGTCGCCGCTTTCGACGGTGACTCCGAACACCGGGCCCCCCTCAGGAGCCAAGTGAAAAATCCCTTTGCCGGAAACGGTAAAACGGACTTCGTCTTCGCTATGAGTATGTTCCTTGTTGAACTTCTGAAGCATCGCGTCCAAATTAGGTGTATCCGATTTGACGTTGATCACGTCAGCGGTAACGAAGCCCCCCTTTTGTTTGACTTGCTCGATTTCAGGGGCGTATTCGGTGAGGATGTCTTGGTCGGTTGCATCCGGGCTGAGACGGCCGGCTACCTGCCATTGCTCAAACCAAATACCGAATGGTTTGAGAAACTCGGAGATTTCTGCAGGATTGTCAATCGTTCGCTGTTCAGACTGAATAAAGACGCTGGCCATGATTTTTGAGGATCAACGAAGGTGAGGAAATGAAGAAATACAACCGCAATGCAGCAAAACTCTACCGTTTTTTATCCCGCATTGCAACAACTCCGTCCTAGAGCAACTCCGTCCTAGAGCGGAATCGACGACCGGGATAGACGACCGCGATAATCGTGGAGAAAAGGTTAACCCCAAATCGCAGGCATGTTATTGGCGGAACGGCGCAAGCCGTCCGGTGAATGACCAGTAATTGCCGCGAAACCGGAGGGCCTGCGCCCTCCCACGGTAAACATGTTTCCAACGAGTTTACCTCAGCAATTCGTTGCTCGGGAGGGTGAGGCTCCTGCCGAACCATTGCACCGTTGGCTCGGCAGGAGCCTCGCCCTCCCTAAGGTTTTCAACGGAATTGACTTTGCAAAGATGTCCCTCCCTAAGGTTTTCAACGGAATTGACTTTGCAAAGATGTTTACAGCGGTGGCCTGCGCCCTCCCGCTACAAAAATACATCCTGAAGTGATTGCTAATCCGGTTTGTCCCGGTACTGGCGAAAGGTCGCCGGTCGCGTACACTATTGGGTCGCAGTGGATGGTTTGAAACTGCGCAGACCGATTCAACCTGTTAACGTTTTTTAAGATACAGCCGCAAATTCAACTCCGGAGTAACGACATGGCTCACACATTGCCCCCATTGCCATACAAGACCGATGCAATGGAACCTCACATCGATACCCAAACGATGGAAATTCACCACGGCAAACACCACCAAGCCTACATCACTAATCTGAACAAAGCTGTAGAGGGAACGCCGCTGGAATCCAAAACGGCCGAAGAGCTGATCAAGGACTTGAGTGTTGTACCTGACGACAAACGCAAAGCCGTGCAGAACAACGCCGGTGGACACGTCAACCACTCGTTCTTCTGGCAAATCATCGGCTGGAACGCTGGCGGCAAACCAAGCGGTGCTTTGCTCGCTGACATCGAAGCGACCTTCGGTAGCTTTGACGCGTTCAAGGAAAAATTCGGAGCTGCCGGAACAACTCGGTTCGGAAGCGGCTGGGCATGGCTCGTCGTCAATCATGGCAAACTAGAAATTGGCTCCACCGCCAATCAAGATAGCCCGCTGATGGGAAAAGCTGTTGCTGGCATCGAGGGGACCCCAATCCTCGGCATGGACGTGTGGGAACACGCTTACTACCTCAAGTACCAAAACCGCCGTCCTGATTACATCGCCGCGTTTTGGAATGTAGTCAATTGGAATGAAGTTACCAAACGCTACGATGCTGCTAAAAAGGCGTAGTGCTTATAGAGAATATCGCCCTAAAGCACTTTGATCCAAAGAAGTGTCATCTTATAACCGTGAGGCCCACCCTCACGGTTACTCGTTTACCAGTCAGCCGAAGGCGTACTTTTCTTCTATTTCGGCAACGCTTTTGTTTCTGCAACGCTGTGAAGCAATTTGTAGCGAAACTCGTTAAGAGTTTCAGTCGTCTCGGCGCCACAGCCGAAAGTCTTGACGACTTTCGCTACACAAACGACTCGCATTAAGACTACTTCGCGCGTTCCTTCGTCTCCACTTTCGGCTTGTCTTTCAATGTCCCCCCTGGCAACCGAATAAATCCAAAAGCTCCACCGTCTTCACCATCGGTTTCTTCCGCAAGGTAACCGCAAATCGCTCCGCTTTCCGAAATGCCTAGCGCGGCACTATGGATGGTTTTCTTTGACATCAACAACGGCGAAACCACACCATCCTTAAATACAAAAGCGGTCGGTCCACCCTCGCCACCCGTCGGATCATCGCTTAGGCCTACGACCATTCCATCGCTGGTGATTCCATAAGCCTCGTTCGATTCGTCACCACGCAATAAATCGATGAGCGTAATCTTGCCCTTGAAATTGACCACACAAGCACGCAATATGCCTTCGATCTTCAATGAACCTACTACCGTCCCTTCGTTGTTCATATCTTTAAGCTTTGGCTGCTCATCAGAAATTTTGCGACGAACCCATTCTCCATTGTCTGCATGCTCCCAAACAAACAAGGAACTATTGAAGTCGATTGGCGAAAGCTGTTCCTCTGCAATGCAACCTGCCACTCGTTTCCCATCGGGGCTGATTAAGACACGTCCACCCTGTAAGAAGGGACTATTGACAATAATCGACGACAACTCGCGAGGGACCAAAACCGTGCTACCCTCAGTGAGTTCCCAGACACATGGTCGTGTACGCGCTGGATTGCTCCCTGTCGAATAGCCAGAGACGATTTTTCCATCAGCGCTTATATCTTGTGCTTGGCAAATCGTATCCGTCGACAGGGGTTGGAGAAGCTGCATCGCTTGGGTCCTGCTGTCCCAAACGAACCCGAGCATGCTTTTGTCCGATCCCGATTGGCGACTGACGTATCCAGCCACAACGCCATTCTCACTAAGCGCACACGGCTCCAAATTTGTATACGTTTTCGGTAGCCCAAATTCGACGTCGATATCACCTCTTCGAAAAAAACCGCGAAACGAAGTGATCGGCCCCTCGGTCACTTCTCGGGTCCCAATCACATCCAAATTAGTGTTGATAGCGACCGCCTGACTCAACGTTTTGGAATTTTCGATCAGCCGGATCTCGAAGTCCTGTGCCGCTCCATTAAGACTCAACACGCAGACCGGAAAGACTGTGAAAAGGGCCCCAAAAAATGATCGAACCAGTTTCATCACAAGCTCCAAATCAATTGAACACAAAAAGCGTATTAGACATCCCGCTCATGATAGGCTAACGAGCGGGAAAAGACACCGTCTCGCTCTATAAAATACTTAGCACGACGCGCGAGCTAGTGAACCGAATAACAAATTCACTAGCTTGCGCGTCGTGCTAGTGAACCGAATAACAAATTCACTAGCTTGCGCGTCGTGCTAGTGAATTGAGTAACAAATTCACTAGCTTGCGCGTCGTGCTAGTGAATTGGACAACAAATTCACTAGCTTGCGCGTCGTGCTAGTGAATTGAATAACAAATTCACTAGCTTGCGCGTCGTGCTAAGGTTGTTTTACCCATAGTCACTTGGCTCAGGTACTTCCGCAACTTCCGGTATCCCCTCGTCGACTAAGTCTTCGTCGGGCTCGGTCGCAATCGCTTCGTTAAACAGATACCGAACCACCATGGTAGCATAGGCGCCTCGTTGCAATACAAAGCTCAGTTTCAACGACTGAAAATTCGGGTTGAGAGAATCGGCCTCCCATTCAAACGCAAAATCCTGTGCTGTCAGCCACGCTGCTCTCGTCCCTTTGGAAAAAAAAGTATCTCTCGGATACTTTAACCGCATCTGCCGAACGTCCATCTCCAGCGGACGTAGTATCTCCTCTAAGCTCGCAAGCGTTCCCGATGGCCAGTCGTGCTGCCGAGCCGAAGGCAACGGCAAATCCAAATCGTAAATACTGCGGTTACCAATCGTGCACTCAAACTTGGAAACAGGAATCGCCAACGGCCCACATAGCGAATCAAGCCGATCCAGAGTGGCTGTCCCTGCATTCTCAATGATCAGTTGGCTTAACCATTTATTCCAAACCCAGCTTTGAAACGCCGAAACATAGATACCTCGCAGATCTTGTCGGATCAAAGCCACGGCACGCTTGAAGTCGGTTGGGTGATCGCAAAGATACGTCACAATGCTGCGACGATGCGAGCGATCCAACATCGCTTTGCACTTGATCCAATCGCCCCAATAGTCGCGCAGAATCTGCTTCTGCTCTTTCTCTCTGGGCCGGTCGTGCAAGTTGGGTTCGGCCATCGACAAATAAAGCGCACGCTCGTAGTTAGTCAAACACCATGGCACGGCAATCAGCTCGCCACAAAAACCGATCGAACCGAATCGCTGATCGTCGAAGTAGTTTACAACTCCCATTTGCTGAATAAACTTGCAACGGTCCGTTAGCGATGGCACCTGATCCGCTGCGATTCGGCGCAATCGGATTTCAAATCGATTGGCGGCAATATCCTTGGCATGATACGGATGCGGGATCTGCCCGAGGTACCCCAACTGGAACGATTTGTCCGTCAGGCCCGAGTGTGGCCCCCGAAAGATTGTCAAATACTGAGTCGTATCGGCATGCCGATCCTTCATTCCTCCGTAACTGAGGTCCTTGCGCGACAGCTGCCATTTGTGCAAAATGTACTGCATGGCTTCGGGGGTGCCCAAACCGCATTTGTCGAGACGATACAAACCAAAAGGACCATTGGATGGTCGGATCTTGGTGATTTCTTCAACCCGAAAGTCTTCCGGGAGCGTTTTGAGTTTCATTAAGCAGCGGCTGGGGCAAGGAGGAGTCGAGTGTTCATCCGGCAAAGCTTAATCGAACCGAAGTCAAATAGCACGAGCCTAATGGACTACGACAAGGATCTTTTCGATGTCGTGAAACGTGGTTGTGACGCTGTATTCCGCAACAGAGGCACCGTTATCATGCCCAATACAAAAGTCTTCTTTGGGTTGGCTTGGAATGAGCCCGCTACCTTTTGCAGTCACTGCGGCTCGATCCGCAACTTGAAGCCGCAACGATCCATCGGTGTGGATGGACGCAACAATGGTGCATGGGCTTGGGTTACTAGGAAGTGCAGCCTCAACTTGTGCGACTCCATTTTTATTGCGAATTGCAAAGATGACGTTGCCGTCTTTGAGATGCAGCGCGTAGCCCACCGAAGTTCCGCCGTGCGCAATCAGTATTCCATCGCGGGCCTTGGTTTGGATCGTGCATTCAACGGTAAATGGCCTGCTACCGATTTGCGGTGCATCGATTGTTGATACGGCATCGCCAGGTTTTAGTTTCGTCAGATCGATTGGCTTTTTTGGCTGTGAGGATTTGGTCGAAGGGTTATCCGTTTTGGGTTTGTCGGGCTCCATGGGATAGAGCGTTTTCGGATTTTTGCTTTCTCCTGCTGGACGCCGCTCGGTTGGCTGGTCTCCGCCGATTTTGGAGTTCATCTGTTCGGCGAGCGATTGAAGATTGCGAACGATATCAGGATGCCGATCCGCGACATTCGTGACTTCACCAATTTCCCTTTCGAGATTGTAGAGTCGAGGATTCGTTTTCGCATCCGCGTCATTTTTCTGGCCCGAATCTGGTTGCGGCACCATGGCTAATTTCCACGGTCCCTTTCGAACAGCCTGAAGCTTATATCCTGAAAAATAGTAGTGAGCTTCGCGTTGCGAAACGTCGCTTTTGCCAAACAACAATGGTGAGATGTCTCGCCCGTCTATGATGGGTTTATCAGGAAGAGTGCCTCCCGCGAGTGATACAGCCGTGGGCATCCAATCGATCGTGCTTGCGACGGCATCACAAACAGTACCTGATTTTATTTTGCCAGGCCATCGCGCGATCGTGGGCACTCGGACTCCACCCTCCCAAGTGCTACCCTTTCCGCCGCGAAGAGGCAGGGCACTTCCTCCATCGCTCCCTCGAATCAACCACGGCCCGTTATCGCTTGTGAAGAGAACAAGTGTTTTCTCGTCAAGGCTTAGCTCTTTCAACGTCGCTAAGATTTGGCCGACGCTCCAGTCCATTTCTTCTACCCAATCCCCAAAGCGACCGTTTGCCGATTTACCCTGAAAAGCTTTGCCTGGGTGAATCGGTGTGTGCACTGCATTGTGCGGCAAGTATAAGAAAAAAGGACGATCCTTGTTCTCTCGAAGAAAATCCGTTGCTTCGTCAGTGTAACGTTCGACGATGCGGGTCTGCTGTTCATCCGTCAGCAACTCAATCACCTTGTCGTTGCGCAGGAGCGGACATACCGGCTCGGTTCCCCCCAGTTCTTTTTTGCGCATATCATTCGAATAAGGAATGCCAAAGTAGCGATCGAATCCTTGGTTGGTAGGAAGGAACTCGGGTTGGTCTCCCAGATGCCATTTCCCAATGCAAGCCGTTGCATACCCTAGATCTCTCAATCGTTCAGCGACCGTGGTTTCCGCAGGGTGCAAACCATTCGCATTGCCGGGGAAAAAAACGCCTGGTACCGATACTCTTGCTCCGTAACAACCGGTCAGCAACTGCGCTCGTGAGACAGAGCATACAGGTGCCGCATAAAAGCTAGTCAGTTTTATCCCCTCGGCGGCCATCCGATCCAAGTTCGGGGTCTTTTGCTTTGTTGCGCCAAACGGGCCAATGTCCGCATACCCTAAGTCGTCGATGAAAATCACGACCATATTCGGTTTCGATTGTTCGGCCGCGATTACCCCTCGCTCAAAACAGAGTAAGCCGAACAAAAAAAGCACCGCAGTAAGGAATCGTTTTATCATTTGTGTTACCTTAGCACGACGCGCAAGCTAGTGAATAGGACATTCGATTCAATAGCTTGCGCGTCGCGCTAGAGAGATCGAGACAGGGCGCATACTATGGTAACAACGTGAGCGTGACCCTGCGCACGTCCATTACGGACTTGCCGGGAATTTCTAAGGCTCTTAGAGTCAACGCTCCTTGGCCCGCCGGCAATTCGACTTCGCCAAGGCGCAGGGAACCGAACTCCTTCATTTGGCTTTCGCCATCCGGACGGGGCAATGTATCTTGATTTGTGTACAACGGCGGGTCCCATCCCGGTCCAACCTTGCCGGTCAAGTGTGCCTCGTGAAAAGACAGTTCGACCGTGGCCCCAGCGTCAGGAATCTTGCAGGTGTAGTCGATGTCAACTTCGTAGCGACCCGCCGAATGAACATCGAGCAGCCAAACCATGCTGTCCTCTTTGCTGGTCCAGTTCACGAAGTACGAGCAATTCGGGGCGTTGCTGCTTCGTTGCACATTGCCGCGTGGTTCTCCGTCGCGGGCGGGAAGCATCGTGATTGGAAACTCTCGATATCCGACCGGGATCGGTCTTTGGTCGACAGCGTTGGGCTTCAGGGCATTCGCGACTTTGGCAAGACTGTCTGCATTCTCGTTTTTGTTCGCAGCAAGCATTTCTTTACGCCATTGTTTAACCGCCTCAGACAAATTCGTTGCGACTCCGGACTCCTGTTTACGGATGGATTTCGTTTGTCCCGGATCCCTGACCATATCAAACAGTTCTCCATTGTTGTCCAATCGATGCGTTTGAGTTCGGACGCTTACAGCACCAGCCCAAGTCGAAAAAATCATGCGATCGCTCCACTTGGTCGTTTGTTTGAAAAGGAGTGGGGAGAGATCGAGACCATCCAGCGGTTTATCGCCGACGCGTGTTACACCTGTTAAGGAGATGAGGGTGGGAAGTAAATCGATGGCCCCGGAGATTTGTGTGACGGTATGACCGGCCGGAAGTTTCGCGGGCCAACTCCAATAGCAAACCGAACGAACGCCACCTTCATCGGTTGTCCCCTTTTTGCCCTTCATCCCTCCGGTCCAGCGCAATGTGTTTGGACCATTGTCGGAGAAGTAAAGTACGATCGTGTTGTCGTCGACTTTGTGTTCCTTTAGCTTCGACAGAACTCTGCCCACGTTTCGATCTTGGTTTTCCATCATCGCGAGGGCACAACGTGTTTGCTGCGCGACTTCTTTGGTTGGATCGGTCGCCGTTTGGGTGATCGGCAAATCCTTGAATCGCTGCCAATCTTCGGGGGGAGCGGCCCAAGGCGAATGCGGTGTAGTAAATGGAATGTAACAAAGAAAGGGTTTGTCCTTGTTCCTGTCGATGAAGCCCAGAGCGCGGTCGGTACAGACATCGACTATGTATCCCTTCGTTCGGAGCATGCGACCGTTCTCTTCTAAAGGGGCATCGAAGTACTCACCCCAATGGCCAGCCGAATGGCCAAAATACTCATCAAAGCCGCGTGCCATGGGATGGTAAGGCCACTGGCTACCGTTGTGCCACTTGCCAAAAGCTCCGGTCGCATACCCCGCAGCCTTGAATGCGTCGGCGATGGTTCGTTCGTCCAGATCCAATCGCTCTTGACCAGTGGAAACGCCCCGTACGCCGCCACGCAAATGATAGCGACCGGTAAGAAACTCAGCTCGCGTCGGCGCGCAAACTGGGCAAACATAAAATCGATCCAAGGATACACCTGTCTGTGCAATTGAATCGATGTTCGGGGTTTTAACTTGTCGGTTACCCGATTGGCTATAGTCCCCCCATCCAGCATCGTCCGCCAAAAAGATGACGATGTTGGGGTGCGAGCCAGCTTGCACGTGCAGTGAGAGAATGAAGCAGAAAGCGATGATGAATACTGTTTTCATGGTCGGCGGTTGGTTAGTCGAGCGGCGGAATGAAAATTACCGTAGCTGGATTCGTGGTGCATTTTGTCCTACCGCTCGCCTTAAAGGGCAATGCAACAAGTACGTTCCAGGAGCTGTTCACAAAAAACTTTTGTCAATTCACTTCAGCGGACGGCACGACGGAGCGCGCCTGCTACTATTTTGCGGTAACAATATTCTCGATCAATCTGGGGACATAGCTATCGTAGCGTTTATCTGGGGCCTTGCCGTCTGGTGAGAGGCTTGCGACTTGGCCATGCAATGAACTTGCTATTTCACCTAACGCCTCGACCGCAGCGAGGGCAGCCATCGACGTCAAGACGCCGTTCTTTTCCGGCGAGATAAGTTCGCCGAGTGTCTTTAGGGCGATTTCTCGCAGCTCACCATCACAGTGCATGGCGATAGCTTGTGCCGCGACGATGCGAACATCGGGACAGTCATCGGAAAGCGCTGCTTGCAATACAATTTTATTCGGCTTCACAGCGTCTGCGCCTCGCGTCAACAACCCCATCGCTCCCCAAAAGCGGATCGGACTGTCCTTGTCTACAAGATTTGCGGCCAATACCAATGAATCCGATGCGTCTAAACTTGAACTGAGTTCGGCAGCGTCTAAAGTTCTAGCAAGCGAGTATTTCGAGGGATCGCGAGCCATATCGAAGGGGGCTGTGTTTGCGGATCGGGCGTGCATTTCTCGTTCAGACAAGAAGCATACGTCGTTCACCTTCAAGATATGTTCTCGCAGCGCGGTCCTCAGGCATGTTAAAACGCCGGCATGGTCGGGCGACGCGAACAAGTTGTGAACTTCGTCGCGGTCGGTGGTGAGATCGTATAATTCCTCCGATGCCTTGGGGACTCTCCAGAAGATGGATTGCGCCTCATTCGTTTTTCCCGCAACGAATAAATCATGCCAAACATGGGTGGTCGGCGTTTCGAATTGATATGCCACACGTTGGGCCTGCGAGACATGCGGCATGTAGTTGCGAACGTAGATATAGCGTCCATCGGTAACGGATCGAACCAAATCCATGCGTTCGTCCATGCGGCCGCGTCCCCCGAAGAGGAACGGTTGTGGCTGGTTTTGGTACGGACCAGCAAAGGCGATTCCTTGGATCCAATCCGGTGGCTTGATTCCTGCCAGGCTCAACACCGTGGGGGCGAGGTCGACAAAACTGACCATTCGATCCGACTTTCCACCGGCTTTGTACTCAGCGGGTGCCAAGTGTTCCCATTTCTTTGGAAAGTAGACCACCATCGGTACATGCAGTCCGGAGTTCGAAGGCCAACGCTTGCTTCTCGGCATTCCGCTTCCATGATCTCCGTAGTAGAAGACGATGGTGTCTTCTGCTAGGCCTGCAGCAGCCAACTCCTTTAAGTGACGGCCTGCATCGCCATCGGCTTCGCTCACTTTATCGTAATATTGAGCCCAATCTTTGCGAACTTCAGAAGTATCTGGATGATAGGCAGGCACGCGCACTTTGGACGGGTCGGTGATCTCGGTGTGCGGTCGAGTTCGAATTTGGCTTTCATGACTTTTGGTTGAATTGAAGACGGCGAAGAACGGCTTGCCTGATGTGCTGTGTTTCCAATGCGCTTTGTTGGAGGACTCATCCCATACCTTGCCAGGCTCTTTCAAGTTGTAATCGGTCTTGCTGTTGTTGGTGCAGTAGTATCCTGACGCTCGAAGCAATTCAGGAAACATCTTGGTGTTATCTGGCATGGGGACCATGGATCGCATGTGGATACTGCCAGTACTGGACGGGTACATCCCTGAGATGATGGCAGTACGCGCTGGTGCGCAGACGGGTGCAACCGACCAAGCACGCTTGAAGATCATTCCTTTGGCAGCGAGGGCATCGACGTTAGGTGTCCGGGCTAACGGGTCGCCATAACATCCCATTTCAGGCCCATGGTCTTCGCTAGTAAGCCAAAGGATATTCGGTCGCTCGATGGCCGCTGTGAATTGTGCATTTGCGATCACGAGTGCAACGAAGAGGAACAGAGTCGTCAGATATGTTTTCATGGGACTCGAAATCAGTGGGTGAGGAGCCTGACTAACGAAGAAATGCTTTCCATTTTGCCCAAGATTAGCACAACGGACTTGCTTGCTGGTTTGCCCGACAGTGTTTTTGTTGAAACTCTCCAGAATTATGCATCGAAGCGGCGATTTTGTGTCGTCGTACTACTTCTGCTCTGAGTTGGCACGCCAGTCGATATCGAGGATAGCGCCGTAGTTGGCATAGCACGACGCGCAAGCTAGTGAATCTGCTTGCCATTTCACTGGTGCCATTTTCACTAATTGACCTTGATTAAAAAACTTGAGTCTAAGGATGTGGGATAGGCTTCCAACCAGTCAACCGCAGTAACGACAGGCTGGCCGCCTATCCCACGTTAACTAAGAATCGCACCACTACCCTGCGTGTTGTGTTAGATCGCATTGATGCTGCCGCTTGCCTTAGTATGCAAAACCAACGCGAAACACGAGACTGTCGTCAAGAACGAGGCTGTTATCGTAGCGTTCACGGTAAATCAACTCGCGATTGAATGCGTAGCCGGCCTCGAAGAAGCCTTTTCGGTAGCCTTGGCGTATTTGTTCGGACTTGCCAAATTCGAAACCTAGCATGACCCGAATGTCGTTGATGTCGATTTCATCGATCGTGCCATCGGTATTCATGATGGTCCATGCTCCGCCGCCGTAGTACGCGCTCATGTACCACCATAAATCCGATTGGCCAAGGGTAGAAACGTAATGCGAGAGCTTAGGTTCTGGAAAGAAAAGGTCGAAGCGAGTGTCTTGGTTCGGAATACACAAGAGCCCGAAGGCCGGTAGTAATTTGATTTTATTTCGATCCAAGTAAAATACACCGGCGCGAAGAGTTGCCGTTGGAGTCAGTCGTAATCTTGCAAGGGCTTTGACTTGAATGCGAATGCTCTTCTCGCTAACGGCATCGAAATCGGAGAATACTCCGAAGCGGAGGCCGCTTTCTACGCCCACCGTCTGTTGAGGATTGGTTTCCCAGCCGGTGTCCAAAAATGCGCTAAATGCGGCACCTGGCAAGTCCGAGCCCGGCTTAGTTGGCCCCTCCCATTCGTGCTGCGAGTAGGATGGGATAATGAAAAGTGGTCGAGTGCTATTCAAGAAGTTAGGGCATGCAAAGACGAGCGAAACGTCAGTGTCGTTTATTTCCAAGGATGTCGGTGTATGGCTACCGAAGTCATCTGTCCCTGGTAGCCAAGTGTGTCGGAAGCGTGGGCCCTGACAAAGCCGAACCACTTGATTCGTCCCACTAGAGATAGCATTGGCCGTGCTATTCAAAGTGGGATTGGTTTGCGGATAGCCGTAAGGTTGATACGGATTGGTTGCGTAAGGGTTCGCATTGTAAGGGTTCGAATTGTAAGGGTTCGAATTGTAAGGTTGTGGGCTCCCGGTTCCGGGAAAGACGACGTTAGGGGCTGCATTGGGGTAGACGGTCGTTGGAAACGACTGCTGGGCCGTCGGATAGCCTGTGTAAACCGGAGGGTAACCGGTGTAAGCCGGAGGATAACCGGTGTAAGCCGGAGCGGTGCTTTGACCATAGCCAAAAAGACTGCTGAAATCCCAGGTCGTGGGGGGCGGATATCCGTACGGGTAGGGAGCTGTCGGCGGCACTCCCGTCGGCACTCCCGTCGGCGGAACCTGTCCATACTGAGGTGGTGGATAGGGGGATTGGGCCGTGGCTAGGCCGATCAAAAGTGACGGCGCTGCCAAAAGCCAGATGCAGACGGCAAGCCAACAGTTTTTTCGGGTTTGAAACGGATGCACTGCGTATTCCTGGAATTTCCCAATTTTGACCCGGCGGTTTCCGAGCCCAGTGGTTAGGGAATACTTCTTTCAAGCGGCTGCAGTCAAGCGTTCTTGAGCAAAACCCGGAAAAATCGCAAAAATAGGCCTAATAACCAGAGCTCGCAGTTCACGTATTTCACCCATTTCTCGCAAATTGTTGCTAATCGCCCAGATGGCAACTATCCTACACTATAGCCGTCGAGAATAATTCCTCGGCTAGACTTCTCACTTCCCAATCTGCTTCGCACCCCAAGGGTACTTTGGCATGCGTCTACAAACCCTATCCAAGTTTTTATTAACCCTAGCAATTGCTTTCGCGATTTGCTCTGCACCATGTCTGGCTTTCCAAAACCAAGGTGGTGGCGGCGGTGGCGGTGGCGGCGGTGGCGGCGGCGGTGGCAATAACAACACGGGCGGTTCCGGGGTCGCTGGTATCGATATTGATGCCGCTGGAGTTTTGAGAGTTACGCAAATCGA
Source organism: Planctomycetota bacterium (assembly GCA_026692905.1). Lineage (GTDB taxonomy): Bacteria > Planctomycetota > Planctomycetia > Pirellulales > Pirellulaceae > JBKCUI01. The sequence goes on from JAPLNL010000126.1 coordinate 62,497, forward strand.
TCCCTCTCTCGCGTTTACACAGCGCCAGGCTGCACTTCAAAGCAAACCACGCGGTTCTGTTCGCACTTCACCCATGCGAAAAGTCTCCCTCAATCGTCTAGAAGCCTTCGTCGCCAAAAAACTTGAGCAAGGGGATTTGCTCAGCGATGAAGTCTTGAGCCTCGCTGGACTTAGCCGACTCGAGTACGTCTTTTACATGCCAGAATCGAAGGATATCGTTCTTGCGGGTCCTGCAGACCAATGGCATGTCGACACCAACAATCGCTTGGTCGGTCTGACGACCGGTCGGCCAACGTTAAGACTTGAGGACCTCGTGGTCGCGTTGAGGGCATTCGCAAATAACGACGAACATGTGAACGTGATCGCTTGCTCAATCGATCCCACAGCCGAAGGGCTCAAGAGAATGAAGCAGTACTATGCGCAATTTGGTGGCCAGATGCCGCAAGGTGTGGATGCACGAACGATCGCCCTCGGTGCAAAAGATGCCCTTGGTTTGCAAACCATTACGATCAAGGGTGTGCCGAAAACCACTCACTTCGCTCAAGTTCTCGTTGAAGCAGACTACCGAATGAAGCTGATCGGTATTGGGCTTCAAGACCCAATCATTCCAATGCAAAGCTGGATTCAACGCACTTCGCCTGGAGCCAATGCCAACGCCCTGCAGCGCTGGTATTTCCAAGCGGATTACAGTTCGGTGGCAACCAACGAAGCGGGCACAGCGTTGCACTTGCAAGGGCGAGGAGTCAAGCTAAGCGGTGAAAAAGAAACCGTCGAAAAGAACGGCGACCGTGTCAAAACAGGTAGCTCAGGTGATCAAGCTAGCAAAGGCTTCACCAAAGAGTTCACCGAGAAGTTCGATAAGCTTGCTGATGTGACTCCAGTGTTTTTCGAAATGAGAAACTTGTTTGACGTTAGTGTTGCCGCAGCTTTCATTCAGGATCGTAATCTCTACGAAAAGTCGGGTTGGAAACTTGGGGTATTCGCAGACGAGAGCAAGCTTCGAGTGAGCACCGCTGCAAGTGTGAACCAAGTCGAAACAGCGGTCAACGCCGTCTGGAAGAACTCGCAATTGGTCACTCCGATCGGTGGCGGAGTTCACATCGCGGCCAGAAAATTAGTAGACCCATCGGCTACAAAAGTCGAAAATGAGCTTGATCCACTACGGGATAAAGGCTCTGCTCCTGCAGACCTCGCCGCCGATCAATGGTGGTGGGACTAATCGATACCTTTCAGCCAAAAAGCAGCCAATGCGAGCGACTATCAACGGTTTACGAATTGCGATAGTCGCTCTTGGTTTTTACTGGTTGCTTCTTTTCATAGGGACGCACATCCCGCCCAACCAACTTTTAGGCAAAATAAACCAAAGCGACAAACTGCTTCATCTTCTTGCATTTGCTGGCTTGGCATTCTTGATGTGCTGGGCGTTACCCACCATTCGATCGCAAATGTATCGAAACACGCTCACGGGTGGTGGGATTTGCGTCCTCTACGCTGCGATTGATGAACTGCTTCAGATTCCAGTGGGGCGAACGGCCGATTGGAATGATTTTTTCGCAGACTGCGCTGGAATATGTATAGGGATGGCGGTGTACACGGTAGCGCGGTCAGTGCTTCTCAAAACGCAATGGAACCTTTTGCGCTAGAGTGCTCGCGGCGGCACCGGTTATGCGACGGGTTGGGGCACGGCAGGTTGCCGCCCGTCTGATGTGCCTTACTGGTGCAGAACGACTTGGGGGCTGCGAATAGCTTTGGTACAATGATCGAGTCATTTCGACTCACATTTGCTTCTGATCCGATTCTGCCGAATGCTTTCAAACATCACTTCGAATACCCCCGAGGCCGTCAAGGATTCACTCGCCGGTCGCATTGCTTACCGAGACTCGGTCGTTCGACTTTTTCTTATTGCCACAGTAGGGTGGGGAGTGCTATCGATTTCGCTCAGCTTGGTGGCAAACCTTTTGCTTTCGAAGCCTTCGCTTTTCGAGAACTTGCGGACCGACCTGCAACCCTACTTTACTTTCGCACGATTCAATGCGTTGCAATTGAATTTAACTCTATTCGCATTTGCAGCCAATGCCGTCTTTGTGGGTGTCTACTACAGCTTACAGAGGCTTTGCAAGGTACCGCTATGGAGCGGCGCTTTGGCGTTTATGCATTTCATCGTATGGCAAGTGTTAGCGGTCGCGTTAGCGATTGCGTTGATGCAAGGGCACACTCAGGGGAGAGCGATCTTGGGCGTTGCCTGGCCGATTGAAATTGGTTTTGCGATCGCTTGGATTTTGTTCTTTGGGCTCAACATTGTCATGACGATCCTGAATCGCCGTGAACGCTATTTGTATGTGAGTCTATGGTTTTACATGGCTTCTGTCCTAACCGTTGGTTTGTTGTTGGTTTGCAATTGCATCGAAGTCCCCATCGGTGATTGGAAGAGAGTATCGCTCTTCGCGGGAGTTCAAGACGCGATTCGGCAAAGCTGGTTTACGAACGGTATCGCATCGTTTCTCGTTACGATTCCCTTTCTTGGGTTCGTCTATTACTTCGTTCCGAAGGCGGTGGATCGTCCTTTGTTTAGCTACAAGCTAAGTATTGTTCATTTTTGGTCGATTGTCTTACTGACGATTTGTTGTGGTTCAAGGCAATTGCACTACACGCCGATTCCTGAGTGGTCGAGTACTCTCGGGATGCTTTGCGGAATCATCCTCTGGATGCCTTGCTGGGCAGGTGTGGTCAATGGACTTTGCACCTTAACGGGTTCATGGCAAAAGGTGAAAGAACTTTATGCATTGCGGTTCATGATTGTGGGGCTGGTCATTTATGGTTTCACGTCGTTGGAGAGTTCGTTGCTGTCCGTGAAGGGGCTTGAGGCCATCGTTCACTACACCGATTGGGAGATTGCACATTCTCAGGCTGTCCAGCTAGGATGGATAGGGTTCATGACGTTTGGAATGATCTATTGGTTATTGCCAAGGCTTTATGCGATGCGAGACGCCCTTTCTGGATTGAGTCAACTGCACTTCTGGCTTGCTGCTGTTGGTTTGCTTCTGATTGTGGTTCCCGGTTATTTAGGGGGGGCGGTACAAGCACAAAAATGGAGCCAGTTGAGTGAGCTTGGTAGACTGCAGTATTCATTCATCGAGTCACTTGAGGCGGTGTTGCCATTTTGGTGGGTGCGAGTATTCGGGTTCGCGGTTTACTTGTTGGGACTATTCACCCTCGGTATCAATGTGCTTTCCGCTTTGATTTTAGGGGCATCTGGCAATGAGACGAACGCGCTGCCTGGATTGAGCAGGGGCAACGACGATCTGGAGTCCCCAGCCATCTCAAGCACGCTGGTCGGCAAGCCCGTATTGGAATTGGCCTTGAAGATTGATCTGTGGTCGAAGCTAGAATGGCATCGCAAGCTTGAACGGCAGCCAGTCCGGTTTTTGTTATTGATTGGGAGTTCCATCTGCTTGCTGAGTTTCATGCAGTTGTTTCCTATTCTTGCGTTGAAGAGTCCTGTTCGAGAAATTGCATCGGTGCAGCCCTATACGCCGCTCGAGTTGGTAGGACGCGATATCTATATTTCTCAGGGATGTCAAAATTGCCATTCGCAAACTGTCAGACCGTTGGTTCACGAATCGCAGATGTATGGTGCGGTTAGTGAGGGGGGCGAGTTCGCTTATGACCGACCTGTCCAATGGGGCAATCGCCGAATCGGGCCAGACTTGGCTCGCAAGGGTGGCGGTGTGCAGAGTAGTTTTTGGCATTGGCGCCATCTAGAGAACCCGCCGGTGATGACACCGAAAACCGTGATGCCAGCCTTTTCCTTCCTGCACGAGAGCAAGCTCAAGTTTAGCGATCTTGGTAAGAAGATTGCCGTCTTGTCTGAGTTAGGGACTCCGTACGACATGAGATTAGAGGACGGTCAATCGCTTGAGAGCAAGTTTGAGGATCAAGCGAAGAAGCAGGCCGAGGTCATTGCATCGGAAATTATCGGGCAAGGTGGCCCGGTCGCGCACAAAGGGACACTCATCAAAGACACTTCGGCGATTGCGTTGATCGCATACATCCAGAGATTGGGGACGGATCTTTCCCGTCCGGTTGTGGCAACCCCGGTGCCTTGACGGATTTGGATGCCGCTATGTCAGCGCGAGGTCACACTCGGCAAGAGTCTTGAACAGAAAGCCAATACCGCTCATTTGCGGTCAGCACCAAAAAAGAACAATCTCAACGAAACCTTCAAGTAACCAAGATGCAAAACAAGATTCCTGCGTTGACCAGCGACTATGATGGAATTCAAGAATACACGAATCCTATTCCGCTTTGGTGGAAGTGGTTGTTTGTTGGAACTATTGCAATCGCACCGCTCTATGTCTTGTGTTTCCATTCCGGCGCGCCGGGAGCAACGTTGGTGGAACAGTTTCAGGCCGCGAGGGATGAAAATACGCGAAAACAGTACATCGAGATTGGGGACTTGGTCGGCGATGAGCCCACGATGGTTGAGTATTTGCAGAAGCAGAAATGGATTGCTGTGGGAGCTTCGATATTCAAAGCAAATTGCGCATCGTGTCATGGAGCGGAAGGGGGCGGAAACGTTGGCCCCAATCTTTGCGACGAAAGCTACAAGCATATCAAGCAACTGCCTGACATCCTCAAGATCGTCAACGAGGGGGCTGGAGCAGGCGCAATGCCCGCTTGGGGCAAGCGACTAGCGCATCCAAATGACGCAGTTTTGGTTTCGGTTTATGTGGCGAGCCTACGTGGTTCGAAGCCTCAAAACGCAAAAGGCCCAGACGGCAGCCCGATTGCAGCTTGGCCAAAGCCTTAAAGTCTAGTCGCACCGGGCATTTCAGGTTAACCTAAGCACTTGGGCATGAGTCATCAAGCGAAACAAACCTTTAGCCGTTGGGCGATAGCCCTGGTTTTCCACTCGACATTCGTCGAGAACCGGGGCTAGCGCCCATCCGGCTAATTAATACGAAAAACAAATGCGGATGTGCTTAGAACTATCCAAGGGAGGGCGAGGCTCCTGCCGAGCCAACGGTCCAAAGGTTCGGCAGGAGCCTCACCCTCCCGAGCAATGAATGACTTAGGC
>JAPLNL010000127.1 GCA_026692905.1 Planctomycetota bacterium
ACGATCCAATTCACTAGCTTGCGCGTCGTGCTAGGGCCGGCCGCTACAAAAAACCCGGAGCGGAAGATCGAAGATCAGTGCCATACGGGGTAACTTCCGAAGGAAAACCGCCACCCCCTCTTTGTGAGGGTAAGTATGTTCCGATTCCCCCGAAACTTTGGACTGCGATCCGTGTTTAAACTAGGTCAGCCATAATCTTCCTAACGAATGAGCCGCAATCTAGCAATTCACTGTAGTATTGCGTTTGATCGTCATGGATAATATGCGAACCCGCTGGTCAGGCTTTTCCAACCGGCTGGACACCCTCCATTAACCCTGCTAATAAAATGTCACTCCATTTTCCTCGACTTCCGCTTCCTCGACGCGGGTCAGCCAAGGCGATTTTGATCTTGATTGTCGCGCTCGCTACTTGCGGGCTAGGCGGCTACGCTTGGTGGCAATCAAAAGGTTCTGGAATCTACTCCGCTTCGAAAGACGAGCCGATTTTGCATGAAGTGCAACGTGGGCCTTTCGATCATATTGTTTTGGAGCAAGGCGAAATTGAAAGCAGCAGTAATAACGAGGTTAAGTGCGAAGTAAAAGGCCGCGGCGGTAGTGGTACCCCGATTCTGTCACTCGTCGCCGAGGGAATTTACGTTAAAAAAGGGGATAAATTGTGCCAGCTCGATTCATCGGCACTCGAACAAGACGTAAAAAATCAGCGAATCGTCGTTAGCACGGTTGAATCCAATGTTATCAATAGCGAAGCCGCCGTCAGCAAAGCAGCTATCGCAAAGCAAGAATATCTTGAGGGAACTTACCTCACAGAGCGAAGTGCGATTTTGAGTGAGATTGCACTTGCCGAACAGGGACTTCGCAAGGCCGAATTGTCACTTGAAAGTGCAGAACGACTCGCCGTGAAAGGAGTCCTTAAGGCTCTCCAAATCGAATCGGAGCAGTATGCACTCAGCAACGCAAAGAGCAATTTGGTTTCAGCCAATGGAAAGCTTCGTGTTCTCGATAACTTGACCAAGGAAAAAATGTTGGTCCAACTGAATAGCGATATCGAGACAGCTCGTGCCAAGCTGGATTCCGACAAGAGCACTCTTGTCGAAGAAAAGGAAAAGCTCGAAGAGATTAAGGGCCAAATCAAAGCTTGCGCAGTTGTAGCACCAGCAGATGGACAAGTTGTTTACGCTAACAAACAAGGTAGTCGTGGTGGTTCTGATTTTACCGTGACCGCAGGTGCTCTCGTTCGCGAACAGCAAACCATCTTTTTGCTTCCCGATCCAACTCGCATGCAGGTCAAAGCCAAAGTTAACGAGTCTCGAATTACTCTGATTCGAGACGGTATGCCTGTCAAAATCAACGTGGGTGCCGCGGCTGACGAATTGCTCGGGCGTGTTATCAAAGTAAACAAGTATGCCGAACAAGGAAACATGTGGGGGCCAACGGTCAAAGAATACGTTGTTATCGTTCAGATCATTGAGCCACCACAAGAGATACGAACCGGCATGACAGCCGAAGTACGGATTTTCGTTGAGCAGATCGCCGATGCTGTGCAGTTGCCAGTACATGCGGTTTACGAAACGAAGAAGCATCATTTTGCTTTGGTCAAAAACGGCAATGCATGGGATACACGTGAAATCAAAATCGGTGCGACCAACGACAAATACGTGACTGTGGTAGATGGCGTAGATGTTCAAGACATGGTTGTTCTCGATCCTCGAAACCATCTCGACAAGATGGAAATTCCAGTCATTGCAGAAGTCGACGATCGAGAGAAACTCGTCAAGATCGCCGCCGAATCACCGAAGGGCGCGGCTAAATCCGGCCCAGAAGCAAGAGGTGCCGGTGGACCTCCAGGCGGACCTCCAGGCGGTGCTGGTGGCATGAATGCTGAATCGGCTGCTGCAGGTATGCTTAGCCGCATGGACACCAATGGAGACGGAAAGGTTAGTGCTGCTGAAGTGGCCGACAACGAACGTATGAAAAACAGCTTTGCAGACTACGACACGAACAAGGATGGCTCCATCGACCTAGCCGAAATGGTTGCCCAATTTCAAAAGCGAATGGCTGCGGGCGGTGCTGGCGGAGGTGGACCTGGCGGCGGTGGCGGTAGTGGAGCTTCGCGAGGAGCGCCGTCCAACTAATGGTCTCAGCAGAAAAACCGCAAGCGACACGATTTGCTTGCCGCGTCGCAGATTTAAAAAAGGAGTATGTCTTAAAAAGTGAAACGGTACGTGCCCTGCGTGGCGTGACGTTTGATGTTCCTGAAGGTGACTATGTCGCAATCATGGGTCCATCAGGCTCAGGGAAAAGTACGCTCCTCAATGGAAAAGTACGCTCCTCAATATGCTCGGCTGTCTTGACCAACCTACGTCAGGCAGTTTGTGGCTCGGCACCGACGACGCCGCCAAAATGAATGACGATCAGCTTGCTGATATCCGATCACAGAGAATCGGCTTCGTCTTTCAAGCTTACAATTTGATTCAACAACTAACTGTGGTGGAAAACATCCAGGTTCCTTTGTTCTATCAGGGCAAATCGCTAACCAAGCAACAAAAAGAAAAGAGCATCGAACTCGCTCACTTGGTTGGATTAGGAGAACGTCTCGGTCACCGTCCAACCCAGCTCAGCGGTGGTCAGCAGCAACGCGTAGCGATCGCCCGTTCCCTAGTAAACGACCCCTTCTTTATCTTGGCTGACGAACCGACCGGAAATCTCGATTCCCGAACCGCAGAAGAGATTTTGCAACTTTTCGAAAAGCTCAATAACGAAGGCAAGACGATCATCTTGGTAACACACGAAGATGAAGTTTCCAAGCGGGCCAAACGCGTCGTCCGTCTCAAGGATGGTCGCTTGCAATGGGACCGCCAAAACACTCTGGAAGTCCGACAGGCTGCCGCTAAATTTGCTTTTGAAAACTTGCCGGTGGAAGAATGAGTCTTTGGATTGGAACTATTCAGCTTGGTGTCAAAAGCCTTTGGCTTCACCCTCTCCGCTCGTTGTTGACGGTTCTCGGTATCTTTATCGGCGTCGCTAGCGTCATCTGGCTACTGGCCATCAGCAAAGGCATCGGCGATGAAGCCCAAAAGCAAATTGAAAGTCTTGGTGCGGACACGATCATGATCCGCACGATCAAGCCGCCAAGTGCGAAGATGGCAACGACTGGCTTAACACCCTACGGCCTGACCCGCGAAGACTATGACTTGCTCGTCTCTACGGTACCTACGATTCGCAGCGCCTTGCCGATACGTGAAATGCGCCGCCAATTTCAATTCAAAGATCGCAAGCTCGACGGACGCCTAGTTGGTTGTACCCCTGAATATGCCGACGTTACCCGACTCAAAATCCGCTCTGGTCACTTCATTACGGATGCCGAGAATTTTGCGATGGACACTCACTGTGTGATCGCAGCTAAAGTTGCCGACCGATTGTTTCCCTACGAGGATCCCGTCGGACAGCGTATCTACATGCCCGAGAACAAGAATTTTTACTTGGTCGTTGGAGTGCTAGAGCCGAAAAGTGCGACCGCGGCGATCGGTGGCTCCATGGCTGCTCAAGATTTTTCGAACGACGTCTACATTCCGATCAAAACTTTGCAGCAGCGAATCGGCGACGTAGTGATGAGCTTCAGCGCAAGCTCTCGAGAGGGCGAAAGTATCGAGCTCAATCAAATTACTCTTCGAGTTCGAGAAGTTGCTGACGTAAAGAGAACCGCCGAGTTAGTCGAAGATGCTCTTTCGAGTCACAGCAAAATGGAAGACATCGCCGTCGTCGTTCCACTAGAATTGCTTGAACAAGCCAGAACAACGAGAGCTATGTTTATGGTGTTCATGGGAATGATCGCTGCGATATCGCTATTGGTCGGCGGTATTGGAATTATGAATATCATGTTGGCTACCGTTACAGAACGTACGCGAGAGATTGGTATTCGTCGAGCTCTCGGCGCAAAGAGGCGAGACATCATTCGCCAATTCTTGGTTGAAACCAGTGTACTGAGTTTGGCAGGTGGGATATCGGGGATTCTATTCGGCCTCCTTTGCGGTCCTGCCGTAAACGGGGCTAGAATTTTGGCCAATCTTTGGTTCGAAAAACAGATGGCGGGACTCCCCGATGTCGTTCGGACGGTCCAACCAGCCGTCGTTCCCGAAAGCATCCCTGGCGCGTTCTTTATTTCGTTGGCTGTCGGACTAGTCTTCGGAATCTATCCAGCCATGCGGGCTGCAAAGATGAATCCGATCGAAGCCCTTCGGCACGAGTAGCACCAAGTGGGTCACTTGGAGAGTTTGGCGGCAATAGAGAACATGCAAAATTCGCACATTGCCTCTCGTCTTCGAAAAATTCCGGAGACACAGGACTGAGTCGTCTGAGCGTTTCTCAAATTATTGTAGGATATGCGACCAAGGCTTTTTCGAGCCGACATCAACGTGTTTACTCTACGGCTTGAAAGGCCGCGATAACAACTTGACGATGACCAGCATCGCACATCAACTCGATTCCATCCGGTCACAATTCCCTTCTCTTGCACGAAGCATCAACGGAATACCCGCCGTTTATCTCGATGGTCCCGCTGGCACGCAAGTTCCGCAGCGCGTGGTCGATTGTATTGCGAATAGCATGCTGCACCACAATGCCAATCGCTCGGGTCGATTCGTCACAAGCCGCGAGGTGGATGAACAAATGAGTCATAGCCATCGTGTTTTCGCAGATTTTTTGGGCGCATCTTCGCCCGATTCGATCGCGTTCGGGCCAAATATGACCTCATTGACACTCCAGTTTTCACGAGCGCTAGCCAAAGAATGGAAACCAGGTGATCGCATCCTGGTATCGAGCCTCGACCATGATGCCAATTTCACCCCTTGGGTGTTGGCAGCAAAGGATGCTGGGGTCGAGGTCAAGACAATCGGCGTTCGCACCTCCGATGCCACCTTGGACTTGGACTCACTCAGCGATCTCATAACAGAGCGAACGCGGCTCGTTGCCGTGACGGCTGCTTCAAATGCAGTCGGTTCGCTAACTCCGATTCGGGAGATTGCAAACCGAGTCCATGCTGTCGGAGCTGAGTTGTTTGTCGATGCGGTTCATTTGGCTCCGCATCGTTCGATTGATGTGACCGCGTTGGATTGTGATTTTTTGGTTTGTTCCGCCTACAAATTTTTTGGCCCCCATATTGGTGTACTCTATGGTCGCACTGAGCGAATGCAGGATTTGGTAGCGTACAAACTTAGACCTGCTCCAGATAAATTGCCGGGCAAGTGGATGACGGGGACTCAAAATCATGCATGCATTGCAGGCGCAGCCGCGGCGGTGGATTACATTGCCTCCCTATCTCCGATCGTAGACAACGGTTCGAACCGACGATTGCGCATAATGGATGCGATGGAGGCCATTTCAGAATACGAAACACAACTGGTTGAGCAGTTAATTCGAGGGCTAGCGGGTATTCCTGCTATTCGAATATTTGGAATAACCGAGAGCGATCGCATGTCTGAGCGTGCTCCAACCGTTTCCATTCAAGTAGACGGACGAAAATCGATCGAAGTCGCGCAGTATCTCGGCGAAAACGGCGTGTTCGCTTGGCATGGCAACTACTATGCCTTGCCTTTGACACTCGCGCTGGGAACGGAACCCGACGGAATGGTTCGACTCGGATGCATGCACTACAACACGCCAAAAGAGATCGATCGAACGCTGGACTTGCTCAAGAAGTATGTCTCAGTTGCCTGATCACATCGCAATGTGATTTGCCGCTCTATTAGCCGTTGGGCGCTAGCCTTGTCATTACCCATAACTTTTTAACTAAGCTCCCCTCGCCCCTTGTAGCCCTCTGGGGGAGAGCGACCGCAGGCGATGGATGCTCCGATACAATGAGGATGCGACCGTTTTTTGAAAACACCATGAAGGACTCCTAAATGTACAGCATTTTCGATCTGTTTAAAGTCGGAGTCGGGCCGTCCAGCTCCCACACGGTTGGACCGATGATCGCCGCGTTTCGATTCGGTAAAGATTGCGTCGACACGTTGTCTCAAAGCTTCGGCGATGCCAAATCCATTTCCCGCGTTCAAGTCGAACTGTATGGCTCGCTGGCATTGACGGGAATTGGACACGCGACGGACATCGCGATTTTGGTTGGGCTCTCCGGTTGCTTGCCTGACCGTACCGAACCTGAAGTCATTCAATCGACAGCGCTCGCGGTAAGGACCTCGAAGCGGTTGCATTTAAACAACCGCCTTTCGATTCCGTTCGATGAAAAAAGTGATCTTCTCTGGCTTCGCAAAGAATCTCTCCCACAACATCCTAACGCAATTCAATTCAAAGCCTTTTCGAGTGAAAACGAATGCCTTTTCGAAGATCAATACTTTTCAACCGGCGGTGGGTTTGTTTACTCCAGATCGGAGTTTGCAGAGCAATTCCAACAGGCGCCTCCCCCCTCTGATCAGACCAGTGATCATGATGGAACCATCCCGGTTCCCTATCCCTTTCGAAGCTCAAAAGAACTCTTGCAAATGTGCAAGAGCAACCAATTGTCGATTGAGTCGTTGATACAACACAATGAGCTCGTGAAACGCTCCGCAGACGAGATCGATACTCAGTTGGATCGGCTTTGGGCTGTCATGAGCAAGTGCATCGATAGCGGTTGTTTGGCCAGCGGAATTTTGCCCGGCTCCTTGCGTGTGCCGCGACGCGCGCCTCACATCTTTGCCAAGCTGTCGTTGCAATTAGTACAATCTGTATCCGATCCGAAACATAGAACTTCACCGAGTGATTTTCTTTCCGCCCCCAAGCCCATTGCCGTTATCGCAAGCGACCCTTTGCAACAGTTGGACTGGGTGAGTCTATTCGCGTTGGCGGTCAACGAAGAGAATGCGGCAGGGGGTAGGGTTGTTACCGCCCCAACCAACGGCGCTGCCGGGATCATTCCCGCGGTGTTGGCATACTATGTTCATTTTTATCCGAATGCAGATCGCGCCGGTGTCCATCGTTTCCTGAAAACTGCCGGAGCTATAGGACTACTTTACAAACGAAATGCTTCGCTGTCCGCTGCCGAAATGGGGTGCCAAGGTGAAGTTGGAGTCGCTTGCAGCATGGCCGCTGGCGGACTTGCCGCTTGCATGGGCGGAACCGTCGAGCAAATCGAAAACGCAGCAGAAATCGGCATGGAACACAATCTCGGATTAACATGCGATCCCATCGCTGGACTTGTGCAAGTTCCTTGTATCGAGAGAAATACCATGGGGGCCACCAAAGCAATCAACGCAGCGAGACTCGCCGTGCTCTACGGCGACGGCAAGCATTTTGTTTCGCTCGATCGCGTCATCGAAACGATGCGACAAACCGGTGTTGATATGCAAGTGAAATACAAAGAAACATCTTTGGGTGGCCTGGCGGTCAATGTCGTTGACTGCTGATTTTTCGTTGTGGCCAAGGCATCGGGGATCTATTACGGATTGCTGAGCTGGCCAGAGGCCTATGAGCCCTTTGGGAGAGCGAGGCTCCTGCCGAGCTTGCGACGCCACGGTTCGGCAGGAGCCTCACCCCACCGCGGTAAACATCTTTGCAAAGTCAATTCCATTGAAAACCTTAGGGAGGGCGAGGCTCCTGCCGAGCCAACGGTGCAAAGGTTCGGCAGGAGACTCACCCTCCCGAGCAACGAATTGCTTAGGTAAACTCGTTGGAAACATGTTTACAGCGGTGGCCTCACCCTCCCTGGTTGTTGGAGCTATGTTTAAAAGTGCCCTCAACCACCCATCAACTCCGGTATCGGTTTACCATGGTCCACAACCGGTGTCGGCCGACCGTTAAAATCCTTGATGAGTGTATTCGCGGCATCGATACCAAGATGGTGATAAATCGTTGCCAAAAAATCGCCAGCAGAACAAGTTCTCTCGATCGTATCCTCGCCACGTTTATCGGTTGCGCCGATAACACGTCCCGTTTGAATACCGCCACCCGCCCAAATGTTGGAGAAAGCACGTGGCCAGTGATCTCGACCAGGTTGCATTGTGCCTGCCGGTGCACTTGCATTTCCTTCACCCGTGCTCGGTGAATACTCGATCTTTGGCGTCCGTCCGAACTCGCCCGTTACCACCACAAGCACACGTTTGTCGAGTCCGCGTTCGTAGATATCCTCGATCAACGCCGATACGGCTTGATCATAGGCCCGTGCTCGAAATCGCATCGCGTCGAAAACGTGATGGTTCACCGCATGGTCATCCCAATTGCCTACACGTCCACAAAGCTGACCACTCAGACTTGTTGTAAGCACTTCCACGCCAGCTTCGACAAGTCGACGTGCCATCAACAACTGCTGCCCCCACGCGTTCCGTCCGTAACGATCTCGCGTTGAATCTGTTTCTCGCGTCAAATCGAAAGCCTCGCGAGTCTTGGGATTGGTCAGCAGCGTCATGGCTTGCGATTCAAACTGGTCGAGAGCGCCGAGCTCCCCTTGGCGATCGAAGGCCCGTTCAAGCGTATCCAGCCGCTGTCGCAAAGTTGAACGTCGATCTAATCGACGAACTTCGTTTTGGTCCGACAAACCGATATTCGGAACAGAAAACGTCGGGGAATTCGGATCGCCGCTGACGGTAAACGGCGAGTAGGCGTCTCCTAAGTAAGCTGGCCCGTTGTACTCAAGCGGTGGATTGATACCGGCGTAAAGCGGTAACGGATTCGCTCGCTGCACACCCTGCGATCGAAGGTAATTGGTGACCGCCATCCAATCCGGGTACTTTGGCTTCGGCTTGTCGCGCGTATCCGGATCGCCAGACAACATTTGCATCGATCCAGCCGGGTGGCCTCCCGCAGTTTGACGCATCGACCGCAACACGGTCAGCTTGTCGGCAATGCGAGCTTGCATCGGCAACAGCTCCGTGAAGTTCAGACCGGGAACCTTCGTTGCAATGGTGGAAAAAGGACCGCGGTACTCGCTGCTAACGTCCGGTTTCGGATCATACGTATCGAGATGCGAACACCCGCCCGGCTTCCAAACCATAATCACTGCAGTCTTTTCTCGACTCGGTTTGGCATTATTACTTGGCTGCTGCGCGTTAGCCGATTGCAGTTTGAGCAGCTCCGGTAAGCTAAGGCTTGCGAAACCAGCCAAGCCCATGCGAATAAAGCCCCGTCGATCCTGTGACCCAAACAGGGTGGGTCCGGAACATGGAACGATGGACGAAGCGTGAAAGGGATCGCTCATTTTGCCTCCGCAGGTTTTACGCTGATTGCTATCGGTTCGGAAAGAACTATTTCCACAGTGTCACTGGTCGGTGTCTTCTCTTTGTCGGCTATGCCGCTTCGATATTTTGCAACCGCACTGCCATAGAACGCAATAAGATAGTCGCCAGGAGGCGTCTTAAGTGCAGCCAAGTCCAACGTCGCTTCCGAACTGTCCGATGCGAGCGAAACATCGAAACGTGGCACGTTTTCAAAACCAACGCCAGATGTTTTAAGCTGCAGAACAGTACCGGAAAACTCACATCTTCGAGTATGTTGCAACGGAATCGTCAGCTTCTGACCAGCCGTCGCAACCCAAACTTTCTTTTCCTTAGGTGCAATCGAAATCGGTGCGAACTCAGCCCCCGTCACCGAAATGGGCAACCCCTTTACCAGCCGAGGACTCGGTATCTCGCCCCACGAGTCGACTATCGGCCAAGCCATGGCTGCCATCTGCACTGGCCGTTTGATCTCAACGCCAGCCACAACCGACTTCCCGTAAAAAGTCACGTCGGTCAAGCTCTTTGGTGCTTTGTCGTCGGCCGTAATCAGCATGATCCCGCGCGTCTTTCCCGCAGGAATCTTCAGTCCCTGCGCCGTCACACCATCCGACAAACCCTCCATCATCAGTTCAATCTCGCCGTCAAAGCCATCGCGTCGTACGGCTACAATCTCCAGCGCAACGGTCATTCCGTTGCGAAGAGCCAACGGTTTCGACAGCGCGTTGCGATCGCCATTTCGCAGTTCCATATGGAGTCCCCAGCCAGCTAATGCGAAGTCCGGAGCAGCTTTGCGAATGATCAATCGATAGGCGTTGCGAGCGTCGTTACGTGTCCCACCAAACAGATCCGACAGTTGAATACGGTGCAGCCCATCCGCTTTGATTTCGAGCTTACCAATGATGTCGAGCGAACCACCATCGTAAGGAGGGCCATCGTATGCGTAGCCATTCGATGATAGTTTCACAGGACTAGCGATGTCACTAAATTCAGCCACATCGGTCAATTTTTCGACACCCGCATCGACGGTGACATGCTGAACGATTGCCGATGGATCAGTGGGGCGACCAAGTCGCTCGGAGGCAACTTCGACCCACCACACATCTCCTTTGGTCGCCTGAAACTCGAAGGTGTCGACATCGGCAGCGGGGAAGAAACCACCTGCAATGTCGCATGGTAATGTAATCTTTTGTGCCATGGCATTCGAATGGTTTGGTTCGATTTCTTGCGTCGCAGCATTGGGCTCTAAGCCTGCAGGAGGCCAGGAAAACGAACTGACCGACTTGGTTGACGGAAAGGTTGGGATCGCTTCACCCGTTGGCAGCTCCAGCAAAGTCAAACGATAAAAATAAGCTGGGCCACCCTTGAAGGTAAGATCGTGAATTTTCAGAATATGCTTGCCCTCGTTCGTGGCGGTGAAGTCCAAAGTCCCGCCCCGCCGTTCAACGACAAGATCGCGACCTTCTGCATCCGCTATGACGAGGACAGCATCTAACTTGGAATCGACGCCGCGCGAAGCACAGTGGACAACGTATCGATGCCCTAGCTTTGCATCGAACGAAAAGTGATCGATCGATTTATCGGTCATGACCGCATTGCAAATCGAATTGCATTGGATTTGCATCGCTTTGGCCAATGCCGTTGTCGGTCCATTCTGAGAAACCTCGGGAAGCGAACCCACGGAGAAGACGCGGGACGAGGAGATTCCAAGCCGCGTCATCAATCTCGCTTCGTGGATACCGATCGGCGTGTCTGGGGCAATAGTGACGATGTACTTGTTTACCTCTGCTTTGCCGTTTGCATCGAGCTTCGGTTTCGCCGCGAGTCCTGGATGCGTAAAGAGCAACGCCTCGGGCCCATCGATGTTTTCCCCTGTGATCGTGATTTCCACTTGCGATCCGATGGTTCCACCCATCGGCATGGTTGTTAGCAAACGCGGAAGTGGCAGACAAACGGACTGAGCCAGTGAAGTGACAGAGAGAGTTGATGTTAAGACAAGAACAACAACGAGACGCATGGTCCAAAAGATTTTGCTCACCACATTAGCGATTAAATTCTGTGGAAGGGCGAGGCTCCTGCCGAGCCTAGTATGCAACGGTTCGGCGGGAGCCTCACCCTCCCTCGCAACAAGATCCTTGGACAGAGGCGACGAAAAAATGTTTGTCAGTCCACTCCTCACCCCCCGGCCCCCTCTCCCCGACGCGGGGCGAGGGGGAGGAAATACAGTAAGTGTAATTAAATGGTTCGACATGTTTGGGCTCAAATACTAGTGATTGAAGAGGAACTCTTTGGTATTGATCAGGGCCCAGATCAGGTCCTGGAGACTCTCTTGTTTGGCTTTTTGTGGATCGATTGCATTTCCCGCAGCATCAACACGTGGCTCAGCCAGGAATTCAATACTGGTCTTCAATTCCTCGGATCGCGGCTCACGCGAAAAGGCCACCATGTAAAGCTCTCGAACATTCTCCTCTGTTGATTTATCGGATTTTGACAATCGATCCGCCCTGCCATTGCCCGTCGCAAGCTTCGACTTTACGTCTTTGGCATTGATCAAGTGCAGGCTTTGAGCCAGGCTAGAGGATTGGATTCGTTCGCATTCGCAAACACTTTCGTTTTCAGGTCGACCAAAAACCTTCAAAAACGGTGAGGCATTGTTGTAGCTATTGTCCGGCAAGGCGATCGCACGAGTGCCGCTAGGAAGATTCGGAAACTCAGTCCGCGAGCCAGCCAAATCATCGATCGCGTCGAGAAACACTTCCGCTTGCATTCGACGTGGATAATATCGCGAGTAGTTCTGCTGATCAGCGATGTTGTATTGGTTTGGCGAAGAACTGAGTTGATAAGCATTCGAGCTGGTGATCACTCGGATTAGGCTTTTGAGATCGAAGCCGGATGCGACGAAGTGCTTTTCGAGCGCGGCTAGCAGTTCAGGATTCGAGGGTGGATTGGTGTCCCGAATGTCATCTTCTGGTTCCACAAGCCCGCGACGGAGGAAGTGTTTCCAGTATCGATTCACAACCGCTTTTGCGAAGAACGGATTGTTGGGCGTGCTCATCCAGTCCGCAAGCTTGAGCCGTGGATCTTCGTCGGCAGCGATTGCGGGAATGGCGTCTCCCAGTGCCGCTGGTTTGAGAACATTTCCTGATTTGACATTGGTAGCGACGGCCATCCCACGCTTATGGAAGATCATGTCTTCACCGCGCGTCGCGGTTGGTTTGCGTCCAACTTGGGTGAAGAACGCGGAGAAGCTGTAGTAGTCGTCTTGGCTCCAGCGTTCAAACGGATGATGGTGGCACTGAGCGCACTGCATCCTGACGCCGAGGAAAAGTTGTGCAACGTCTTCGACTTGTTGCTTCGGTTCCTTCACTCGCTTGTACCAAACCACGGGCGGATTTGCGATGACCGTTCCGGTTGCGGCAAGCAGTTCGCGAACCATCTGATCGTAAGGTTTATTCGCGAGCAAGCTATCGCGAACCCACGCGTGGAAAGCAAAATTCGAAGTGATGTCGCTGGCATCGTCGCGACGATTTTTAAGCATCGCAGTCCACTTGTTTGCGAAGAAGTCGGCGTACTCAGAACTGCGAAGCAAACGATCAATGGCGAGTTCGCGTTTGTTGCTTTCTTGGCTGGCAAAGAAACGCGTTCGTTCGTCATCGGTTGGCAAGCGACCAGCGATATCCAAAGAGACACGTCGGAGAAACGTTGTGTCGTCGCATAAAGGCGAGGGAGGCACCCCCAGTTCCTTCAAATTGGCAAAGACGGCATCATCGACAAAGTTTTTGGACGGAGGGAGTGAATCGATGGCAGCACCGAGAGGGACCGAAGCGTTGAACACCGACACCATACCTTGGTAGCGAACCATCACGGCGACTTTGCCAGGAAGATCCAGGACGGTTACCAGTCCATTCGCGGTAACTTCGGCCATCGCGTTATCGTTGGTTTCGAACAAAGCCGTTTTGGTGATGTCGCGTTGACTCTGATTGGAATACATCGCGATGACTTTTAATTGCTGTTGAGTACCAGGCTTGAGAGTCGCTCGATTGGGTTGCACGTCGAGCGAAAGCAGTTTCGGAGCAGAATCAACGTCGTAGCGTGCTCCATTTCGAATCCAGTCGTGCAGCACAGCGTATTCGGCCGATGACTCTTGGAAGCGTGCTCCGCCACCATGCGATACCTTGGCAGTTGCCTTAACCAACAACAAGCTGCTCTCGGGATCGGCGAGCGACACCCTTCGTCCGCGGCTATCCTTGACCATGTACTCAAAATCTTCTTTGGGTTCAAAGCCGAGCAGTGAAAGTCGGAAGCCGTTTTGGCCATTACCCGCTTTCGCATGGCATACCCCTGAGTTACAACCAGACTTCGTCAAAAGGGGAATAACGTCGTTGACGAAGCTCGCGGGCTCGCCCTGTTCGTCAGCAAAAAGAACTGGTACGACTGTCCACTGAAGCAAGACGGCAACGAAGATCTCAAACCCGAGCGTTTGTAACTTGGCTTTTGGTCGACTAGGTTCTGCTGGATTGGACTCTGGAAAACTGGCCATGGTGTGTGGGTTTCAGGCCAAGAGGTGGGGTAGGAGTGATTGGGAGTCACAGTGGAGCGGCGGGAGTTCGAGGCATCGAACCAATACATAATAGTTGATCAGACTGTCCTAAGTCAATCCTACGGGGAAATGAGTGCCGTAACGACCCGTTTCAAAAATTACTTCTCGAGATTTGAAGCGTGTAGATGCATTTTTAGGCCGTGTAACGCAACGCTGTTTCGCATTTTGTAGCGAAACTCGTCAAGAGTTTCGGTGGTTTACGCAATGCAGCCGAAAGTCTTGACGCCTTTCGCTACGATCTGAATCATCCTTCGCTAAATCGGCTTGCCTCGATTCCCAATGATTTCAGTTTACTGCGAAGCGTGACTCTCGATATCCCGAGGATTCCAGAGGCCTTGAGTTGATTGCCACCGGTATGGGCTAGCACTTGACTGAAGATCTGCCGCTCTGCCGTTGCGATCGCTTCCGCATACAAGTTTTCGCTGCCGGCAGCCAAGCGTTCCGAGATGAAATTCTTTGAAAGCGTTTCTGTATCCTTTGCCAGGACACTCTGCGGCTCCTCAGCGGACAGGGTTGGTACAAATTCAGGCAACAGGATGTTGCCTCGCGCGGTCAGCAACGATTGCTTCATTACGCTTTCGAGCTCGCGTACGTTGCCCGGCCAGTGGTAGGCTTCTAGCAGCTTCAGTGTGTCGTCCGAAAGGGTGCGAATATCTTTGCCGAACTCGTGGCTGTTCTTGCGAAGAAAGTACTCCGCGAGAATGCGAAGATCATCCTCGCGTTCTCGAAGCGGCGGCAAGTGAATGGACACGACGCTGAGGCGATAGTAGAGGTCCAAACGAAACAGCCCCTCTGAAACCAGTTTCTTCAGGTCATGATTGGTGGCAGCGATGATGCGAACATTTACTTTGATCGGTGTGTTTCCTCCTACACGCTCGAATGTTTGATCTTGGAGGACTCGCAAGAGCTTCGCCTGAGTCATCGGCGACATGTCCCCTACTTCATCGAGAAACAGCGTCCCCCCATCGGCTTGCTCGAGCTTCCCAATTCGCTGTCGCTGGGCGTCCGTAAACGCTCCTCGTTCGTGTCCAAACATTTCACTTTCCAGCAACGCGTCTGGAATGGCGGCGCAATTGATGGCTTGAAACGGTCCCTTGGATCGCGTGCTGTGGTGGTAGATTGCTTGCGCGACAACTTCTTTGCCAGTCCCGCTTTCCCCCAAAAGCAAGACAGTTAGATTTTGGGATGCGACACGACCGATGGATTTGTACACTTCCTTCATTGCGCGGCAACGCCCTACGATGGCGTCCTCAACGGTATCCTCCTCGTCTGCCAACCGAGGTTGCACGCGAACCATTCGGCTTAAGCTAAACGCCTTGTCCAACAATCCTCGCATCTCATCCAATTCCAACGGCTTGAACAAGTAATCGTAGGCGCCAAGTTTTGTAGCTTCGATGGCAGTCTCGACCGTCCCATGGCCCGTGATGAAAATAAACGGAACCCGCGGGTCAATTTCTCGCAATCGCTTGAAGCATTCCAAGCCTGAGGTATCGGGCAGACTGAGATCGATGACAACCACATCCGGTTTGCTCTCACGGAAAATGCGTTCGCTTTCTAGGCCGGTTTTTGCCGTCAACACGAGCGTCGACTCGTTTGCAAACGCTCTTTCAAAGGCTCGCAGGATGGGAATTTCGTCGTCGATAACTAATAAGCTTTGCATACTCACTCTAGATTGCTTTTTTTCGTGATAATGGATGTATCCGGCAATGCGATCGGCAACGTCAAAAGGAACTCGGCACCGCCGTTCGGTGAGTTCGTACCCGAGAGGGTGCCATGATGTGCTTCTGCGATCCGACGACAGATACCCAGCCCCAATCCGACTCCATTGGGTTTTGTCGTTGCGAAGGGAGTAAAGAGCTGGGGTAGCATACTGCTTTCAATTCCTGGCCCCGTATCGCGAACCGCAATTCTTATGGTAGATTCCTTGGGAAGCACCGCTATTTCCAGCTTACCGCCGTCAGGCATAACATCGAGTGCATTGAGCGAAAGGTTCAGGAGCAACTGCTGGATCTGTGCTGAGTCTCCGACCAGAGTCAGCGAATCTGTCGGAACGTTTATGGACAGCTGGACATTTTGTGATTGGCAGCGGCCGGAAACCAATTGCGAAGTACGGCGCAGAACCGATTGAATTGAAAAGGCTGCGAATTCGCTTTTCTCCGGTCTTGCGTAGTCTAACAAGCTGTTCACAGAGCGCTCCATTCGGCGAATTTCTTGCTCGACCAATTCCAAGTCGTCTGTTGGTAGACCTGTTTTGGCAAAGGAAGCAAGATTGACTTGAATGAGCATTTTGATCGAAGTGAGCGGATTGCGAATCTCGTGTGCAACGCCTGTTGCAAGTTGAGCCAATGTGGCCATTTGCTGCGTGCGAAGGGCTTCGGTCTCGCGCGCACGTTCTAGACGCTCTTGTTCTGCGCGTTCGGACCAAGTGAGGTCGCGTAGGATTGCGATACGGACATTTTGCGATTCGGATGGATACTCGCTCACAGAAATTTGGACAGGAAAAAATTCTCGATTCGATCGCACCGCCGACAATCGAAATGCCAATGGAAAGGTCGCGAAGGTAACTGGTAAGTCCGGGATAATCGACTGAATGGGGTTGCCGATCAACTGCTCGGCTGAGCCCTGAAAGAGTTCCAAGGTAGAGCGGTTGCAGGAGAGGATCGTACCAAAGCGGTCGAAGGTCAGAATGCTCTCGCTCGCATTGGCAACAATGGTTTCGCTGCGCTGGTGTTCTTGAATTGCTATCCTGCGAAGCGGACCAATAATCACCCACCACAAAACAGGGGCGCACACCATGGTCAAAAGAAAAGCGTCCAGGACCGCACGCACACCTTCACCGATCACATTGGGTGTAATGAAGGGCAAGACCAGCATAACGGCAACTTCAGCCGTAAAAACCAACAGCAAAACGAGCGTGAGAATCCGCAACGGCGATCGAAGAATGTTAGAAAGTGCGGAAACTCTGCTCGACATGGAAAAATCCTGAAGGAAGCGGCAGGATGACATCTGCCTAAGCACGACGCGCAAGCTAGTGAATCAACTATCCAATTCACTAGCTTGCGCTTCGTGCTAAGGTAGTATTTATGCTGCTACTCGCCCTTGTAGTTTAACAGAGTATCCAATCCCGCGAGTTCACAAAAGGCTGTCTGGACAATAGTCGTTCGCACAACTATATTCCGGTCATGGGGAAAAAAACGAACAAAACGGTCGAATTCGATTCGCTAGAGCAAGAGGTTTACCTCAACCTTTGGCGAACCTACGATCGCTTGCGGGCTTTGGAAGAGGCGGTCTTCGGACCGCGTTCTATTACGTCCCAGCAATACAACGTGTTGCGTTTGCTTGCCGCCCATCATCCGGAACCTGTCCCAACGCTCACGATCGCGAATCGGATGATTTCAAAATCACCTGACATCACGCGTATGTTGGACAAGCTTGAAATTGGTTCGTTGATTTTGCGAACTCGTCCAGCTGAGAATCGACGCCTGGTCCTGATCAACATAACCAAAAACGGACTGGATTTGCTTAACGACATTGCCCTGCCCCTCAAGCAATGTCATGAAAAACAGCTTGGACATTTGAGTCCGCGGGAGCTCGAGCAGCTCGCATCGCTTCTTCGCAGTGCCAGGAAGCCGCATGAGGAAGAAAAGAAGTTATGGTCCTAATCTCGAATAGCATTGAACTATGAATCCGGTCAGCAACGTTCACTTAGCCGTACAGTTTTTCTTTCAAATCGGTGTCATTCTTATTGCGTGTCGTATCGTCGGGATGATTGCGAAGTATTTTGGGCAACCCCAGGTGGTTGCTGAGATGATTGCAGGTGTACTACTCGGTCCATCTTTGTTTGGACTCCTATTGCCAGAGTTGCAAAAGATGTTTTTTCCATGGGACAAGACGCAGCTGACTCGAGATACTCAGAGCTATCTTTTCCCGGCCTCACAATTGGGGCTGGCTTTGTACATGTTTATCGTCGGGCTAGAGTTTCGAGTGGACATTGTCCGAAACCATTTTAAGAGCTCGCTTGCGGTTTCGTTGGCAGGCATGATAGCCCCTTTCGTTTTGGGGGCTGGGCTCGGATGGTATTTCTTTCACTACACGCAACTCTTCCCTGAAAGAACGAAGCAATCGGAAGCCATGCTGTTCTTGGGGGCTTCGATGTGTATCACTGCGTTCCCGATGTTGGCACGCATCATTCACTTTAAGGGGCTGGCCGGAACGTTGATGGGAACCGTCGCTATCGGTGCAGGGGCGATTGACGATGCCATGGCTTGGTGTTTGCTTGCGTTGGTTCTTGCAAGCTTTGACTCGAACATGTCTGGAGCTTTTTGGAGCATCGGTGGTGGTCTCTTGTTTGTCCTAGTTGCGTTCGCGTTGGTCCGTCCTTTGCTGGATCGGTGCAAACATTGGATGATTGCAGCGGATGAAACGCTGAGCGATACCGGTTTGGTCATTGGGCTAGCTGTGATGGCGTTTGGCGCTTGGTTCACGGACAAGATTCAATTGCACGCTGTGTTCGGTGCGTTTGTGATGGGATCATGCATCCCTCGAGGAGTGATGGCAAGAGACTTAATTGTGAGAATTCAGCCGCTGGCCGTTGCGTTGCTTTTGCCGCTCTTTTTTACGTACTCAGGTCTCAACACGGAAATCGGACTTCTCAAGACGCCTTATCTATGGACGATGTGCGGACTAGTATTCCTAGCGGCCGTAGCAGGGAAATTTGGCGCCTGCTGGCTCGCTGCCCGCTGGACAGGCCTGCCGAATCGAGAAGCACTAGGAATCGGAACGTTGATGAATGCTCGAGGGCTAATGGAGCTCATCATTATCAATATTGGACTGCAACGTGGCGTGATCAGCAAAGAGCTGTTCGCGATCTTAGTCATCATGGCAGTTGTCACAACTCTGATGGCATCGCCGCTTTTTGAAGCATTGGTTGGGTCGAAGAAACCTGCAGGCCAACAGGCCTAGCACGACGCGCAAGCTAGTGAATTGAGTGTTAAAATCGCTAGCTTGCGCGATCGCGCGTCGTGCTAGGATAGAGCTTGCGACGCCACGGTTCGGCAGGAGCCTCACCCCACCGCTGTAAACATCTTTGCAAAGTCAATTCCATTGAAACCTTAGGGAGGGCGAGGCTCCTGCCGAGCCAACGGTGCAAAGGTTCGGCAGGAGCCTCACCCTCCCGAGCAATGAATGACTTAGGTAAACTCGTTGGAAACATGTTTACAGCGGTGGCCTCACCCTCCCTCAGCACCAGTGTCTACTTAAGTTCATCTAACAATTTCACGACGAGCTCACCTGTCCCAATTTCTGCGAAGCTGTGCAAGCCCATCCATGTTTGGTAGCCCTTTTCTGTAGCGAAAGTCGTCAAGACTTTCGGCTGCATTGCGTAAACCACCGAAACTCTTGACGAGTTTCGCTACAAAATGCGAAATCGAAAGGTCCAAAAGTGAGACGGCGTCCGAGGCCGCTGGGTTCTCAACGGAACAAAATTTGCGCATTCGAAAGTTCCTGCAATACCAAACGTTTGACACCCCGGGCTAGCGACCAACGGCTAAAAGTCCCAACGCCAAATTGGGCTGAAATAGCTACGCAGTGGTTGGCAGCATTGGTCAAAGGCTTCTGTGTTAGCTATAATCGACTTCGTTGGTTTCACCGACTCTCCCGCCGCATTCGCTCCCGCCTTCCAAACTATGGTTCGATCCGCATTTTATTTAGTCCTTTTGTCCGTCATGTCCGGCAATCAAGGGTTCGTACACGCTCAGGAGTCCGCTAACTCAACGCGATTGTCCATAACGAACTCGACGTCGAGCAACGTTGGGTCAGCCATCCCAGTTGGGCTAAACGCCTCGCACGTCATCGATCTTGGACTTGAGCAAGGCTATCGCGTCAACTCCGTTGAAGCAGCGAAGCCCATCGACGATTCGATGTTTGCTCGAAGAATCCATCTCGATCTTGTTGGTCGCGTGCCGCGTACGGGCGAGCTGGACGAGTTTCTTTCGCAAACAAACAGCTCAAAGCGATCGGCATTGGTTGATCGGCTTCTAGCAAGCGATGAGCATGCCGTTCACATGGCGGAGGTTTATGATGCGATCTTGATCGGGCGGACCAATGTTGATCAAGTCAAAAAGCGGATGGAGGCTGGCTGGTTAGCCTACTTGCGAGATGCCGTTGTGAAGAATCGACCTTGGAACCAAATAACACGCGAGATTGTGCTCGCCCGACCGTCGAGTCCGGAAGCACGCGGTGCAGCATGGTATTTGTATGCTCGCAAGGACAAACATCAAGATATCGCGGAAGCGGTTTCGAAAGATATCTTTGGAGTGCGAATCGATTGCGCTCAATGTCATGATCATCCGCTTGCGGATGAGATCAAGCAGAAGCACTATTGGGGCTTAGTGGCGTTTTTCAATCGCTCCAAGAACGTAGACACGCCGCAAGGCCCGCGCATCTCAGAGTCGGCCATTGGTGGTTTTTCTGACTTTGCCAATTTGGAGGGTTCATCCTCTCCAAACGAATTGCGATTCCTCGAAGATCGCTATGTCGAAGAAGTTCGACCGGGCAAGGATGCAAAGGAGGAAGACAAGGATGAGCTTTACGTTTCCGTGAATGGCACCGACCCAAAGATTCCCAAATTCTCGCGGCGGGAGCAGTTTGTGGAAAAGGTATTGGCAGACCATCCATTGCTTGGCAAGGCGATGGTGAATCGTATTTGGGGATGGATGATGGGGCGAGGATTGGTTCACCCTGTCGATTCGCTTGATTCTTTTCATCCAGCGAGCCACCCCGAGTTGCTAGATTGGCTTTCTAGGGATTTTGTAGCTTCAGGCTATGATGTTCGGCGATTGATCAAAGCGATCGCGTCTTCACAATCGTATCAACTCGATTCTGCTAATACGAAGAACGTCGATCCCAAGTGGTTTGCGACCGCGTTGCCCAAGCCGCTGACAGCCGAGATGTTGCAACGATCGATGTTGACGGTGCTGGAGCCGGTCGAAACGAGTCGATGGGATACCATTGAAAAGAGGGTTGCCTTTGCGAATCTTTTTCCTGATGTACTGACAGAGGAGTCGATCGCCAACGTTGCGCAGGGGCTGTTGCTTTCCAACAGCGATACGATCACTGAATTGGTGTCCATGAAGCAATCGCGTTTTCTGCAGAGCCTTGCAGCACCGATGGAAACAGCAACTGCTACTGAGCGGCTTTTTCTTAGGATTCTGGGGCGAAATCCGGCCTCAGACGAAGTTGCCTATTGCAAACAATACATCGATGGGAGAATGGACCAACGCGAGCGAGCCATCGAAGGCTTGGCGTGGGCGATGATCACCAGCGCTGAGTTCCGATTCAATCACTAAGTCAAACCATGTCGCATAGGTCAAGCAATTCGCAACCATCCCATAACGATCGGATGCTCAACGCACCCTGCGGTAGCCGAGACCATCGCTTGCATCGACGTTTGTTTCTGCAAGGGAGTTTGGCTGGGGCTGCTTCTGTGGCAAGTTTCCAAAGTTTGTTCAGCGTACCGGCTTTTGCCGAGTCTGCAAAAGCCCGAGGCAAACGCTGTATTTTGCTATGGCTATGTGGAGCGCCAAGCCAATTTGAAACATGGGACCCGAAGCCGGGGCGGCCGTCCGGCGGTCCATTCGGCTCGATTCCAACTGCGATACCGGGCGTGCATATCAGTGAATTGATGCCGAAGACGGCGACCATCCTGGATCAATTGACTTTGGTCCGTTCGATGTCGACCGAACCCAACGAACACTTCCAAGCGATCGACATGTTGACGCGTGGCGAGGCGCCGCGGCCTCCATTTACGCGTCCCTTGTTGGGCTCGGTTTTGGCGAAACAACTTGGGCAACTCGATAGTCCTGTTCCTCAGTTCGTTTTGCTGGATCCATGTCCGGAGGGGAATGAGTTCAAATCGTTCAAGGCGGCGAACTGGGCCGGTTGGCTTGGGGCCGAGTATGGGCCGGTGCGCGTGGGCGGAAAGTACAAGTTAGAGAATGTCGCAATGCCAGAGGGGATGACTGCAACGGACCATAGCGATCGCGAAGCCCTGCGTGCGTTCTTGAGTCGCAAGTTTGTTAACGATCATCAGAACTCAGCGGTGCAGTCCTACAATGCCGTTTTTGAACGAGTGAAGGGCTTGATGCAATCGGCTCCCTTGTTCAACTTGAGCAAGCTGCCTGAAGCCGATCGCGCCAAGTATGGTCCTGGGACATTTGGCATGCATACCCTGCTTGCACGGCATCTGGTGGAGAATGGTTCGACGTTTGTCATGGTGGCCAACGGTATGCCTTGGGACTGCCACGTTTTCAATCATGAGACGCATCAGATGTTGGTCCCTGAAATGGATCGGATCGTGTTTCATTTGATCAATGATTTGAAAGAACGAAGCATGCTCGATGACACGTTGGTCCTGGTGATGGGCGAGTTCGGGCGAACGCCATGGCTCAATGAAGCCCGCGGACGCGATCACTACCCTAAGGCCTGGAGTATGGCTATGGCTGGATGTGGACTGAAGCCTGGAGCAGTCTATGGTGCGACGGACGAAAATGGCGTAGACGTGAGTGTGAATCCAATCAACCAACGTCGATTGTTTGCCACGATTTATGCGGCGTTGGGGCTAGACCCACATGAATCCTACGATTTGCCTGGTTTCCCAACCTTTTATCGGGTCGAAGGCGATGCCGAACCTATCTCCGAACTGCTTGCCTGATTGCCATACCGATGCCTGTTCAATTAGAAAAAATCGATCGCTATTCCTTCCCGAGCGGCCTGCTCGATTTTACGGTGAGGTCGGATGGTGAGCTGCTTTATGCAGCTTGCATGGATGGGATTTACGAACTCCCCCTGTCGAGTTTAGCATCGTCGAGCTTAACACCAGAGCAGCCTGCGGCGAACGAGTCGGACAAGGAGAAAAATGAGAAGCTGAAAGGAAAGACCAAGCCCCGTCGGATCGGTCGGCACGGCAGTTATGTATCGAGCGTTGCCTTGATCGAGTCGACGCATTCTTTGCTTTCGGCATCTTATGATGGAATCTTTCAGATTCGGGATTTATCAGGAAGCGGAACGGTTCCAGAAGTTAGCAATGCCGACCAGCCTGAGGCAAAAGCTACCTTGAATGAGGCCAATGATTTAACGCCACGGTTATCCGAACGAGTGCACTCGTTTTGGTCTTGGGACATGGCGTTGTCGCCGGACCAACGCTTTGTCGCTTCGGTTTCAGGGCAGTACTTAGCAGGTGCTGAGGACTATTCGCCGCAAGCGTCACCTGAGCCCAATGTGAAAATCTTGGAGTCAGGGACGGCCAAGGTGATTCACGCCTTGGAAATGCTTCCTTCGGTGCAGTGCGTCGCTTTTGATTCTTCGTCGCGATACCTTGCGGCAGGAAATCTCATGGGTGACTTAGCCGTATGGGACGTAGAGAATGGGAAGGCATTGGCACAATGGCGAACGAAATCGTTCACAAGCTGGGGGATCATCAAAAGCCATTGTTACATTGGTGGGGTTTTTGCCGTAGCGTTCTCACCGGATGGAGAGTCTCTTTATGCAGCCGGGATGGGAGACATGAAAGATCCCATGGCGGGCAATGGCAAGCAACTCTGGCAACGTTTTGACTGGCGAAAAGCACCGGTTGAAATGAAGCAGGAGACGGTTGGTTCGCAATCAGGTGAAGGGTTGATGGAAACCCTAGCATGGCATCCCAATGGAACCCAGTTTGTGATGGGGGGGCGGTTGCGTGGTGGCAAATGGAATCTTGGGATCTTTGATGCAAGTTCCGGGCAACTGATCGGCGAAGCGAAAACGGGGATGCGTATTACGACGGCTCGATATAGTCCAGACGGAACAGTGTTGTACCTAGGTGGGATGCAGGGGCAGCCAGGACCTAAGGAAAATCGTTTCCCTGATTTCGGATACTTAGAGCGATATCGTGTCAAGCAGTGATGACATCACTTCAGAACCACCTCGTTTAACCGTCAGCCGTAGGCGTACCGTCGAAACATCAAAGCACATGCATTTCTGTAGCGAAAGTCGTCAAGACTTTCGGCTGCATCGCCTAAACGACCGAAACTCTTGACGAGTTTCGCTACAAGAAGTTCACCGCATTGCCGAAGCGGGGCGAGTCGACCTACTTTAGCAATTCATTTGCGATCCACGGATCGGCCCAGCGATGCAATCTTTTTTTACCGGTACCAACATCAGAACAAGTCTCTTGCCTTTCTCGATGCATGTATCCAACGTGGCCACCGTATTCGCTGGTACGAAGGACCGTAGAGTCCGATAGAATCGCGTTGTCGAACATCCATGCCGGAACGATGGGATCGTGTTTGTCGATCAAGATCGTCGTGGGTACTTGGATTTGATCAAGCCAAACCGCGGACGAGCCAGCGATATAGTATTCTTCGGCATCTCGGAAGCCAGCCAAAGGTGCAGTGACGGTTTCATCGAACTTGCGAATGGTTTCGAAGGAAGCCGTTTGCAATTGTTTGGCCCATTGAGGCCAGATGGCGGCTCGTGAGGCTGCTTGTTTGCGAAGCGAACGCATGAAGTAGTTGGCGTAATGGCGGTAAAGGCCCTTCTCCATGTGCGTTGAGCAGTCCGACAGTCGAATGGGTGGCGCGACGGAAACAGCTTGCAAGATGCTGAGTTCCCGATCCCCTTCACCGGTATCGATCTGCCCATGTTTCGCAGCGAGAAGTTTCAGAAGGATATTTCCCCCGAGGGAAACGCCGGAGATCCGCCATCGTCGAATTCCTAGCGATTTTCGCAAATGCATGAGCATTTGCCAAACTTCCTCGAAACAGGCTCCGTGAGGCGGAAGCGGCGTGAATCGTCCGGATGGCCCCGCACCAGGAAGGTCTGCACGAAAGACTCGAAGCCCGCGAGAGAGGAGCCGCTGGGCTGTGGTCGTCATGTAGGTGCCCGCGTGAGACGAGCCAAGTCCATGCAGGAGCAGAACTGCTTCGTCAGCATGAGCGGGGTCGGGCCTCAGGGGGCGGTTTTCATAAACGAGACTGTAGCCCTGGTTGCCCAAAAGAATCTGGTGTTCAATCGTTGGCGGAAGAGGTGGCTTAGGCTTGTAAAATCCAGTGAGGATGGTTTGAATATGTCCATTGCGTAAGTACCAAGGCGGACGAAACTGTTCGGGCTGTATCAGCATCAATCTAACTCTCGTCCTTTTTTCCAATGCACAGTACCGTGCAGAATACACAAAATGTCATTGTTGGCCGTCGGAACCATCGCGTTCGATTCGATCGAAACCCCAACGGATTCTCGCCATCGAATTCTTGGCGGGAGTGCAACCTATTTTGGATACGCTGCAAGTTTCTTCACACCGGTTCGTTTGGTAGGCATCGTAGGCAAAGATTGGCCCGATTGCTACTCTCAATTGCTCACGGACCGTGGAATTGACCTTTCTGGGGTTGTGCGAGACGAAGTGAAAAACTCCTATTTTTGGCATGGTCGGTACACGCTGGATTTTCAAGATCGCGAGACGCTGGCTTGTGAAGTTCAGGGATTTGATCAATTTGTTCCGAAGTTACCGGACCATTTTCGCGATAGCCGGTTTGTTTTCCTTGGTGCGGCTTCCCCGTCCGTTCAATTGAAAACGCTGGAGCAATGCAATGGCCCAGAGTTCGTCTTCGCCGATACGGTTGATATGTGGATCGAAAGATCATCGGACGAACTGACGCAGTTGCTGCGAAGGTTGAATTGTCTTTTGATCAACGATTCGGAAGCTCGGCAATTCACGCGGCACCGGGACTTGATTCAAGCAGGCAAAGCGATTCAAAAGATGGGGCCGAAAATGGTGATCATCAAAAAAGGTGAGCATGGTTGCTTGCTCTTTCACGGAGATACGGTTTCCCCGTGTCCTGCCTATCCAACCGATAGCATGATCGATCCCACTGGGGCTGGCGACAGTTTTGCGGGTGGTATCCTCGGATACTTAGTAAACCGACCGGCGATCGACCGACGGACGATGATCGATGCGATACACTATGGTACTGTGGTCGCTAGCTATACCGTCGCAGGGTTTTCGTTGGAGGGAATTCAAACGATCGGGATGGCTGAAATAGAAGATCGCCGATCCGAGTTTCGAAAAATGTTGTTGGTAGAATAGCCCGGAAGACCGAATGTCCGCACAATCCGAGTACGATCCTAAAATAGAAAACCGAGCGGCTTTCAAGCTTGCGTTGACGGTTCTTTGGTTTGTCATCATCAGTGCGATGTTGCTCGGTATCAACACATGGATGATTTATTCGCTTTCTCAAGCAATTGGAAAACTGCTACCGAATCTAGCGGCTATTTCCATCTTGATTCAGCTGTTGATCTTCATTGGTCCAATGGTGCTGCTGTACTTAGAGTGGTTTGCTTGGGATGTGATTTTTGCTCAAGTTTACTCGCTATGGCTTCGCTTTGGGCGGCGCCGAAATTCTGCGTAGATGGGCACTGCCCCCTGTAGCCCCTGTAGACCCTGTAGACCCTGTAGACCCTGTAGACCCTGTAGACCCTGTAGACTTCTAGGGGAGAGTGACCGGATTAGACACCCTCCCGCTGGGAGGGTCGAGCGTAGCGAGGGGAGGGGGAGGTGCCAACAACGATTGCAAATGTCAGTTCACCCTCCCCGGGCCGAAGGCCCGCCCCTCCCCGAGGGAGGATGACATCATGCCGATGTGCTTAGCGTCCTACTGTTCTAATCCAGCGGGTCGATTACGATACTTTCTGAGCAAGGAACGCTGGGGTTCGACCAGACGATCTTTGCCGCTGCAAACACGCTGGTTGCCCACTCAATAACATTCGAAATTTGAAAAATACTTATGCTCCGAAGCCAATTGATTCATCCTGCCATATCGCGAATTTTAGCCGAAGCCGGACATCACGCGACGATTCTGATCGCCGATGGAAACTATCCAGCGTCAAGCAAACGCGGGCCGAGGAGCGAGCTCGTTTCGTTGAATTTGATGCCTGGTCTCGTTACATGCAATCAAGTTCTTGAAGCGATTCTGTCCGCGGTCTCTGTTGAAGCGATTCAGACGATGATGACAGAAACCAGCGGGCCATACGCATTGGATGGCGATCCGCCGGTTTGGGCCGATTATCGGGAAACCATTCGAAAAGCGAACATCGACGTTGCGTTGGAGCCGATCGAAAAGTGGGAGTTCTATAATCGAGTTTCCACCGTAGATCATGTTCTGACCGTTCAAACCGGGGATACGCAGCGTTATGCCAATATTCTCCTGACTGTTGGTGTTCGCATGTTTTGAGGATTCGTAGCTGAATTCGTGAGAATTCAGTACGTTCTGAGTTCTGGCGAATCCAGCTAGGGTTTTTTCATTCCGCCACCCGTGTCAAAAAGCGGTCACCGGCTTGCACGCTCCCGGCCTGGAGAGCACAATGGCGGGTTCTCCCGCCGAATTCCCTACCGACGTGGCCAATCCACCCCGCCACGCCTGAGATCCTCCACAAGAATCTTTTTGGAAAACCAATGACTATCATGCCGCGATTTTTTGCATGTTGCTTCACCTTGTGCTTCTTGAGTTTGTTCACGATCGCAAGTGGATCGGATCCAATTCTCAAGCTAAAGCAAGGGGACCATATTAGCTACATCGGTAACACGCTTGCGGATCGAATGCAGCATGCGGCTTGGTTGGAGACCTATGTCTATGCAGCGCACCCAGAATTGAACTTAACCGTTCGCAACCTTGGGTTCTCCGGCGACGAGATTAAATTGAGACCTCGCGAAGACAACTTCGGATCGGCAGACGAATGGCTCGCGAAGACCAAAAGCAATGTGGTCTTTGCTTTCTTTGGATACAACGAAGCGCTGCGGGGCCCTGCAGGCTTAGAAGGTTTCAAGAAAGACCTCGCTGAATCCATCGATGGGATGTTAGCGCAAAAGTACGACGGGACATCTCCACCACAACTGGTATTTTTCTCGCCTATCGCCCATGAAAACCTAAAAAGTCCGCACCTTCCGGACGGTATGGCGAACAACGTAAATCTAGAACTCTACAGCAAAGCCATGGCGGAGGTTTGCAAAGCGAAGAGTGTACTCTTTGTGGATTTGTTTGCGGCCACTAAGAAACTCTACGCCTCTGCCGCCAAACCGCTGACACTAAACGGCATTCACTTGCTCGATCATGGTGATCGGGTAGTTGCCGATGTAATTGCCAAACAATTGTTCGGCATCGAAAAGCAGACCAAGGACGAGAAAGAACTTGAGCGATTGCGACAGTCGATTCTGGACAAGAATTACTATTGGTTCAGTCGCTATCGCGTTGTCGACGGCTACAACGTCTTCGGCGGCCGCTCCAAACTCGCTTGGTTCGGTCAATCCAACGCGGACGTCATGATGCGCGAGATGGAGATGTTTGATGTGATGACGGCCAATCGGGATGTGCGCGTTTGGGCTGTTTCTAAAGGTAGCGACCATCACGTTGTAGACAACAACCTCCCGCCTGCACTTGAGGTAAAGACCAACATTCCAGGTAAACTCGAAGATGGGAAACACGAATACATCGATGGCAAAGAAGCCATTTCCAAGATGAAGATTGCCGAGGGCATGCAAGTCAATTTGTTTGCGGACGAAAAAATGTTTCCGGAAGTGGTCAACCCAGTGCAGATGGCCGTCGATCCAGATGGTGTATTGTACGCTTCGGTTTGGCCTTCGTATCCACACTGGAACCCTACCGAGCCTCGCAAGGACCGCATTATTTCCTTGCCGGATGACAATGGGGACGGGATTGCGGATCGCTGTGTGATCTTCGCGGATGAGCTCAATAGTGTTACAGGATTTGAGTTTTGGGGTGGCGGAATGCTTGTCGCTGCCTTGCCTGAACTTTGGTTCCTCAAGGACACCGATGGTGACGGCAAAGCGGATTTCAAAGTGCGAATGCTGCAGGGGCTCTCGAGTGCGGACTCGCACCATTCGGCCAACGCGATGTTGCTGGGCCCTGATGGTTGGCTTTATTGGTCACGTGGGATTTTCAATGTTGCCGCGATGGAAACTCCTACCAAAACCTACCGATCTGCTGAAAGTGGCGTCCATCGATTCAATCCTCGAACTTTCGAAATGGAATTTCACTTCCCAATCGGTCCGAATCCGCACGGCGATGTCTTCGATCAGTGGGGTTATCAATTCGCGAACGATGGAACCGGTGGATCGGGTTCTTACGTAAACATTGGTAAGGGTGTGGGCAACAAACCTTGGTTCAAGATGCGTGTCCGGCCAGTGGCTGCCACGGGCATACTCTCAACTAGCCAATTCCCGGAAAAGAACCAAGGCAATTTCTTAATTTGCAATTGCATCGGTTTCTTGGGAGTTTTGCAGCACGAAATCAAATACAACGGAGCACAGATTACCGCGGAAGAAATCGAGCCGGTCTTGGTATCGAGCGATCCAAACTTCAGGCCAACCGATGTGGAGATTGGTGGCGATGGTGCTCTTTACGTTTCTGACTGGAGCAATGCCATCGTCGGTCACATGCAACACAATATGCGAGATCCCAATCGCGATCACGAGCATGGCCGCATCTACCGAGTTACCGCCAAAGACCGGCCTGCGCTCAAGCCGACGAAGCTGAAAGGCAAGCCGGTCCAAGAAGTTCTACAAGCGTTTTACGCTAAAGAGAATGGCTTGCGATACCGTGCACGATTGGAACTGAGCGGAAGAGATTCAAAAGAGGTCACATCTGCCATTGCAACTTGGGCTGCCAAGCTGAATCCAGCAAAAGCTGACGATGCTCAAGCAATGTTGGAAGCGTTATGGGTGCACGAAGAGCATCGCGTACCAAACGCCGATCTGCTGAAGAAGGTTTTCCAAGCCAAGGAACCGAAAGTACGGGCGGCTGCAATTCGGACTTTGGGACATTGGGGTAGCAAGGTCGCCGATTGGGAACCAACTTTGATGGCAGCGGTTAGGGACGAATCTGCATTGGTCCGAGCCGAGGCGGTCAAGTCTGCACTTAGCTTTGAGGGACTTGCGGCAGCCGAGGTCATATTTGAAGCATCCATTGGCACCAGCGACCCTGAATTGGAAACCGTTTTGGCTTATAGCCGCAGCAAGATTCCATTGGATAAATTGCTATCCGAAGCCATCAATAGCGGTAAATCGTTGTCGAAGGCAGCTCGCGAGTACGCTTTGCGAAATGCGAGCCCAAGCGACTTGCTCAAGTTAGAAAAGAGCGAAGCGGTTTACGAAGCGATCTTGTCTCGCCAGAACGTGGACGCAGGTCCGTTGCGTGAGGCTCTGACCGGTTTGGCCGGATTGCGAAAGACGGGAGTGGTTCCCCAGCTGATACAGCTTGTTGAGGAACGGGATCGCCAAGAACAAGTCAACGCATTGCCCACACTAGCTCAGTTGCTCGCCGAACAGCCGATTGCCGAACTGAAGAAGGTTCGAACACGCATCGAGAAATTGGCATCAGAAGGAAAGGCTTCAGCCGCGCGAAGACTGGCTTATGTAACTTGGATTTCGGCTGACAATTCAGCAGATGCATCCTTGCTTGCCGCGTCAAAGAGCAAAGAATCGCTTCGAGATTTCCTGGCTGCCATCCCCTTCATTGCCAACGAGCAGCTTCGCGGGAGCCTTTATGGCGCAGTCAGATCGCTGATGTTTGAGTTGCCTCCCAACCTGAAGGCGGAAGCGGGAGGAGCTTCGTTTATTCAACCTGGAATTCAAGTTGATTTCTATCATCCCAATCCGAAAGACGTGGCACTTGAAACGCTAGCGACGCTCAAGCCCAAGGCTAGTGGTGTCGTGCCTGAGATTGTGATGAATGTACCGCAGAGGTTGGAGCAAGATGCGTTTGCACTGCGATTCACGGGGACGATTCAAATCCCTGCAACTGGCAAGTACATGTTCTTTATCGCATCGGACGACGGATCGCGATTGTATGTCAACGACAAACTGCTGATCAACAACGATGGCCTCCATGGTATGGTTGAAAAGCAGGGAGCCATCGATTTGCAGGCAGGTAGCTATCCCCTTGCCGTCACGTACTTTGACAATGGTGGAGGCGATGGACTGTCGGTGCAGTGGTCAGGCCCCAACTTTAAGAAACAGAAGATTGCAGCCGAAGCGTTATCGCTCCATGGCGGAGGTGAAACCGTTCACGATCTAGCGATCCGTTCTCTCGCTTCGATACCTGGACATAACGCAGAGAAGTTTCAAGATCTGGTCACGTTGGTGAAAGCAGATCGTAATCGGGCAGCTTCGATCAGTTTGCTGAGCACGATCCCTGCCCAAGATTGGTCGACCAAAGATCTACCAGCCTTGGTGGATAACATCATTGGATACCTTAGCAATATCCCTGCAAGCATGCGAAATGGTGCTGCTGCGATGGAAGCGGTTTCGCTAGTTAAATCGTATTCGTCTAAGTTGCCTGCAGATCAAGCCAAAGCGGTCGAGGCGCGTTTGCTCAATTTGGATGTTCGCGTGATTGCGATTGGGACCGTGGTTGAGCGAATGATTTATGACAAAGAGATCATCGTTGTCCAAGCGGGAAAGCCAGTCGAGTTTCGGTTTTCGAACACCGATAATATGCCGCACAATTTGGCGATCGTTCAGCCTGGTTCGTTAGAGGAAATCGGTTTGGCGGCCGAAGCAACTGCGGGTGATGCCGATGTCAAAGAGCGGCAATATGTTCCGAAGTCGGCGAAAGTTCTCATGGCTAGCCGGTTGCTATCACCCGGTGAATCGCAAGCGATGACGTTTGAAACACCGAAGGAAACGGGTGTTTACCCCTACGTGTGCACGTATCCGGGCCACTGGCGACGAATGTTTGGAGCGCTGTATGTCGTTGCAAATTTGGAGGAATACCAACGAGCACCGGAAGCATATCTTGCAGCCAATCCGATGACCATGAAGGACGATTTGCTTAAATCGATTGGTAGGAATACCGAATGGAAATATGACGATTTGATCGCTAGCGTGAGGAAGTTGCCGAATGGGAGATCGTTTGATGTCGGCAAAAAATTGTTCAGCGACTCAAACTGCGTAGCTTGCCATAGAATGAACAACGACGGGCGTGAACTCGGACCGGACTTGACCAAGACTGAGCCTGCGAAACATACCACGGAGGCTCTTTTGCGATCGATCTTGGAACCTTCCAAGGAGATTGCGGAAAAGTATCAGTCGTATTCGTTCTTGATGAGTTCAGGTAGTACGGTGACAGGAATGATTGTTTCGGAAACTCCGACGCAGATCAAAGTTCTAGTCGATCCACTTGCCAAGGGTGAGCCAGCGGTCTTGGACGTATCGGACATTGAGGTCCGCAAGAAGTCAGCTCTTTCGATCATGCCTCAAGGGCTTCTCAATAAACTGACTCAAGAAGAAATCCTCGACCTTCTCGCTTACGTTTATGCCAAGGGGGACAAGAAAAATGAGTTGTTCGACAACCATGCTCACTGAGGAACCTCATAGCCGATGGAGTCGATGTACTTGGGACTCATGACTCCGCGTTTCATGCGTCGCTGGCTGCGCTGCATTGCTTGCTGATCTCTAGAAACGCAGGATTGAGTACGCCGCTCGTCCAAGATCTCCTTACACTACAGAAACCGACTTTGTTCTACTGATTCGAGAGCTTTTCAAGGATCGCCATCATTTCAAGGTCTGGCTTTACGCTGCCAGGTCGACTTCCTCGGGCAATGCTCATGGGTGTCCAATTGTGCCGATTCGCGTGGTTCCAAATGGACGGTTTCGCCCCTCGATCGGCCAAATATTGAGCGACTTTTGGATGGGCGCGGTACGCCGCACCGTGCATCGCGCTCTCTTTATTGTTGTCAATCGAATTCACATCTGCACCGAGCCCAAGGAGTAATTCGAGCGTCTCTAGGACCTCGGACTCCGTCCCAGGCTCTTCACCCACAGCCGTGGTTCCGATGCCAGCAGCAGCCAGTAGAGGAGGGCAATTGTCGACATTTGTCTTGTTCGGGTTCGCACCAAGCTCAAGCAACACCTTGAGCAATGGAAGATCGGCTGTTTTGCAAGCGAGCAAAAACGGAGTCGCCCCTTTCATATTGAGGCGGGCTTTCCCTGCTGGCCCACGCTCCAATTGCGCATTGACATTCGCGCCTGCCCTTACCATCTTCCGAACAAACTCCAAACTTGGCACATTTCCCGATCCTCTGGGTGGCGGATCGCCGTCGATTCCATCTCCGCTTGCAGGCTTCCGTACCCAGCTCAATGCATGAAGCGGAGTGTACTCGCTGCGTTGGTCGTTTGGATCAGCACCGCGGCTCACGAAGTAAAGTGCCAATTCGAAGTGTCCGCTTTCGACAGCCAACATCAACGCCGAGGTGCCCGGACGCGGTCCACGTCCATTTTTATCCTTGCCCATGATCGCGTTGACATCGACGCCTGCGTCCAGCAATCTTCGGACGACATCGATTCTTCCTTCTCGGGCAGCGAACATCATCGCGTTGAAACCAGACTTCAATTCCATCCTTAAGTCTGCACCAGAATCAATTAAAACTTGAACCGCTTCCCCATTCCCTTGCGCTGCCGCCCACATCAAAGCGGTTTGACCCTTTCGTTCCGTGGCGTCTGTGTTAGCGCCGTTTTCAATCAGCGTCTTCAATACCTTAGCGCTTCCATTCCTGGCTGCAGTGATCAACGGAGTTTCGCCGCCCGGTTGTGCTCGATTCACATCTGCACCCGCTTCTACGAGCAAACGAACACATTCGACATCTGCCTGCAGGCAGGCGATTCCAAGTGGAGTTACTTCATAATGTGTAAGGGCGTCGACCGACGCTCCACTCGCGAGTAGCTGCGTCACGATTTCCGAACGTTGATGAAACACAGCCCAGTGCAATGCGGTCATGCCATCTGGCTGCGTCGTTGCAATTTGCGTTCCATCTTTCAGCAGCTCCTTTGCAACTGCCCAATCACGCCGCTCGACAGCATCAACGAGACGATCGTTTGGGCTATCCGTCAATAGAACCATCGCTAGGAGCAAAATCGAATGGAGAAAACACATACTTTGGGCTTTGATTAGATGTTTACGGGATCAAAGAGCACATCGACTCGACCATTGCTGTCAGCAAATGTTTCCAGCGGGATGCCGACACGGTTGAGCAACGTCAAATGCAAATTCGATAGCGGAGTCGGTTTTTCAAAATGAATATGCCGGCCTCCTTTCATGTTCCCCGCCGCTCCACCAGCAACCAAGATGGGTAGATTGGAGTGATCATGCGTATCGGAATCCCCCATCCCGCTTCCGTACAAGAATAGGGAATGGTCCAACAGATTTCCATTCCCTTCAGGAGTGGCTTTTAGCTTTTTCAAGAAATCAGCAAACAAGGAGACATGAAACTGATTGATTTTCGCGATTTTCGCCAGCTTGTCCGGATCCTTCGAATGGTGCGTGATCGGATGGTGAGGGTCAGGGACTCCAATCTCCGGATAAGTTCGGTTGCTTGCCTCGCGTGCTAATTGAAACGTCGTCACGCGCGTAATGTCCCCTTGGAAGGCCAACAGTTGCAAATCAAACATTAATCTTGCGTGGTCCGCATACGCGACGGGGACGCCGATGGGTCTATCCAAGTCTGGCAATGGATTTTCTTTGACGGCGGATTCGGCTTGCTGGATACGCCGCTCGACATCGCGAATGTTTTCGAGATACCCGTCAATTTTTTCTCGATCAGACGGGCCGACTCGCATCTTCAAGCGTTTGATTTCTTGCGTCACCGAGTCCAAAAGACTCGCTCGTTTTTTAAGCGCTTCACGGCGTTGCTCAGGAGTGCCTCCTTCTCCAAAGAGACTTTCGAATACCAGTCTAGGATGCGCTTCTGCAGGAAGCGGGTTACTCGGCGTCGACCAAGATAAATTGTTTTGGTACACACAGGCATAGCCGTTATCGCATTGCCCAACGGTCGATAACAAATCCATTGCAAGTTCCAGCGAAGGCATTGGCGTTGATTGGCCAATCTGCTTGGCTGCGATTTGATCAACCGTAACCCCGAGATAGTAGTCGGTACTTTCGGTGAGTTTAGCGCGGGCCGCGCTCAAAAACGCAGAATTGGAGGTCGCATGCGATCCAGGATAGGCATTTTGCAGCTCCATTCCACTCAGCACCGTCACGTGATCTTTCACTTCCTCCAACGGGGACAATGTCGAGGGAAGTCGATCGAGTGTACCGCTCGTTGGGAAGAATTCGGCTGGATTGCAGCCCATCGGCATGTAGACATATCCGATCCGCCGAAGTTGCGAGCTGGCCCCCGGCGTAGCAGCTATTGCAGTCGACGCCGGGATCATTGCATCCAGAAGAGGCAAGGCAAACGTGGCTCCTGTGCCCCGCAATAACGTTCGCCGCGATAGTGCTTTCTTGAAGATTGTCATTCGGCATCTCTCATCAAAAATGGCTTACTCAAAACGATCCCTTTAACGATCGCTGAGAATCGGAAATCACACTCCGAAGCATATTCTACAATCTCTCGAATCGCGGGACCATCGCGATGTTCGACGCCACGCCCCAACGCAAAAGTTAATAGCTTTTCTATCATTGTACCTACGAATACTTTGGGCCTGTTCATGATGCTGTCCTCGAGGGACCTTACATCGTGCACGCGAGAGCCGTCCGGCATCACTCCAGCGGTGTCGAGCGGTTCGCTGTCGTCGAACTGCCGCCAACGTCCTACCGCATCATAGTTGTCGAGCGAAAAACCAACGGGGTCCATCAGATTATGGCACGAAGCGCACGCAGCGTCCGAACGATGCATGGCCAAACGCTCTCGCAACGATTGGCTTGCCGTGTTCTGCTTTTCCTTGAGTGCCGGGACATTGGGTGGAGGAGGCGGTGGTGGTGTCCCAATGATGTTCTGCAAAATCCAGTTGCCGCGAATGGTCGGCGAAGTGCGAGTTGCATACGAAGTCACCGTCAATATGCTTCCGTGCCGAAGTATCCCACCGCGGTCGCTCGATGTCGGTAACTCTACCTTGCGAAAGTGGCTTCCCAAAACGTGCGGGATACCATAATGCGTTGCGAGCCGTTGATTCAAAAAAGTAAAGTCGGAACGAATCAAGCCGAGCACATTGCGATCATTTGCAATGATATCTTGGAAGTGCAATTCGGTTTCGCGTCGAAACGCTTGTCGCAAGTTATCATCAAAGTCGGGATAGAGCCTGAGATCGGGCGTTATGGAATCCAGATTTCGGAGATAGAGCCACTGTGAAGCGAAATTAGACACCAAGGAATGCGACCGTGCATCCTTGAGCATGCGATCGATTTCTGCGTCTAGGATTTTGGGTTGCCGAAGTGTTCCGTTTTCCGCCAGCGTTAACAGCCGATCATCCGGATTGCTGCTCCACAAGAAAAAAGACAATCGCGAGGCCAACTCGAGATTGGTGATCGAATAGGGGGAATGGGCCCGAATGTCACTTGGCTGTGATTCGATTCGAAACAAGAAGTTTGGATTGACGAGGAGCGATGTTAATGCCGCTTCCATGCCAGCGTCCAAGCCGCCGACTCGGAACGCTTCCTCGAAAAACCATATCGCCGATTCGAGGTCCTGATCAGCCACAGGTCTTCGAAATGCCAATCGCGCCAATCGACGAAGGATTCGCTTGGCACTTTCGGTTGGATTGGCTTGATCGATAGCGTCATCGCCGTAAATCGTTTGACGACTTTGGGAGTCGCCTGAGCTTTTTGAATCGAACGGACCTACAATCGCAAGTTCAAACAAAGCGGGATTGATACGTGGATGGCGGTGACGGTTGTAGGCGACATCGAACGGCTGACGCTTCGTTTCGATCAACGAACCTCCGGAGTTCGCAAAGGCAACTCCAACAGAATGTCGACCTGCCGTTAGTTCCAACCGAATCTTCAGGTGCGCGTCAACAAGAGTAAAGTCCTCGGGGTTGGGAGGTGGCTTGATCGCAAATCGATGTTTGGGTTCACGATCAATCAACAAATCCAACGCATGTTCCCGAGTCAGTCCCTCCACTTTTTCATCGCGATCGCGAGTAAGTCTTAGCTGAAATTCATACGTTCCATCCCGCGGAAAAGTATGCTCGATCAAAACACCACCGCGTGTTCCCAAGGGCAATCCATCGACATGTGTCTCCTGAGTTCGATCGGCGGGAATGCGAACATTGATTCCCATTGGACCGATCCCAACACCTCCCAATGCGATTCGGCTAATCGTCTGTGCCGAGGTCAAGTAGCGATTCAAAAGTGTTGGGGAGAGTTCACCGACCGTGATATTGTCGAAGCCATGGCTCGATTCGTCCTTGGGGAGAAGAGCCGTTGCGTCGATCTCAAGTGCCAACAGATCCCGAATCACGTTTTGATATTCCGTCCGAGTTAATCTTCGAAGCGAATCGGGGCGACCAGCAAACGGATGCTCAAGACTTGAATTCGCCAACCACTTATCAATTTCTTTTGTGGCTACATCCAATTCGGATTGAATCGGCCTAGACGCATCCGGAGGTGGCATTTGTCCAGCCCGCAATCGACGAAGAATACGTTCCCACGGCTTGCTATCCCAAGGCGTCACTGCGGCCGAAGGCAGTTCTAGCTCAAGTTTTTCGACTGAGAATTCTCCGCTTGGGTTCGGGCCAGAGTGGCAGTCGAGGCAATGGTTTGTCAAAAAAGACTGGACCGTTTGCGTGTCGATGGTTTCGGTGGCTTGGACTAGCGTCTCCGATTCCATCAGGACAACCAAATAAGTGAACGTAAAAAAGAGCTTTGCCGACGAACCAGATAAGAATGTATTTCTGGAACTGAGGTAGGACATTGAGGAGAGGTGGGGTTGAGGGCTGAAGCCTAGGTGTTTGCGAGCCAGGGTTGTCATTCAGACCATAACCGCACTATTGCGCCCGTCGGTGGCTCAGTAATGCACCTCTAAAGGCTTCGATCTTGTCGTCATCCAGGATAGCACAAAAGGGTCTCGAAGCCAATTAGCGGCGCGGCTTGATCGGAGCAATACGCGCGAACGTAGCAATTTGCGCACTTGCTCTAGTAGGACCACCCCGCAAACTGCTAGATTGGTTTCGAGCTTTCTATTGAATCAGTTGTCCTCTCCTGCAATTCCATCCGATGACCAAAACTTTATCTCCTACGGAACAAGACTACGCCAACTCAGGTTGGCTACAAGCGTTGATGGGGGTAAGCGATCCATTGATTCAGCAGTCAAGACTCAATGCCAAGAAACACTTGGACTGGATCGACTGCATTACCAGTTTGACGACAATCCGAGAAAAGGCAGATATGCTTGACGCGGCCGTCGAGTCGCTTTGGCAATTTGGGGTGGCGAACGAGCTCAAATGGCTTCTCACCGCGATTCCAGCCGCTCAGCCAGCTTGGGTATTGGACTGTACTGACGTTTTTTCCATCGAACAAAACGAACCGCCCAAAATCGAGGACGCTG
This sequence comes from Planctomycetota bacterium, assembly GCA_026692905.1. Taxonomy (GTDB): domain Bacteria; phylum Planctomycetota; class Planctomycetia; order Pirellulales; family Pirellulaceae; genus JBKCUI01. The sequence goes on from JAPLNL010000127.1 coordinate 38,161, forward strand.
CAACCTGGGCCAATGCGATGGGAATTCGAGATTGGTCGACACCCGTCACGATGAAGATCCTGAGCGGTGACTTCGTATCGTGGCAACGCAAAGTAGCCCGACAAGGTGCCAGCGCGCCCACCGGCTTTACGATGGAGTCGTCGGGCAAGAGCACTTTGGAGTTGAAAACGACGGCGAGTTGGAAAGCCAACAATTGGGTTGATGGCACTTGGACGTTTGCCATCGATGGCCAGGCGACTATGATCAAGGTCATTGAAGAACCGATTAGCGTTCTCCGACCGGATCGTAATACGACCCAAGAGAACGCGCTTCTAACGATTCAAAGTGCAGATGATCGGTTTGGCAAGCAACGCAAAAAAACATCAGGGAACAACATCACACAAGGTGGAAGCAACCAAGGGAAATGGTCGGAATGGTGCGAATCCGTACCCGCCTTAAACGACTTGCACTTGGCGGTTTTGTGTGGCGAGGGAATCCAATGCTCACCGACATTCCAAGGTATTTGGGCAACCGTGTGGCCGATCATTTATTGCCGCCGCAAGAAACTGGCTCGCGGTACATGCGGCCTGACCGATCTTCGTCAACGGCTGGACCAATGCTTCCAAGCCGACCCACAATTGGTAACTTGGCTATTGGTCTTTGGCGAGTTACTATGCAATACGCAGATTGGAGAGGGACTTGGCATCTCCGCCAAATTCAAGGACAAATAAGACAGATACTCTAGCATCGGCCGCCTAAAGGCGGCACTCCAGCCTGCCTACGCTTCGGACTGCGACTCTCTCCACCGCTTAGCACGCCAAGCATTTGCGACTTTGGCGGGACATGCCCACCAGTCGCTGCCCTTGGCTAGCTTGGCCCTCCCGCACCGCAGCGAACTTGGGCCTTGTGCACCGCAAGCGAACTTGGGCATTGTGCCCAATGTTCGCAACATGCTTGGTGTGCTAAAAGCCCATCGCTCTACCCCGTGTGGTTCGAGTTCCGTGTGGTTCGAGTTCCGCGTGGCTCGAGTTCCGCGTGGCTCGAGTTCCGCAATTAGCGGTTATCGGTCGAAAAATTTAATACAGGCTGGGGCTGGCGCCTTTACCGAAAAACCTGTCGGCTCAAGTTTTCCGGATTCCATATTGACCCGAAATGAGAAGATAGAATCGCTTTCCTGATTTTCAGTCAACAGAAAGTCCCCTTTCGGCGTGATACGAAAATTGCGTGGGGTTTTGCCGCCAGACGCTGTGTGAGCGATCGGGGTAAGCTTTCCAGATTGCTCATCGACTCGATAGCTTGCGATCGTGTGATGGCCGCGATTGCTGCTGTACACAAAGCGGCCGCTTGGATGAACGAGCACTTCGGCTGTCGAAAAATTGTCACCCTTGGCGTCGACAGGCAAAGTACTGACGGTTTGAATTTCTTTTAGCTTTGCGCTCGCCGCATCCCAGGCTGCGGTCGTTAAAGTCATGTTCAGCTCGTTGACCACGAAAACCCATTTGCCGTTGGGATGGAATGCAAGATGCCGCGGGCCACTACCCGGAGCCAAAGGCATGTCACTGACAAGTGTCAATTTTCCAGTTGCTCGGTTGAGGTCATACACAAAGACTTTATCCGCACCTAAGTCGCACGACAGAACATAACGATTGGTAGGATCCCAGAAAGCGCAGTGAGCGTGGGCTTTCTCTTGTCTTTGTTTGTTCGGACCACTTCCATTGTGAACGATCATCGACGACAAGGGTTTGATTTCCCCATCGCTGGCAACTGGAAACACGACGATCGAGCCACTGGTGTAGTTGGCAACAGCCAAGAATTCGCCGGTTGCGTCCAATGAAACATGACAAGGTGAATCGCCGTCAATCTTTTGGGTGTTGATCATTGTCAACGCAGGAGTTTTCTCTGTGGCAAGATCTTTTCGATCGAAACGATAGGCAGTGATGGCCGCTGGAGCAGTCGGATCGTTCTTTCCGGTCTCAGTTACGGCATAGAGCACATCCAGCTTAGGATGAAACGCAAAAAACGCAGGCAGCTTTTGCTTCACAGCCAGTTTTGGCTCGCTCATTTTCCCGTCGGACTCAAGCTTGCTCGAGTAAATGCCATCGCCGAATCCTCCCACGAGGAACGATTGGGCTGAAGCATCGCGAAAGGAAAACAAACCGACGGTGGAAGCGAGTGTGAAAAGAAATAATTGTTTGCGAGAAGCGGATCGGACTTTCACGATGGTATCAAATTCGTTGTTGGAGGGAGATATATGGAGGGGACTTATGTGTCAGCTATAGCTGCAGAGTCGATTGCAATAGCATTAGTTGTAACTGTGGCGAGAATGGGATTCAAGCGAAACTCGTGGCTGCTTCGCCCAATTGGACGCGTTGCAGCAAATCGCGACGCCAAGCGCTGGCTAGCTATCGCCTCGGGTTCTTGGCAGGCTATTCTTTGAAGAAAAAGAGAACTCCACCGAAAACACAGAAGCCCAGAGAGAGAAGTAGGAATATCCCGCTGAGTCTAAAATGCTTGTCCAATACCGCTTCAACCTTATTGAGGCACACAAGAGTACAGCCGTCTTTTCTTTCAAAACGCGATGCCTGCAATCCACCTTGGTCTTTAAGGCGTGGCATCCTGGAAAACACCAAGTGCTTTTGCTATGACTGATGGCAAGAAAACAATGGGCTGTCCCATAGGGCGTCCCCTAAGCAAGGCATTCAGTTGGACACGATACCTTGAATCAGTAGTTTTCGCCAGTTTGGCTTTGGGAGTGGTAAAAACGGCTGTTGTTTAGCGAAACTCGTTGGGGCTTTCGGCTATTTCTTGAACAGGGCTGTTTCTTGAACATGATCGATACAGTTATTCCCCGCCTCAACCGAAACTCTTGACGAGTTTCGCTACAGGATATTTGAACGAGGTTTGATGGGGGATGGCGTCGAAGTGCACAACTTTTGCCTTGTCCGTCTTTTCGGATGACTTCTGGGTTCCGATGCTTTATGATGTTAGTTAGTGATTTACCCACCCTAATATCTCTCCCTCCTACCTTCCCTAGCCAAACCCATGAAGTTGACTGTTCTTTTTCTCAGTGCCGTTTTCTTTCCAGTCGTTTTTTGTCCTGTGTTCGCCATCGATGATGAGCCCAAAAAGCCCGCGCCCAAACCGAAGCCCAAACAAGATGCAGTTGGACTGGCCATCAATGAGAACAAAGCCACACCCGTCGATCGAATCAAAGTTCCAAAGGACTTCAAAGTCGAGTTGCTCTATTCGGTTCCAGGCCAGGACGAAGGCTCCTGGGTAAACTTGTGCTTGGACAACAAAGGCCGGATCTTGGCCAGCGATCAATACGGTGGACTCTACCGATTTCCAGCCCCAGCAGCTGGCCAACCTCTCGATCCGAAAAACGTAGAAAAGCTCCCAATCGATATCCGTGCAGTGAATGGGATGGCGTTCGCTTTTGGTGCTCTCTATGTGGGGGTCAACGACTACGAGAAAAAGATTCCTTCTGGCTTGTATCGCATTACCGATACCAACAACGACGATCAGTTTGATAAAGTAGAGATGCTTCGAGCGATTGAAGCGAGTGGCGACCATGGTGTCCATGCTATCGTTCCGACTCCAGATGGAAAATCCCTTTATCTCATCTGCGGCAATTCCGCCAAGAAGACTCAATCCGAAGCGACTTCTCCGGTTCCATCGATCTGGGGTGAAGATCACTTGTTGCCACGTATGCCCGACGGTAAAGGCTTTATGCGCGATGTCGTTGGACCGGGTGGCATCATTTATAAGGTATCGCCAGATGGACAAAAATTCGAAGTGTTCTCAAATGGCTATCGGAACATATTCGATGCGTCACTCAATGACGAAGGTGAGCTGTTTACATACGATGCTGATATGGAGTACGACTTCAACACTTCCTGGTATCGCCCTACACGCGTGAATCACGTGGTCAGCGGTTCGGAATATGGCTGGCGAAATGGAGCTGGAAAGCGACCTGAGTTTTACTCAGACAATCTACCAGCCGCGATCAATATCGGCCCTGGTTCTCCGACTGGTACTACTTTTGGTTATGGAGCCAAGTTTCCGGCCAAGTACCAGAAGGCCTTGTTTATTCTCGATTGGAGCTGGGGCAAGATGTGGGCCGTTCAGCTGACCCCAAGCGGAGCTAGCTACACCGGAACGAAAGAAGAATTCTTGTCCGGATCTCCGCTTCCGATTACCGATGCGATCATCAATCCTAATGATGGTGCGATGTACTTTGCCATCGGTGGCCGTCGCGTTCAATCGGGGCTGTATCGTGTGACTTATATCGGCAGCGAATCCACCGCGTCGGTTTCCTCAGGGGATGCAAGTGCAGGGATCACTCCGGAAGTTGCGGCTGCTCGCGAAATTCGCAAGAAGCTGGAGTTCTTCCATGGAAAGCAGAGTCCGAATGCCGTCTCGACGGCTTGGCCGCATCTTGCCAGCAAGGATCGCTTTATTCGTTGGGCTGCTCGTATTGTTCTGGAGCACCAGCCCCTGAATAGCTGGCTGCCAAAAGCGATTTCGGAAACCGACGCTGCAACGCAAGTCGAAGCGATTCTAGGAGCCGCTCGTGTTGGCGGAATCTGTCCATCGCTTCGGAATGAAACCTCACCAGCAGTAGACACTGAGCTTGCTGGCAAATTACTGGCGGCTATGGAAAAGATCGATTGGATGAAATTGCCTGCAGATCGACAGCTGACGTTCGTTCGTACGCTTGAGATCATATTCAATCGTTTCGGACGGCCTGATGAAGCGACCGTAGGTCGGTTTATTTCGAAGTTAGAGCCCGCGTTTCCTAGTAAGTCATTTGATTTGAATTGGCTGCTTTGTGAGACGCTGGTTTATTTGCAATCGCCAACGGTTGCAGAAAAAGCGATGGCGTTGATAACTCGATCACCAAGTCAAGAGGAACAAATCGAGTACGCGAGATCGCTTCGAGCTCTTAAGAAGGGCTGGACCAAAGAATCGCGAACGGCATACCTAGAGTGGTTCCTCAAAGCCGGAAACTTCCGGGGCGGGGCCAGCTTCGAGAAATTCATTGAATTCATTCGCAACGATGCGTTGAGCACTTTTACGGATTCGGAAAAAACAGAGCTGGCTGCTTTGATCGAACAGAAACCGGTTCGGAAATCGGCAATTGAAAATGTTGGCGCGATTTTCGCGGGGCGAAAAGAAAACAACTACCAGCTAGACGAACTTGTCTCGATGGCAAGCGCAGGACTCAATCATCAAGGATCTTTGGCGGATGGGTTGCTCAAGCGTGACCTGGAAAATGGCCGTAAGATGTTCGGCGCAGCAGCTTGTTTTACTTGCCACCGCTTCGGTAACGAGGGAGGCATGACAGGACCTGACCTAACGAGCGCCGGCCGACGTTACTCGATCAAGGACCTATTGGAACAAATTGTTACCCCAAGCAAAGAGATCAACGAACAGTTTGTTCCGATTGAAGTTGTGACCGAGGATGAAGAGCGATTCCGCGGTGTCGTCGTCAATTTGAATGGTGATTCGATTATGCTCAACACGGACGCTTCCGATCCCAATCAGCAGGTTGCAATCGATCGAAAAAAGGTTGTGAGCATTGGGACTTCGAAGATATCACCGATGCCTTTAAACCTTTTGGCGATGATGACCAAGGACGAGATTTTGGATTTGCTCGCGTACATTCTTAACGGGGGAACGGGAGCAAAGTAGAAGTTGTTGTTGAATGGTTTCGCTTGCACGCCTAGCACGACGCGCAAGCTAGTGAATCTAGTATCCAATTCACTGCGAAGGTTGCGTGCGGCACGCCTAGCACGACGCGCAAGCTAGTGAATCTAGTCTCCAATTCACTGCGAAGGTTGCGTGCGGCACGCCTAGCACGACGCGCAAGCTAGTGAATCTAGTTATCCAATTCACTGCGAAGGTTGCGTGCGGCACGCCTAGCACGACGCGCAAGCTAGTGAATCTAGTCTCCA
>JAPLNL010000128.1:0-35514 GCA_026692905.1 Planctomycetota bacterium
GCTTGCGCGTCGTGCTAGGCAAATGCGAGAATTTTCAGTTCACTAGCTTGCGCGTCGTGCTAGGCAAATGCGAGAATTTTCAGTTCACTAGCTTGCGCGTCGTGCTAAGCAAATGCGAGAGTCTCGCCGAAACCAGATTACGAATCAACCTATCAGCAGAAAACCATTCTCGTGTCGCCACTCAGGCAAATCATTTTGAACACCGAGAGCAAACGCGCTTTCTCGGGTCGCCATCCATGGATTTTGGTCACCTCGATTATCGAGCCCGCTTCGAAGCCGCAAGTCGGAGAACAAGTGGACTTGGTCAATTCCGAAAACAAATGGATCGGCCGAGGCCTTTACAACCCAAACAGCCGCATACGCGTCCGCCTTTACACTTGGGACTCCGAAGAGCACATCACCAAGGACTTGATCAACACGCGATTGGATCGCGCGATCCAACTGCGATCTCGGCTTGCAAACGGATCGCATCAACAGGCGTTGCGTATTGTCTTTAGCGAAGCCGATCAGTTGAGCGGGTTGGTCGTTGACAAGTATGCGGAGCATCTCGTCATCCAAGTCACTGCAGCCGCCTTGATGCCATTTCTAGATACGATTGTCGATCGATTGTTCCATCATTATCGACCGCTTAGCATTTCGATGCAGGTGGATGAACGAACCGGCAAAAGCGAAGGCATGGACGCGGAGCATCGATTCTTGGTCGGCAGCGCACCCTCGGAACCAGTTACCATCGAAGAAAACGGGCTCTATTGGAATGTGGATATCGTTGGCGGCCAGAAAACGGGAACCTATTTGGATCAACGCGAAAATCGACTTGCGGCTGCGCGCTGGACACAGCCTGGTGCTCGGGTCCTAGACGTCTGCTGCTACGTCGGAGGTTTTGCACTCAATATCGCCAAGCACTGCGAAACCAAGGAGATCATCGCTGTCGACAGTAGCGACAAAGCGTTGCAAAGCGCCAAGCAACATGCCACCCTCAATCAATTGGAAAATCGTATCACTTGGGAGCAAGCGGACTTTTTCGAGTCCCTTTCAAGCAAGTTGGATGCGGGCAAAAAATTTGATACCATTGTGCTTGACCCTCCGCGTTTGGCTGGCTCAAGAGAACATTTGCAAAGGGCCCTGAGCGCTTACCATCGCTTGAATTTCTTGGCTGTTCGAATGCTGAACCCAGGCGGAACTCTGGTCACATGCAGCTGTTCCGGGCGTGTTTCTCGCGACGATTTTCGCGACATGTTGCGAGGAGTTGGCACACGAACCAGGCGAGAAATCCAGGTGCTCGAAGAACGCGGTGCAGCGCCAGATCACCCGAGTTGCATGAGCTGCCCCGAAACCGATTATTTGAAGTGCATCGTGGCGAGAATTTTGTAGTAAAACGTGAGACGGTCTCTTTTGGCACACCAAGCATGTTGCGAACTTGGGCTCGAGTGCCAGGTTCGCGAGGGAAGCGACCGGTGGGCTTGTCCCGGGCTTGTCCCGCCGTTATCGCGAATGCTTGGCGTGCTGTTCGTGCGAATCGCGGCCACGCCGTTAAGCGTACTTATCGCGAACGGTGCCAATCCGATTTCGTATAGCGTTCGTCGAGCAAGCGTTTGGTTTCCGTTTCCACTTCGTTTTTCCAAGAACCATTTCCCCACGGCTGGGCAGCTCTCCAGGTGGCAACCAGCTGGCGTTCCAGTTCCTGCATGAATGCTTGAGAATCAACGGGGCTCGCAGGGCTCAGAACGTTTGATACGAATGTTTCATGCGGTCTCTTTTCCCGATAAGCAGGCTGCCTTGGAGGTTCCAGCAAGTATTTGCTCAACCATTGGAGCGGCATCGCCACCATGATGGTGCCGTGGTAAATCATCCAGTTGCGTTTGCACCGAAGGGCGTTACCTGAAAACTTGCGACCATCGATCGTTAAGTCGCAGGTTCCTTGAATCTCAACTCGCAATGACAAGTCAGAGCAATCGGCCGCGTGTTGGACGGCATTTCGAATGCGACGCATCACCTGTAGGTGAGCGACGTCAAGTCCACGCCATGCGGGTCTCTTTTGATAGGAGATCAAAACCGAATACATAAGACAGCCGGGCCCGGCCACAATCGTTGCACCGCCGCTTGCCCGCCTTAAAACAGCAACTCCATCAGCGTCGCATGCAGCCGAGTTCACCTCTTCGGCTATCTTGCTGGCACGTCCGAGAACAACGCACGGCGATGGCAATTCCCAGAGCCTCAAAACTTCTTCTTCCCGGAACTCACCCTCCAAGCCCGCGACCGAGTGATCGGATTGGAGCGACCTCCGATCTGCAACTTCGACCAACGCTTCGTCCATGGCTAAGTTTTCCTCAGCGGTCGGAAGGGTTTCGTTGTGGATCAACATGGCGATGGGGATAGAGTCTAGGCGGTTCTTGGATGGGGGCCGCGGCGAAGTCCAATATACCCAGCACGACGCGCAAGCTAGTGAATTTATGCCTAGCACAACGCGCAAGCTAGTGAATTTATGCCTAGCACGACGCGCAAGCTAGTGAATTTATACCTAGCACGACGCACAAGCTAGTGAATTTATACCTAGCACGACGCGCAAGCTAGTGAATTTATGCCTAGCACGACGCGCAAGCTAGTGAATTTATGCCTAGCACGACGCGCAAGCTAGTGAATTTATGCCTAGCACAACGCGCAAGCTAATGAATTTATACCCAGCACGACGCGCAAGCTAGTGAATTTGCTGTCCAGTTCACTAGCTTGCGCTTCGTGCTAAGCTAGCCGTGTCACCCTAATTCATGACAAGATTTCCGGAAGAGCTCTTGCGCTGGCGAGGTCCTCGGCCTCCGCCTGATGCTCCGCCTCGCGATGTGCTTCTAGGTCTGCTCGTGCCTCGCGAGTTGCCGCTTCGTCCAGACGAGGATCGACCGCCGTTGGATGACTTACCACCGCCACCAGTTGGCCGTTGACTTTGCTGAGCCGCAGACAAAGTCAATTCAGTGAGCGATTCGTTCACCTCAATCGTGTTGTTGATTAGGCGTTCGACATCTTGAAGGCTCCCACGTTCGTCTGGAGCGCAAAACGAGACAGCTGTTCCAGCAGCCCCAGCTCGGGCTGTTCGACCGATACGGTGAACATAAATCTCAGGCACTTCCGGCATCTGATAGTTGATCACATGCGAAACGCCATGAACATCGATCCCGCGTGCCGCGATATCGGTCGCGACCAGAATGGGTGGTCGTTCCGATTTGAAAGCGTCCAAATTTCGGGTGCGGGCATTTTGACTTTTGTTGCCGTGAATCGCGACTGCATCGATTCCGCTGCTTACCAAAATCTTGACCAATTGGTCGGCACCGTGTTTGGTTCGGGTGAAGACAATCGAGCGTGTTACCGCGGCCGACTTAATATAGCTGACCAGTAGCTTCGGCTTGTTTTGAGCCGACACGTGAAACACGGACTGCGAGACGGCTGTCGCTGCACTCGAAACTCGAGCAACCTCAACATGCTTGGGTTCAAACAACCATTGCTTGGCCAATTGCTTGATTTCGTCTGGCATTGTGGCGGAAAACATTAGCGTTTGTCTATCCAAAGGCACCTTGGCAACGATCTTTTTGAGATCGCGCAAAAATCCCATATCGAACATTTGATCCGCTTCGTCGATCACCAAAACTTCCACATTGGAAATATCGGCGATCCGTTGGTTCATCAAATCAAGTAATCGGCCTGGAGTCGCGACCAAGATATCGACACCTCGTTGCAAAGCGCGTGCTTGCGGCATTTGGCTAACGCCACCATGGACAACTGCAACCCGCAGATTGAGGTATTTGCCATAGGTGGTAAAGCTCTTTTCAATTTGAGCAGCCAGCTCTCGGGTCGGTGCCAGCACCAAACATCGAATCGGTCGTGGACCGCGTCGATCTGGACCAGCGCTTGGGCTCCCTCCTTCGCGGCCAGCGTCTGCGGGGGCAGTTGCGGTCGCAGCCAATCTCTGCAAAGTCGGCAGAGCAAAGGCTGCGGTTTTTCCTGTGCCTGTTTGAGCACAGCCCATCAAATCATAGCCGGTCAGCAAAAGCGGGATCGCTTGAAGCTGAATAGGTGTAGCGACATCGTAATTTGCCGCGGTAAGTGCACGCATAAGAGGCTGAATAAGCCCCAATCCATCAAAATTAGTCAAAACAATTCTCTCAATAAGACCCAAATATGGGCCGGCATTGCCTGTCTCGGAAGCGTTCAACAATAGACGCTCAAAAGCCGTTGGAACAAGCATGTCTCTTTGGACGAGGTTAACGAGGTAAGATCGCACCGTCCCAGCGAACTTAACTTGACATGGTCGTGAACGACCGGGGCACAGATGGTTTGCTTTGTCAAACACGCCCTAGAATTTGCTCGGCTACCAATGCCGACTCGTGAATACCTAGTGGGAAGGTATCGATTCACCTGTTAAACGAATACCTGTTCGCATGTCAGTATACGTCGCGAAGGGCGTCCGGTCAAATGCGATTGTCCTCAAGCAACAATTGTGCCGGGAATACTAGCCGACTCGATTACAATTGCTGTAGCTTCTGCTAAATTGAAGAGGATCGCCTGCTGCATTGAATCCCACCCCAAAAGCCAGTCAAATGACTCAGTCAAATGACTCAGTCAAATGATTCAGCCTAAACTCTTTATCTTGGTTTTGGTTTTCACCCTAAATTATGGGCTCGTTGCCCTTTGTCAGTCCCCTGAAAATCTAATCGTTCTACCTGAAGCCATCCACGTTTCCGCGAACCACCCAAGTCAACTTCTGGTTTACGGAGTTCAAGTAGATGGGTCGCTATTGGACGTTTGCATACGGCCGGACCTGCAAATCGAAGTGGCCGATCCTGAGATTGCACAGGTCACGACGAAGTTGGGCATCGAGTTTCGCAAGCCAGGAACGACAACGGTAACTGTCCGTCTGGGCGAACACATTCGTCGAATCGAGGTAACTTCGATCGCAGAGATGCCGGTCACCTTTGCTCGCGACATATCGGCAGTGATTGGGAAATCAGGTTGCAACTTGGGAACCTGCCACGGCAGTCTTCATGGAAAGGCCGGACTGCGAATGAGTTTGCGAGGGGATGATCTAGCCTTTGATTACGATCGATTAGTGCATGAATATGGTGGCCGTCGAATCGATCCGATACTACCTGACGAAAGTTTGCTGCTCCTCAAAGCAACAGGAACCATATCGCATCAGGGTGGCCGCCGCTTCACCGCGAAATCCGAGTCGTACCGACAGTTGAGGGAGTGGATCGAACAGGGCGCGCCTTACGCTGAGTCGCCATCATTGACGCGGTTGCAAGTCCTACCCGAAGTTGCACGCATCGACGACAGCCAAAAAACGGCAAAGATGCTCGTCATAGCGCACTTCGCGGACGGCACAACTCGCGACGTAACGCGTTGGTCACGGTTGGAAACAAGCATTCCTGGAGGGGCCTCCATTGCAGACGACGGCACGATTCAAGTGACCAAAGCCATCGACCTGTCCATCGGCGCATCGTATTTGAGCGGAAGAAGCGCCAGTAGGTTTACGTTCCTCGGCAAGACGGCGAAGATAGAACCTGAGCAGCAACACGGAAACAACCCCATCGATCCTCTGGTTGGCACTCGTTTGTCGCAGATGAGGATCCCTGCGGCACCGGAGGTTGATGATGCTACCTTTCTGCGACGAGCCTATTTAGTCGCAGTGAGTCGACTCCCATCAAGCCAACAGACCAAAGACTTCCTGGCGGACGCTAGCATTGATAAACGTGAGCGGCTGATTGACGCGTTATTGGCCGATCACGGCTTCAACTTGACCTGGTCGCTTCGGTGGAGCGATTTGTTACGAAACGAAGACAAGGTCATGAGCAGCAAGGGAACTGCTTTGTTTCATCATTGGCTCACGGAGCAGATTGCCACTGACCGCCCTTGGAACGAATGGAATGCTGAACTTGTTCGTTCCGTCGGAAGCACCTACGATAATCCACCGGCGTCTTTTCATCGAACGCATCGCGACCCGATGACCGCTGCGGAATCGATCGGACAAGTATTTTTAGGGGTGCGAATTCAATGCGCTAAATGCCATAACCACCCTTTCGATTCTTGGCGGCAAGACGATTATTATGGCTTGTCCGCGTACTTCTCAACGATCAGCCGTAAGCAGATCGACAACAACCCCAAGGACAAGCTGGATGTTCACGAAATCACAGGCGACGAAATCATCTCGCTTGAAGATCGCAAGGCAGAGATTTACCACCCTGGGCTCTCCCAGAAAGTCACGACCAAGCCGCTGAACAAAACGGCTCAATCGAGCTTCGCCGTGACGCAGTCCGAGTCCCAGCAATCCCCACTTGACGAGATTGCTGACTGGCTAACACACGACAACGACATGTTCGATCGCAATATGGCGAATCGAATTTGGTTTCAATACTTTGGTGTTGGAATAGTCGACCCACCGGATGATATGCGAGATTCGAATCCGCCAAGTAACCCAGAGCTTCTCGATTTCCTGGCCAAGGAGTTTCGACGCAGCGGCTATTCGTTGCGGCATCTTTCCCGTTTGATTTTGACGAGCAAGGCATTCGCTCGACAAGGTTCGCTGCAACGGGAGGAAATATTAGATGATTCCACGCTCAATGGTACGCCACTGTTCTCGGACTACCGAATCCGTCGCATCAGCGCCGAGTCGTTGATCGATGCCATCAGTTCTGTCACGGACATCCCTTCCAAATTTCCGTCCGCAAATACACCCGACATTGTAGTCAATCAAGCAATGGCGATGCCAGGTATCCCAAAAGGGCCCGGTTTCCTGAAGACCTTTGGCAAGCCAAATCGATTGCTGATTTGCGAATGCGAGCGATCCAATCAGGTCTCACTCGTTCAGTCGTTGACGCTGGCGAACGGACCGGAGGTGCAAGGGAAAATCACGTCGGATCAAAACGTCATTGCGAAAATGTTGTCTCAAAATGTCCAGCCCGAAACAATCATCGAGGAAATCTTTTTGCGGGCATTGGCCAGAGCGCCACAAGAACATGAATGGATTGCGTTCCGCCAGATGATTGCTAGTGCCGAGCCCATTCGGCAGGTTCTCGAAGATATTTTGTGGGCGGTGATCAATAGCAAAGAATTCGTGATGATTCGTTAATGGCAGAGCTGTTATTCGATCATTGGGATAATATTCGCTGGGTTAATATTCACTGGGTTAATATTCACTGGGATAATGAGGAAGAATTTCATGACACAAGCTTGCAACGAGTTCAATCGCGGAGTCATGAATCGACGCGGACTGCTGAGTCTTGGTGGTGTCGGTCTCGGCGGATTAACGTTGGATCGAGTATTAAAAGCCAGCGAGGCCAATACGAGCGCCCTGCGTCCGAGAGCCAAAAACGTTATCTTCTTGCACCAGTACGGCGGTCCTAGCCACATCGACACCTTCGATATGAAACCGCACGCGCCGACCGGCATTCGCGGCGAGTTCAATCCCATCGATTCGTCGCTACCTGGTGTTCCCGTCTGCGAACACTTGCCTCGCTGGGGACAGCAATTGCATCAATGGGCGCAGATTCGGTCGGTGCACCACGACATGAAGAATCATAATTCAGCATGCTATTATTCGTTGACGGGCAAGCGACCGCCGACGGATGACATCCGGCTTCGCGATACCATGGAGCTCTATCCGGCCTACGGCTCATCGGCAGCCAAATTTTTATCGACCTCGGAAGGAGTCCCTCCCTTTATCGCGTTCCCGCATGTGCTGAGAGACGGAGCCATCTCACCCGGTCAGCACGCTAGTTTTCTCGGCAAGCGATACGATCCATTTTTCTTTGATTCGGATCCTAACTCCAAGGACTTTGGATTACCCGAACTAGAATTGCCTAGTTCCATTTCGTTAGAAAGACTAGGACATCGCCGCGAGCTGCTTCGGGTGATCGACGAGCAATTGCAGTTGGCTGAAAAATCCAGCGAAGCAAAGGGACTCGACGAGTTTCAGCAGCAATCTTTATCAATCCTTTCGTCACCCAATTTAAAAAAGGCTTTTGATTTAGCCAAAGAAGAGGATGCGTTGAGGGATCGCTATGGCCGAACAACCTATGGCCAATCATGCTTGCTCGCCCGGAGACTTGTCGAGGCGGGAGCTCGATTTGTGAACGTCTATTTCTCTCGAGGAATTGGGGGCAAGGGGAGCGAAGGTTGGGACACGCATCAAGATAATTTCAAAGACTTAAAAGAACGTCTGTTGCCCATGACTGACTGCACCGTGCCAACGTTGATCGACGACCTTGACGCACATGGGCTCTTGGATGAAACGTTGGTGTTGTGGATGGGCGAATTTGGACGCGGGCCACAGATCGGCGATCGAGACGGCAAAGGTAGGGGACATTGGCCACATTGCTATACCGTCATGATGGCGGGTGGTGGCACGCGTGGCGGAGCGATTTTTGGAAAGAGCGATGAACGTGGCGCATACCCCGCAGCATCCCCAGTTGGTCCCGAGGATGTTTCTGCAACGCTTTTTTGGGCGTTAGGCATTGAGCCCAATAAAGAGATTCGAGACACACAGGGCCGCCCACTCCCAATCGCAAGTGGTGTTCCGATTGAATCGATTTTCGGCTAACAAACGCACTCCGTGGGTCACTATTGCCGAGAATGACCTTGTAGACCGTAGGCAATGGTCGCAAATGCTTGGTTTGCAAAAGGCCCGCGTGCTACTAGTAGCACGCCAAGCATTTGCGACGAGTCGGGACGAGCCCGACCGTCGCGGGAAGAATTTGCCTGCGGGGCTTGCAAATCGAAGGAACCCGGCCAGGGCTTCAGGCTTCTTTTGTCGGCTGTCTCTCAAGGACAAGTTACCAAGGCTTAACTTTCCAGCCAACATAGAATCCAGCTAGAAAAACGAGGCTCGAAGCGATCATAGGCCGCTTTCTCAAATAATGAGAAAATGAGTCTCGAACCTCGCCTAAAAGCACTTCAAAGTCCTCCTTCTGCGAGTCGCACGCTTGAACCATCAAGCATTCTATATTCAACGGAGATTTACCAGCACTCAAGCTGGGCTCTTCTGCTGTGTTGCCCTTGTTTTCCATTGCAAAATCCTTATTCCTAACTTTCTACTATTTGGACGAATCGCTGCTGAAAATATCTTTGGCCCACTCAAAATTCTTGGTGAACTCTTCCGTACTTCGCTTGAATTGCTCCCCTGTTTTGGAAAGCCTCTTTAGCGAGATACCAATCGTTCCGATGCTGACTAGTGATAGAGTGCTTCCAACGACCAATTGTGACACCCAGGTCTCAAGTGCGAGAGAATAGGCAACTGCCGAAGCAGCCCCGAGGAAAAGCACCGGCATGCAACCCAAGAGACTCAAACATCCGATCAAAGCACATAGTATTGCCCCCAAGGATTTTTCCAAGGCCGACTTCGCATCTACTTTAAGGAGCTTTCCTTGCAGTTCAGCCAATTCGAGAAGGTCACAGCCGAACTTTCCGGCCGACGATCGGAACTGGCCGACTGGACTGGCATGTTGATATTCTTGCCTCATCTTTTCGCTGTCAACCATCCTAAAATGCCTCCGACCATGAATGCTGCCGATAAAAATGCGGAGGGATTGGTTGCAATCAATCTTCGCACCTGGTCTGGAATTGCGGATAGGGAGACAACAAGATCACTGCGTTCCGAAGCACCCCGAGAGGAACGATGTGCCTTACCACATTCAATCGATGTCGTTGATTCGCGAATTGAATTTGTGAAGTCGATCACTTGAGTCCCTTTCCGAGATGCTGCGTTGTATGAGGTTTGCAAAATAGCTTTTGATCGCGGACGATGCGATCGCTGTTCCCAAAGCGAGAGCTCCACTCGCGAAGCTGGCCCTTGCTGCGCTGTTGTTGATTGTGTCACCTGAGATGGGGGAAAATGTAGCCTGAGGCTTTGTGATAGTACGCATGGTACTTCTCGCGATTGCAAACCCCAAGACAGACGTAACAGCTAAGGAAACAAGCGGTTTAGTGAGAACGTATTCTTTCCAATCGACTAGCCGATGCGCTTCTCCCTGTAGCTCGTACGCATGCGATCTCCCCGAGGAACGGACAGAACGCATACGATCCATAATCGAGTTCGCATCCTCAGTCTTTTGTTCACTGCGATTCATGCTATCGCCTTCGGCTTGACATCGACAAACCTAACAGGACACCCGCGACGACTCCGGTTCCGATTGCCAGTGCAATCGACTCAATAGGCCGGCGGCCAACGCTTTGAGCCGTATAGTCGAGGCCTTTTTTTGCTTCCGATGCCATCCGATCATAGTTCTCACGAATTGCGTCACCAGCCGCATCAGCATAATGCGATGCGCGATTTGCGACCTGATGGTACGTTGTGCCAGCCGAGTCGCAACAATCCGTGATAAACGATGCAATTTGCTCCTTACTTTGTCCGGTTTTTTTCTGCACGAGCCCTACGAGTTGCTCAAAGTTTCCTTCCACCCGAGTCAGTTCATCTTTCGTGAGCTCGCCAAACTTTGCTTTGAGCGATCCTACTACGCTGTTCCAATTGCCCATCAACTGATCTCTAGTAACCATAGATAAAACCTCAACAGTACGAATTGATACGACCTAACGATGCTGGACCACAACGAGGATCGAGCTTCGATCATCGATAAAAGCAATCGCCATGCCGAGTTCCATATCTATCGAAATGGATGATGAAACATGGCGCATACGTTCTAGAATCACCCAAACTGCTCGGCAATCGACCAGCAATGTCGCGAAATATACCAGCCTCGAGTTGACGTTAGACTGTCCACCGCGCGAAGCTCAGAATGGCATTTAGCTTATCAATTCTTCCGGTCAGCAGACCAGCAGGTGCTAATGCAAGAAGTCTAAAGTCCCTTTTTTTGGGCCGAAAAAAACGGAAAGAACCGAAAAAAGAGACGATTGAACAAATGGGTTTGCTTTAAGATCCACAGCGATATGCTTGGTATGTTGTGTCCAATGCGGGAAGACCGTATCGTCCGGTTGAACAGGGCACAGCAAAGCGATGCCGTTTCCCCTGTCCATCTTTTTTAGAGCTGGCTAAACAGAGGCCGATGATTGAGAGAACCAGTCGGAAAGACTCTTGCTTGGAACTTGTACCTTGAGCACGGGTGCAAATTCCTCGAACGTTTTGTCGACACTGGACATTATCGTTGGTAGGTCAACTGTTCGCGACGGTGTGACACGTTCCACTCCATGGATGAATTCACTTTCCTCGTCCCACTGCTCGTCTCGGCATGATGGCAACAACGATGCCAAGGCGACGCAGGCTGCATCGATGCGAGGAGTTGGTCCATCAAGCAATTCGTCTAAAGCTGGGTGTCGCTCAATAAGGACAGCAAATTCTTCTGGTAGCCGCCAGTTGCGGCACAACGCTGCGGCGGCTTCAGCATGGTCCCAGCCGAACAATTCTCTTTCGAGAGTCGAGAGGCGGATTCGTGTTTTGCAACGTCGCTCGATTAGGCCTTCGTATTCCTCAGGTAGTGCTTTTAACAGCAGTGGAATCGCCATATCCTGAAGCAAAGCTGCGGCGAAGAGGTCTTCCGAATTTGGTAACCGAAGTTCGCGTCCTAGACTGCGTGCAAATACCGCACGTCGCAATGAATCCTGCCATAAATTCTTCAAGTCAAACGGACCAAACTTAGGGTTTGGCACGAGGGAAAAAACCGCGCTCCACAAGGCGAAATTTTTGATGGTTCGAACACCGACGAGCGTTAACGCTTGCTGGATCGACGAGATTTCCCTAGAAAAGCCAAAGTAGGACGAATTGACGAACCTTAGAACTTGCCCCATCAGTCCGGCGTCGGCTTCAATCGGCATGGCGTATTCGGCTGGTCCGTTGTTTGCGTCTTGAGAAAGTTCTAGCAGACGCATGGCACTCGTCGGTAGTGCAGGCAACTGCGTATTTGCGAGGACTTCGTTCAAGTTTCGGATATCAACTATTTTTGCCATGAAGCTCATCTCTTACGCGGGCGGCTCTTTTGAATTCTGTCAGAGCCGTATCTGATCTGGTTATTCCCAAACTTAGGTTTGAATTCAAAATTGGCAAATCAAAGACATGCTTTAGTTGGATTTTTTTGGTAGCTTAAAACCACCAGGTTTGAACGGATTCCGGCAAGATTCACATAGACACGACCGAAGACTCGATGGTCTGTGACCATGCCGATTATGACGAATAACGGGATTGCGGAATACAGTAGGACAATTATTGAAGTTTCAAAAGCTGCGATTGGCTTCCCCGGCTCAAGGAGGGAGGTAGATGATTACGTCTAAACTTATTTCCAATTTCGCAGTTCCCTGTTGATTGAGCGATTCATGGATCTCGTCCAAGTTCAAAACCTATGCAAGACTTACCCGGACGCAGTCCAGGGAGAGTTTCGAGCATTGGACAACGTGAGCTTTGTGGCGAAAGCCGGTGAGGTTTTCGGCTTGCTTGGCCCGAATGGGGCGGGCAAAACAACGGCGCTACGAATCTTAGCCACCATCCTGAAGCCAACGTCGGGCACGGTTCGTGTTTTCAATTTCGATGTGACTTGTCAAGCGGATTACGTCCGGCATTCCATTGGCTTTGTTTCTAATAATACCGCCATATACGATCGTATGAGCGCTTGGGAAATGGTCGAGTACTTTGGTCGGTTGTACGCATTGCCAGACGATCATCTATACCCACGAATGGAAAAGATCTTCCGAAGATTGCAGATGGACGATTTCAAGGAATGTCCTGGCGCAAAGATGTCGACCGGCATGAAGCAAAAAACCTCAATCGCCCGAGCGCTCATCCACGATCCACCGGTTCTCATTTTCGATGAGGCGTCGCTTGGGCTCGACGTTATGGTTGCTCGAGCCTTACAGTCCATTGTTTTGGACCTTCGCGATCAAGGCAAATGCATTATTTATTCGACGCACATCATGCGAGAAGTCGAACGACTTTGTGATCGAGTTGCGATCGTCTACAGAGGGAAAGTGGTCGATTCCGGCTCACTTGAGGACCTCGCCGAGCGGCACAAGCAAAACGATTTCGAGGAAATGTTCTTCCAGCTTTTGATGTTAGACGACGTGGGTAGGGCGGAGAAGTCTCCAGCATTAGGAATGCCCCCGCTAAACGGTGCCATTGCAACCGCTATGGGAGTCAGCCCACAATGAATTGGTCTCACGTCAAGCTTATTTTCCATCGTGAAGTTCGCGACCAACTCCGCGATCGTCGCACGATGTTTACGATTTGCATCTTGCCGTTGTTGCTCTACCCATTGATGGGGATGGTAATGATGCAGGTGGCGCAGTTCCACCGAGAACAGCATGTTACTATCGGAATCGTCGGATACGAGAACTGGCCCGATGAATTCCCATTGATCACGGAGGTTAAGAACGACAAAATTCATTGGAGAAAGCTGCCGGCAGACGGTGCACTGGTCGATTCCTTTGACAAATCCGAGATGCAGCCCAAGTCAGGAATGAGGGACGAGCCCGGAACAGAATCAAGCAGCGTCAGTTCGGCTCCGATGGTTGCGGAAAAACTCCTGCGACAAATGGAATCGGACGCGATTATTTGGGTTCCTGAAAGCTTTAAAGATTCGATCGCGCAGGATAGTCTCGTCGTGCTGAGCAACCAGAGATGGGAACGATCTCAATTAGCCGTTCAGCATCTTCGAGAACGAATGAATGACTGGCATGCCAATTGGCTTCGCAATCATCTAAAAGCAACCGAAGTGGGGGCCACCATCCTGGATCCGCCGAAAGTTCGTCAAATCGACGCGTCCGATGCGGAAACGAAACGAGCGCTTGTTTGGTCGAAGATCCTGCCA
This sequence comes from Planctomycetota bacterium, assembly GCA_026692905.1. GTDB lineage: Bacteria > Planctomycetota > Planctomycetia > Pirellulales > Pirellulaceae > JBKCUI01. The sequence continues at coordinate 13,788 of JAPLNL010000128.1, forward strand.
TTCGTCATGCTAGTCTGGGCGTTAACAGGTGCCTTTTATCCTGCAATTGATTTGTGTGCTGGCGAGAAAGAAAGAGGCACACTCGAGACTCTTTTGTGCAGTCCAGCCCGTCGAAAAGAAATCGTTTGGGGAAAGCTACTGACGGTCATGTGCTTTAGTATTGGCACCGCCCTTCTGAATTTAGCCAGCATGCATACTACGGCGTCCATTGTGATGTCGCAATTCGCTGGTTTAGGTGCTGGTGACATGGTCGCTGCCATGGGTCCGCTACCGCTCCATTCGATGGGTTGGTTGATTCTGCTGGTGATCCCAATCTCAGCCATGTTTAGCGCATTAGCATTGGCTGTTGCCTGTTTGGCCCGCAGCACCAAAGAAGGGCAGTACTACCTGATGCCCTTGTTGTTGGTCGGCATGCCGCTGGTTATGCTTCCCATGATTCCAGGTGTGGTTCTGTCGCCTGGAACGAGCATCATCCCTGTAACAGGTGCGGTTCTCATGTCTCGTGCGCTGATGGACGGCGAGTACGGGCATGCACTGTTGCACCTGCCCACTGTTTTTACTGTGACGGTCTTATGCTGCCTCCTCGCGGTGCGATGGGCCGTTCGACAATTTGAAAGCGAGAGCGTTATGTTCCGCGACGTGGAACGTGCGTCGATGAAACAATGGATTCGAAACGTTTGGCGACAGCGCGAAGATACGCCGACTACCAATGAAGCGGTGTTGTGCGGATTGCTTATTCTAGTCTGCCTCTTTTTTGGACGACTTTCTTTGGGCGGAATGTCGCTAACATGGACCTCAATCGTACAATCGACAATCGTCATTCAGCTTGCCATGATTCTCGCCCCTGCACTCATTATGGCTACGATTCTAACCCGCTCGGTTCGAAAATCGCTACGATTGCATCGCCCTGATGGCATCGAACTAGCTGGTGCGGTACTTTTGGCGATTAGCTTGCACCCAACCTATGCCGCATTCGCAGCGATGGTTGGCGCCGAGTACAAGCTTGGCGAGCAAACGATTGGCATGTTAATGCAATTTGATTCGATCATTGCGAGCACACCGATTTGGAGCGTACTGCTCGTGCTTGCGTTGATTCCGGCGATTTGTGAAGAACTCGCGTTCCGAGGATTCCTTTTCGCTGGCTTGCTCCGTAATGGCGGCCATGTTCGCGCGATACTTTTGTCCTCGATCCTGTTTGGATTATCGCATGGAGTACTCCAGCAAACGATCACTGCTGCTACGCTCGGGTTGTTGATCGGATGGATCGCCTACCGAACGGGTGGTGTTGTCTGCTCGATTGCCTTTCATTGCATCCACAACTCCCTTTCGATGCTGCTGGCTGCCCATTCGAGTCGCGGGTCTGGCGTCTCTCACTGGCTTGCTTGGGTGTTAGAACAAAATGACGGACGAATTGCATACACAAACAGTTGGTGCACTTTGAGCGTCGGCGTTTCGATTGCGCTGATTGCGTGGTTCGCAACCAAAAAATCCTTCACGGTATCATTGAACCTGCGAGAGACTGAACCGCGACGGAATTCGTCAGAGTCGAAGTTGAGGTTCGGGAAAAAAGCTTTTCTTCCCTAAAACTCTTATAGCGGCACGGCAGTTTGCTTCGGTTAGAGACGTTGGTCAACCAACGGTCGGACCTTTAGCCCTTTCGAGCGGTTGCTACGAATCCCCAGACCCTTGGGCTGGGATATACAAATTGCTGGGCCGTTGGCCCGGAAGCACAGAAAACGTGCAACTTCAAAACGCACAAGCTAGTGAGGTTGCTATCCAATTCACTAGCTTGCGCGGCGTGCTAATTTGGCGACACCGACTGGCGTGATGATTGGAACGACGGCTATCGCGATCGGCGACTTCGGAGAAGGTCGCGTTGTCTGCTTTAGTCCGCATCCAGAGAAGACGCCCGATCTCGAATCGATCCTTCTTCAAGCGATTCATTGGGCTGCCCGTGATTGAACGAATGAATAGGGAGGGCGCGGCGTTTTGAGGAGTACCGATTGCCCTTGAGACACTGGGATATCTTGCCACTTTCCTCACGCCCCAGGCTCAACAACTCGATTGCTAGCCTTCGCGCACGGCTCACCTAGTCCAATATCGCAACTTCTCCTTGGGCGCGCGTTCCGATGGCGCTCCATACAGGTGGCGAGATGGAATCGGAGATGACTTGAACTCGCCCGTCAGCGAAGACAGCTTGAACGAGCCCTGCGTGCCGAGAAGCATAGCCAAGTTCAATATCCTCGATAAACGCTTGAGGTTTTCGCTTCCAAGAATTGATTGGGATGGCGGTCGAACCGACAGCTTCCGACATTTCGCTTGGCCCCATGCCTGGTGTCCCGATGTACCAGTGATCGATGATTTGGTCGTTTCCATCGTTATCTGGTCCAGAGACACCCGGCAAAAAGAGACTTTCTGCAATGATCAAGGTGTTGGTGAGGCCATCCAAAAAATCGCGATGCATGGTTCTGCTGTTGGTGTAAAGAGCACCGGTCTGAACGAGATCGCCGATGAGAGGCCCACTGCCTGTTTCGATTCCAACGGTGCCAGAAGCGCAAGCGAGATAAGTACAAGGTACGCGGTCTTCTACTATTTGAGCGTATGCGTAGGGAGCCGCGGCGGATGGGCAACGGAAAATGGACAAATAGGTTTGCATGGCCGCGACATTAGGAGCGTACGAGTCCCAGGGCTTATCTGGGTCGAGGGTGCTCCGCAAGGCTGATTGTTCGATGAACGGAAGCAGTTGGCCACTCCACATCAATCGATGGTTGCTCGACATGACTTTGGAAATTTGAGTTCCCGATGGAAAAGCACCCAGGGCATCCGCATGATGGATAGCCGCCAATCCCATTTGCTTGAGATTGTTTGCGCACTGAACTCTCCGAGCAGCCTCTCGTGCCGATTGAACCGCTGGAAGCAAAAGCGCGATAAGAATCCCGATGATTGCGATTACAACCAAGAGCTCGACGAGCGAAAAGGCTCGATGAGGAAGACTGGCCAAAACCGATTCACCATTGCGTCGAGAGTTACGCATGATTACGCTCCGGATTTAAGGTTCCAAAACGTCTATCCTAACAGAATCCCGTCGTTTTGTAATCAAAAACCATCTCGACCTAACCCAAAGGTTCATTGGTGATACACAACCTATAACTACGGATGAACTCGAACGAAGTCGACTTCAAGTTTCTGCGGGAAAACCGTAGATTCATTGATATTTCCTACAAATCCTCCACCTACGGCAAGATTGATCAGCAGATGAAAAGGTTGATCAAAGGGGGCCGGATACTTGGCCGACGACGAATCCCATTCCGTTACAAAGTAGACAGGTTCGTTATCGACGAGCCAAGTGATTTTTTCGCTTCGCCAGTGCTGTCCAAATCCCTGCTCGCCCAAGTACAATTGGATTCAAACGAAACACATTCGACACAGCCTTTGACGTTCGTCAACTGTGTTTTCCTCTCTTTTTCAGAGCCATAAAGCATGTCTAAATTCGAACGCCGTCAATTACTCAAGGCCGGTGCCTTTGCTGCATTGGTTCCAACTTTCCCGATTCCTTCCTTTGCGACATTCCATTCCATCACGGAGGATTCTAAGGACGTTTGGCATGGACTGAAGGTCGGCGTCGCGACTTATTCGCTCCGAGAATTGCCGATCGAGAAAGCGATTCAGGCGGTGAACCAAGTTGGGCTAAAATATGTTTCCATCAAGAACGTCAAGAATCACATTGATCTCACCCATTCCAAAGAAGAGCGCAAGCAGCGCGTACAGTTGTTTCGCGATGCAGGCATTGTCCCTTTAAGTGTTGGCAATGTGTCGATGCGTAAGGGAGAAGAGGAAGCCCGGAGCGCATTTGAATACGCCCGCGACATCGGTGTCACAACCATCGTTTGTTCGCCAAGCCACGATGCCATGCCTTTCCTCGACAAATTGGTCAAGGAGTATGATGTCAAGCTTGCGATCCATAACCATGGGCCTGAGGACAAAGGCTTTTTTCCGTCACCTTACGATGTCATGCGAGCCGTCGAAAAGTTTGACAAACGGATCGGTCTATGCATCGATGTAGGGCATACCGCTCGTGCTGGCGTTGATCCTGCGGAGTCGATTCTCAAGTGCCAGGAACGTCTTTACGATGTTCACTTAAAGGACATCTCTGCGTTGGGCGACAAGAATACTCCAATCGAAGCGGGCCGCGGAATCCTCGATTCGAAATCGATTTTGGATGCCCTGCTCAAGATTAAATTTCAAGGCCATGTAGGCTTCGAGTACGAGAAGGATGGCAAGGATCCCATTCCTGGCCTCGCCGAGTCCATAGGTTACTGCAAGGGTGTGCTAGCGAGTTTGAAATAGCAACCGCCAATGGGGCTACAGGGACCGCCGACGGGCGACGCGCAAGCTAGTGAATTTGGCATCGCCTTATTACGAAAAACACCAGCGGATATTCTCAGCATGGCACCTAAATCCAATTTTCGCTATCTCGATTCAGCGGCTCTGACCAAGCTAGAGAGAATGAGGTTTACGACGCGTCGTAGGGTGGAGGGATCGTATTGCGGCCGTCATATTTCCAGGCGGCTGGGAGGTTCGGGCGAGTTTGTCGACTACCGCGAGTACACTCCCGGGGACGATCTTCGGCGGGTCGATTGGAAAGCCATGGGGCGAATGGGGCGTGCCTATCTGAAATTGTTTCAAGACGAGACGGACTTGAATTGTACGATGTTGCTGGATAGTAGCGGTTCCATGCTTCAGGGGGCGAAATCGCCGAGGAATCACCAAGGTTCCAAGCTTGAATGGGCTCAGTTTTTTGCAACGGCGCTTTCCCATTTGATCGTCCTGCAAAGGGATGCCGCTGGGTTGGCAACCAGTATTGACAATTCAGTCGTTTATTTGCCACCCTCGTCGTCGATCGCTCAGCGAGGCGTTCTGCACGAAACCATCGAAAATCTTTTTCCGCGAGGAAAAACCAATTTGGAGGAGATTTTGAACGACGTTCATTTGCGAGGAAAACGCCGGGGCGTCATGATCGTCCTCAGCGATTTTTTGGTGGATTCCATGGAGCCTGTTTTGTCGAACCTGAGGAAGTTTCGCATGCGAGGCTGGGAGGTCGTCACACTGCATTTATTCCATCCCGATGAGCAGCGATTGCCAGCGGGAAATGCTTTCCGGTTTGTTGGCTTGGAGTTGGACGGGTTTGTGAATTGCATGACATCTCAAGTTCGAAAGGACTACGAGGATCGATTCCAAAACCACTTGGAAAAAACCCGGTCTTGCCTATTGGGAGTCGGTGCCGAGTACCATCTCCTTTCAACCTCGACGAGCTATCTTGACGTTTTGCGTTCGTTTTTGATTCTTCGCGGGTGAGATTTTCGTCTGGCTGAATGCGAATGGAGAGTCTGGTTAAACGTTAGGGTTTACCATATCGGTTCCATCATCAGTCGAAATAATCACATAGAATCGATTTGCACGCGAGGAACTGTTAGGCAATTTGCCGATAACAAGTCTGGTATTTCCGTTTAAGACACGCGCATTTCTTCCGCTGGACGAATAGAATAGGCCTGGGGTAAACAACATGCCAGGCGTGGGAATGGATAGATCGCTTTTCATCTTGTTGGCTTCTCGTATTCGGTACTTCCTATCCATATGATCGCACAGAGTTTCAGTGCAATGGCGAAAACACGAAGCGATTCGACGCAGCTGCGTGCCCGTCAACGTCTCGGGAAGTACCGTATAGAGCGGCGATTGGCGCAAGGTGGTTTCGCGTTCGTCTACCAAGCATTGGACACCATTGAGGGAGTTCGAGTCGCGCTCAAAATGCCTCACCAATACAACGTGACGGCGAGCATGCTCGACAATTTTCATCGCGAAGCGAGATTGGTTGCCAAGCTTGATCATCCCAATATCCTACCTCTCAAGGATGCGAGTTTTATCGATGGTCGATTTGTCATTACGAGTCGGCTTGGAGAGAAGACCTTGGCATGTCGACTTCGCAATCGGATTGCCTTTGACTCGGCGTTGCTCTTGATTGAACAGATGATCGACGGCGTAGCTTATGCGCATCGCAACAAGATCATTCACTGCGACATCAAGCCAGAGAATATGATACTGCTACCAGATGGCAGATTGCAGCTCATGGATTTTGGAATCGCGAAAGTTGCGCAGCACACCATCGTCAAGACGATGATTGCGTCCGGTTCAGGTACCGTCGGATACATGGCTCCTGAACAAGCCATGGGGCGCCCCAGCGCTCGGTCGGACGTTTTTTCGATCGGCTTGATCGCGTATAAGATCTTGACGGGGCATCTGCCGGAATGGCCGTTTGAGTGGCCGCCTGCAGGATATGCAACGTTGCGCCGAAAAGCCCATCCGGATTTGATTGCGGTAATACGTCGAGCGCTTGAGCTAAGGCCGAGTCGGCGTTATCGCGATGCGAATGACCTGTTGAGGGCGTTTCGGGCTGTAAAGGCAAGGTCGTTGAAGTTCGCGCATCGGCATCGAGCTTCATCTACGGGAAAGAACGCTAGCGGCAAGACGACGTGAATATCGAACCATTGTATCCATTGATCACAGCGAAACTTGATTCCGGAGTTTCCGCTACAGTCGCTATGATCGGAATCTAAGAAAAACTCTCTGCACTCCGAAGCCGCGAGCGGACCAGAAAATTCTGCCAAAGCTCTCTACAAGAGCTATATACCGTGGGTCACTAACTCAAAGGATCTTAGGTATGGTAGTCATAATCGGTTGTATCGTTGTCACAGGCTCCGTAATCGGCGGCTTTTTGTGGGCTGGCGGAGACGTTCTTGCACTCAATCAGCCTTCCGAATTCGTCACGATCGGTGGTGCATCCCTTGGGGCATTGATTGTGATGTCGCCGTTTCCCGTACTCAAAGGAATCGTCGCAGGGATCCTTCAGGCACTCAAAGGAGCGCCTTATAGTAAGAGTTCTTATGAGGATACGTTTGCCGCTCTTTATGAACTGTTTCGAATTGCGCGTCGTGATGGTCTTCTGGCCTTGGAAGGGCACATTTCCGATCCTCACAAAAGCGCGGTTTTTGCAAAGTATCCAAAACTCGCGGCTGACCATCATGCAACTGAGTTCATTAAAGGTGCCTTTGGACCGGTGATCGATGGTTCCGTTCGCCCAGAAGACATTGGCAATCTGATGGAAATTGAAATCGCGGCCATGGAATCTGAGCACCACCACCCAGTCGATGCATTGTCCAAAACTGCGGACGGACTGCCAGGGTTCGGCATCGTTGCGGCGGTTCTCGGGATTGTGGTAACGATGGGGCACATCGATGGTCCGCCAGCAGAAATCGGCCACCACGTCGGTGCTGCGTTGGTTGGAACCTTCTTAGGTATTCTCGCATCCTACGGATTCTTAGGGCCACTCGCAGCCAAGATGGGCAGCATCGGGCATGCGGAATCTGCTTACTTTCGAACGATTGCCGTGGTGCTCCAGGGCTTCTTCAATGGAAGTCAACCCAAGATGGCTATTGAAACCGGACGGCGCGGACTAGAAAGCGATGTACGCCCGTCCGTCGAAGATATTGAAAAGCTGTTCAAAACGGTTGATGCGGGTGGAGCATAAACGATGGCAAGCGGCGGCGGTGGTGCATGGAAAGTTGCGTACGCAGACTTCGTAACGGCGATGATGGCGTTTTTTATGGTGATGTGGCTTACCTCGCAAAAGCCCGAAGTCATCTCGGCTGTAGCGGAACACTTTCGCAACCCAGGTGGGAAACGCTTAACTGGTAATGACTCCAAGTCGATGCTGCCCTCCACTAGCAATGGCAATGGGGCTCGCCGCGTCACCAAAGTTCGCGGCACGAAAAAGTCCGAAGGCGAAAACAAGTATCTCAAAATGGCGGACGAGGGTGACAAGAGTAATGTTGGCACGATCGTTCTTTTCCCATTGAACTCCACCGAGCTTAGTGACGATGGCAAGGAAAAGCTTCTGTACTTAATTCCGGAGTTGGAGGGCAAGCAGCATCGAATCGAGATCCGAGGCCATGCGGCAAGCAGCGGCAATACATCTCAATCCTCCCTAGACGCTTGGAACATTTCGTACAAGCGAGCTATGTCGGTAACACAATACCTCGTCGAACAAGGGATCGACCCGCGCCGACTTAGGCCGAGCGCCGCCGGTAATTCAGATCCTCGATTTATTGCCGAGCAAGTCGATCTGGCTAGCGACTCAAGAGTCGAAGTTTACGTGCTGACTGAGGTCTTCGAAGAACCTTCTGCCAAAGCGGAGCGGCTGGTTTCTGGCAGAATACTCGACGCGCAAGCGGCCGAGGAAGGAGCCAAAGCAAAAGCAGCCGCGGCAGCGGTACCGGCCAAAGGCGGACATTAGAAAGTTGTCCGTTTTCAGTTAAGCGAACGGCAGGACAAAATGCACCGGGAATCCAGCTACGGTATTTTTCATTCCGCCGCTCGCCTTATCCATTACTCCTTAGACCTCGTGACTGACAACTGAAAACTCAAAACTACTGATTCACCATATCATCCAATTGGCGGGCGGCTGTGTGGGTCAAAAACCGGCGCGAGATGTAGTCTCCCAAATCATGTAGCTGCAATGAAAACTCGCGAAGCCTGCTTCTTAAGATGGCTCGTTCCTCTTTGCCGGTTTCGTCTTTGACAACATCCTCACCTAGCGCATCAGCATCGAAGAGTCGCAAATTGCCGCGGCATTCTGTTAACTTTTTGCGATATCGAGCCACCTCGGATTTATCTGCCGCCGGCAAGGCATCCAAATGCTGCATGATCTGAACAAACTGAAAGGCTAAGCCGCGAGGATTCGACGGGTCTACGACAAGCAAGTCCAGCACTGGACCAATTTCGTAGCTCATCAAATATCGATAGCGGTAGGTCATCGAGCTATCGCAGATGTCGAGCAACGCTTCGAGCACCTGCCGCGAGCTTTTGGAATACGGAACCAACAGCATCTCGATCAACCGCAACAGGTTTTGGGCTCGATCAATGCGTCTCCCTAAATCGAGAAAATGCCAGCCCGGTCCGCGAGTCATGCTCTCCGATGCGAGGCCGGCGAAAGCAGACAAGTGACTGATGACTTGATTGAGGGTCGACAACGCTTCCCCCATGCGTTCACGCTGGCCTTGCCAGGGCACTAGCGACGAATAATCAAGCCTGCTCAAGATTTGCCATGAATCCAAGCTGAGCCTATCTCGAATTGTTTCTGCGTTTCGAAGAATTCGGCTTGATGCATTCGCGAGACCATCCGACTGACTCTGCTCGAATACAAAGTGAAGAACCGTCTGCCTCATGTCATAGAGAGCCAACGTCTCGTCTTTGGGTGGCTCGACTGGCAAGTTTGAACTTTCGCAGAGTGCTCTAACGACCTGCCATTGGGAAGGTAGTGAATCGGAGGATACTTCGGATGTGAGTTGAGAACTGCAGTATCTAGCATGTTTTGCCATAAACTCCATGCGTTCTGCGAATCGACCGAGCCAAAACATGTGCTCAGCAACACGGCTCGGCAGATCCATGGCGGTGCGTCGAAGTTCGACATTCTGTTTGCTTCCGCCCAACAGCGTTACCGGTTTGACAGGTCCGTTGTTGAGCACCCAAACATCTTTGCTCATCGAGCCACAGGTGAGACTCTCGTCTAGTTTTTCAGGGGAGTCTGCTACTCGAGCCACTCCACCGGGCATAATCTCAAGTCGGTTCTTGGTTGCGCATCCAAAAAGTCGAATCACGGAAGGCCAAGCCACCACGTGATTGTTTACCCAAGTAGGAGTGCGACTAAACTCTGGAATGGCCGTCGCGACGTATCGCCAAGGAGTTTTTCGTATGTCGTTCGCGATTGCTTCGCGCTGAAACGAGCTTAGGTGAGCGCCATTGGTCTGAGTTGCAGAATGTCGGACGAAGGAATCACGCAGCAATAGGTTGTCGATGTTCGCAATGACATACTCCATCGAATCCTTGTCGCCGCACCACCACATGGGCATATTGGGCAATTGCAAATCCTGGTTCAGGAGCACTCGACAAAGACGCGGCAAAATCGCCGTCACTGCGGGACTTTCGGTCCAGCCTGTACCTAGCCCGTTGGCGAGCAAGACGGTATTGCCACGTTCTGCTTGCGCTAAGCCTGGGATGCCTTCGCTGGATGACGGGTCGATTTCCAATGGGTCGCACATCGTATCCGGAAGACGTCGCAGGATGCTATCGATGCGAACCAGTCCTCCCAAAGTCTTTAGATAAACCGCTCCGCCACGGACGGTTAAATCGGTCGTTTGAGTGAGCGTATAGCCAAGGTATCTAGCGAGATAAGCATCTTCGAAATACGTTTGGCTTTGAACACCAGGCGAAAGCAAAGCCGATCTTGCGTTCTTTTCTCGAATGGGTGATGCGTCTTGCAGGGAGTGACGCAAGGTTCCGAAGAAACCAGCCAAACGTTGAACTTGCAGTTTTTGAAAGTCTTCGGACAGAATACGCGACATCGCAATTCGGTTTTCGACGGCGTGGCCGCAACCACTAGGACCTTGAGTCCGATCCGCTAAAACCTGCCAGCTTCCGTTGCTGCTTCGCGAGATCTGGGCAGCATAGAGATAGAGCTTTCGACCAGCGGAGACGCCTAGCGTGCGTCGAGCGGGACGCAAGAAAGCCGGGCAGCCATGCACCAATTCGCTAGGAAGAACCCCCTCTGCCAACAAACGTTGCTCACCGTAAACATCTTGCAACAACAAGTCGAGTACTTGCATCCGTTGCTGCATGCCCGCGCAAAGAGTGGTCCATTCGGATGCTTCCAGGACGAAAGGAATTGGGTCTAAATCCCACGAGTGCGGCACTCCAGACTTGATCTGCTGTCCTGTCGAGGCTGGCGGATTGTCCTTGAGCGATTGCTTTGCCAATCTCCAGCGAACGTAAACCTCAGGCCCAGATAGCCGAGGCTCAACGCCGATTAAACGTCGGTATGCGGAACGGACTTCACCTTGGTTGTTGGTCAATTCATCGTATGGGCCATCAAATGTCCTGTACGCGGAAAGGAGGTCTGTGATTGCATCTGCATCCTTGCTATTTGAGTCAGGCATCCATGCTCCTATTGATGGAATTGTTTTGTTATCAAAGTTGGATAATCCGGTTGCGTTGAGGAATGCAGGCAGATCTTGCACTGCCTAATTGGCGTAACGAGCAAGTATTTTCCGTGCTTGTTCAAGCAAAGGCGGGATGGTATTCCCAATTTCCGGCATGGCGTTTATCTGGTCGATTAGGGGATTAAGCTTTTTCATTTGCTCGAGGAGCAATTCGTCGATTTTTGACCGTTCGCTGCTCGAGAGTGTTTTGAGTCCAGGCGCCAACGTATCGATCTTGGTCACGATCGCTTTGATACCCGGAACAGCACGCTCGGCACTTTCGGAATCCTTGACACCATTGAGATTCGTTAGTAGCTCATCGATGATGTCATTCAGGCCTGCACTTATGGTTTTGAAATTCTCAGGCGCAGTAATCGACGCGGGAGCGATTTCTATCATTCGTCGCTGCTGTCCGCGTGTCTCTTTGGCTACCTCCGAAGGTTCGCTTGCGGCTTTTTTTGGCTCGTTCCTGCCGCTATTGATAAAAAAAATTCCAGCTCCAACGATGGCTGCAATGACAGCGCCAGGAATGAGTAGTCTGCCTAACCCTTCGCTCTCGATCGGTTCTTCTTCGTCGACTTCGTTCACGTTCACGACTCCGGTTTTGAAAACATTCCCACTTGTTGCGCTCAACTATACCAAATTTGCTATATCAAGTAACTCGGCAATCCTTTCCGGTTTTCTTGACTGTGAGGTGTTGGTAGGTATTTCTAGACTTCCGGAAATGGGGAGCCAACTTTAGAGGAACTGAAAAAACGGGAACAAATGGCTGGGCTACGACCAACTTTTTTGCTGATAACGGATTCACGTGGCTAATGCCACCTATCGGGTCGCTCCAAACCCGTTGCATTCTGTGTTGACATTGATCATCCGCTCCAACGATTCGATCGATGGCTCCAACAACACATTTCAGCAACAGCCCGATTCCAAACAATCCATGCTAAAGTATCTCTGGAGAAAATTTCTATGCGATCTCTCGTGGCGGCTGCTATTTTTATAGCGGCCTCGTCGACGTCCTTGTCGGCAAATCAACTTGCAGGTCTTTTCAAAACGACCAATCACGATTTCGGAACCGTTGCGAGGGCTGCGAAAACAGAATTTCGCTTCACCTTCGACAATCCCTACAACCAGACGATTCACGTACGTAGCGTTCGGACTTCTTGCGGCTGTACGTCTCCTAGTGTAGAGACCGAGATTGTTCCCCCTGGTGGACGAGGCAGCATCCTGGCCAAATTCAATACAGGAACCCACACGGGCTCGAAAGCAGCGACTCTTACCGTCACCTTCGATAAACCCTCGTTCAGCGAAGTTCAGTTGCATGTCAAAGGCTACATCCGTTCCGATGTGGTTTTTCAACCTGGGGAAGCAACATTTGGCGACATTTTGCAAGGGACTTCGAAGTCGATAGAGGTCGGAGTCGACTACGCGGGGAAACCCGCATGGCAAATCAACAAAGTTACGACTAGCGATCATTTTGTGACCGTAGTTCCGACTGAAGTCTCTCGTCAGAATGGTCGAATTCGCTACGCTCTCGCCGTAGCGATCTCAGGTGACGCTCCAGTCGGGCCTTTGGAAAGTGAGATCATCGTTCATACAAACGATCGCAACTTAACCACTGTCCCGCTTCGTTTGGTGGCGAATATCGCCCCTGAAGTTTCTGTGTCGCCGCAAACGCTTTCGCTTGGCGATATCATTGAGGGCGAACCCATTAAGCAACTGATTGTCCTGAAAGGGCTTCAACCATTTCTCATCAAATCGGTGGAGAGTAACGAATTTGAAATCGAAGCCAAGCTGAGCGAAGAAACGAAAACTTTGCATGCACTTCCCTTGATTATTCGTCCGAAGGCTCAGGATTTTGGCAAAGAGATAAAGGGAAAGATCACGTTTTCGACCGATTTGCAAGATCGGCCCCAACTCGATGTCGGAACGGTTTTTCGATTGAAATCTACGATTGAGAAGTAGTTTTCGTCAGCAAGCGACTGCGGCTACCACTTTTGTCGTGGTAGCCGCGTCGATCTAGCCTGAATATCCAAATTCTTAGCGTACTTGGTTTGACCAATTCTCCGGATACGTCTACTCTCATGAGGTTTCCTAATAACCGAAACGCTAGTTTGATGAACTTGTTCTATGATGACCGCGACGATTCTGTCCATCAACGACGCGGCAGCCGGATCTTGTATTGGCTGGATGACCTCAACGGGATACCTATTGCTGAGTCGCCGTCAGATTCGGACGAAGGCTTTTTCTTTTCCGTTGCAGGTTCGATTTCGGATTATGCGGAATTGGTTGCGGAACGCCCTAATCTTCGAGATCGAGCGGAGGAACGACTCCCGCTGATGAGTCTTGCTTCTGTTTTGGATTGCTTGGCAGCCAATTCAGTGGACGTTCCGATGTCTCGCACTTGGCGACTGGCTTGGAATGAACCCATTCCTGACGATATTGTTTATCCCTTGTTTGTTCGCGCGTCCGATAGTTCGCTAAAACTAGGCGGAGCAGTCTCGCGAGTCCGAAACGCAAATGAACTGCTTTTGGAAGCGGAGGAGATTCGCAGACTCCTAGGCTGGAACGCGATGGTAATTGCGAGGGAGTGGAAAGAATGCATGCCTGCTGGCACCGGCACCTATGGGGTATTGCCTCAAGAAATCCGTGTTTGGGTTGTAGATGGCAAGCCGTTTGCGTGGTCCTTTCAGCATTTAAAGGAAGTACCGATGCCAGCGGGGTTCCCGCCATCGGCCTCGGACTTGCAACAACTCGCGACGTACGCGGAACGGGTGGCCATCGCATTCGAGTCGCGTTGTTTGGTTGTGGACTTTGCTCGTGAGGTTCAGCGAGGATGGACCTTTGTAGATGCCGGCTCAGCAAGCTCTGCTACGACCGACCACGAAGGTGTATTCAAGGCAGTTGCCTCGAAATTGCTCGGGAAAAAGTTCCCTTTTCACTCCGACAAAGTAGGTGGATTGTTCTAGGCCTATTTGGACCGCAGATCACCTGCCCCTTGCTCTTTCAAAAAGCATTCGTACGTCGAAACAATACCCCGTTCTAGTACAATTTTCGGCGCCCAACCTGTGGACCGAATTAGGGTTGTGTCAGTAAGTTTTCTTGGCGTTCCATCGGGCTTCGTCGGGTCCGTAAGGATTTTTCCGGTGAAGCCAACTGTCTTCGCGACTAAGTGCGCTAGATCCAGGATGCTCACGTCAACACTGGTGCCGACATTAACCCAGTCGGGAGGATTGTCCAGTTGGCATAGATGAAGAATCGCTTCTGCCAAGTCGTCGACATGCAAAAACTCTCGAAGGGGAGTTCCTGTTCCCCACATCGTTACGGTCTCGTCACCACGAATTTTCGCTTCATGAAATCGGCGAATAAGACCTGGAAGCACATGACTGTGATCAGGGTGGTAGTTATCTCCAGGGCCATATAAGTTCGTTGGCATTGCGGAGTGGTACATGACCCCATATTGCTGACGGAAATACTGGCATAGTTTCAAACCTGCGATCTTTGCCAACGCGTATGCCTCATTGGTTTGCTCCAAGGGACTTGAGAGCAACTCTTGCTCTTTGATCGGTTGAGCCGCCATTCTCGGATAGATACAGGTGCTTCCCAAAAAAAGAAAACGTCTAACGCCATTCCGATAGCTGGCATGGATCGTTGCCAACTCTTGTCTCAAGTTATCCGACAAGAATTCGACGGGGAACGTTTTATTGGCGTGAATCCCACCCACCTTAGCCGACGCGAAAATCACAGTTGATGGCCGGTTCTTTGAAAAGAACTCGTTAACCTGAGACTCTTCGCACAGGTCCAATTCCTTTCGCGTTCGCGTAATGACCTCAATGCCCGGAATCGACGCAAGTCTACGGCAAACTGCAGAACCTACCATACCACCATGGCCGGCAACAAAGACAGGAGACTCAATCATGAATGGGAGAAAAGCAGCGTGAGGGAAAGATAAGAATACAGACCAAAGATCAACCAGTGCCGATCATAGGATGATGACAGATTCTATGTCAAATGGGTTCCAATTGGCAATCGTCAAGTGCGACGCTGGCACCTCGTCCCATGTAACGCACCGAGATCAACAATCGAACTTCGTTCTCCCGACGAATGATTGTTCCTTCGAACCCCTTGAAGACTCCGGTCTTGACTCGCACTTTTTGGCCAGGCTGAAGCCTTAACTCAGGCGCTAAAGGCGAATCCGTAAGAATCAGCCTGCGAATTTGACGTAAATCGGTTACAAGTTCCAACGAATCCGCGACGGGCATCCACCGACTCACGCTTCCCGTCGAGACCGCTTTGAAGCGGGCCATCTCGTCTCCCATTATGAAGACATAGTTCGGAAAGAGCGGTTCTACGCTTGTTCGCATTCTCCCCTGCGGTGAGCGATAACGCCGTGCAATCGTAGGGCCGTAGAAGGGAATCTCAATTTCAATCAGTTGCCGCATCAGCTTTTTTTCGAACCTAGCCAGGGTATAAAGTGCCCACCATGTCCCCATCTCCGATAGTGAACTCGCGCCGACCAGGCCCGACTGAGGTGTCAAAACGGAACTTTCCGTCGCGCCCTTTCCGCTAGACAGCTTTGGTTCAAGGGGATTTTGCTCACCGGCGGTCACGGATTCTCCTGCACCGCAATCCAGTCCGGATTCCAACTGTTCTGATTCTGGCTCGTCCAATAAATTGAGCGGCCAAATGTCCTGTTCAGGTTTTAGCAGCGGCATGGCAGATTGTCGGAGTCTTGTCTCAGGCGCAGTTTGGTGGAACGGTTCGGAATGTACGAAAATATTTTTCGTGCGCTGGCCAAAAAATCTATCCCTTTTCTAGCCGGAATGTTACCAAAATCACAAACAGTCTTTCCTTGCCCCCCCATCCGGCACGAAAATCGAAATTCGTTTCGAATTGCTCCGTCATTGCAAAGCCTTACTGGGTTGATCTTTGCAGGAGATCGATTGACGCAAAACAGAGGAATCGATACCCTCCCCGGCGACCAATCGTCGAAAATGCGTAGAATACATCGGTCAAATGGGCTCAAGCCCACCCCACCCTCATGGGGATTGTTGCTTTTTAATCCAGTCCCGAGTCGGGGGATTGGAAAGATTCCAAGAATCCACTTTCGGACGAATTTTAATAATGGATCTGCTCGAGAAATTTTGGGAAGGTACCACCAACACAATCAATGGAGTGTTGGGTGGAATCGATCGTGGACTTACGACCTTTTTTGGGTCTGCAAATTCACGACAGATCAAACGTTATACGCTTCAGGCTCAGCAGGTTGGCTTGCTCGAGCCTCGAATGATCGCGATGAGCGATGGTGAGCTTCGTGATCAAACCGACAAATTCAAGCAGCGATTGAGCGACGGCGAAACGATTGAGGATATCCTGGTCGAAGCCTTTGCGACTTGTCGAGAAGCGGGCCGCCGATTCATGAAGATGCGTCACTATGACGTGCAGCTCATAGGTGGTATGGTTCTCAATGGCGGCAACATTGCAGAAATGATCACGGGTGAAGGAAAAACGCTCGTGGCCACTTTGCCTACCTACCTCAACGCGCTCGAAGGGCGCGGCGTCCACGTGGTGACCGTCAATGATTATCTCGCGCGTCGCGATATGGAATGGATGGCTCCGCTCTACATGGGATTGGGCCTCACTGTTGGTAACATCCAGAGCGGTATGGACAACGACGAACGCCAAAAGTCCTACGCCTGTGACATCACTTACGCAACCAACAATGAACTTGGTTTCGACTACCTTCGAGACAATATGCGAATGGCCAGCCGAGGTGACAACCGGTTCCCAGCGCACATGCAACAGGTCCAAGGTCCATTGCACTATGCCGTTATCGACGAAGTGGACAATATCCTCATCGATGAGGCAAGGACACCGCTTATCATCTCCGGATCAGCTGCTCGCGATCTGGCGAAATACAGCGAAGCGGATCGCGTTGCCAAGGCTCTTAAAAAGGAAGAGCACTTCGTCGTAAACGAAAAAGACCATACGGTTAATTTGACCGATGCTGGTATCCGCGACGCCGAAAAGCTCGCTGGCGTAGAAAGTTTTTACACCGTTGGCAACATGGAATGGCCACACTTGCTGGACAATGCGCTCAAAGCACACCACCTTTATAAACGCGATGTGAACTACGTCGTCAAAGAAGGGGCGATCATTATCGTCGACGAGTTTACCGGTCGACTTATGGATGGTCGTCAATGGAGCGATGGTTTGCACCAAGCCGTTGAAGCCAAAGAAGGCGTTCGAATCAAAGAAGAAACTCAAACTCTCGCTACGATCACCCTGCAAAACTTCTTCAAGCTCTACAAGAAGATCTCCGGCATGACGGGAACAGCCATGACCGAGGCGAGCGAGTTTAGCAAAATCTACAATCTCGGTGTTACCGCGATTCCATCCAATCGTGGTCTTCAACGTATCGAATTTCCTGATTCGATTTACTTGACCGAGAAAGAAAAATACGCGGCCGTTGCTGACGAAATAGAACGTGTTCACAAATACGACACGCTCCATTTCAAAGATCGCAAACGAGGATTCGTGATCGGAACCATCCAGTCGGAAGACGAAACCAGCATTAAAATCAAAAAGTCCGACTCAAAAGAGGTTGAGCAGATCGCTGTTGCCGATGTCGAAAAGATCGACCGTTTCTCGCGACCAATTCTTGTTGGTACGGTATCGATCGAAAAAAGCGAACGACTATCGAAGCTCCTCGATCAACGCGGAGTCACTCACGAAGTCCTCAATGCCAAGCAGCATAAACGCGAAGCTGAGATCATCGCACAGGCCGGCCGACGAAAGTCCGTAACGATCGCAACCAACATGGCCGGTCGTGGAACAGACATTATTCTCGGCGGCAATGCAGACACGATGGCTTGGGCGCAATTGCAAGACAAGTACCCCACCCGCCTGGAAGTGCCTAAGGAAGAATGGGACGCTCTGGTTCACGAAATCGACCAGCGAGAAAAGATGAAGGAAGAAGGGGAGCGAGTTCGTGAACTTGGCGGTCTCTATGTTGTCGCAACCGAACGGCACGAATCACGCCGAATCGACCTTCAATTGCGTGGGCGTTGCGGTCGCCAAGGTGATCCGGGCTCGAGCCGATTTTATCTTTCGCTCGAAGACGATTTGATGCGAATCTTCGCTGGCGAATGGGTTCGAGAATGGATGAAGCGAATGGGAATGGGTGAGGGAGACGCGATCGAAAGCCCCTATGTCTCCAAGCGAATTTCGGGTGCTCAAAAGAAAGTCGAAGAGCGAAACTTTGAAGCCCGAAAAAGCTTGCTCGAATACGACGAAGTCATGGACTATCAACGTAAAAAAGTCTATGGCTACCGACAGCAGATCCTTGATGGTACAAGCTGCCGTGATCTTGTCATGTTTCAACTCCGGCAGCAAATCGAGAAAAACGTTACGCAATTCTGCGACCCGATGTTTGGTCCAGATTCCTATGCGAAATGGGCGGGCTCGAAACTCGGTGTCGAACTGGAGCCAAAGGACTTCCGCGGCGTTGATCCAGCGACAGCCGTTGCTTATGCCAAAGACAAAGCCGAGCGCACTGCTGAAACGCAGATCCTCGATGCGCTTGATGAAAACATGCCAACCGAAGAGGAGCCATCGGAATGGAACTGGGAAGCCATGGCCAAGTGGGTCAACTCCCGATTCGGGGCAAACTATACGGTTGGCATGCTTCGCAAGATTGACCGCGACCGCATGGACGAGGAGTTGATTGGCCAATCCCAAAAGTACATCGCAGGTATCGATCTTTCCGAAGGTGACGCGTTTCTTCGCGAGGAATTCGGGCTGAAAATGCTGGTCGGCTGGATGAAAAACAAGTTTGGGATCGAGATCGCATTGGAGGAGGTGCGCGGCCCCGAGACAGAGCAACTCGCAGAGAAACTACTGGCAAAAGCGGAGGAAACTTACATCGAACGCGAAAGCCAGTTCCCGATCATGGTGTCGTTCAGTCGGTTCCAACAGCAAACAGGTCCAAACAACTACAGTATCGACGGCGGCGCTTTGGCGGAATGGGCATCGACAAGGTTCGAGGACCCAACTGTATTGGAGCAACTGCAGGCAGAATCCGACAAGTCAACTGAGACGTTGGTTGCTGTCAGTCGACGTTCGGTAGAGAAAGCCATCGAACTGAGAAAGACAGCCGTCGAAAAAGCCGAAAGTATATTTGGAAAGAGCAGTAAGTCGCTCAAGGATGTTCTTGGCAATTCAGCAACCGAAATAGAAACGGTTGCCGAATGGATGCGAAAAACAATCGGCTGGACCGGAGAAGCTCAGGAGCTAAAGAACCTGAACAAGACTGAGCTTAATAACAAATTCATGCAATCGATCGACGATCGGTACTTCCCTGAAATCCGTCGTATGGAGCGCACTGTTCTCCTCACGCAATTGGATTCTGCTTGGAAAGACCACTTGCTCGCAATGGACCACGTTCGTAGCAGCGTTAATTTTCGAAGCATGGGGCAAATGGACCCCAAGGTCGAATACAAACGCGAGGGAATGAAGCTGTTCGAGGATATGTGGCTCTCCATCGGCGAACGCATGACCGACGTGATTTTCCGCATGGAAGCCATGGACAGCGATATTGTTTCAGACTCTTGGGTTGAGAATAAATCGGTGGCTCGACATGATTCGTACGATGCCACCAGTCAGCTACTTGCCGAAAAGGAAGCCGATCTCGCCTCGGCAGATGCAGCCGGTGCTGAGCCGCAACGTATCGAAGCCATTCGAAACCGCGGGGACCGTCTCGGCCGAAATGATCCATGCACCTGCGGCTCCGGCAAGAAGTACAAGAACTGCTGCATGCGAAAGCAAGTGTAAAGCGACTGTCCCAATCGCTGGACGAGCACCTTACATCCAATAGGGCATCCATGTTTTGACGTTCTTACGGATCTTGCGCCGCCAAAAACAGTCCGTATCTGTAGCGAAAGTCGTCAAGACTTTCGGTTGCCTCGAAGAAACAACCGAAATTCTTGACGAATTTCGCCTCAACATGCGTCAGAGCGTGCCGCAACAGGGATGTGGATTTCTGCGCGGAAGCGGATCGGGGGGAGCGAGAACAAAACTAGCCAGCCCGCGACCAACGCTATCTTTCGTCGTTTGCCATTCATCTTGTCATGGATTGCGGTTTTTGATAACCACAGTACCTATGGCACAACCGTCCGAATTTCCTACTCCCGAAGATCATCAGAAAACAGAGCATCTAGCTGCTGAAGTTGCCAACTTGCGCAATTTTTTCACTCCAGCGGCGGTCTTGGGAGCGGGAATGCCGTCGGCTCTAGAGCGAGATTCCAGGGGCGACACGTTGGTCGACCGACGAAGTCCACTGCCATTGGACAGTGCATTCGTACAGCAGACCAAGGACCAAATTCGAACCGTCGTCGAGGCTATCGCAACTTTGGCGCATTCGCCGATGGAGCCTCAGGACTTTGTCCGTACAGCCTTGCCGAAAATTGCGAACGCGATGGGAGCAAATGGTGCTGCCCTTTGGCAACAATTTCCAGACAATCGTTGGTGCCTTCTGGGCAGTTTCAATCTGCCACCCATTCTGACGCAAAGTCAGAATAAGGAACTGGAATCGGGAGCCGAGACAGATGTAGCCCTCAGCTCTTTTGAACGTTTGGATTTCCTGGAAGCACAATTGAGGGACGCGACACAATCCCCCCAAGCAAGTGAACCGCAAAACCCGGCGGACCAGTGGCAACAACCGTCCGAGGCCCACCTGTCTATCTTGAATGCCGTTGCGCGTGAACGACAACCCATTCTCATCCCACCGTGTGAGGCGTTACTCAATCGCGATCGCCCGGCCAATCCCACTTCGGAGCTATTGATCTACGCCCCATTGATGCTCTCGAACGAGATGGGGCGTTTTTGGCTTCAAATCGTTCAATCGCCCAGTGGCGGCCCAGCCAGCCAGCGAGGCTATCTCCGGTTCGTGGCTCAAATGGCCGACCTGATGAGCGATTATTTTCGCTCTCACCGGTTGCGAGTCTTCGAACGGGACCGCGAATACTTGTCGCTTGCAGAGCACGTCATGCATGAACTTGCAGGCGGCCTCAACGCGAAGCAAGGGATCGAGAAACTGATGCGAACGATCCGTCAGCATGCTCACGCTGAGCACGCGTTCCTTTTACGCCGAGAATCCTACGTTGGTCGCTGGAGGGTCGTGGGGGCGGCAGGGCTAGTCGATATCGATAGGCGTGCCGAAGGGATTAGCCTAATCGAGCGTGCCACTTCCTGCTTCCAATCGACACTGCGCAATGGAGGTGCTCTTAACTCATCGGAATTGCCTAACGAAGTTGATGAACGCGACCCCGATCTCAATGGCCTCGTCAACACTTTCGCGATATCTGAGCTTCAATGGATCAAGCCCTTGACCCAAGATGGCGAAAAGAAAAGAGCCTCGAAACTGGATGTTGCAGTCCTGCTGACGTGGTCTGGGATGAATCGCCCTCCAACGCGATGTTCGGAGCAGACCGCATTGATTTCCAGGCTTGGGTTGTCCGCTCTTCAAATTCCTTGGTGGAAATCGGCCTTAATCGGTAGTCGATCTGGTCATCGTGATTCGATGAGTCCGTTCAATGTTGCAACCTGGCCACGTGCGGCTAAATGGATTGCGGTTCTACTGGTGT
>JAPLNL010000128.1:35566-54173 GCA_026692905.1 Planctomycetota bacterium
GATTGCGGTTCTACTGGTGTTATCTTCTGTTATGGCAATTCCTGTTCCTGTCCAATTGCATGCAACTGCCGTACTGGTGCCATTGGTTCAGCAGCACGTATTCGCTCCATTGGAGGCGACCGTTGAAGACGTTTTGGTCGAACATGGGCAAGAGGTCAAACTCGGAGAGCCCCTGCTTCAACTGCGTTCGCCAAGTTTATCTGCGGAGCTCGAACAAACTCTTGCCCAACAAAACCGAAATGCTCAACGGCTCCAAGACATTGACGGACGCCTCTTGCGAGAAACGACGTTGAGCAATTCTCAACGCGATGAGTTGGAAGGGGAACGCAAAGCCATTTTGAGCGTCCAGGACACCGAGGGCAGGCAAATATCGTTGCTCCGAGGACAACTAGCTTCGCTTTCGGTCTCTTCATCGATGGACGGGGTCGTTTCGACATGGAACGTTCAGGATAGTCTTAAGGATCGGCCGCTGCGCACGGGGCAATGGCTGTTGACCATTCAGGAATCCGAATCCCTTTGGATTCTGGAAGCTACGTTACCTGAACGAGATGCAAACGAATTTCGACTTGCCATGGAAAAAGATCAGGCGCCAGCGTTCGCAACATTGACGAGCTATCCTCAGGTGCAACTACCTGTTCGGTTAAGGCAAACGACAAGACCAAGAATTGAAAGCCGCCGTAAAGGGGAGTCGATGGTAGACCCAAATCTATCGGTTCTTCGAATGCGTTTCGAAATCGATACAAACCGGTTGCCTGAGGACATCGCTGTTGCCGGTGCAACTGCGAGAATCAGTATCCCGGTTGGGCGTGGCCCTCTCATCTGGGCACTTGGCAAAGACTTCGCCTATCAAGTTTGGTCTCGCATCCAGCTTTGGATCTAGCATAGATGGAGAATGAATCATGGTGCGGATAACGCTACCTATCGCAGGTCGCCTGTACAAACTTTATCGTTCCCGGGCTCACGCCTGGGAACGCACTGCATCCGAGGCTCCGCCTCCAGTCTTATTCGGGAAGGTGAGGCTCCTGCCGAACCGAGGCGTCGCAAGCTCGGCGGGAGCCTCGCTCTCCCAAAGGTTCCTAAGAGACTTTCAATTTTCAGGAAGGAAAATGGCAACCAGTAGCTTCCTCTTTGCTTTGGTCCTCGCCGCGTCGGTCCATGCGTTTCACTCGTCGTCCGCCGACGACTTTGGAAAAGCCGGCTGGATTTCCTTCGAAAAGTGCATGGTCTTCGCTCCTGAGAGCGTTGAGCTGCCTTCGCAAGAAACAGGCACGATTGCCAGCCTCTCCGTGCGGGAAAACGATTCGGTGGCCGCAAACCAAGTCATCGGGAAACTTGATGGCAAGATTGCAGAACTCGAGGAGAATGCCGCGGGACTTCAAAGGCAAGTTGCGACTTCGGAAGCCATGGATGAGAGCGAAATTCGATTGGCCGAGGCCTTTGTTGAAGAGACCAAATTACAGGCCGACCAATACGAGGAAATGGCAGCCAAAGGGAACGCGAGCCGCGGAGAATTGAAACAACGTCAACTCGCGGCGGAGCAGGCCAAAGTTCGATTGGGACAAAGCAAGACCGCAAAGCAACAACGCGAATTGAAGTCCAAACTGGCTCAGTCCGCTTTTGTTCTCAGTCAACAGAAAGTCGAACGATTGACAATGCGTTCCCCAATCGCAGGTACCGTAACCCGAATCGATCACCGCGCCGGAGAATGGGTTCAATCAGGAACGACCGTCGTTAAGATTATTCGGCTCGACGAAGTGCGAATAGATTGTTTCGTGAATATCGATCAGCTTGACCCTTCGTCGCTGGTCGGCAAGTCGATCAAAGTACTGTCCAAGCGTGGTCCGAATGAATTAATATTCTCAGGCCGAATCACCTCTTATGATCCAGACGTGACCGGAGCTGGACAAGTCCGTGTGCATGCTACGGTTCAAAATCAAAAGCAGGGTGATCATTGGATGCTTTTGCCTGGGATGTCCGTTTCCATGCAGTTGCCCAAATCCTAATGGCTACGTCTGTGAATCAATCTATTCCGATGCCAGTCAGAGTTGGCTTTCGACTTCGGCATGACATCTCCTGGCACTCGCACAATCAGAGTCACTCACATGAACTGGTGTGGATAGCGGAAGATCCGTTAACTCGAAAGTTATTTCGATGTGGAAACCATGAGTATCGGATTCTGGAGTGGCTCGATAGCGAAAGCACCTTTGAATCGGTTCAGGATCGGTTCCACCGCGAATTTGCGCCGCAAACGATTGAGTTGCAGCAGATCCGCGAACTGGTCGCGAAGTGCAATCAGAGCGGCATGCTTCGCCCAACAATCGTCTTGAATCGTGTTCCTGTGTCAAGCATGACGATTTGGAAGCATCCTAGCTGGAAACGATCAGGAACTGCCTCGACTAACCCATTGCCTTCAAACGAGGTGCATTGGTTTCTCATCTTGGTGCGTTGGCTCGGAGGCATGGTTGGAAAGCTGACGCAAGTCCAGGTTTCGCTTGGATCACCTGACCGGATACTAAGCTCGTTGGCTCCAAAGCTGGATTGGCTTTATTCCATCGTGGCTGTTCGTGTTTGGCTAGGACTATTCTGTGTTGCAGGCTGGTTGATCACCATGCAGTGGGAACAGCTTTGGTCGGAGCTACCGAGTCTACGATCTCTGAGGTCGCCAGCTCTGCTCGTTGGCTACGGAGCGATCTTTGTTTTAACACGTTTCATCCATGAGTTGGGTCATGCTGTCGTATGCAAACGCGTGGGGGCTTCCTGCAAAGACGCAGGCTTCTTAGTCAGTTTTGGCATGCTATGCCCCTATGTTGATATAACCGACGCCTGGAAAATTGGCAGCAAGCACCATCGAATCGGCATTGCACTGGCTGGAATTTACACAGAGTGCATTCTCGCATCTGCGGCAGCGATGATTTGGCTGAGTACCCATCCAGGTTGGATACATGAAGTTGCACTCCAAACCTTTCTTGTTTGTACGGCGACGACTGTTTTGTTCAATGCGAATCCGCTCATGAAGTACGATGGCTACTTCGTGCTGTGTGATTTGCTCAACACTCAAAACTTGCGAGATAAGTCCTTCGAATCTATTGATGCGATGTTGGATGGACGTTCTCGGAAGAACTCGTCAGCTATGTCGATTTTCTTGACTCTTTACTTTCTCGCTTCCACATTGAACCGGCTGGTGTTGCTCGGTGGATTGGTGTCAATGGTGTATTACCTTGCCAGTCAGTGGCAGCTTCGTGGATTGGGAATTGGATTCCTTTTGTTATATGGCTGTTGTGCCACGATATCAACGATGTCGGCTTGGACGTTCAATCAAGTTTCGGTCGGCGGTGTCCGTAAGATCGGGCGACGGGCCGTCATTTTAGGTTGGACGGCCGTTTCGTTCTTGATCGCGTGGGCCGTGAACATTCCGTTACCGAGCAGAACATTTTCCTTTGGCACAGTCCATCTAGGAGACCGACAAGGTGTTTACGCGACACTCTCCGGACAAATCGAACGAACTCTAACGACAACGAACGGCATACCGATCGAAAGCGAAGCAACTATCCTGACATTAAAAAATACATCGATTCAAAAAAGTATTTTCGAACTGGAGTCACGTCTGAAGCGTTTAGAGACCCAGCTTGAAACTTATCAACGCAATGCCTTCTATGATCAACGCTTGTTGGACTCCATACCGAGCTTGCTCGCTCAACGTGATCTTGTGACCAAGCAGCTATGGCAGAAACAAGACGAGGCGTCTCGGCTCAATGTTAGGTCTCCTGCTTCAGGTTGGTTTGAGCCTGCTGTGGCTCAAACGCCAGAGATTGTCAGCAGTCCATCGGACGTCGCCCTGGGGTTTGAGACGGATAGTTTTGGCGTGGATTCGGATCATTGGACATCGGACACTGCCATCGGAAGGCTGGTCGATCGAGGGACGTTGATCGGTTGGGTCACGAAAGACAGGTCGCCAAGAATTGAATGCAGGCTGACCGAAGAGCAGATTGCAGATATCAGTACTCGGACGCGAGTGCGCGTCTGCATGACACAGAACCCCTCCCAAGTTTTAACTGGGCGGGTTGTTGAGATGGGTACAATGAGCCAACCGGACGAGTCGACGACGAAAAATCATCCGCGTTCTGGGGAATTGCACTCCATGATTTATCAAGTTCGGATTATCCTGGACGAAAATCAACCAGGGGCATTGTATTCGAATGGGAGCGCAGAAGTCGTGTTTATCAAACCGAGCCAGTCTATCCTGAAGCTTGCAATGGACCATTGGATGCGCGATAGCAGAATGCGGTAATGAGAATGGGGAATCGAATCGGCATTTTTGGTGGCTCGTTTGATCCGATTCACAATGGCCATTTATTGTTGGCCGAGCTTTGCCGCGAGTCGCTCAGTCTAGACAAAGTACTTTTCTTGCTCGCCAGCGTTTCGCCATTCAAGATTGATAAGCAACCGGCCAGCAACAAAGACCGAACCGAAATGCTTCGTCTGGCAATTGGCGGCAATTGCAAGTTTGAAATCGATCTTCGGGAAATCGAGCGAGGTGGAGTCAGCTTTACGGTCGATTCGGTCATGTCCATCGCAGAGGAAAACCCGGGCGCGGAGTTGTTTTTGTTGATGGGTGCCGATGCGCTTGCGGACATTTCCAAATGGCGAGAGCCTACCAAACTTTTTCGTTTGGTAACTCCATGTGTCATTGCTCGAGGCGGCGTAGGCGAGCCGAACTGGGCGGCTCTAGAACCCTATATTGAGCCTAACAGGCTTGAAGAAATTATCCGCAACAAGGTGGTTGGCCCGCAAATCGAAATCAGCTCATTCGACATCCGCCAGCGAATCAAGCAAGGCAAAAGCATCCGCTATCAAGTTCCCTACGCAGTTGAAGCGTATCTCAAGGAAAATCCGCTGTATCGTACCTAGCACTGGTGTACCGGCTTCAGCCGGCTTTCGTCGTTTACCACTTCTCTCCAAAACCCGTAAACGCGCAAGCCATGCGCATCGAGGCTCCGCCTTGCTTTGGAATGGAATTGCCAACTCGAGAGGCAGGAATTCCGATGTATCGCGCCAATTGCTAGCCACAAAAGATCACAAAGAACACAAAAGTCATAGTCATTTTTTGTGACCTTGTGCCTTTTTTTGTGGCTTGGTTCCAGGTGGGTGGGAATACGGAGTCCCACTCAAAAGAATAAAGCGATTGTCTCAATCGCTTGGTGAGCACGTTAGGCTTAATTTGGGGACGCGTTCTACCACGACGGAGAAACACAAGAAAATTTGCATCCAGTCAGTTGACTTGCCCGTATAGTCCCGCAACGAGTCGCGACCGTAAACAAAATAGCTTCGAGATTGACTCGAGGCACATATCCCCCCGCATGGAAATCTAAAAACTATGATGAAGACAAATCTTTTTTCTTTGGCACTGGCTGCCATCTCCACCGTTGGATCGTTCGCATTCGCTGCCGACAAGGATATTGTTGATACCGCTGTTGCCGCTGGCAAATTCACAAAGTTGGCTGCAGCCCTCGGAGCGGCAGACTTGGTCGGAGCGTTGAAAGGTCCAGGACCTTTCACCGTGTTTGCCCCAAGCGACGAAGCCTTCGCAAAGTTGCCTGCAGGTACAGTCGAAACATTGCTCAAACCAGAAAACAAAGCAAAGCTAGCGTCCATTTTGACTTTCCACGTCGTCAAGGGCAAGGTAATGGCTGCTGACGTCGTGAAAATCAAAGGAGCTGAAACGCTCAATGGTCAACGAGTAGACGTTAAGGTTGACGGTTCAACAGTTTCTATCGACTCGTCCAAGGTCGTGACAGCAGATATCGCCTGCTCCAACGGTGTCATCCACGTGATCGATACCGTCCTCATGCCTGCCACAGATAGCATTCCAGCAGTCGCAGACAAAGCTGGCAAATTCAAGACTCTTCTAGCCGCCGTCAAAGCAGCAGGTCTTGTCGAAACATTGAGCGGAACTGGTCCATTCACCGTATTTGCGCCAACCGACGAGGCATTCGCGAAACTCCCCGCCGCCACGATCGCTGACCTTCTCAAGCCTGAGAACAAAGCAAAGCTTGCTGGAATCTTGACGTACCACGTCGTAGCAGGCCGGGTTTACTCCGAAGCCGCTGTTGCTGCCAAGTCGGCAAAGACAGTTCAAGGTGCGGCCATAGCGATCAAAGCAAACGATAAGGGTGCCTTCGTAAACGATTCGAAGATCATCGCAACAGATGTCGACGCTTCGAACGGCGTAATCCACATCATCGATACCGTTTTGTTGCCACCAGCTAAGTAACAAGCCGCGATCGAACAATCAGATTTTACCATCAACACTCTTTGATCATTCAAAGAGTGTTGTTGTTTTTTGTGCGTTGGTTTTTCTACGACTAATTAGCCCGCGTTGACCGACATTGATCGCTGTCGTCATCGCTTCCTGCGAGTTGCGTCCCCTTTTCGTCCAGCACGAGGTTACGCTCGGCTTGGTTTGCTCAGCATCTCGAGAAACAACTTTACTGCAAGAAAATCTTTTAATTCGACAAGCTCGGTGAAACGGAAGCCTGCTTGGTACCCACCATAATTGTTATAAGTGCAACGGATACACTGTGATCGGACGCTTGCGAAATCATTTCCGTTACGAAAAATGCTTATGTACTTCGCTTTTTCTGGAATTACCTTGGTTGCGTAGACCAACGAACCACGCGATGAAAGGTCCAATGTGAGGCAAGGCCAGCAATCCGCGATTTCATCGGAATTATCAATATCAAGTACCATGCAGTCCAAATTCCGAGGTGATCTGAATTCGCATCGACGATCAGAGTCATTCGAATCTGACGAGATCAGTGATTGGAAAGTTGAATTGATAAAGCGATCCATTCGCTTCGTTAACGCTGCTTCTCGGCTGTACAATCCCAGCATTTCTACGCCAATTCTTAATAAAAATATGCGACCCCTCGGAATGAGAGGGGGAATGGATGCGATTTACGACGAAAGATTCTTGCTTTCGATAATATCAGGGAAGCGGCCGTAACTACACCTAGTGAATAGTAAGTGCGGAACAGTTTTCGAATGATACCCTATCAATTCCATACACTGTGGCGATAAAGGCAGTTTGGTTCCATTCTTTTTTCGATAACGTCGGAAAGTAGGGGTTGTATTGAAAAAAGAAAGCCACAAGTAAATGCGAAGGGAATTTGGATCGATTTTGCCGGGCTGATGGTTGGCTTCAGGCCCGATGTAGAAAGGCTCGAAACTGCGTTGTGTGCAGAGTTGAGAGCATCGCAGTTCAAGATGTCCGGCGACAAGTTATTCATGTCGATTGCGCCTTTGCCTAAGTGCAGTTTTTCGTGTCGATTCCGTTCGGCCATTTTTGCTATGCTGACACGGGCAGAGACATGCTCGAACGAAACACACTCTGGTACTGAAAAACCATGAAATTCACAGGTTTGATTCTGATTTGCGCTTCCAGTTGCTTGGCACTTATTTTGCCAGCAATTGGAGTTGTCCAGTTTCCGAAGACGTTGCAGTCTCAATCGTCTGTGATGCAAGCCACCACATTTTCGACTTCGACGCCGGTATCGGCACCCAACTTTCCGAATTCGCCGCAGTGGACGCAAGCTTCTCCGCAGCGGGATTTTCTTCCTGACTCTCTCAACTCAGCACCATCCCCCTTTCCGACACAACAATCCTTGACGGTGGCACCTGTAGCGCCCATACAAGAGGCAACGCTTAATTCGCCCGACGGACGTTCGCCTGCTGGCCAGAAATTTGGTATGGGTGTTTGGCTTTTGCTTGCTCCAGTCTGTTTGATCGGGCTGGCCATGTGGACTTTTTCGCCGAACCCGTCCGGCACTAAGAAAGTGGCATAGTGTTTTTTAGCGGCCTTGCCAATCAAGCAGTAAAACATCTGGCGATGTGCTTATGTTCCCCAGTCAAATAGCAGCAGGTTCTTCTGAGATCTAACAGCGATTTGGTTACCGGAAACGGCCAAGTGGGCCCACGACTCTTCATTGGAAACTTTGCGTTCGGAAAGCAATTCGAATTCTTTTGGATTGTGCGCGATCAATCGCAATTGCCCATCATGCCCCAAAGCCAAGATGCGATTGCCATTGGACACCATGCTCCAATATTCACCAAAGGGTTTCGTAACCCAGGTCTCTTTACCGGTTTGAAGGTCCATGCATGCAAAGCGCTTGTTCTTCATATGCATGTAAATGTAGTGGTCAACAACGATTGGCGAGGACATATAGCCTTCGATCTTGTTTTCCCACCTGACTTTGGTCGATTCATTGTTCGGGACCTCCAAGAGCAGCGAACGACCGCCATAGCTGCTGGTAAAAATCGCGTTATCCCAAAGCGTTGGAGTCAAAATGTTCATGCCCCGAAATGCTGCGACTTCATAACTCCAATCGACCTTACCGGTTTCTAAATCCAGGCCTGCAAGTTTCGTACGCGATTGGACGATGAGTTGTCGTTTGCCGTTCAAACTCTGAATCACAGGCGAGGAAAAGGCTCCGCTGGTCATCATGTCGCCACTGTCACCTAACGCATTCCATACGATTGATCCATCCGAAGCTTTCAGCTTGTGAACGCCTTTGCCGGCCTGAATGTAGATGTACTCGCCATCGATCAACGGGGAACAGGCCATTCCAAAATCGGGAATTTTACCGGCAAGTTTCCCGAAGTCGACTCGCCACAGCTCCTGCCCTTTTTCGCAATCCAAAGCGACCAATACATCGCGAATTCCACCGACGAATAGGGTTTTACCATCGGTGGCCGGAGTGGAACGGATCCAACTCCCGTTTCTCGCGGCGAAAAAGGGAACCGTCATTGAGCCATCCCAGTCGTAACTCCATTTGGTGCTGCCATCTGTGCGACTGACACAGAAGACTCGCTCTTTACCTGACTTCGTTTCCGTGGTGAAAATCGAGTCCTTGGAAAACACAGGGCCAGAATAGCTATCGCCAAAACTTTGTGACCAAACTTGACGAAGTGTTTTTTCATCGAGTGAATCCGGCCAAGCTGCACCGGGTAGCATCCCGTCACGGTTGGGCCCCCGCCAGCTTTGCCAAAGTATGTCGTCACCGGCCAGAGGATTACTGACGCAACAAACACCAGCAGCCGATGCCACGCTGGTCAAAAAGAAACGACGTTTCATAGGTTGGTGATTTTTTGGTTAGACGACGCGGAGGCACATATTTTTACTCGCAACATTTGCGGGTAGCTTGTAAACGTTGGGATCGTAGCGCCATCGGCGAAAAAGTCAACTCTCTTTCATGGCAGAAATACTTCATTGCTTCTGGAATCCCGTGATAACAAAAGAAGCAGGCGCGCTCCGTCGTGCCGTTCGCTGGTGCCCAGTTAGTCTGATCCCTGGTAAACGGTGCATGGAATGTCAACGCTGCGACGTATTAAGTAGTGAAACTCGTTCAGAGACGGCTAACAAATACTCGGGAGGGTGAGGCCACCGCTGTAAACATCTTTGCAAAGTCAATTCCATTGAAAACCTTAGGGAGGGCGAGGCTCCTGCCGAGCCAACGGTTCAAAGGTTCGGCAGGAGCCTCACCCTCCCGAGCAATGAATTGCTTAGGTAAACTCGTTGGAAACATGTTTACAGCGGTGGGGCGAGGCTCCTGCCGAGCCAACGGTGCAAGATCGGCGCAAACCATCAGAACGATTAATAAATCAACGTTCATGTCCCATTGAGGAATTTCGCTAGTATTTATGGGCGGACGGCCGTCGGAACTTGAGGGCGGGCAAGATAAAATGGAGTCGGGTGGTGCGAATTCGCAAAGCGTGGCGAATTAGGTTTCTCCCATTCTCAACACATTGATTGCATTAGATTGGACCTGCTCGGATGTCATTGTTTCCATTTCGCAGAACCAAAATCAGAGCCTTTCGTCCATGGGTTGAAACGCTAGAACCGCGGCTCGCGTTAGACGCGACAGCCTGGTCGAGCTTCGCAGGCAACGCGCAGCACACATCCATCTCCTCAGTCGCTTCCCAGGCCCTCGAATCGGTTCACTGGACCACCAAAGTCGATGACTTCCCGACCTCGCGCGCGGCACACTACGGAGGCCCTCTGATAACGCTCAACAACACGGTTATCTATCCCTACAAAACTGGAAATGCGCAAGCTGCGAACACTCCCGACTACCATATCGTCGCTCGAAACGGGGTCGATGGTACGCTGGTTTTGGACGTTACGACTCCCTACCTACCAGCCTCATACTCGTGGTACCCACTGAATCAACCAGTTCTTGCAACGGCAACGAACCGCGTTTACTTCGCTGGCAAAGGTGGGACCATTTACTATCGCGACAATCCGGATTCCACGACGGGGACCGTTACGCAGTTGGCTTTTTTTGGCAGCATGGCACATTATCAAGCCAACCAAGCCGCTTATGACGACAACGTCTTTATTGAAACTCCTCTGACAGCCGATAACGCAGGCAACATTTATTTCGGATTCCGAGTTACCGGCACCACTCCAACAGGACTTGTGAGCGGTATCGGACGTATTTCCGCAAATGGAACATTCAGTCAAGCGGCAGGAAGCTGGGTCTCCGCCTTTCAAGCGGCTGGCGGAACGGATAATCAAATCGGTTCTGTTCAACAGAATGCTGCGCCTGCCATCAGCAACGATGGGAAGACTCTTTACATCATGATCAAAGAGGCTGGAGACTGGAGCTATCACGGACGATTAGTAGGCCTCGACACAACAACCCTTGCGACCAGATACAACTCGGGTGTCGTCAAGGACCCACGTGGTGCCGACGCCGCTATTCTCAACATTAGCACGTCATCGCCGATGGTCGCCCCTGATGGTCGTGTGTTTGTCGGCGTGTTCGGCAATCCATATAACGGCTCTCGTGGCTGGATGCTCCAGTTCTCGGCCGATTTGCAAACCAAGTACACGCCCGGTGGCTTCGGTTGGGATACCACCCCTTCGATTGTGCCTGCATCCATGTTGGGCTCGCAATATACAGGCACATCGTCGTATTTGATCTTCACGAAGTACAACGACTACTACTTTGCAGGCGGTGCCAACGACGGCGGCACAGGTTCGAATCAAGTCGTAGTCCTGGATCCGAACGCGACCGAAGTTGAGTATCACCACCCTGAACAGAACACGCTGGTCATGAAACGGGTCTTAACCCAAGTCGGACCAACCCCTGACTGGGACTACCCAAACGTCCCGAACGCGGTACGGGAGTGGTGCATTAACTATGGTGCCGTTGACCCTGCGACCAACAGCGTTATCGTCAACAGCTCAGATGGCAAATTCTATCGGTGGCACTTGCCAACGAATACTTTGATCCAACCCTTGGTCTTGACCAGCGGAATCGGCCAGCCTTACACTCCTACGGTCATCGGCGTGGATGGTTCGTTGTATGGGATTCAAAACGGTAGTTTGTTCGCACTTGGCCAAACACCTCAAATCAGTATCAAAGACGTTACCATCGTCGAAGGGACCGGCGGAACGACAACTGCCAACTTCGTGGTTTCGCTCAATTACCCGCGAACAGAAGCGATTACCGTTCATTGGGCAACGCAGGGAGGAACAGCATTCCAAGGGGCCGATTACTCCGCGGGCTCTGACACGTTAACCTTCGCCCCGGGCGTCATGTCTCAGACGATTACCGTGTCTATCAATCCCGATACTCTGAATGAACCTCAAGAAACATTCTTCGTGAATCTCGACAGCCCAACCAATGCGGTGCTCGCCAAGACTCGAGCAACCGGGACAATCACGGATGATGACGCGATCCCCAAATTGGTAATCGGCGACGTTGCGATCAGCGAAGGGAATAGCGGTAGCAATCCTTACGCTTTGTTTTCCTTCGTAGTCAGTTTGGATGCGCCGAGTGGACGACCGGTGTCGGTCCAAGCAACAACTCAGGACCTGACCGCATCGAGTGCAATAGGGGCATCGCGCGACTTTGTCGCTTGGAACGGCGGCCTGACTTTCTCAACTGGCGAAACAAGCAAGCTGATCACGATCCAAGTGATCGGTGATACAACCTTCGAAAGCAATGAGTTTTTTCAAGTTAAACTGCTAACAAGCACCAACGCCACGATCGAAGATGACACGGGGCTAGGTACCGTCATCAACGACGATGGCGTCCCATCGCTTTCGATCGACAACGTCTCCTTTGCTGAAGGAGCATCTCAATCCTTCACGGTCTTGCTATCCAATGCCAGTGCACAACCGATCACGGTTGCTTACGCGACATCCGACGGAGTCGCAGGATCGAGCGACTACGTTTCCAATAGCGGGACGCTGACTTTCGCCCCTGGTGTCCTGGCTCTGACCGTCCCGATCCGGACCCTCGAAGATGACTTGGATGAGTTGGACGAAACTTTTTTCGTTGACCTGAGCCAGCCCGTCAATGCGTTCATCGCAAAGGGCAAGGGTGAAGGGATAATCATCGACAACGACTCGACGCCAAGTGTCTCCATCAGTAACTTTACTGCGAATGAAGGGCAATCTGGTACAACCGTTTTTCAATTCGACGTCGGGTTGTCGGCAGTCAGTGGACGGGATGTCTTTGTCAGCTTTGCAACGGCAGACGGCACGGCAAAGGTAGCTGGCAACGACTATCAAGCCGCGACCGGGACCATTCATTTCTTGCCTGGACAACTCACCAAATCCATTCAAGTTTCCGTGAGTGGGGACAACATCAATGAGACGGACGAAACGTTCCTTGTGCAACTGGTCTCCAGCAATGGAAGCACAATTGGCAATGCTGTCGCGACAGGTACAATTACCAATGATGACGCTTTGGTCTTTGGTATCGACGATGCATCGCTTGTCGAGGGTGATAGTGGAGTTTCGCTCATGGTGTTCACTGTCACCATGTCCTCCCAAAGCACCCTACCAATAACAGTGGACTTCGGATCTGCGGATGGTAGCGGAAAACAAAGCGATGGAGACTACGAGACTACAACAGGGCAATTGACCTTCGCTCCCGGCGAAACACAAAAAACGATTGAGGTTCCTATCGTCGGTGACTTGCGTAATGAAGCCAATGAAACCATCTTCGTTCGGTTGTCCAACGCGGTCGGTGGAACCATTGGGGACAGCCAAGGTCAAGGTACGATCCAGAACGACGACCCAACCCCTTCGTTGTCGGTCGGCGACGTAAGTATCCCTGAAATGGACTACAACACGGGCACGGTGAATCTCTATGTGCAACTCTCTTCACCGAGCGGCCTGCCGTTGACTGTCGATTATCGGACGGAGAATGGTACCGCAACCTCGACGTCTAATATCAAGGACTACATTGATACGTTTGGGACACTCACCTTCTTGCCAGGACAAACGGTCCAAAGTTTAAAGGTGTCCGTTGTCGGTGATCTTCGTGTAGAGCCGGACGAGACGGTGCGATTGCTCCTTTCGAATCCAATCAACGCGACCATTTTTGACGATCTCGCTATCCTCACGATTCTGAACGATGACAGAGCCATGGTGACGATAACCGGGTCCAGCGTGAGCGAAGGCAACGCCGGTACGACGACCGCACAAGTGGATGTTAGCCTTTCCAATCCCAGCGATAGCCGAATCACGATCGACTTTGCTTCTGCCAATGGACATGCCACTCCCGGAGTGGACTATGTGAGCCAAACTGGGACGCTGGTATTTGAACCAGGCGAAACCAACAAGAAAATTGAATACAAGATCATCGGTGATAGCGTCGACGAGCCCAACGAAAGTTTCGAGGTCATCCTATCGAACGGTACAGGCCCAGTCTTTTTGCCAAGCTATAGCGAGACCGATATCGACATTATCGATGACGATCCACCGATCGCCTTCCCTGATCAATACAACCTGAATCAAAGCGATCATGCGAATTTTGATTTATTGAAAAACGACTTGGACTTAGGGGCCGCCTTCAACCTTAGTTCGCTCGAATTTCGTAATGGACCACTTCATGGCAGCCTCGCATTAAAGGCCGATGGGACCGTCGATTGGCTCCCCGTTCCTACATACTTTGGAAAAGATAGCTTCTCCTACCGTGTCGCCGACATCAACGGCTTGTTCACCGAGTGGACATCGGTAACTATCGATGTCAACGGCCGTCCCGTCTCTCGCGACGATGAAGCCTACGCAAGCCTTATCAGTCCGACGTCTGTCAACGTATTGAGCAACGATAGTGATCCAGACGCATCAATTGGTGATTCGACGATTGAGTTGCTTTCGACAATTGAAGCTTCGTTGGGCCATGTTGAAATCGTTTCGAGTCGCAGTATTCGATTTACGCCCGGACCGGCGTTTGACTCGTCGATTGTGCTTCAGTACAGAGTGATCGATGCCAAGCTAGCCGCATCAACGCCGGCGAGCGTGCTGATCGGTGTCTACAATCAGAATCCCTTCAGCCCACTGGACGTTGATCGAGATACGTTTGTCAGTCCGTTGGATGTTTTGATTACCGTCAACTCTCTCAATTCCGAGGGACCTCGACGGATTGCGCCTGGGAACAACAAGGCGCCCTATTACGATGTCAATGCGGATGGGTCGCTTGATCCGCTCGACACTCTGACGATTATTAACTACCTAAACTCGCGAAGCGGAGCACGGGCAAGCGGTGAAGGTAAGGTGAAGGGAACAGCATGAATCGCGAAGCCGTGCAGGATTCACCGTCACTTTCGAGAGATGCGGCATTGGTTTCAGCAAAACGTGGAAACCTAGCGAATGAGACTTCAAGATCGCAGCAGGCCGGCGTTGCCGATGGCCCTACTTACCGCAGGTCACTCTCGTCGAGGTGGACCACCATCAATGGCAAACTGCGATTGGCGACGTTGGATGCGATGTTTGCCGAGATGGATTCGGAGCCGTAGTGGAAGTTGTAAGTAGCACGACGCGCAAGCTAGTGAATCGACAGTCCAATTCACTAGCTTGCGAGTTTTGAAGTTGCACTATTTGTATTGACGGCCGAAGACTCGACACACCCTCTGCCGGTGCCGAGAGGCACCGGATTTGCCATCCACAGGGATCTCAAGGCCTTTAGGGCCGACACACTTGTACATGTGTCGCCCCTTCGGGGCTTGTCTCCCGATTGGTCGTCGTACCGTGGCTTATCAGCCACGGCTAGGGATAGGCCGGTATTTCATGCCTAATTTGCGCAGATTCGCTAGCCTGCGCGTCGTGCTACGTCTATCCCTTCGATCTTAAGGCTTCACACCAGAAACGATGAAGTACCTACGCGAATCAAACACGTCGCATTCAATCATCCATCGCTCCAAGTTTTCTCGATACCAGTTCGGTTGCTTGGTGACCAAGACGAGTCGACCACCTGGCCTCAGTGAGCGATGAGCTGCAGTAATGAACTTCTCCGCGATCCGGAAGTCGGCAAAGTAGGGTGGATTTGCCAACGCCATATCGAATTGATTGGGCTCACCGTAAACACCCGTATGGTTTAGCTCCATGGTAACGTTGCTGATTCCATTGAGCTTCAATGAACGGGAAAGACAATCGAGCGATCTCGCATTGGAGTCCACAGCATGCACCACCGCACTCGCATCTCGCTTCGCTATTCCGAGCGTGACTGATCCGCTACCGCAACCGATGTCCAACAGCCTAGCTCCCGGATAAACATCGACCGCGTCCAAAAGTTGGCGTGCCCCATTATCCAGCTGACGATGAGAAAACACCCCTGGCCGTGTTATCAATTGAATGAGTTCTTCGCAGTCGCGAAACGCAAGTTCGCACGAAAAATCCTTAAGCTTTTTTAGCGGAGTTTTCTTGTCCACCATGTAGACCACCGCGTCGTTAAACTTGCGGACTTTAACGCTCTTCTCGAATCCCTTCATTTGATCGTGAACCCATCGATCCTCTGGGTTATCGACAGAAACAACTAACCGACCACCTATTGAGAGTTGATGGAACAGCTGCTGTAGAAAGTCGCGAGAAAGCTCCGCTTCACCCGACGCGATCAATGGAATGAACGCCAACTGATACTCTTGGACAGGCAAGTCCGCCGTGCACGCAATCTCGAGATTGATTGGCAACTCTTTGGCCGGCTGCGATTTTTCGTCTGGCATCGCCATGTTTTCCGAAGCTCGCGACGCTTGAAACTGATCCAAATACCAGCAAGTCACTCGCGAATCTGCATTCGACCGCGCAAACCATTCGGCTGCCTGCGAACGACCAGACGACATACTCGCTACCTGAAGAATGGGATTCTCCCGGTTAGCAGCTATCTTTCGATACGGTGCCAAGTCCATCTCCTTGATGATCTCCCAAAGCCGTTGCTCCTCGATCCGAGGGGATAATCGCTCAGGAATCCACTCCGGCTGGGCTTCGATGGGGGGTAAGGCTTCCGCGTCACTTTCGAATTGGGTTGGCTCGTCCAAAGTACTTGATTCAATATTCAATATTAAAGAGGGAGTGGCTCGTCATAAAGTTAACAACCTGTGTTTTGCAGGTAGCTATCCTAAGTGACGAACCGCTTGGAGCCAACTGCTTGAATGATCATTTTGCCTTTTGTGGTTGCATCAGATATTGCTCCACGAACAAAACGGTTGCGTAAAACTGATAATCCGCATTGTTTTTCTTGCGAAATCCGTGGCCTTCGTCGACGGCCATGAGGTACCAAACCGGGCTTTGGTTCACCTTGACTTTCGCGACCATTTGGTCGGCCTCGCTCAACGGAACGCGAGGATCGTTTCCACCCTGAACGACAAACAGCGGCTTGGTTATCTTGCCCGAATTGTTCAGCGGCGCCATTTTTTCGAAAAACGCAGCCATTTCCGGCTCTCGCTCGTCCCCGTATTCAACGCGACGCAAATCTCGACGGTAGCTCTCGGTATTCTTCAAAAACGTTCCGAAGTGAGAAATACCAACGACGTCCAACGAACAAGCGATCCGCTGATTGTATTCGACGGCACAAGCCAACGTCATATACCCGCCGTAGCTACCGCCAGTGACCATGATACGGCTCGCATCTAAGTTGGGAGATTCGGCGATCCAGTCCAATAACGAGCCGATATCTTTGACCGAATCAAGTCGAAGTAGCCCATTGTCCAGCTTGACAAACGACTTGCCGAAACCCGAGCTGCCTCGCACGTTCGGGAACAAGATAGCGCAGCCCAGCTCGTTGAGGAAGTAGTTATTGCGACCAAGGAAAATCGGTCTCGACTGTCCCTCGGGGCCACCGTGAATGTTGATGATCACCGGTCGCTTCCCAGCAAATCGCTTGGGCGGCTCGTAAAGAAATCCGCTGATCCTCTTTCCATCGAATGATTTCCACTCGACAAGCTTAGCTGTGCTCAGGTCGCTTGGAACAAGACCGCCTAATTCGCTTTCTGTCCAACGAGTCAGCTGCATGGGACCCGCGCCGTTGCTGCCTCCCTTAGCCGTCTTCGGGCGAACCATCAAACTGTACGCATCCGACGAACTTTGGGCCGAGGTGATCGTCAAAGCGATTTCGGAATCATCTTTCCGCCAACGACCGAGTGAGACCACGCCAACCGGAAGATTCGCGACACGCGTTTTGGCTTGCGTCTTGGTATCCATGATATAGATCGCCGAAGCGCCTCGTTCGTTCACACCGAAAGCAATTTGCGCTCCATCGTGAGAAACTTCAAAGTTCTCTACATCCCAAGCAATATCGCCGGTGAGCGACGTAACTTTTTTGCTATCTAGCGATAGAAGCGAGAGTTGTTGAAACTCCCCTTCCGCGTCACTTGTCAAATAGACGCCCTTGCCATCCTTCGTATATGTCGCATCGCCGTAAGCAACATCGTTCCTAGGATCGGTCAACGGAGTGAGCAGGCCGGTTGCGATGTCGGCTTCATACAGATTGGATTTGTTGATCGAAATCATTTCCATGACCAACAGTTTACTATCGTCAGGCGACCAATCTTGGACAGACCATCCTCCTCCTGCCAGTTGGACAACTAGCTTGTCGGTCTTCGGATCGGTAGGATCCATGATCCAGAGATCGCGATCGGCCCCGTTGCGTCGCGTTGAGGTATAGCAAATGAGGTTCTCTTTGCTGTTCCAAGTCCAACCTCCGTTTTGAGTACGTCCGCCGTCGGTCAATAGCGTCGACTCGCCGGTTGCCAGTTCTTGACGATAAATCTGAGCAAACTCATTGCCGCCAACATCTCGATTGAACAGAAAGTACTTACCCGATGTCGGCTCGTAGTCAGCTCGCCCAACCGGCTCGTTAAAGAAGGTCAGCTGGTATCTTGCGCCACCAGGAGCGGAGACTCGATGAACTTGATTGGAGTTAGCAAAGCGGGTTGACACCAGCATGCTTTGCTCAGTTGGGTGCCAATCAAGCACACTTGCCCCGCGAGCCTCGGTGTATTTGCGAACTTTGTCAGCAAGAGCAGCTGGGATATCCGGAATACCATCGATTTTCAGGTTCTCGCCAGGCCGCAAAATGCCCGGTGTTGCGATTGGCTCTTGCGCAAGTGCCAATCCGCTCAAGGCCCATTCGGGGGCAGAAAAAAACAGCAGTGCCATGGCATAACAGAAACGCGTTGGATTCAAGATGTCTTTCATTTTATGTTCCTGATAATAATGAGTGGGATAGGCTTCCAGCCTATCGTATTGTGCAAAATGTTTTAGGAAGGCAAGGTGCGGTTTGGGAGGGCGAGGCCACCGCTGTAAACATCTTTGCAA
>JAPLNL010000129.1 GCA_026692905.1 Planctomycetota bacterium
CCATTACCATAGCGAGAACTCCCTTGTTTGTCGTGTGCTTGGTAACAAACGCCTACAGGGGAACTCGCTTTCAATGCAATATCAGTCTCGGCCATCTTTCGAAAAGTGTGCAACTTCAAAACTTGCGCGTCGTGCTAGGCGTGTTCACTAGCTTGCGCGTCGTGCTAGTCGTGTTCACTAGCTTGCGCGTCGTGCTAGGCGTGTTCACTAGTGCTAGAAACCGGAAGTTCCTTCCGGTTTTTGGAGTATCGTTTTTAAATGGCGGAAAGGCCACATTTCACGCCAAGTCTTGGGGCTTTCGACGGCCTCTTTCTCTGTCGGTCGACCGGTAAAGGTCCATTTCATCGGTTTGGCGATCGTTTCATTAAAATACTTGGTAAATGTTCTTAGCTTGTCCATTAGCTCTTCTTTCGAAGTGAAACTGCCGCAGCGCATCACACGCCGATTGATCATACGGAAAACTGCTTCGATTTGGTTCAGCCACGAACTGTGCTTTGGGATGTATACGAACCGAACTAAGTGTGACGTATCTGATAGGAAAGCTCGGCGACTGGCCATATCCTTCAATACCCCGCCTTTGGCGACCTCACCTAGACCGTCGCCCGATATCCCTAAATGCTCGGCAACCATTCGCACCAATGGTTCGCCACAGTGTGTGTTTAGGTTGTCCACGACAAACACCCACCCTTTTGCAATGTCAGTTTGGATAAGTCGCTTGATGTGGAGAGAAAAATCCTTGTTGTTGCGAGTCTCTTCAATTGTTGGTAACAGGAATTGACCACGGACGACGTCCCAGTTTCCAGTCAGGCATATTGTCCCGTGGCGAGTGTATTGGCACTCTTCTTTTCCGCAATGTCCGGGTATGGCACGCTTGGTTGGCGCACGTTTCTCATTCGCTTGAAGGCTAGTCATTTCATCAACGCTAACCGTACAAATGTCTTCCTCGGCAAGCAATCGAGGTGCATCGAGATACGCATCGCAAACGGACTGGGCTTGCAAATTAAAGAGTTCTTGATCCTTCTCCGTCGTGAAGCACCAGCCTTTGTTATCTTGAGGACGAAGTTGAACATCGTTCAGAAAACGCTGGACTTGCGACGTTGAAATGGTATCAACGATTCTTCGCAAAACGGTTTCCTTTGCGATTTCGCGAGCCGTCCACGTCGTCACCGGCCTATTCGACGCATTGGGATCTTCGCAAGCGATCGATATGATCGAGGCAACCTGCGCAGGTCCAAACGTTTTGGGGGCACCGCTACGAGGTGCATCGCGAAGGCAATCCACCACACTACGCATTAATTGAGCTTTGACACCCTCTTTTTCCACATGCCCAAAGGCCGACAAGGAAGCCACGAATCTACGCACCCACTGGCTAATCGTCTTGGCTGAAAGCCCAACTTGCGAGGAAATGTTGCTATAGTTTTCTCCCAAATGAGCTAATGCAATGCAGCGAGCTCGAAGAATGAATGTAGCTCCGAAAAGTCCGCTGCGAATAATCTCTTGCAAAGTAGATGCTATTGCAACCGAAAGCTGAAATGATACTCTTGCCATTGCCCATCCTTGGTTTGGTGTGTGAGGTTAGAGTCCTCATCAAACCTTGGATGGGTGTTTTTTGCACGACAGACTGGGCAGAATAGCGTGTTTAGGAATCGGAAGGAACTTCCGGTTTTTAGCACTAGCTTGCGCGTCGTGCTAGGCGTGTTCACTAGCTTGCGCGTCGGGCTAGGCGTGTTCACTAGCTTGCGCGTCGTTCTAAGATTTTTGGAACGGGCTGCTCGTCTAAGACCCGACGAATGGTTTGGGCGATTGGCCTTGTGGTGTCCCGTAGTACTGAGGCATGGGTTGACCTGGCTGCATGTATGCGGGTTGGGGGTATGCCGTTTGGGGGTATGCCGTTTGGGGGTATACGGGTTGGCTGTACCCTGCTGGTGCTAGATTGGCTGGGGCGAGTCCACCTGCTGTCGGCGTGCCAACTTGAGGGCTTGGTTGGATTTGCCCTGGCTGGCCGTAGGGATAAGCTTGCATTGGCTGTTGGCCGTATTGCTGTGGATACTGAGGGTACTGCTGGTAGGGGTTGTACGTGCTACGATTTGCGCAACCAAAAGCCAAGGCTAGCGTTGCACAAACCAACGAATTTCGAAGTATTTTTGCAGTTCTCACGATTGCGACCTCATTGACGCCCCTGTTTCTGGATCATCCCTCAGTCCGCATAGTCGCAGAAATCGCAAGTAGATGTCTACTGCAATTTCCAATCCTTGCGAAAACCGTTAGATTGCGTGGATTGGATCGAATTCTTTCCCCTTGCTACCTCCCAATTCATGACTCAGAACCCACTTTGGGCCGTTTCTCCTGTTGATGGTCGCTATTCGCAGCAGACCGCAGAACTCAGTCCGTACTTCTCCGAAGCGGCGCTCATTCAATATCGCCTTCGCGTTGAAACGGAGTATTTGATTGCTCTCTGCCAGATTCCCCTACCCCAGTTGAAAAATGTTTCGTCGTCCGTTTTTCCGCGGCTTCGAAGCGATATTTTTGAGTCGTTTTCTGAGTCGGACGCGATCGCCGTCAAGGAGATCGAACGCACAACAAACCACGATGTGAAAGCTGTCGAGTACTTCATCAAGGGCAAGCTAGAGGGCCTAGGGCTCAACGATATCAAGGAGTTTATTCATTTTGGGCTAACCTCTCAGGACATCAACAATACTGCCACTCCGCTGTTGCTCAAGGAAGCTCATTATTCGGTGTTGCTACCGGCCATTCACGGGGTAAGAGACAAACTCGCATCGATGGCGGTGGAGTGGACTGCGGTGGCCATGCTTGCAAGAACGCACGGCCAACCCGCCTCGCCAACTCGCCTTGGCAAGGAGATACAAGTGTTCGTCGAGAGGATCAAGCAGCAATTGCAATTGCTTGAACAAGTTCCGTTTTCGGCCAAGTTCGGTGGGGCAACGGGAAACTTCAACGCGCACCACGTCGCTTATCCCGATCAAGACTGGAATGCGTTTGGCAATCAGTTTGTGGCTTCGCTTGGGCTGCAACGCTCAAGTCCGACGACACAGATCGAGCACTACGACAACCTAGCTGCTTACTTTGATGGCTTAAAGCGTATCAATACGATTTTGATCGACCTTTGCCGAGATTTCTGGACGTACATCTCGATGAACTACTTCCGACAGCAGATCAAAGCGGGCGAGGTTGGCTCGTCCGCTATGCCGCACAAAGTCAATCCGATCGACTTTGAGAACGCCGAAGGAAATTTAGGGATCGCGAATGCATTGTTCGAACATCTTAGTGCCAAGCTGCCGATCTCACGATTGCAACGCGATCTGACGGACTCGACTGTTCTGCGAAACATTGGCGTTCCCATCGCGCACACGTTGATCGCATGCAAATCTGCCTTGAAAGGGCTAAACAAAGTATTGCTCAATGAGCCAGCGATCCAGGCCGACTTGGAAGCAAACTGGGCCGTCGTTGCAGAAGCGATCCAAACCATTTTGCGGCGTGAAGGATATCCCGAGCCATACGAAGCGCTCAAGGGACTAACACGAACCAACGCTGCCATCAATTCAACCACGATCGCCTCGTTCATTCAGTCCCTCAACGTATCGGAAACAATCAAAGTTGAGCTGACGAAAATCACGCCATTCAATTACACCGGCATTTGAACTTACCCACTTTGTAGCCCCCTTTGATAAGAGAAGCCTAACGATGCACATTCCGTTTCGGAACGCGATTCCCTTTGTCTTGGCTGTTTGCTTTCTTGATATCTCCACTGCGAATGCGCAAGTTAATTCCGCAGCCACAACCAATTTGAACATGACATCGCGAAGCGAGGGGCTGACGCTCAACGTCATTCGACCGATCGCTGTTAAGCCGAAAGCGCTTCGCGTAGTATTTCAATTCAAGGCCGAGGATGGGACCGATGACAAGGTCATTGGAAAGATTTCTTCGCACATGAAGTCCATACAGGCTTCGCTCAGCGATCTTGGAGCAATAGCAAGTTCGGTGGAATTTGCAGAAATCGAAACGACCCCCTCGAGCGCAAATCCATACTCGGTTGCTCAAGCGCAGCAGATGGGCGTGCAAGTGAATGCATTACCCAACGCATTTCAAGCATTTGATATAGCTCCTGCGATTCCTATCAACGCGGTCCAAGCGATGCCAGCAATGCGACTTAATCCAGCCCAACGCACCGAACCGGAAAAATTGTTGCC
The DNA here is from genome assembly GCA_026692905.1 of Planctomycetota bacterium. Classification (GTDB taxonomy): domain Bacteria; phylum Planctomycetota; class Planctomycetia; order Pirellulales; family Pirellulaceae; genus JBKCUI01. The sequence goes on from JAPLNL010000129.1 coordinate 4,209, forward strand.
GACTTTCGTCATTGCGACTTCCGCGGTTTCTGCGGATTGGAATATTGAGGACAAGTCCCCGATCGAGATCGCTGCAATGAAACCCAAACTGTTGGCTGCTATCGCCAAAGAAAATCTCAACGGCCGAAACCTTGTCCACAAGTTTACGCCTGAGCAGGAAGATGAGATCTTTGAAATCACCAAGATCGATATCCGTAACGGAGATACTCGAAGCATGTTCAGCAGTCCAATCGCTGCACCGCGGGTTTTCTTCCTCGGTTTTGTTCCGGAGCCCGAAAACGCGGAAGCGCTGAAAGCCGCATTTCAATCCGCAGAAAAGATGGCGACTCAAATGGCCAAAGCGGGAAACTTGAAGCTGGGGAAACCCGATAGTGTCAACGTAGTAGTGAGTTCACGCTTTGCTGCCTCAAGGACGAGCTTGCCATCGACGACCTATTATTCGTACCCATCCTATTCTATAAACTCATCCAGCAGCACGTTGAACGATTGGGAGCCCCTCATCCCGACCGGCGAAATTCGAATGGATAGTTTGAACCAACTCAAGCAGAACTTAAGTTTGACCGTGCGATATAAGGTTGAGTAGTACGGCGTTAAATGTTTCGGGCAAGAAAGCGGTATGATTTTGCAGCGCCCCAATGATTATGATTTTTTCGCCCC
>JAPLNL010000130.1 GCA_026692905.1 Planctomycetota bacterium
CAGCCAACACCCCGAAGAGCACGAAGCTAATCAGAACACCAAGCTAAACAAAACCAGCGGATGAACACAGAACCGGTTTCAAACTAAATTGCATTGTCCATCCACTCCCAAAACCGCCTAAACAGTCCTGAGCTGATGAACTTTAAGATGCCATCTACCAATCCAACCATATTGTCAAAGATCAATTTTCCCTAAACCGTTCCTGTTGCGTTTGCAACTGTCCCGGTCACGGGAGCGAGAATCATCCAGATTTCGGAGCCGGCCGCAAGACCTTTTCCAAACTTAATCTGACTTATTCTCGAGTGGAGGTGAAGGGACTTGAACCCATGACATCTTGCTTGCAAAGCAAGCGCTCTCCCAACTGAGCTACACCCCCGTTTTGCAAATCCTCGACGAATCGAGAATTCACTAACTCTTGAAAACCTACCACACTTCTTCGTTTTGGAAAGTCGAATTAATCGCCTTTCTTCGAACATCGTGCACTAGGTTCCCCCTAGTGCGCGTGCCTGGATTCGAACCGGGGACCTCGTCGTTATCAGCGACGCGCTCTAACCAACTGAGCTACACGCGCAATTTTCAAGTCATCCAATTGGCGACCGGAAATTTGGAGCGGAAATCGTAACCCAAGGTTCGTGACTGTCAACGCTTATTCTTAACAAGTCGAAACGTTTTCAAATCTGTCGGCCCGTGAGTATCGATTTTCGGCCGAACGAACTTGAGCCAAACAGGGTAATTCCCGAATGAAAACCGCCCTCAACCAGCTTTTCCGTGGACTACGAATCCGCCAACGGCTTCTTCTTTTCTGTGATCACCTTCGATTTCGCTGCCATTTCAGCATTCATTTCAATGTAATCCTTCCAATCCTCAGGGACATTGTCCTCATGAAAAATGGCCTCGACGGGGCATTCGGCCACGCACGCCTCGCAGTCAATGCACTCTTCGGGGTGGATATATAGCATTTTCTCCCCCTCGTAAAAGCACTCGACTGGGCAAACCACGACGCAATCGGTGTATCGGCAGCCAACGCATGGTTGGGTAACAATGTGGGCCATGGCTGAAAAAACCTTTCTTAAGATGGCTGGATTTTGCTGGAAAATAGCGATTGGAATTACTTTTGCTCGTAGTCGGGCCTTTGCGGAGACCAAATCTCCCGCAAACCGCCCAAACTCCCCCATCGGCATAGTAGGCATGCATGTTTGGAGTGTCAAGCAACCCGAATCTGCTTGCTGTCGGCAAGGGTTGCACCTAATATTGAGAGATTCCCAACAATCTTTCCAAGCTACCTTAGCTTGTTGTTGCCCAAACACCATCACAAACCAATCAACGTGGCTCTATCCAACCTAGATCGAGAACTCCTCCGAGATTGCTTGGCTAAAGCTCCCGATGCTTGGGAGAATCTGACCGACCGGTTCCTGGGCCTCGTCATTCACATCATCCATCATACGGCTCACGCGAGAAACGTTCATCTTCCGCTCGAACTTCAGGATGACCTCGTTGCGGACGTTTTTATCTCCTGGATCGATAGAGACTTTGCCGTTTTGAGACGCTTTCGAGGCCATAGCTCTTTGGCTACCTATCTCGCTGTCGTATCACGCCGTGTCGTGTTACGTCGCATTTCTCAAATGAAGTTGGAGCAGTCGCAACCATCTCTGGAAGCAATGCAATTCGACCCTAAAGAAAACGAAACAGATCGTTACACCCGAGAGGAAATGGAACAACTGCAATCCTCCATCGATAAGCTCTCGCAGAGCGAAGCCCAAGCGGTTCGTATGTTTCATCTCGAAGGAAAAACCTATGCAGACATCAGTTCTCACCTAGGCATGCCCGAGAACAGCATCGGCCCATTTCTTTCCCGAGCTCGCGACAAGATCCGACGCTCCGTCTAAGCTCCCCTTAAGGCGAGCGGCAGAATGAAAACTACCTTAGCACGACGCGCAAGCTAGTGAATCGACTATCCAATTCACTAGCTTGCGCGTCGTGCTAGGTATAGTCTTGCTAGGTATATTGCAACCCGCCGCTAGCCTAAGCGAAAACGACTCGATTTCCCGTTTCGCCCGTTTCGGCGAGAGGGGGACGGGGTGATGGGTAGGAATGTCAGTCACAAGTCTCCGGTTCAGTGATTTGCTTAGACCCTTCAGGCATGGAATGGAATTGCAATCGAAACGGAAATTTTACAGGCCAAGAAAATTGAGGCATCTCCAAATTTTGCATTTTGCTTTGACCAAACGTGTCAAATCGCTACGCGATACTGCTTGCACTGAGGCACCTACACCCATGAAACGAAAGCTTGCATTTCCTAATACGAAAAACCATTTCTCGAAATGAGAAAGCCCTCTTCTTCACTCCTACGGAAGGAGGGGATTTTGAACGAGATTGAAGGAATTCCCGAAAGAAATGCAACTTTTCCCAAAGATTTCGCCAACCTTTTACTGCCCTACAACGAAGAACTTGAATGTATTTCGAGACTTTTCAAAAAACGAGTCGGTTTTGCGAACCATTGGAACGGTGTTAGCACTCACTTTGTTTTGAACAACAAGATGACAACTTGTCTTTGCCCAATCATTGCTATCAAACATCAAGGAAGAACTGAACTATGCTAGTACTAAGTCGAAAAGAAGGCGAACGGATTTCCATCGGTGACAACATCACCCTTATCGTTTCCAAAGTCAGCGGAAACAGGGTCACCATTGGGATCGAAGCACCCAGAGACGTCAAGGTTGTTCGAGGCGAACTCCAGATGCAAGTCGTCTCGGAATTCGAATTGGAAACGACGCCAACCGCGGACTCAACGCCCCGTGCAACGCCCCGTGCAACGCCCCGTGCAACGCCCCGTGCAACGCCCCGTGCAACGCCCCGTGCAACGCTCCGTGACTTTGCCGCATCCGTCTTGCCTCTCCATCGCCAAGTCGGATGAGACACCCGCATTGCCAAGTTGTTCTTGTAGCAAGCAAAAGCATGAAAAATTCCGGCTTACTTTTGCTCGAGTGATTAGCTAGATTCGTCTTCAATCGAAAAGGATCTAGCTAATATGGTCATCCGACTTTCAAAGCAAATCGCCGAGAAGCAATCTTCAAAGCTTGGCTGTCGGTCACTATGCATCGAACGGTTATCTGAACGCTTTGCTTTGACAGCCGAGGGGCAATCCTTCGCTCTGAGCCAAACGATTGACACTTCTGCCTTAGGCGGCTCAATCACCGGGAGTATCCGCTGGGGTGATGGGACATCTAGCGCAGCATCAGTCGGAGCCGCACCTACGGCTGGCCCTCTTTCCATCCGTCTCGATTACTCGATGGACTCCTCTGGTTTTTTCGCTAGCCAAGAACGGCGAAATAGCCTGCAATTTGCTGCAAATTCTATCATCAGCAAGTTTTCCGACCAACTGACCGCTATCCAACCATCTGCGGTAAATCAGTGGACGGCTAAGTTCTTAAATCCTGCGAATGGCTCGCAAGACGCTCGCTCTAATCTCTCCATCACAGCAAATGAAATCCTCGTCTTTGCCGGCGCCAGAACTCTCGGGGCCGGTGAACTTGCGAGGGGCGAAAAAGGTGGCTTCACCGCAACTTCTACTAGCCAAGCGTTCATCGACACCGTCAAAGGGAGAGGACAACCAGGAGCACTTGCAAACACCGCAACGGATTTTGGCCCATGGGGAGGCACTATCTCCTTTTCGTCGACAACTAACTTCCATTTCGGCCTAACTACGGACGGACTTGACGTAAACGAATTCGACTTTGTCTCAGTGGCATCGCACGAGCTTTTGCACGTATTGGGCTTTGGCTTGGCAAACAGTTGGAACGCGAAAGTGGCGGGGGGGTTTACAGGCGCCAATTCCATCGCAGTCTCTGGCAAATCACCGGTCCCTTTAAGCGACGCTAGCCATTGGGCATCGGGAACAACGAGCAACGGCCAGATTGCGCTAATGACCCCAGAAAGCACAAATGGTCAACGCAAACTGCCGACTCGTTTGGACTTTGCTGGAATGCAAGACATCGGCTGGCAGTACATTAACCAGCAAGTTCAAGTTAGCGCGTCGCACACCTATGGCGACAACGGCTCCTTTCCTGCAACGATCCAACTGAGCGGCTCGACAATCGGTACACTATCGTTTCCGTTCAACGCTGAAATTACGAATGTTCCGCCCACCTTAGCGCTTCAGCAAAACCAAAACGCGGTTCAAGGACAACCACTGTCTATCGCTCGTATGGGTCAATTTACCGACCCCGGATTCGGTGCGAGCCAAGCCTCACCACCTCTTGCAGAGTCCTTTACCTATTCCGTCCATTGGGGAGACAACTCGCCACTCACCACCGGCTCGGCTACCATCGAAACATTGGGCTCCGTTGGTGTGAACACGCGTGGTTTCTTCGGCTCAAACCACATCTACAGCCAAGCAGGCAGTTTTACCGTAACCACCATCGTCAAAGATGATGACGGCGGCACCAGCCAACAGCAGTTTACTGTCGCCGTCGGACCTCCACCCAGCCTCGAATTGTCAATCGATAGGTCGACCGTTTTCGAAGACGCTGGTGCAAACGCCGCCACGGTCACTATCAAGCGAATCGGTTTTGACACTGCTGCGGCCCTTTCGGTCCTTTTGACAAGCAGCGACACCTCGGAGTTGCAATTACCGAGCTCAGTAATTATCCCCGCTGGCCAGTTTTCGATCACCGTACCCGCTCAAGCCATCGACGACACCTTGCTCGATGGCACGGTACGAGTCCTTTTGAACGCCTCGGTTGGTTCAATCCTTTCCAACAGCGTCCCGGTCGACGTCCTGGACCGAGAAACCATCCTCCTCTCCCTCAATCTCTCTAACATTGCTGAAAACGCGGGCGCGGGGGCTGCCACCCTAACGGTGTCACGGTCCAACACAGACATAAACCAAAGCCTGACCGTACAGCTCAACAGCAGTGACACCAGCGAAGCAAGTTTGCCCTCGTCCGTTGTCATTCCAGCCGGTTCGGCGAGCGTCAACGTCGGAGTGGTCGCGATTGATGATGCGGTTTTCGATGGTCCCCAGTCCGTGACCATCACGGCTCAAGCCTCTGCGTACGCCTCCGCATCGATTCCTTTAACCGTAACCGACTTCCAGCCCCTATCTCTCGTATTGCAGGCCAATGAGCTCAACGAAGAGAATGCAGCCTTGAGAGCCACCCAGGGCACCGTTTCCGTTCGCTCTCCAGCACCGCCTGGCGGCCTCACTCTGCAACTCACATCCATCGAGCCTAGCCAGCTTATCCTCCCAGCCTCGGTTGTCATTCCTGCTGGTTCCACAAGCATTTCTTTCCCCATCGGCGCCGTGGATGATTTTGCCCCTCAAGGGAGACGAACCGTTCGAATTAACGCGACCGGCAACGGTGTGTCCGCTGCAAATATCGATCTAGTCATCACAGATAATGACCCGGCCTTTTGGACCAATCCGGTCTTGCCAGTAGATGTCAACAACAATCAAGAAGCAGATCCGCTAGACGTTTTGGCCATCATCAACGAAATCAACCTTCACGGAACTCGCAACCTCGACCCAAGCTTAGATCGAGCTCTCCCATTCGTCGACGTTAATCGCAACGGCCAAATCGACCCGCTCGATGTTCTAGCTGTGATCAATGCGATCAATGCTTCGAGACGTTAACCTGGACTGGGAAACGAACAACGACAACCCTTTGATTTGAGTTAGCTATTTCTCCAAAACGACGCGAAATAGTCGTCGAGACTTTCTAAAACCGAAACATCGATTTTCGTCTCCATGAGAGAGGAATCCTCACCCTCCGCTGCTGGACTTCCACTTCCGCGAGCCAAACTTGCCCTGGCCGATGGGGCAGTGATAGGAGCTACGATTCCTAGAGTTTGCTGGTTGGTGCGAACAATACCCGTGTCTGTGGCATTGACCCGACCGTCTCGATTGACGTCATAAATATTGGTCACCGAGGCACTGTTTGGCAGCGTCGATTGATTAGTCCTCACCGCACCGGTGTCCGTTGCATTGACTCGAATACGTCCTGTTGCACCTGTCGTGTTGCCCACTCCGAAATCACCGATAACATTGCCAAAGTAAAACACGTCATTCGCCGAAAGGCCTGTATTTGCATTCGCGAGGACCGTCACTTGGAGCCAAGTGTTCTCAACCGTATTGTTTGGGAACGTGATCGTTACTCGAGCAGAACCACCTGCGCCGCCGCCGCTAAAGATTGATACCGAAGGAACCGCTGCACTCGGCAACGCTACGAAGCCAGCCGCCGCGATACCATCCCATTGCGAGAACTGTAGACTGGCCAACATCTGTGAATTCGTAGTTCCCGACGGTAGACCGCTCACGTCAACCACGACACCGTTCAATCCAAGCGAGTAATTTGTGTAGTTCGCAAACGTCGAACTTTGGCCCGGCAACAATGCGGACTTGTCCGTCGCTAGCGATGTCGATGCACTGCTGCCTGTTGCACCGACGTACAACACACCACGCGTCGCGATCGAGGAAGCGGGGGCTGGGACCGGAACACCGCACGTTTGCGTCGTATCCACTCTCCAGCCGACCGCAGCAGTACTGTTATCGCTTCCCATCCGCAGTCGCAATTGGACATTTTGGCCAATGGCGCTTGCCGGAAATTCTGCGATCGTATCGATGTATCCACCTGAATTACCAGTCCAGGCAGGTCGACCAGCTATTGGATTACTGTATCGGGTATCAATCAATCCGTTATACCCACCGGCTTTAAAGCTTCCTCCGGCCGTCAACAAATCGACGAAGGCGCCACCCGCGATCGAAATCTCGATGACCCCACCATCATAGGTAGATTCGAGGTTGTAACTATTTCTGAACTTAAATTGATTATTGGCTTGAGTTACCGCAATGATAGGCGTTGTGAGTCGACTATCGCTGGTGTTTGACGAATTGGAAACAAAGATATTGTTTGGGGCACTAGAACTGCTCGCGTTGGAAGTAACCCAATTCGCTGGAGTAGCCCCCGTCGCCGACGTCGCCCAACCGGGCGGCAAAGCGGGTACTGTCACACTATCGAAATCTTGGAATGCACTGCAGACCGTGATTCCTTCGACAAAAAGTTGGAAAGTCTCCCTTACCTGCAAGCCAGAACCATCCGTCACGCTTACGGAAACAGTCGTTGTCCCGAACTGCCCCAAGGCTGGAGTCAAGGCTATTGTGCGACTGGCACCTGAACCACCCAAGGAGATGCCAGCATTGGGAAGCAACGTGGTGTTGGAAGAAGTCACGGATACAGTCAGAGACGCTGCCGCGGTCTGTGCATCGCCAATGGTGAAGGGAATAGCCCCAGTCGAAGTGCTCGAATTGATAAGTTGATTCAAAATATCCGAGATGGTCGGCGGCGTATTCGCCCCCCCATTGATCGTGAAGTTCGAGTTTGAGACATCGAAATAGATATTGCCAGCTGCCTCAACCTTAATTCGGGCAGTCGAGGTTGTGATATCTGGAACCGTGATGTTTTCGGAGCCATCATTTGGCGTATTGGCTGCAAGCAGGATTTTGAATGTCTGACCGCCATCGGTTGAGAGCCAAACATTCACGTTCACTGTACTGATCGGCGAAGCGGTTGTCCCCGCCACATTCCAGGTCACGGCTTGCGTTGAATTCCCGGCCCAAGTCACCGCAGTATTCGGTGCAGTAACCGAGAAGCCAGCCCCGGTGTTTACCACCGAAATTACCGCATCATCCGTGTTGACGCCTCCACCGCCGCTTCGATTGTCTCGAACCGTTGCTCTGAAACTTAGCGTGCGGGTGGTCGCTGGAAGCTTCTCACCTGCAGCCGTGGTATTGCTCAGAAGATTCGTTAGCCTGGGCACCACTCGCTCTGGGCTGAACGTGGGATTGAACGAGCGAATGATCGGGCTCGTTCCGTTGTCTGCGGCAGTGACCACTTGAGCGACGCCCAAATCGCGCTGCTCCCAATTGTACGTAAGCACATCACCTGAATCCGCATCGGCTCCAGCCGCATTGAGCGCAAATGGCGTGTTCGCTGGGATCGTAAAATCCGATCCCGCATTGACCCGCGGAACATTATTTGCCGTTACCGAAATACTGGCCGCTGCGTTCCCTACTCCGGTCGTTGTGTACCTCGTTATTTCGTCAAAACTAACCGAATGAAAGTAAGGATCACTATTCGTCTGTAAATTATCGACACCGCAAATACCCGCGTATGCCTGAATTGTAGAACCGCTTCCTGGTTCATATGCCGTGCCTCCATTGCGATTGCCGCCAGAGCAACTCGACGTTACTCCGTTAAACGTGTGATTCCCTCCGAATTGATGCCCCATCTCATGTGCAACATAGTCCACATAAAACGCATCTCCCACCGGAGATCCCAAACCCGTCTCTCCCTGTGCTTTCTGCCCCGCTAAACCAACAACACCCAGCCCCGCCAAGCCGCCACCACCAGTCGAAAAAACGTGACCGATATCGTAGTTAGCACTTCCGATTACAGTATCGATGTTGGATTGGTTTTGCGTCAGCAAGCTCGATGCGTTGCCATTCGTATACGGATCCGTCGCAGCATTCGTATAAACAAGTGAACTGTTGTTGGAGACCAAAACCAGTCGCACACTCAATTCGTTCTCGTAAATACCTGTCACGCGGTTGATTGCAGTCACAATGGCAGCTTGACCGAGCGCAACCGTTCCACCGTGAAATGCCGTGTACTCTCCAGTCGCGGCGTTGGCCAACCGATAGGTCCTCAATTGAGTACCAGAACGCGCCAATGGATTTGAACTGTTCCCTTTGGCACCTGTGACCACGCCATCTTGACTGCCTGTGAAGTCACCTTTGGCTGCGAATTGAAGGTCGGGAACGGCTTGATCCGCAACAACCTTTTTGACGGAAGCATTGTGCTCGTCAAACATCTCCTCACTAAACTCCATGTCCGCTCTCGGCGCAAGATCATGCTTGAAGTAGCTCACGTAGACGCTTTGGTCGAGGTGCCAATACGGGTCGATGTAATAGGCACCATTCGGCGAAAGAACTTGTGCATGAAAGCCAGCCGGTGTCACATCGAATCGCAACGTCGCAGCAGGATCATCAATGCCTTGACCACTATACGTCATGATGTCTGGAAATTGAGCAGCGAGCGCGGGCTCCATTATGGGTGACTGAACAACCGAAAATCTGGCAAATCCATGATCGGGGGTCGGCAACGTTATCTCAACCGATGAACTTAAAGCCTCGGCACTATATTCCATCGGGGCAAATGCAAGCTTTGAATTCAATGCAGTCGCTTCCAGCACCACCACCGAAAACGAGACCGGTTGAATGTAAGACACCATACCTTGCGTTGCCGGAATTCTTGGGCGAAGCCCCCAAAGGCCATCCATTGAACTCTCGTATGATTCACCCATGGATGCAGGGTCGCCAGGAGCAACTTGGCCCGCCATAGAGGTCAAGCCACTCACCGTCGATTCTGCAACAAGCGTTGAACTCAAAAGTTCAGCAGCGAAAACGAATCGTGACTCGAGCCGCTCGTGAACCAACCTACGTCTTCTCAACTGTCTCGCTTGCAGCATGGCACGTTTTTCAATTCCAGAACTCGTCTTAACGAAAGAACACGAAGTGAAATATAGTCGCCAAGACTAAAAAAGGCGACCTTATGCCTTGGCTTTCATTATGTCTAACCCACAGTCTACCTTTTCGCTAGGACTTGAGGGCTTTTCCTATTTGACTAAAAAGTTCTCGACTAGCAACGACCGTCAAGTCAATAGTTGCCTTTGCAACGTGATCTTTATTGCCGATTGTTATGCCTGCCAATTGTTATGGCAACTCATCGCCCTGTCGGTTTCGGATGTTGATAAAGTCATTGCTGTTGATTGCCCCGTCTCCGTTGATGTCCATCAAGAACGAGTA
>JAPLNL010000131.1 GCA_026692905.1 Planctomycetota bacterium
ACATGTTTCCAACGAGTTTACTTAAGTCATTCATTGCTCGGGAGGGTGAGGCTCCTGCCGAACCTTTGCACCGTTGGCTCGGCAGGAGCCTCGCCCTCCCTAAGGTTTTCAATGGAATTGACTTTGCAAAGATGTTTACAGCGGTGGCCTCGGCCTCCCGAGTAATGAATTGGATGGCTGGCGCGAGACGCGACACTTAGGCGACGACCAGTTTGCTTGACGTCTTGCTACATTGAAACGAAAAGCACATTCGCAAGTGCGAACGGCGAGACAATTTCACTTTGTTTGAGAGAATTAGCGATGAGCGATTGGCTAGAAGTTGGGAGCAAAGCTCCTGTGTTTACGATGGATTCGGATTCTGGAAAGAAAACAAAATTGAGTGACTTCAAAGGACAGCCTGTCGTCCTCTACTTCTACCCAAAGGATGACACGCCTGGTTGCACGAAAGAAGCGTGCGCGTTTCGAGACGCAAGCAAACAACTAAAGGAGCTTGGAGCAGTGGTTCTTGGAGTGAGTCCAGACGATCAAGCGTCCCATGCAAAATTTCGAGACAAGTTTTCGCTTAATTTTCCGTTGTTGGCGGATCCGGATCACAGCGTTGCCGAAGCCTATGGTGCCTGGAGAGAAAAAAACATGTATGGGAAAAAGAGCATGGGAGTTCAACGCAGCACCTATTTGATAGGGGGCGATGGCAAAATAATCAAGGTTTGGAAAAAGGTCAGTGTTGACGGTCACGATGTAGCCGTATTAGAGGCCTTGCAAGGAATCGTGGAACAAGGTTAAAACCAGTGTTTCTTCGGGAATTTGAAATCAAAAACGAAAAGACCAACGCAGAAAATGAGCTCTCCCATTCAATTAGCAATCCACGGTGCTTCGGGCCGTAACGGCAAAAGACTCATTGCATTGGGAAGTGTCGACCCTGCCGTCCATCTTCGAGCAGCGATCGTTCGAGCTTCATCCAAGCATCTCGGTGAAGATGCGGGAGCCATGGCCGGGCTTTCTCATCTCGGTCTCGAGCTGACAAGCGATTGGCCAAACGGCCTAGATGTGGTAATCGATTTTTCGTCGCCTGAGGGATGCATGAGCGCACTGGAGCATTGCGTTTCCGAAATGATCCCAATCGTGATCGCTTCGACCGGGCTATCGTCATTGCAAATCGATGCGATTGGCAGCGCTGCCAAGCTGATTCCTGTTTGCTACGCGCCAAACATGAGCGTAGCGGTTAATCTAACAATGAAGCTGGTCGAACAGGCTGCTCGGGCTCTCAAGGATGTACCTGGGGGGGCTGACGTTGAAATTATCGAGCGGCACCACCGATACAAGGAAGATAGCCCAAGCGGAACCGCGTTGAAGTTTGGGCAAATCGCAGCTAAGGAAATGGGAATTAGCAATCATGTCCACGGCCGAGTTGGGCAGGTAGGAAAACGGCCACACGCGGAAATTGGCTACCATGCTGTGCGTGTCGGCGATGATGCTGGTCAGCACACCATCCTTTTCGGGATGGAAGGCGAGACGATTGAGCTTCGGGTCGCGGCCTCCAATCGAGACTGTTATGCAAGCGGCGCGATTGCCGCGGCTAAGTTTTTGGTCGGCAAGCCTCCAAAGCAATATTCCATGTTCGATGTCCTGGGGCTCTAAATGGCTCGGTGCGATCAGGGGTACTTGTGTCGAGTATGTGGCGAGGAAGTCGAACACATCACAGACAGCCAACTGTACTTGAGTTACGTTATAGGAGAAGTCGACCCAGAGACACTCCATCAATCAACGGAGTGTCACCTGAATTGCTCGCCCGCTTTCGCTCAATTCATCTCCGACCCTCGCTTCTGTTTGCAGAACGAAGTAGCTTCCGATTTTGCGAAAAACAGGCTGGATCCAGATTATGTTTCGCTCAGAACCAGTCTAGTTTCCAGGGGCTACGCACGACTCTGGACCATTCGTGAGGAACGTCGAAAACCTCTCACCGTAGTCGAATATCCTTTGCCTGAATTCAACGAAAAATGGCGATGACCCTTGCTTTCGCTTGAAATGCTTGCATTTCGCAACATCGCTGGCTTTCTCTGGCAAAACAAGGGTTTTTTTACTTTGTTAAGTTCTAACGATTGTGTTAAATACTCTCGATTTGACTTGTAAAGGGCGGCTAAGGTTCTAAGATAGAAGACAGTCGGCTCGATCGAGCCAAGCATTTGATTCGTCATCTTGAGGAGAAACCCGATGCTGTCGTCGGTAAGAAAAAATTTCGTTCGTTCACTTTGTGCGATTCCTCTAACGGTCAGTTGTGGTTTTGCTCAATCTCCAACAGGAACGCTACCTGAATCGGTGACTGTCTCCGCTCCCTCCTCAACGCAAATAAACGATTTGTTTGTCAACCAATGGGTCCAAGTTGACGAAGCCAATTCGATCAGGGGATCTGTTGTGGCACTGCACGGTCTGGATAGTTTGCCGCTAACAAAAATGCGAGTCACTCTCAGCCAAAACGGCAAGCCAATCGTCGAAGATGATACCGATGTTATCGGCGAGTTTTTGCTTGAAAACGTGACGCCTGGTTTGTACACCCTGACGGCTGAGGGTGGCAACTCGATGGCAATGTTTTCCTTGGTCGTCTTGGATCGAGTCGCCGGCAAGCACTTACCAAACACGTTGAGTGTTCGAGTTATGCCGGACTCGGGTAGAGTTTCGGAAATCATTCGAGGCCAGTCTTCACCGACTCAATTGTCCTACGAAATGCCAAAGGCAGATCCTTTGGGAAAGAACCGAAAAGTAACCGCGTCTCATCAGGTTATGCTTGACAGCAATGGTACTTTGGTTGGTAGGCTTGGTAAGGCATCTGCGGCTGTCGATATGAGCAAGATGACCGTCTTTTTGATGAAGGATGGCGAAGAAGTGAGTCGCGGCCGTGTTGCTGCAGATGGAAGTTTTGCGATTTCCGGACTGGCACCCAGTTGTTACGGCCTAGTGGCTGCCGGCGATCAAGGCTTTGCGGCTGTTGGGTTCTGTGCGGTAAACCGAGCGGTGGCATCCTCGAAGCCCACCCGAGAAATTTTTGTCGCTCAAACGATGCAAGCACCTTCCTCGCTCAATATCGAAGTAGCTGACCCGGTGGTTAGTGAAACTCCAACCGAGGTCGTTTACGTAGAAGAACCTGAGATGCTGACACCTGCCGGAATGGGTGGTGGCGGTGCTGGAGGTGGCGGCTTTGGTGGCGGCGGCGGCGCCGGAGGCGGAGGCGGTCTGGGACTTGGCGGTATTGCTGCAATCGGTGGATTGACTGCTGCTGCGATTGTTGCAGCGGACAACAACAACAACAGCCCAACGGTTAGTCCAGTAGCACCGTAAAGTCGCTGACGAAAACAATTCAAGTCAGAAAAAAACCTGCATCAAATCAATGCAGGTTTTTTTTGCTTGCACCGCGCTGTGGTGAGTCAACCCTTATATCCTTTCAAACCCTCGCGCTTCGTTTTCGCCGCCATTTGGGATTCACATGGCATAAGGGGAGCCTTGCTTATCTGAGCATCGCCCTAGGGTAGTGTATGGCCCATTTTGTCTCGCTTGGTTGCCAAGTAAGTCGCATTGTGCTCATTTGCTTTGGAAACAATTGGGACTTGGTCTGTAACTGTCAGGTCAAAGCCTCGCAAATTAAAGGCCTCCGTCTTCTTGGGGTTGTTTGTAAGAAGCCGGATACGTCGCAGGCCTAAATCCTTCAAGATTTGAATCCCAACCCCGTAATCTCTCATATCTGCCTTGAACCCCAACGCATGATTCGCTTCAACGGTATCCATCCCCTGCTCTTGAAGCGCGTAAGCACGTATTTTCTGTGCTAGCCCGATTCCTCGTCCCTCTTGAGGCAAATACACCAGGATACCTCGGCCTTCGGATGCGATGGCCTCCAAGGCTTGATGTAGCTGATCGCCACAGTCGCACCGAAGCGACGAAATCAAATCGCCGGTAAAGCAGCTGCTGTGCATCCTAACCAGCGGTGCGGGTTCCGACTCGTTGTGAATGTCTCCCATCACCAGCGCCATGGGCTCCTGGGTTTCAAACTGGACACCATAGATCATGATGTCGAAGTCACCGTACTTGGTTGGCAACTTCGCTTGAGCCGCGCGAGTCACTAGCTTTTCGTTAAGGCGACGGTGTGAAATCAATTGCTCTACGGTAATGATCTCCATTTCGAATTTCATTGCCATTTCGAGCAGCTCGTCCCGAGTGGCTCGGTCACCTTGGCTATTGAGTATCTCGCACAAAACGCCGGCTGGCGTTAATCCCGCCATCCTAGCTAAATCGACGGCAGCTTCGGTATGACCAGCCCGACGCAACACTCCGCCCTCCATCGCCACGAGCGGATAAACGTGTCCCGGCCTAACAAAGTCAGATGCAATACAAGAATCGGTTGCAAGACGCCGAATGGTTTCAGCTCGTTCACCCGCCGTTATTCCCGTTTTGCATCCCGCGTGATCGACGGGTGTCATGAACGCAGTGCTAAGCGGAGACGTGTTGTTTTCAACCAACGGTCGCAATTCCAATCGACTGCAAACGGAGGGCAAAACCGAAGCGCATAATTGGCCGTGCCCTTGCAGCATGAAGTTGATCGTCTCCGTTGTGACGCCTTGTGCGGCACAAACAAAATCTCCTTCGTTTTCCCGGTCCTCGTCGTCAAGTACGATTACAACTTGGCCTCGCGCAATTGCCGCAATCGCGGCAGGGATAGAGCTAAAGGACTTAGGCATTTTGAACTCTTGGGGTCAGGAGACGCAGATGGCAGGAGAGGACGGTTTAGTGGAGCGAGGATACTGCATCTCGCCTCAGAACGCAGCGCTAATTTCGATAAGGATTATTCCCCGGACTCGAGTCCCTCAAGGTTGTAGTCTTTCATCTTTTTGTGCAGCGTATTGCGGTTGATTCCCAAACGGGTTGCAGCTTTCGTCTGCACAAAGTTACAAGCCGTAAGGACTTGTGCAATCAGTTCTTTCTCAACCCGGTCCACGACTTTGCTGTGCAAATCGGTCTGTTCTGGCGTACTCGTGCGAACGCCTTCCTGCACTACGTCCTTGACCAACGAATCAAAATCGAGCGGTCGTCTTTCGGAAGAGAGGGCCGGCGGAGTTGCACCGGTGACACAACCGGGCAAAAGCTGAACGGTTAACTCGTCCGATTCTGCCATAACCACCGACCGTTCGATATAGTTTTGAAGCTCGCGGACATTTCCTGGCCAATGATAGTCCTGGAGCGCTTGCATCGCTTCACGCTGGATGTGTACGACGTAGCGATCATTGCTTGCGCTGTATTGGTGCAAAAAGTGAGCGATCAGGGCAGGAATGTCGTCTCGCCGTTTTCGCAAGGGTGGCAATTCAATCGGGACAACATTGAGCCGCCAATAAAGATCCTCTCGAAACTTTTCTTGACGAATCTCTCCTGCTAAATCTCGATTGCTGGCGGCGATGACGCGAGTATCAACGGTGATGGTCTCCGTGTCGCCAACTCTTTCAAACTCGCGCTGCTGGAGCACACGCAGCAGTTTGACCTGAAGATGCATCGAAGTGCTGTTGATTTCATCCAGAAAGATCGTTCCGGTATGAGCCGTTTCGAACCTGCCTGCACGATTGCCAACCGCCCCTGTAAATGCTCCGCGAACGTGGCCAAATAACTCGCTCTCAAGCAAGCTTTCGCTGAGTGCACCGCAATTGACTTTGACAAATGGGCCGCCGTTGCGATTGCTCAAATGGTGGATCGCATTCGCTATCACTTCCTTGCCCGTCCCGGTTTCACCAAGCAAAAGAACCGAGGCGTTGCTCATTGCGACACGTCGAGTGACGCGGAAAACGTCTTGCATCGCTGGGCAAGAACCGATGACACCAGGCAGTTGAATACTGCTGTTGTGTCGGTAGTTTCCATCGTTTTCCAGCCCGAAACTGGCCATTTGGTTCTCGTGGTTGACGCCAAAAATCCTAAGTCGGCGTCAAAACGCACGACCCCCGCTAAGGTGCGACTTCAGTCCAGGGGCGATCTCCCTGTGCCGCCTCAATTGCATCCAAAATGCGCCCTAGGCGATTCCTCAACTCCAGATCGTCCGGACCTCGTTTGTTATACTCATCGTACTGCGCCTTAACAGTCTCGGAAGACATCAAAACGCCAAATTGCTGAAGGGATTGCACAAAATTCTGGCTTGCCTGCTCGCGTTTGAGCAGTGGCTTAGACCGGTCGATTGCCAAACGGATCAATTCTAATTGGGCGACAGGTGTGTCCGCAGTATTCATCGTGCTTGCTTTCGGTTGAGTCGACACGAACTTGTTTTGTCGATCTCGCCAGTAAGCTAAAGACACATCCCGCCAAGTGTTTCGATTGGCAGAATCCATCGGCGGAGATTGGGTCACGATTGCCATCCGGCGCAAAATATCCGCCATCCCAGCCTGTTCGGGCGGAACATTCCCCATCACGACTCTCGGGTCCTCGTCCAAAATCTCATGCTCGCCTCTGCTTAAGGAGGCAGCAAGAATCGCGATTGGGCATGACGCAGTTGCGGGATTGGCTCTGATTCGCTGCGCCAAATCCCCAAGCTTCATTTCAAGGACGGGAGATACGACAAAAACAGCTTCAATAGGCTGGCATTCTCGCAACAAACTCATCGTCTGTGTGGCTGAGGAAGTCTCCAAAACGCGATAGCCGAACGATTCCAACATCGCTCTGACATGAGACCGCAAATCGGTTGCTCCTCCTAGGATCAAAGCCAATGGACCACCATCCAAATTTCGCATTTCCGCAAGCACCCGCTCCAAACGATTCCTTCCATCGAACGGAACGTCCTCGAACGCAGGAACACCACTTTCGATAGAGCGATACATTGTGCTGAGTAACCCTTGGGCAGCGGCATATCGAACTGCCCCAAAGCCCGATTTGCAAGCTGTCGAAAGTCGCTCTCGAACAGCATTGGGAGTGGTTATTGGAGCAGCCCAACGAGTTAGATTTTGGACCGCAACGAGTTGCGCTGAAGACAAGTTGCTACTTTGCGCACTATCCCATACCAAGCAACCAAATTCATAGCTGTCCGCGAGAGTGGTCGGTAAATTCATTGCGACATTCGACAGAGTTAAGGCACCAGCCAGATCGGGCGACGATCGACAAGCGTTCTCGGCGAGAATCGCCACTGCCAAGCCAGAACTGCTGTCAGCAAAATCGCCACATTGCAGTGCGGCCGAAGCAAATTGGACCGTTCGTGTCCAATCCAAGTCCGCCAATCTCGCTGGTCGTTCAGATACCGTGCGACCATCAGCCGAAAGTTTCCAAACAGCAAAGGCATCGGGTTCATCCATCCAACGCACTTTTTGATAAGCAGCCAATGCCTGTTGCATTTGATCCATCGCATGACGGTATACGGATTGGGACGAAGGAATGGATTTCTTTCGATTCGCTGCAACCTTGTTTAAATCCTCCCGAACGCTTTCGTCCGTCTTCGGGTCGAGTGCGACTACGCAGAGCTGCGTCGACAAAGTCGGCTCACCTGAGGGTGCTGCAAGAAGCGCCAGTCGCCCTCTCGCGGCTTTGTCTTGAGTCCCCATGGCTGCTAGCCAAGCCTCAAATGCAGGTTTGCCCAACAGCGTAAACGCCTCGGACATTGTGGCACTGGGCGCCGCCGAATTTTCAGCAAGCATATGATTGATCAAAGCGGCAACCCCGCGACTGCCGGCCGATTCAAGGTATTTGTAGGCCAAGATGCGTTCGGTTTTGTTGTTGCTTTGAAGGTTGAAAACGCTTTCTTTGAGCTTCGTTGGATTGTTGGCCGCTGCTGTTGAGAGATCCAATATCTTCTTTGCATTCGCCCTTCTTAGGTCCGAAAGATTCGACTCTAGGCCCATCAACTGAAGAAACGTTTGGGTGCCAGCCGTCTGAACCATTTGTGCAGCATTCGACTCGTTAAGCCCCAGCTTGACTGCCTCATCAAGCCAATGCCCCACTTCGTCCCAACGTCGTATGCGAGCCATCAATTGGATAGCACGAGCCAACTCTTTTGCCGTCTTGGGTGGATTGGAACGAAACGAAAGAACAACCGCGCTGCGTTCATCGGGATCAGGACGGTACCCTTGAATTGCCGCATCGGTTTTTGGAGCTGGAATTGCGGAATTGTCGACATCCAATCCGCCACCTGAAAAGATGTCTTGTGCGACTCCGGTCTCGGACCAACAAAAGACAAAACCGAGGAGAATCGGCAAATGCCCAGCAAATGTCCGGATCGGATTTTTCATAGCGGATCGTCAAGGTGGCTAAAGTCGTATTGGCAAGAGGTCTCTCCAATCTTAACTCAGCTAAGCGTGCGAATCGCTAGCTCAACAAAAACTACCCCAAGATTTTCCGCCAAAACCGCCCACTTTTAAGGCGAGCAGCAGGCTGAAGGCTAACTGCCAAGGGTTCCAATGGGTGAGCGAGGCTCCAGCCGAGCTTTGCAACGGTTCGGCAGGAGCCTCTCCCTCCCCGTAGAAACGGCGCTGCCGCTCTCCCAAACGGAAGTAGGATCCGGCAAACTCGCAGTTTCCGGCACAAAATGGCCGATTCGCAATTGACTCTCAACTCGCCATGTATATCATTGTGATATCACTTGGGTATACCTTACTTTTGGGAGAGCGCAAATGGCGAATAACAGTTGTCAAGAAAAAGTTTTGGTTCCTGGTTCCGGTTGGGGGCCATTGGGTCTTTTGTTGGCAGGATTGCTGTTGGTGGTTTTGGGGTTTGTTGCAACCATCAGTTTGAAAATGCCGTTCTTACTTTTGATTGTGATTCCGCTCGGAATGGTTTGCTTCGTGGGCTTGTTCGGCTGCCTGGCGGTTCAACCCAACGATGCTAGGGTCTTGTTGCTGTTCGGTGAGTACCGAGGGACCGTCGCGAGTTCGGGGTTCTTTTGGGTCAATCCATTCTTTACCAAGAAGCGGATTTCGCTCCGAATCCGAAACTTCGAGACGGGATCGACGTCGGTGAATGAAAAGAAGAATGAAGCTGGAGTAGTCGTGCAGCAAAAATCGAGAACGCACGGTCGTCCTTCCAAGGTAAATGACCGCGACGGAAATCCGATCGAAATTTCTGCGGTGGTTGTATGGAAGGTCGTGAATACTGCTGAGGCTATGTTTGAGGTCGATGACTACGAAGATTACGTCTCGGTGCAAAGCGAAGCCGCATTGCGCATCATGGCTTCGCGTCATCCCTACGACAGCGAGGATCACGAAACTTCATTGCGAGGATCAATTCAAGAAATCAGCGACCAGCTGTGTCATGACATTCAGTCAAGACTCGATAAGGCAGGCGTAAAGGTCATCGAGGCGCGTATCAGTCACTTGGCCTATGCTCAAGAAATCGCTGCCGCGATGCTTCAACGACAACAAGCTCACGCTGTGGTTGCGGCAAGAGCCAAGATCGTTGATGGAGCTGTGGGGATGGTTCAGCTCGCGTTGGACCGACTCAGCAACGACAAGATCGTGGAACTAGACGACGAACGACGAGCCGCTATGGTATCCAATTTGTTGGTTGTTCTATGCAGCAACGGCCACGCTCAACCAGTCATCAATACCGGTTCCCTTTATTCATAGTTGCGAATCAAAGCTATGTTTCTGATAACCTAGTAAACGAGAATTCTATCGTGGCCAAGCGAGACTCCTTTTTATTGCGTTTGAATCCAACGACGATGGATGCCCTTCGTCGTTGGTCCGAGGATGAGTTTCGCAGCATGAACAGCCAAATCGAAATGGTGTTGCAAAGAGCGCTCAAGGAAGCGGGCCGATTGCCCGAAAAACCCAACAGCCTCACGCCTGAAATCGTAACTGAGCCAACGGAAAAGCTTGAAAATCCGACGGAGTAGGAAGCGAGTACAATAGAATCGGGTTCTCGTTGGTGTACCGGCTTTAGCCGGCTAAAGCAGGTACACCATCGAGGGCCGTTCTCCAAAAACTCTTAAACAACCTCGCCATGAAGTCGCTCGCTCACTCTACATCGCTCCTAATTCTCTCGGCCCTGTTCGCAGCCTCTTACGTGCAAGCGGACGATACGCCGACAGTTGCAGCAGCGGCGGTCGACACAGCAAACATGCACAGCATCGCGAAGCCGTTTTTTGATGAACACTGTGTTCTCTGCCATGGTGCGTCCGACACGCAAGGGCGGCTGCGACTTGACACGCTCGATAGTGATTTGACTAGGCCAGCCACCTTTGACGCATGGCGAAAAATCGTTCAACGCATTCAATCCGGCGAAATGCCCCCTGCAACAGAACCGAGGCCAAAACCAGAGCAGATAGCTCAAACGGTGAACGAGCTCACGTCTCGCTTAAATGCGGCTGCTGCTCAGCGGCGTGCCGAAGGTCGCGTTGTTTTGCGGCGACTGAATCGCATCGCATACGAGAATACACTTTGCGACCTATTTGACGTGAAAGTTTCCGTCAAAGAGATGCTGCCAGAGGATGCAATTTCTCAGGGGTTTGACAATGTCGGTACCGCACTGAATATTTCGCCGGTTTTGATGGAGCGATACCTCGAAGCAGCAGATGCCGTGCTCGATGCGGCAATCAAGCCGGTGCATTCATTGGCAAGCAAAACCGAACACTTTGATCTATACGATTCGCTACCGATTTGGTTTATCGCGGGCGTTTGGAAGCAGGACGAAGGGGTCATTTTATTTCGCAATAGCGGAGACTCAGCGACCGACCTGCGTCAGTTCAAAGCGCCGGCTCCGGGACGGTATCGGTTTCGTATTTCCGCGTCCGCGCACAACTCCGAATTGCCCCTTCCAATGGCGGTGCTGCTAGGCAACTTCGTGGTCAGCGGCAATCCGACTCGCCATCTTGGCTACTTCGACGCGCCGCCTACGGAACCAGCAATGATCGAATTCGAAGAGCGTCTACTTGCGAAAAACGATACGATCAAAGTGACGCCCGTTGCTCTACCGTTTGTTTATCTCAAGCACGAGACCATGCCAGAGTACCCCGGCCCGGGTCTGCACATACACTGGATAGAAGTCGAAGGACCTTTCCCAGAGCATTGGCCGACCGAAAGCTATCGGCGTGTGTTTGGTGATGTCGATCCAAGAACCGGCACTCTGACGGATGCAGAAAAGCTCCTGCGCGATCTGTTGCCACGCGCCTTTCGTCGGCCTGTTACCGAAGGCGAGGAGAAGCCTTTTGTCGCTCTGGTCGCGGCGTCGCTTGAATCTGGACAGTCCTACGAGACCTCGTTGCGGGCTGGCATTAAGGCAGTGCTGGCGTCTCCGAATTTTCTCTACTTTCGTGAAGCCCCCGGACCACTCAATGCGTTTGCGGTGGCTTCACGCCTGTCTTATTTTCTCTGGAGCACAATGCCTGATCCGACGTTACTTGCCTTGGCTCGAAGCGGCGAACTGCTCAAGCCCGATGTGCTGCGGACACAGGTGGAACGTATGCTCCAGCATCCAAAAGCCAAAGCGTTTACTGAGAATTTTACTGGCCAGTGGCTTAGCCTACGCGACATCGATTCCACCACTCCGGACAAGGGACTCTACCCCGAATTCGAGGAACTCCTGAAATGGTCGTCGGTTCAAGAAACGCATCGCTTTTTCGACGAGTTGCTAAAGGAGAATCTTAGCGTGCGAAACTTCGTCCATTCTGACTTCGCGATGCTTAACGGTCGATTGGCCAAACATTATGGCATTCCAGACGTGCATGGTGTGGAATTTCGCAAGGTCGCATTGAAGCCCGAATACCATCGAGGTGGCGTGCTGGCCCATGCAAGTATTCTCAAGGTCACTGCCAATGGCACTTCGACATCGCCTGTACTGCGAGGAGCGTGGGTTCTTGATCGCATCCTAGGCCAACCGGTGCCGCCACCTCCTCCAAATGTGCCTGCTGTTGAGCCCGACATTCGAGGGGCCACAACGATCCGCGAACAACTTGCCAAACATCGTGCAACCGAGAACTGTGCCGGCTGCCATTCTCGGATTGACCCTCCAGGCTTCGCCTTGGAAAACTTTGACGTCATCGGCGGGTGGCGTGATCGCTATCGGGTTATCGCAGACCAGAAGGACTGGGTTAAGAACCGAGTCGGGCCGCTTGCCAAGTATCTTGCGGGATACCAATATGGATTGGGCCGTCCGGTGGACGCTGCAGATGCGTTGCACGACGGTCGGTCGTTTGGAGACATCGATGAACTGAAGAAATTGTTGCTCGCTGATCCCGAACAAATTGCACGTTGTATCACTGAAAAGCTGGTAACCTATGCAACCGGTCAGCCAGTCGTATTCGATGATCGTTGTGTCATTGACCAGATTCTCGCAGAAGCCAAAGATTCGGATTACGGCTTGCGAACACTGATTCAGGCGGTGATTGCCAGTGAGTTGTTTCGGAACAAGTGACGACGCACCGTCGTACTTGATATACTACGATCGAAAACAAATGGCTTTCGCCCCAGTCTGCAGGAACAACATGCTAAACAATCGTCGCCTATCCCGTCGCACGTTGCTGCGTGGCGCTGGCGTCTCACTGACGCTTCCGCTGCTCGAATCGATGACGGCGCTTCGAGCGCAATCGGCTAGTACCGAAGTGCCTCGCCGGATGA
The DNA here is from genome assembly GCA_026692905.1 of Planctomycetota bacterium. Taxonomy (GTDB): domain Bacteria; phylum Planctomycetota; class Planctomycetia; order Pirellulales; family Pirellulaceae; genus JBKCUI01. The sequence goes on from JAPLNL010000131.1 coordinate 12,555, forward strand.
TTTGTATCAACAACACACTTGGTCTCCACACGCCAAATCTGTTTCCGACTCAAACGGGACGCGACTACGAATTAACGCCCTATCTGGAAGCCATCAAGGAGTTCCGCAACGACTTCACTGTATTCTCTGGACTTTCGCATCCCGACGTCGACGGTGGCCATCCGGCTGAATTGTGCTACCTCACGTCAGCACCACATCCGCGAGCGGACAATTTCAAAAATACCATTTCGCTGGATCAATACGCCGTCGAACAGCTTGTGCCGGACACACGATTTGAATCGCTCGTGCTCGCATCTTCGCATACTGGATTATCATTCACACGCAGTGGCGCGCCGATTCCTGCTGAGCAGCGTCCGTCCGTTGTTTTCAAAAATATGTTTGTTGCTGGCTCGCCGCGTGAAATCAATGCACAGGTGCAGAGACTCAAACAAGGCGAGAGCATCATGGACACTGTGCTCAGCGAGGCCAAAGATTTCCAAAAGGGGCTTGGCAAACAGGATCAGCAGAAACTGGATGAGTACTTCGGCTCTGTACGTCAAGTAGAATTGAAGATGTTGAATGCACAAGACTGGACGCGTCGGCCAAAGCCAAACGTCGAAGCCAAGCAACCGGTAGACATTAACAACTACGTCGAGGTGGTTGCGCGCGTCCGTATGATGATCGATCTGATGCATCTAGCGTTGCAAACGGATTCAACACGCTTTATCACCTTCGCGCTCAACGGCTTCAACGCTGTGCCAGCAATTCCTGGTGTTACCCAGGATTGGCACAATCTCTCGCACCATGGCCAGGATCCTGTCAAGCTCGCTGAGTTGCGGGTCATTGAGCTGCAGCAGATGCAACTTTTGGCCGAACTGCTAACGAAGCTAAAGGGAACTGCGGAAGGTGAAGGGACGCTGCTCGATCGGACCATCGTGCTCTTCGGCAGCAATCTTGGCAACGCCAGCAGTCACGACAACAAGAACCTGCCAATCATCGTCGGAGGTGGCGGTTTCCAACACGGCCAGCACTTGGCGTTTGCCCCGACCAAGCACCCACCGCTATGCAATCTCTACGTGCAGTTTCTGAATCGATTGGGGGCCAACGTGGATTTTTTCGGTTCAAGCAACGGAACCATCCCAGGGTTTGAGTTGGCCTAAAGAAGCGCCAGTGACTCGACGCAACTCGCACGGTTGGAAACTTTTCTCACGGAAGCCGAGACCTTGCTCGATCTTTGCGATGATTTGTTCGCGATATCGACCGCACTCGCTACGCGAATTGACTACTGTTGAGATTTCTTCTTTAGGTGCCTGCGGCTCTGAAATTGGGGCACTGGACCCGGTGAGCGCTTTGGCCTCTTTTGAAACTTCCCACCGGGTGGGCGCTTGGCCAATGGGCGCCTCCGGACCGCTGTAGGCGTTGGCGTGTCGATGGCGAGCCGTTACGAAACGCTTGGTTGGTATCTTCGCGGGTGGTGCAACTACTTTTCGTTGGTCGAGATCAAAACGTTTTATGTCAACCTAGATAAATGGGTCCGTCATCGCATCCGAGCATGTTATTG
>JAPLNL010000132.1 GCA_026692905.1 Planctomycetota bacterium
ACACTTCCTCCGCTACTTCGAGTCCTTGATCTGCGTTTCCCCGGATCTGGTCGAGGAATGCATGCGTCTCCGCATTCCCACGGAGCGGTTGCATCATGTTCCCAACGCCATCGATGTCGAGCATTTTCGGCGCCGACTGGATCCAATATCTGCAAAAGAAGCGATTCAGGCGCGTCCCGATCGCTTTCTCATCGGAAGCGTTGGCCGACTGTCGCAAGAGAAAGGTTTCGACCGACTCATCCAGGCAGTTATGCTTTTGCAGCAACAAGGTTTCCCGCTGGATCTATGGATTGCTGGAGATGGACCCGAACGGGGAGAGTTAACTCGGATCATCGGACGACACAGCACGGACGGCTCGATTCGCCTGTTGGGTCAGATGGCGGACCTGCGGATGTTCTATCAGGCCATGAACCTATTTGTACTCAACAGCACGCGTGAAGGACTCCCCAACGTTCTGTTGGAAGCACTGGCGTTGGAGACACCCTCCATAGCAACCAAAGTGGGTGGAGTCCCCGACCTGATCAAGCCCGGGAAGACAGGCTATCTCATCGAACCCGAAAACGACGTTGAGTTAATGCAAGCCATTCGCAGTGCCATTTCCAATCCTGATCTTGGTGCGGAAATGGCTGCCGCCGGGCGTAAAGACATTGTAGAGCAGTTTGGGTTCGACGCTCGAATGAAGAAAATCGCAACGATTTATCGTGACCTGCTCGAGAAATCGACGCGTTGGACTTCAAAATCTAAGTAGATGCACCCTATACGAAAATTTTCCGTGCTGAAATTACCCCTCTTTTTTGGAGTGCTGTCGCTAGCGCTCAGCGGTGCGTTTCTAGTGTTCGCTTTCGAGAGCAACCGCAACTATTTCGATTCCACCGAAAGGAATATGTATCCTGACGCTGTCGACTATGGGCTACTGGCGAAAAATATTCTTGAAAACAGAACGTTTTCGAGAACAACCGATTTACATCCTGATCCATTGCGTACTCCAGGCTATCCACTCCTGCTATGTTTGTTTCGGTCAGATATTTCTCCAGTATGGACGTACATCGCTCAAATCGTCATGCTTGCGGGCACCGTATTCTTTGTTGTGAAGATGACAAAAGAAGCCTTTGGAGAGTGCGCCGCTGTGATCGCTGGATCGCTTATGGTGACGGACCATAGTCTTTATTGCCTCGCTTTGCAAACCATGGCAGAGATTGCAGGGTTATTCTTCTTTCTCTGCGGGCTTGGTATCGCGAAATGGCCCTGCCATAAGCTGTCCGATAGTTCCTTCAAGAGGCTTGCAGTCTCTGCTTTTTTTCTTAGTTATGCAGTCTTGATTCGACCGTCGTTTCTGATGATTCCATTCGCATTGATTTTTGTTGATACCGCTGCATCTTGGTGGAGCCGTAAAAATATATTTACAATGCACTTCGGAATTCGAACCATTGTATTTCTCCTGCTATTTTCCGTGATGCCCATCGGTTGGGTCGCTCGGAATTACACCCTCTTTGGGCTTCCTCAATTGACTACCGTGTCCACTCACAATTTAGTTTATTTTGTAGGAGCAGGTGCAATCCAGTACCGAGAGAAAGTCGATCGCTATGAGGCTCAAGCGAGAATAGCAGACCGATATGACTTGCCTCCATACTCCATGGCGCAAACTCCAATCCAAAAAAACGCCTCAACCGTTTCGGAAATCGAAAGAAGTCTCCAAGAGAAAAAGTGGAGAATTGTCTTCCACGATCCACAATCCTTGTTGTGCGCTGAATTGATAGGCATTGCGAAAGGAAGTATTTCGCACGCTATGGAGGACACATGCATACTTATTGGTCAACAATGGTCACCTCCTGGTTTTTTCGGCTTGGTCAAATTCGACTCCTCAGCCTATCGATCGTTATTCATGAACTCACCGTTCGCACTGTTTGTTTTTTCTTTATATCTAGCCAACCTGTCCTTTCTTTATTCAGGTGTATTTCTGTTTTTTCTCTTTATTTTTCGTAACATTACGAGCACAACAGTTGTAATGAATATTGGGTGCATTCTGATTTGTGGTTATCTGACCATAGCATTGTTTGGGATGGATGCCGTTTATCGATCTCGGCTGGTGGTTCTACCTATTCTTTGCATGATTAGTGGCGCGGGGTTCGCTAGATTTTTTTCGCAATTTACGTCTCACGTCGACAAAAAGTAAATGTGTCGACTGAGGCGCAATTCTATCTTGAAGTAAACGTTTGCTTTGTCCCATCTTACCAACAGTCTCTTTTCATAAACTATCCTGATGACGCATTTAGATTTATCAAGACGAACCGTGCTGAGCAATTGCAGTATCTCGGTAGTCATTCCTTGCTTTAACGAGGAGTCTACTTTGCAATCCTGCGTTGAGAGTGTCCTAGACGCATTCGCTCCGCATCCCGATATTCATTTGGAAATAGTGATCGTGGATGATTACTCAACAGACAAGAGTTTGTTGATCGCTCAGGAATTGGCGCTCAAGTATCAGTCCGTGAAGGTTGACAGACATGATCGCAATCAAGGAAAGGGTGCTGCTTTAAGAACTGGCTTTCGAAGTGCTACATGCGAGTACGTTGCCGTTCAAGATGCAGACCTCGAATACGATCCTAAAGATCTTGTCGTGCTCCTGTCCCCTCTTCGCAAAGGGTTAGCGGATGTCGTTTTCGGATCTAGATTCCTCAGTTCCGGAGAACATCGCGTCTTGTATTTTTGGCATAGTCTGGGGAATCAGTTTCTGACATTTCTCTCCAACATGTTCACGAATTTGAATCTCACGGACATGGAGACCTGCTACAAATTGTTTCGACGCGAGGTTATCCAATCCATCGACATCCAAGAAAACAGGTTTGGATTTGAACCTGAGATCACGGCAAAGGTAGCTGCTCGCGGATTAAGGATCTATGAGATGGGTATTTCCTACCATGGCAGAACCTATGATGAAGGAAAGAAGATAGGTGTTCGAGATGGATTCCGAGCGCTTTATTGCATCATCCGCTACAATGGTTTTAACGCGCCTCCGTTACTTCAATTTCTCGTATACCTTTTTGTCGGAGGAACCGCAGCAGTTATCAACTTGTGCGTCTTTTTGCTCGCCTTAGCGCTGTCTACCCCGGTCTGGATTTCGGCATCTCTCGCTTTTATCGTGGCTGCTATCGTAAATTATCTCTTATGCATCAAGTTGCTGTTTCGAAGTCAAATTCGTTGGAATGCGACGTCGGAGCTACTTCTGTATGGCTTTCTAGTTGCTTTCCTCGGGATTGTAGACGTCGCAATTACAAACTATTTGGTGGGGATGGGGACAAATGGAGCTTTAGCGAAGTGTCTTGCGTCGGCAATTGGACTTGTGCTCAATTTTACAAGCCGTCGTTCTCTGATCTTTCCAGAGAAAAGCGACCGATCCTGAAATGGAATTCGGAATCGTTTGACTCGCAAAGATCGGTACATCCTAAAGGCAGACGGATTTCTAGAGGACTTAACCGCTGCAGACGGCGTTGAGTGAGTCCAAGCGATTCGCGGTGCCGTTTCCAGTTCTGAGCCTGTTGCGGAATGGACCGCAGCCGTGCTTAAAGACCGGGCGCGAGGACCGTGTGAAGCGGCTTGGGTTCGACGCTAGAATCAAGATAATCGCAACGACTTACCAGGGCATACTCCAGAAAATCGACGCGTTTGACTTCAAAATCTGAATAAAAAGCGTAGCAAATCAGTGGTAAATTTAGCCCAAAATCCCAAAGAATTGCTTTACACGACACCAAAAGCAATTAGGATCAAGGCTGATTTCTTCTACCCAAACCTCCACATCGTACTAAACCATGTTTTTCCGGACTCTTTTTCGATTGCTGCCAAGCCTGCTATTTGCGGCTTGCTTTTGCCAGTCGGGACAGGGTGCAGTCAAATGGGAAATGTCGTGGGAAGCTGCGTCAGAATCGAAGGGAAGCGCTGCTCCTGACCATCCTGAAAATGGGGACTGTCCAGCGATTGATGTTTGTCCATATTCGGGTTCCATGGAGATGCAGCCGTATCCCCCATCAGGCCAATATCCTTCGATGTTGTTTGAAAATCAACGTTTCGAGCTGGAAGTTCACTTCCAACCACTCTGCGTGTTGGAGCCGGTGGGGAAAGCGATTCAAGTTCCCTGGCGAAACCTTAGGGTACCCATTTAGTCTTCATGGACCTTCGGTGAATTGAAGATAAGTGTTCCTTTTTTCCATGAGATCAATATGAGATTATTTTTATTTGTTTTGGCACTCTGTGCTTCGTTGATGGGCGTAACTTCCCAAGCATCGGCTGCGGCATTTGGCAGCTCAATCTTGAACTCGTCCAATTTGCGGCTGCAGTATTTGAGCGGCGGGAACTGGGTCAATGCGACGACCGCTCAGGCTACCGTTTTTAATACGACCATTCTGTCCCAATCGACTGCAACCCTGGGTGGGTCTAGCCAGACTTCGGGGATCGTGGTGGGTTTAGATGCGCCGCAATCCTTCGTGAGCCCCAGTTTTTCGCTTCCCGCGAACCAAGGTGCTTCTCCCCTCGTGTCTTACACGAACGCAGGAATGGGCCTGAATACGAGCGGGTCCTTTGCGATCGGAGACACGAACGGTTCTGGCAACACCGTGATCGGTGGCAGTTTATCCTCCTCAACGCTTGCAGAGTTGAACACCTTGGGTGCACTCTCCGGGGCTGCCAACGGAAACGTGGGCGGTACGAGTGTTTTCCAAGTCAACGTCAGCCAATCTGGTCAGTATCGTTTGGCGTTTGATGCAGGCTTGAGGATGCAGACCAGTGCGGATGGCACGGCGGATAGTGAATTTCGCGTTCAGATTAACCAAGGTTTGGTATCCATTAATGAAGCTGCAGCTGAGTTGAACCGTTCCATCAGTGGCAATGCTTCCGTGAATGTTGGTCCCCAAAGTTTCTTCACTGCTGCGGCGTCTCTCGTGGGCGGGGGTATTGCAACGTTTACAATCACCCAGAACTCCACGGTGGGAGCAGCAGTGGTTCCTGAGCCAAGCTCGATGGCGATTTTTGGACTGATGTCGGCAGGTTCATTTTTGGCTTGGCGGCGGCGTCGCGTGTAAGCGAGGTCTTTGTCTCGAAACGACTAATTTTTATGGAAAGGTTGGCGGTCATCCCGCCAACCTTTTTTTATTCCGTCTTTGAAAATCAGTTTCTTTCGCAAAACGCTGTTGTCTCGACGCTGCCGTATTTGCTTTAGAGATCAATCCAGGCGTTCACTGCCACGATGTTGCTATTCACATCCAGTCATGGCTCAGAGCGGTATCAATCCGAATGAATCATCGCAAAGTCCAGCAATCGCCAACCGTTGATAGGTTTCATCAAACGGATCGTTGGAACGAATATGGTTTCATCGATTCGGCGACGCGATGGACGCTCGCAGCGGCCATGTGGATGACGATCGCGTTACTGATTTATGCATCCATCGTTCCACTCGATTTTTCCCCCATCACTTTCGACGCAGCCATTGCCAAGTTCCAGAATACCCCTTGGCTCAATTTGCAAATTGAACGCCGCGCCGACTGGGTTGCCAATGCCCTCGTCGTAATCCCATCTGCGTTTTTTGCCATGGGGGCCGTCGATTGGGGCCGACCGCGTCGATTAGCGTGGATGACAATGCCGGCGACCGTGTTTTGGTTATCGGCAATTGTGATCGCCATCGAGTTTTTGCAGCTATGGTTCCCTACCCGTACGGTCTCGCAGAACGACATCGTTGCAGGCATAGTAGGGGCGGTCCTCGGATGCTGCTCGTGGCTCATCGCGGGTCGTTGGATCGTTCGACGACTCGAGGCTTTCTGTACCCTCGAGTCGATGGAACAAAGGATTCGTTGGGTGCTAGCCGCCCTCTGCGCGGCCAGCATCGTGTATACCCTGTTTCCCTTCGACCTTGTTTTGACCGTCGACGAACTGCGTCAAAAAGTAGCCGAGGGCACGTTGCGTTGGGATTTCCAAGTGGGACGCTTGGCATCCTGGGAGGGCCTGAAAGGCCTCGTGTTAGCTGCCGGTAAAATCCTTCCCTTTGGACTATGGTTTGGTTTAGCTCGGTCCAAGCGATTTCCTGGACTGCGATTGGCGCTCATCGCCATCGGACTTGAGGTTGTCCAAGTCCCTATTTATTCAAAACACGCGACGGAATGGGAGCTTTTATCGGGACTCTTGGGTGGCTGGCTCGGATGGTGGATTGCCGCCTCTCGTCGTCATTGGATGCCATGGGCTCGATTCGCGTGGATGTGGAACTTTGCATCGCTTGGTTGGATGGTGGTGAGCTTCGTCGCATTCAACGGTCGCATGAGAAGTATTCTTGACGACGGCGAGCTTATCCGAAAACGATGGAACGAGTTCTTCACTCCCCCGTTACTGAAATACTATTTCACCAGCGAGTACAGCGCCCTGACTAACTTAGCCGGCAAGCTCGGGATGTTTGGGGTGCTGGGTATGTTTTGGGCGATCGCGGGGTTCGTTCAAACCGGAAAATGCAGCATGCGAAGATTCTGGATCGGCGCGGCAGCCTCGCTATTTCTCGGGGCCACAATCGAGATCACTCAGGTTTATCTGCCGCCGCTGGTTGCGGATGCCTCGGATAGTGCGATCTATACCATCGGTTATGCGCTGGGGTATTTGCTGGTGTTGGTCGT
>JAPLNL010000133.1 GCA_026692905.1 Planctomycetota bacterium
ATTGCAAGCAATTCCAAAAAGAAGGCGAGACGGCCTCCTAGCGCCCATCGGCTAATTAATACGAAAAACAAATGCGGATGTGCTTTGTACAATTACTGCCCAGTTCACTAGCTTGCGCGTCGTGCTAAGGGGGCCAATTCACTAGCTTGCGCGTCGTGCTAAGGAGTTTTTCATGCTGCCGCTCACCTTGGTGCCAAACTGCTCTGGCTGTCTGCTCCGCAAGTTGATAACGTCCAAAAAAGTGTTCAGAACTACGGATTTCAATCGGAGTGAGCAAAAAATGAGCAATGGACTTGGACTATTCAATTGGATTCGCGATGGTGTCAAGCAGTCTGTTTTGCTAGGGGTCAGCGAAGCCATCGATACGCTTGGCGCTCCGGAAGAAAATCGGACTCTCCATCCAGCTTTGCTCTCGTTTGCGAAACAGCCTATGGCAACGCAGACAAATGCTCGGATCGAAGAGCCTTCGCAGAGGAAAGCGCCAGCAGCGCCGGGTCGCAAGCGATTGGGCCGATCTCTCCGTGATATCGATCCAAAGCCAGCTTCGTAACCTCAATCCATGCTCACCATTTTGGCCTGCATCGTTTTGATCCGATGGCTTCGTAGAAAGAACGCATTGCGGGCTGTACGTACCGTCTTGTTATCCATCGCTGTTTTTTTCTGCGGATGCAGTCAGCTTGATTCCATTCCAAAGACGACGCTTTCGATTCCATCCATATCGCTAAATCGGGAAACTCAGTTAGCCAATCCGATCAACGTGAACACGCAGGACTCTGAATTCCTGTGGAATCAAATCGTTAACACGGTAGACGATTACTTTCGAATCAAGAGCGAGCAGCGTCCCACACGAGATGAAATGCAATGGTTTGCAGGGTTGATGGAGACCTATCCTGAGGTGTCCGCGACCTACTTGGAACCGTGGCGCAAGGACGCCTTGGAGGGACATCAGCGGTGGCAAAGCACCCTTCAGACGATGCGACGAACCGCGATTTTGCGTGTGGTTCCGAACAACCAGGGGTTCTCGGTTGGGGTGGAAGTCATCAAGGAGATCGAGGACGTGGATCGTTCGCAGTATTCGTCCGAGGGCTCGGCAATCGCCCGGCACGACGGTTCGATCGTTCGATCGGATGCGAAACTACTCGGGCAACCCATTACACTTGGTTGGATTCGCCAGGAAAATGACGCGGATTTGGAGCAGAGGCTACTTCGGGAAATTCTTGGGCGCGTTTCCAACGTAGCCCCGCCAAGAAAAACGTTTCTGGGGCGTTAGTCCAGGGTAGCTCCACATTTCTTTAGCTTCGATTACAATTCTTTGGCCTGTACCATCTAGGTGTTGAATTTCTTCGGGAATTAACAATCCACTCAACATAGCTCCTTTGCTTGAAGACAATGACCACGACGATCCAAAGACTAAACGAAGCCGAAAAGCTAAAAGACCAGGGTCAGCTTGAGGAAGCAACCGCATTGCTAAACGGTATTTTGACCGAGGACGATAGCCATGTGCTTTCCCATATGATGTTGGCGCGAATTTACACACAAACCGGGAAACACGAGGATGCGGTAAAACATGCCGAAAGAGCATGTGAACTCGAGCCGAATGATTCGACTAATTTTACCGTTTTGAGTGTCACGTACCAGCGAGCGTGGGCAGGTACTCAAGATCAACGCTATATTCAGATGGCAGAGGATGCCATGGCTCGGTCGAGAATGATCAGTGGCTGATTGAGTCGCTTTTTTGTGATTGCCTTTCGTATCGTTTTTTGATTCCTGAAATTCCCCCTTCGCGACGTTTGTCGCATTTCCCACCGAACTAGGTCTTTCCATATGAGCCTCCCTCCTTGGTCTTTGGGCGTTTTCACTAGCATCGACGCCGGACTTGGTGTTCATTTGGAGGTCGCACGCGACCTGAACATTCCGTCCATTCAATTGCATACTCCGCACGCCGCCGGACGCACGCCCGAGGCAGCGGAGCAATTTTTGAAGAAACTCGATAGTTATGGTATCGAGTTGACCTGCGTATTCGGCGGATTTGACGGCGAAAGTTATGCGGATATACCGACGGTAGAAAAGACCATTGGTCTCGTACCTGTCGCTACGCGTTCGGCCCGATTGACAGAGATGAAGGAGATTTCGGACTTCACAAGACTGCTTGGCTGCAATGCAGTTGGGTTGCATTTGGGGGTCGTGCCACATGACGTGAACTCGCAGGAGTACATGGATATTCTTGTGGTAACGCGGCAGCTGTGTGACCATGCAATGCACAACGAACAGAACATTCACCTCGAAACGGGGCAGGAGTCCGCGGATGCGTTGATGCAGTTTATCGGTGACACGCAACGCTCGAACTTGTTCATCAATTTTGACCCAGCCAACATGATCCTTTATGGTATGGGAGAACCGATTCCGGCACTCAAGCAGGTCGGATCGCATGTTCGCAGCGTTCACTGCAAAGACGCTACCTGGAGCGATCAACCTGCGATCACCTGGGGAGCCGAGGTTCCGCTCGGAAAGGGACAAGTGGATATGCATGCCTACCTCTCAACACTCAAGGAGATCGGTTACCTCGGCCCGTTGACGATCGAGCGCGAGATCCCACAAGATCGAGAGCGACAAAAGGCCGAGATCCTGCACGCAACGGAATTGCTCACGCAGCTCAGGAAAGAATTGCTAGGCGGAACAAAGGCTTCGTAAAGGCTCTCGTCGCCCCTTTTGAGGAGAATGCTGAAGCATAGCAGCCGACGGGCGTTAGCCCCGGTTTTCGGGAAGGTCCTCTCGCCTAAAGAGCGGCGCTGCGAAGCATAAGTAGCGAAACTCAATAAGAGTTTCGGTCGTTTTAGCGATGCAGCCGAAAGTCTCGACAACTTTCGCTACACAAAAACCTCTTTTGGCAGCGAATTCATTTCACAGGTATACCGAACATGCTGATCTTTGACGCGCACTTAGACCTTGCCTTAAACGGAGTCGATTGGAATCGTGATCTTCGTCAATGTGTGGACGACATTCGGGCTCAAGAGATCACTTTTGAAATGACCGATCTCGGGCGGCAAACCAATGTGTTGAGCTTCCCCGAACTTCGGTTTTCAAAAGTCGCTGTATGCTTGGCCACTTTGCTTGCAAGACAAGAACAGCAGATCAATCATTCGTTTGGCTGGACGAGTCCCCACGCTTGCTATGGAATGGCCCACGCACATCTCGCTTACTATCGGGCGATGGAGTTGGACGGCTATCTGAAGCCAATTAAAACACGCGCTGAGCTAAAATATCATTTTGATACCTACCAAGCAGAACCGAATACGACGCCGCTTGGGTTCATTTTGACCATGGAAGGGGCGGACCCGCTCTTGACTCCGAAAACCGTCTTTGAGTTTCATGAGGCCGGACTGCGCGCGCTCGGGCTAACGCACTATGGAACCAATCGCTATGGCGGTGGAACTCGAAGTGAGGTAGGCCTTTCCTTGGATGCGATTGAACTGCTCGACCATTGTGAGGAACTCGGGATCACGATCGACATGACTCATCTGTCTGATGTGTCGTTCTGGCAAGTTGCAAAACATTTTCAGGGGCGAGTCCATGCAAGTCATCAAAATGCAAGAGCCATTTGCAATTGGCAGCGGCAGTTTAGCGATGAGCAGATCCAGTTTGTTATCGAACGTGATGGCGTATTGGGAGTCGCATTGGATGTAATCATGCTGCAGGATGGGTTGGTACGGGGCAAGACCAAGCCTATTGCGACGTTAGAACGCGCTGTTGACCAAATTGATTATATCTGTCAGCTTTCCGGTTCGATTCGGCACGTCGGACTTGGCTCCGATCTGGATGGCGGGTACGGCTATGAACAGACGCCGGCAGATCTAAATCGTTATCGTGATTTGCAATCGATGGTATCGATCATGCAAAGCCGAGGGTATCCATCACAGGATATTGAGGACTTTTGTCATGGAAACTGGTTGCGGTTTTTTGGCGAAGCGTTGCCAGCAACATAGACGAGTCTTAACAAGTCGGCACAAGTTTTATCTGTTCATTAGCCGTTGGGCGCTAGCCGCGGTTTTCTAGAGTTCTCGACATCTGTCGAGAACTTGAGCAAGTTGCAGAGTGAGTGTCCAGCGGCGAAATGTACGATGCCAAGATACTCAATATCGAAGGAATTGTCCTGATCCCTGGTATGCACTTTGACCATTGTTGGTGCTCGGGGACATCGGGTAGTTGTATGGCTGTGGGGAATAACCGCCCTGCGGCGCTTGGCCATTGGCTGCCGAGTTCGCTTGATAAGCTGGTTGTTGTGAATACCCGTTTTGCCATTGCTGAGAGGGTTGTTGGTAGCCTCTAGACGGCTGGGCAGCGTAAGGTTGCTGGTACTGCGCTTGGGGAGGCTGCTGCGGGTAGGTTTGGGAATAGCCTGGTTGTTGAGGCTGCTGGTAGGGCTGTTGATAGTTTGCGGGATACTGTTGTTGTGAGTAGCCCGCTGGATATTGTTGCTGCTGGTAAGAAGCTGGGTATTCTGGCTGTTGTTGCTGTCCTTGCTGGCCGTATGGCTGGGCTGGGTAGGTGGGTTGCTGTGATTGAAAAGCAGAACTTGTTGCCTGGGGCCGAGTCGATGGAAAAGGAATCGGATGTTCGTGGTTAGGGCCTTGTGCCGCATGCAGAAAATCGACGGCAGTCTGCCCCCAATTTTGCGAGATGGCTTCGTTTTCGAGATTGTTGATACGCTGACTTGCAACATTTCGGAGTTCAGCGGCTTTATTGCGGTTGAATGTAAAGGTGGGGAATCCGTCGACCCATGTAACATTGAGAAGCCCAAACATGATCGCAACAGGAGCCCCAACCAGCATCAACAATGAGCCAAGTCGAGTGTCGGCAATGCGTTGCACGGGAGCAGGCAGCGCAAGTGCAATAAGTCCAGCGGCACGTTGTGTGGTCGTGCGTCGTCCTGTTCGCCTTCTTGATCGTGCCATGGTCTTCCACTCCTGGCGGTCTAATCAACTGTTTTGGTGGAAATACCCACAGCTCGCACTAGCCGCTATCGAACCATAACAAAACGTTTAAGTCGACGCGATAGAGGAATCAAACGAAAACCCTGCGATTTTCTCCCCCTCGCCCCATTTCGGGGAGAGGGGGCCGGGGGGAGCAAAATCAAAAAGATATGGGTAAAGATGAGGGGCGCTAGCCCCGGTTTCCCACTCGACATTCGTCGAGAACCGGGGCTAGCGCCCATCGGCTAATTAATACGAAAAACAAATGCGGATGTACTACCTGGGGTTGCGTTCGCGATGCGAACTTACCCCAGGCTGAAAAATAC
>JAPLNL010000134.1 GCA_026692905.1 Planctomycetota bacterium
AGCTACGTCGGGCGTATGCTGCAACTGACCTCGCTTGCGCCGGATATCGTCGAATCGATCCTGGCAGGTCAGGCGTTCGCAGACATCAGTCTGCAGCATTGCCGGAAGGGCATTCCGGTCTTCTGGGAAGAGCAACGGCGAGTCCTGAAATCAACGGCCGCCCATGATCTAGAAGCCGTTGCGAACCAGTGATGAAAGCCGGCGCACCGGCATGCAAAACCGGTGCGATTTGCGGTCAGGCGAATTCACCCAAGATTGCGGTGACCTCGACCCAAGCCTGCTTACACAAGAGGAACCGCCGCAGGCCGAATGAGTTCAAGTTCAGGCAGTGAGACTTTCACGCCGCTTGGAGAGAACACCACCGGCACCACTTCTTTCGATACTGCCGCGTCGTAGACAAGCCCTAGGTACTTGTGAGCCGGCGTCGAAAATCGCAAGATCCAACTAAACGCAACCACAGCAATTTTTTTATACCAGCGAAGCTGCCGATCGATGATGATGTCCTCCTCACCCACCTCGATAATCCAACGCTCGGCAACAACCGGAAGCAGGTTTTGCCCCTGCAGATCTTTTAGCGATTTGCGCACGTCAGGCTGTTCCATGTAGCCGTAGCTTATGACCACTGAGTGGATATCGTTGCCAAGTTTCTTTACCGTGTGTCGCAAGCTTGGGTTGATCACCGCGGCGCTGATCTGGTTCACATGCATCAGAACAATCTGCGCTGGCAGCACACCATACTTTTTCAGAAAGATCCGCAAAACGACCGGCACGCTGTCTTCGGTCGATGTTATTGGACGTGAGCATAGAAACACAGCCGCACGATCGCTTTCAACTAGCTTCCTATTACCCTGGATTAACAACCTCGCGATAGGCAAGTTCTGCTCAACCGCCAACTCCAAATCGTCCACCTTATCTCGCAGCGCGACCAACCAATCGATCTGCTTTCCTTCACGAACGCCGAAGTCATAGTACGCTTTGCCTACTTGGCGACGTCCCCACTGCCAAACCATCATCACAGTAACTAGCACGGCGGCAATGACGACTGGGACGTATCCACCATTGGTGATTTTGAGAAGATTAGCGACGAAAAAGAGAAGGTCGACAATGAACATCGGAATACATACGGCTAATACAATTCCAAGATGCCAGCGCCATCGATAGTAGGCAACGTACGCAAATATGAAAGTCGTTATCCCCATTGTTCCAGTGACTGCAACACCGTAAGCAGCCGCGAGATTTCCAGACGTTTGAAATGCCAGAGTGACCCATACGCATCCGAGAAAGAGTGCCCAGTTCACAGCTGGAATATAGACCTGTCCTTCACCATGGGTGTCGGTATGGAACACTCGGAAACGCGGCACGAATCCAAGCACCGTCGCTTGTTTCACAATGGAGAACATGCCCGTGATCAGCGCTTGAGAAGCGATGATTGCGGCCAACGCCGCGATGATCATATCGCTAAAGCCAATCCCACTATCTAGCCAACCAATACCCGTTTGCGGAGTAATCGCATAAAACGTATTTGCTCGAGGCGGCACATCCCGTTCAAGCATATACGCCGACTGACCGGCATAACTCAGCAGTAAGCAAGGAAACACGATCATGAACCATGAGTACATCACTGGCTTGCGACCGGAGTTTGCGGGAAGTGCGCTTTGGCCTTCCTCAAGCGGTATTGTACCTGAGCGTGTAAAGTGCCCAAGATCAGCATACTTTGCTTCGCCACCAGTAACCGCCAAGACTGCGACTCCAAGTACCACCAGAGCTCCAATACCCGGAAAACCCCACAGAAACTGGAGCGCGTAGACTGGATTGAAAGCGAGGAAGACTTCAGGGCTAGCGACAATCCACGGTAAGCCTTTAATGGCAATCCATGGAAACCATACGCAAATCATGAACCAGCCAAACAGACCGCCAACCTTGCTCGTCCCACGCCACTGCATCTTGAAAAGTAATAGCAAGCACACCAAAGTTGTGATCACGGACCACGTTTGCCCCATGGGCTCGAAGGCTCCGAGCATGCTAATCGGCGGTGTAATGATTCCGTCCGCTGCAAGGAGGGCCGCTGCGCAAATGACAAGAAAACTAACGAGCGAGCCCGCGACGATTCGACCTGTGTACCCTTTGAGCAGACTCCACAAAGCAAAAGTTCCACCTTCTCCACGATGGTCTGCCCGCATGATCATTAAGTCATACTTCACGGTCAGAAACAGCAAGGCCCAAATGATGAGACTTAAACCTCCAAGAATTTCGCTCCTGGTCAGTAGGTCGCCGCCCGACTTGACAAGCTCGCTCGCCGCATCGTGACCGAGATGATGATTCTTAATCAAAATTGTTTCGCGAGTAATTTCCATTACGCAGTAAAGAACGGAAGTTCCGATGTCTCCGTAAACAGTCCCAGTCGCCTGACGCATCCGATGCCATAGCGACGCGATCGACTCTGCGACTCCCGCTTGTGGTTGATTCTCTGCGCCCTCGCCCGTTGATTGGACATCAGTACGGTGCTGAGTGGTATTGCTTGATTCATCCGAGGAACTAAAGAACAGAAACGGAAACAGAAGTTTCCTGAGGCTCAGGGCCATATTCACAATCGATCTCCGAGTGGAGGATCACGGAAACAACTCCATCGAACCATGCTGCAGCGCGTACCGTACCCGTGCACATCACCTACGACGTAATCCGAAACAGTTGCGCAGCAAAACGCACTTACGCAATTAGATGATTGCACGTGGGTAGAACCCTCGCAACAACAGGCTCGCATATCAGCCGTATTCAAGTGACCCTAAAAGGATTTAGCGCCTACAGACTTTAGACATCTGTATCCCATCAATGCAAACACGCTTTGCATTTGGCCGACGAGGTTAGCTGCCGGGCTAGAGTTGGAAATCCTCTGGCATCAATCTGCTGACACCTTAGCCCCTGAACTTTTTCTGGCAGTTGAAAAACAGACTGCTAGTCAAAAGAACGATTGGTTCCCCCGTACGCTTTCGCGATTTGGCGACGCTACTCGGGGTCCAATATTATGCATAAATCTGGAAAAAACAAGTTTGCTTTTGAAATAAAGTTGTCATGCGCTGTTGAAACTCCTGTTCGCTACGAAGCGCTGCAGCAGTATTTTCCTCCTCGGGGCCCTGGAAACCCACAGTTGCTCGAGCAGAAGGACGTTCCGAGGGTGTTGGCGCAAGCGAGGCTTCTAGAGCTTTGATTTTTCTTGAAGCTTCGCGCAAACCTACCCAACATTCAGAAGCCAACTCGCCCGGCAAGAGTACTGCGAGTGCGAACAGAATAGGTGAGGCGACGTCGAGAGGCTGGCCTGGGTGCTGAAGCTAAGGGGCTTCTTTTCCTGCTCTGTTTCTCGGACGCCGAGATAGGAGTTCGAGGGCTTAAGTGGGTGAGCCAAAATGAGATCGAGAACGCCTTCGCATAAGAGTTGGGGGGTGAGTTAAAACGGACACTCATCTCGCACCGGTCACCCAAAACCGGTGCGAGTTGTTTGTTCTGGGTTTATCAAAACCGTCTCAATCGGCGCACGGCGAAGCTGACTGATCGCGTAATAGTACGCCCGTCGAAAGAGGCACCCCTCGGATGAGCACTCGAAAAACCGGCGACTAGACCGCATCTCGCGATTCAGTACTCCCAACCTTGGGGTGTACTCATGGTGTGTTTCCGACGAGGATCAGTCCCATGTTTCCAGGTCCGATGCTTCTTTGGGCGACATCGTAGCAGCGGAACAGCTCGTAAGAACAGCGTAAGTAGAATGCAGCGTGCACTCGCCACTTGGGAATCTGCTCATCACCGCGGGACGCGATGGTCAGGTTTTTCATGTCACTGCCAACTGGCGTTTTTGTCTAAAACCTCACGCCTGTTCGAAATCACGAAAGTGCCGTGTTTTATTGGGTTTCCGAGCACGGAACGTGTTTGGGGGTCGTCCCGTGGTTTCGAGCCTTTGGCCCCGATTTGAGCCTTTTTGGGTTGCTATGGGTGCCAACCGCGTCCCGTGGTTTGTGTAACGGAGAAGCTCGACGATTTGCAAAACCCCTAGATTTATTGGGTAGAAATGCAAAGACCCGCTGGGGTAAGCCAGCGGGTCAGTTTGATTCGAGCCACCTTGCGGTGGCCTCGTTAATGGAGGCGGGGGGAATTGAACCCCCGTCCCGCGATACTTCCGATCCGGCCTCTACATGTTTAGCCAACTGTTGTTTGTCTCGCCCAACGCGTTCGTCGTCGACCGCGGTGCGTTGCGCCAGCCTCGAGCTTTTTTAACACTGAACGTGCGAGGCACGGCTCAATGCGATTCGGAATTGCGACAGGTATTCAAACGCCTCCGACGGGCATCTGGTACCTGAGCTGCCAATATTAGGCTGCTAGTGCGAGGTTTTCCTCAGCAGTTACTTTTTGTAATCGGCTTTTAACGTGGCCAACCGATCAACCACGACATGCCACCAAGATCTTCAATTTATCCGGTCGATTCCAGATCGCCCCCTCTCAGTCCACCCAAATTCAACAGCGGAACTCTTTCGATTACCACATGCCCAATTCAAGCTTCCCACAAATCAACATCGCAAACGTTTCAAAGAAGCCCTTACGGACGCCACCTGGAATGTGACTGCTACTTCGCGGACACACGGTATGTGTCTCCTTTCGTGAACTCGTCTGCGCTATCACTCCTATTATCGCCCTAGTTTTTCACCTGACTAGGCCTTTCGGCAAGATTCTAGAGGATTACCTGCGCTTCGATGATGGTTGGATCGAGGTCTTGTCTAGCAGCATAGGCTGTCATGCCTCCACGAGAAACGAAGATATCATGCAACTGACTCACCCAATCCGCAGCCATCATGCTCATGATTGGCGAAGTTATCAAAATTCCAATGCAAAAAAACAACATCCCCGCAATGTTGACGGCAATTCCTACCAACAAGAAGACAAAACCTGTCCAAATCGTCGTCCGCCACATCTTCGCCACGTACGAACGGATCCAGCCCATGTCAGCCCCCTTCATGAAATCATTACCCAAAGCTGCATGCATCATCGACGCTGACATCGCGACCAACACACAACAGTAAACCGCAATCGTCACCACAACTCCCGTAACCAAAACGATTGCGCCAGGCACTTCGTTGCTGTTGTTCATCAGCAAGCTTGACAGTCCAATCGTCGTACCCAACGGTATTCCTACCACGACGATCAACGGCAAGACCCATATGAGACTCCAAAGGAAAGGCCACAGCCCCCTCATTAGATACTCGCTAAATCGATCCCAAGTGAAATCCGGCCAGTGTTCGCTCCTTCCACCACTCCGCGCCTCAGCTACCTCCGCCAAATAGCCAAACTTGATAATGTTGCCAATGAAGACGGAAGCCAGCAGATCACAGACAAACATCCAAAGCAAATTGGTCAACCAGTTCGGACTCTTGAACGGAGCTGCTAACATCCGATTCAAATCAAAGCTCTCGATTGGCTGGTAATAGCCATCCGGATAAGCCTGAACGCCACCCTGGTAAGGC
This sequence comes from Planctomycetota bacterium, assembly GCA_026692905.1. Classification (GTDB taxonomy): domain Bacteria; phylum Planctomycetota; class Planctomycetia; order Pirellulales; family Pirellulaceae; genus JBKCUI01. The sequence continues at coordinate 5,505 of JAPLNL010000134.1, forward strand.
ATTCCTTGGCTAGCAGCCATACTTGGTGGGGCAAAGGGATCGTTGAATTGCATGGTTTTGACTCGCTAAGAAACCGGAAAATGGTCGCCAGGGGATTCGTCCAAGCTTTGCTATTCTTGGAAAGTCATTCGCCCGGCCTCAATCGTCTGCTTTCTTCGTAGAGCACGCGTCCAGAAGCTGAAAAATGCTACGCCATGGTCGACCGGTACCGCTATTAAGCGAGATCGCACAAGACCGCGCATTGGTGAAGCCCGAGTTGCATTGCGATTCCGACATCTTTCGCCCCACATCGGCCGTCGCGCTCAATGCCAAGCCCGGTAGCTCAAATCCTCTATCGCCACCCATCCCACAACATTTGCCCTCATGTGGAGAATGCACCTCGGCCGCACATGCATTCGCAACCGCCAACAACGGTGCCTCCCACCCGTGCTTATGATTGGAACATACCGAATGCACCGCGATGCTGCTCTGCTTCTGTTCTATCGCAAGCTTCGGCAGCAAACGAGCAGCCAGTTCCGTCGAATCCAAAATAGGCAAACTCTCAAGGCGATGCCGACGAACTCGATCAAGATAGGGTAAGCCATTCTTCAAAAACGAAGTGCATGAACCGAGGTCGAGTACGACTGCTCGTTCACCATGCTTGCTCCACTCCCAAATCGCGTCAAGCAACTCATTCTGCTTTTCGAGCGCGACGTCGAGGTATCCCTTCGACGAAAACGCTTGACCGCAACATTTGCCAGTCGCATCCTTCGGTATGTGAACTTCAACACCCGCTTTCTCGCAAACACGGACCAACGCGTCCGCGGTCCCACCCATCATGCGGGACATGCAAGTGGGCCAATAAATAAGCTCGGCACTTTCCAAATCACTCAACAAGGATCGGTCGACCCTGCCATGATCGGTGGAAAGACCGGCGTGCCATTGCGGGAAGCCCGAGAAGACTTTGGCAATCGTCCCCGTGATCGTACGCAGTGCTGCGTCACCGATCACGGCACTCGTTCCACGTCCCGCCAAAAGACTCAAATGAACTGCATGTTCAGCCAGTCCAAAATGCTTGCCGAGCTGCGATGCGATCATCGAATCGAATCGACCCGTAGAGGAGCTACGCAGTTGCTTGATCAAATCTCCTGTGTTAATTGCAACTGGGCAGTCAAGCGCGCACAAACCGTCGGTGGCACACGAAGCCTTGCCAGCAAACTCATAATCGCGGTCCAACTGCTTGGCTAACTCAACCTTACCACTGGCAATCATGCGTTCACGAGCTCGACGCAAAACAATGCGTTGTCGAGGAGACAATGTAAAGTCGCGACTAGGACAGCGAGGCTCGCAAGCTCCGCATTCCACACATTTGTCGACCACCTCCTCAACAACCGGCAGGTCTTTGATATTCTCAAGGTGCAGCTTCGGTCGCGACGTCAAAATCACATCGGGATTGAGAAGGCCATTTGGGTCGATCGCATTCTTCAGTCGACGCATGATGCCGATCGCTTCGGTTCCCCATTCCGTCTCAACAAATGGAGCCATGTTGCGGCCCGTTCCATGCTCAGCTTTGAGCGCACCATCAAAACGATGCACAACCAGATCAACCATGTCGTCAATGAATCGGGAGTACTTGTCCGTGTCCGCAGCCGTAGCCATCGGTTGGGAAATGACGAAATGCAAATTGCCATCACGCGCGTGCCCGAAAATAATTCCGTTCGAATACGCATGCTTTCCAAACATAGCTTGCAACTCGCCAATCGCGTCTCCGAGTCGTTCGAGCGGGAAGGTGACGTCCTCTAGGATGGCAGCTTCTCCGCGACCACGTACAGCAGCCACAGCCGGGTACATCCCTTTGCGAAGCTTCCATAGATAAGCCTGCTTTTTCTTGTCCTCCGTAAACTCGATTGCACTAATGGCTTTCGCTCGGGGTTCCACTTGCGATCGGAATGCCTCGAGCTTTTTAGCGAGCGCTTCTTTGTCGGCAGCTTGAAACTCGAAGAGCAAACCCATCAATTGATTGTGCTCGTCCAGTCGCCGTGGCAGCTCAGCCGGTGCACCTTCCAGGTTGCGAATCGACTCCATGGAGGCCCTGTCCATGAACTCCACTGCGTCGCACTGGATATCGATCAGCTCCGGAATGATCTCGCATGCCGTGTTGGCATCTGGAAAGAAAGCGAGTGAAGTTGCCTTTTCGGGTAGTTCTGGAAGCGTCTTCAGGACAGCTTCAGAAATAAACGCCAGCGTGCCTTCGCCGCCGATCAGCAAATGAGACAGAATATCCAGCGGCCGTTCGTGGTCGACGAAGGCGTTTAGCGAATAACCGACCGTATTTTTCTGTTTGTACTTCCGCCGAATCTTATCAAGCAGAGTCGGCGATGCCAGGATTTCTTTTCGGAGTTGAGAAAGCGTCCTTGCGATCGAAGGCTGTTCGGCTTCGAAGCGGGACGCTTCGTTTTGAAGAGAAGTGTCCCAAACGGTTCCGTCGGGCAAAACGAAACGAATAGAATCGAGTGTGTGGTAGGCGTTGTTGACGACACCACAGCACATGCCACTCGAGTTATTGGAGAGAATTCCACCCATCATGGCCGAGTTGATGGAGGACGGGTCAGGGCCGATTTTTCTCCCGAGCGGGCGTAGAGTTGCGTTAACGATTCCACCGATAGCACCTCCTTGGACTCTCACGCGAGCACCGCGATCAAGTGGCTCTATCTTTCGCCAGTGGCGACCGATATCGATCAGCCATCCATCGGTGACCGATTGGCCGGAAAGACTCGTGCCCCCCGCGCGAAACGCAATAGGCTTATTGGATTCACGAGATGCTTTGAAAATGGCTTGCACCTCCGATTCCGTACGGGGTTGCATTACCGCCTGGGGGATCAGGAGATAAGGGCCTGCATCGTTGGCAAAAGCGTACCTTTGCCAGAGTTCACTGAGAATATCGTTGCAGGGAGGATTCGGGAGGAATGAGTGTGAGGACACAGGTTCGATTGGGGGGGAAATGGTAAAAGGAATAGGAGGGGAAAGTGCCATCGGCACTCTAGATATTACCCATCATAACCCGAAACGTCAGGGCTTGCAGACTTCGTCGTTTGCCAGTTGGCCGTAGGCGTACTCTGTTCCGTGACATTACGCATTCGGCTGACTGTTCAACGTAGTGCATTGGGACAAGCATTAAATCAACGTTTCACTTGGGTTACGGATGTGAAAATACGATACCGATCATTCTATCCCTCGACCTACAGTTCCTTTACAGCCTTCACGATATCCAAAACGGCTTGTTGGCCGTCGGCAAAATACATAAGGGTGTTTGGCATGGCAAAAAGAGGATTAGGAATTCCGGCAAAGCCAGGACTAAGGCTGCGTTTGATTACGATGACCGTTCGGCATTTGTCAACGTCGATGATCGGCATGCCAGCGATCGGGCTCTTTGGATCGAGCCTGGCGGACGGGTTTACAACGTCATTGGCCCCGATGACAATTGCAACGTCGACGCTGTCTAGCGTAGGGTTGATTTGGTCCATCTCCTTGAGTTTATCGTAAGAGACGTCCGCTTCGGCTAACAATACATTCATGTGGCCAGGCATTCGTCCGGCAACAGGGTGGATAGCGTATTCGACCGATGCGCCGCGTGCCTCCAGGGCCTTACTCAATTCTCGGACCGCGTGTTGTGCTTGCGCAACAGCCATGCCATACCCAGGGATGATGACAACACGTTGAGCGCCATCCAAGATCATGGCGATATCTTCAGCCGAAGTGCTTCGGACATTCGCGTAAATTTCATCGACGTTCGAATCGGATCCGCTACCCGCCATGACACCAAAGAGAACGTTGCTTAGCGAACGGTTCATGGCTTTGCACATGATTTGAGTCAAGATGATGCCCGATGCGCCAACAAGCGAGCCCGAAATAATCAATGCATTGTTGTCGAGCACGAAGCCTGTCGCTGCACCCGCCACACCTGAATACGAGTTCATCAGCGAGATCACAACAGGCATGTCTGCGCCGCCAATTGGATTGACAAGGAAGATACCAAGAAGAGACGACACGATTGCAATCAAAACGTAACAAGCAATTTGGGCCGCCATGCTGTGCGACATAGCCAAGATTGCGATCAACAACAAATCGAAAATGAGGAGACCTAAATTGATCCTCTGTTGTTGAGGAAGGGCGAATGGTTTTTTAAACTGAGGCCACTCTTCCAATTTCGCGTACGCAACGAGGCTGCCCCAAAAGGTAATGGCTCCAATTAAGCCGGATAGGCCAACGGCAACCAATGTGTCAAGCGGTTGGTTGGTGTGGTGAACGAGATCGGAGAAAGCGACGAGAACCGAGCCGCCGCCTCCCAGTCCATTCAGCAACCCAACCAATTGCGGCATGGCTGTCATTTTCACTTGGTTTGCCATCGAAGCGCCGATGACCGTACCAGCGATGAGTCCTAGCGCGATGAAGAGGTAGCCTGCAACACCTCGATCCAATAGGGTAACGAGAATTGCCAGCAACATACCGGCAGCGCCAACGAGATTACCACGGACGGCAGTTCGTGGTGCCGACATCAATTTCAAACCGACAACGAACATCACGGCCGAAATCAGATAAACCAGCGAAATAATTGCACTCATCAAGAACTCGCAACATCAAAGAGTTTTGGGCAGATCGACCAGCTACAATCTTGTTAACGTTTCTTGAACATCAAGAGCATTCGATGAGTCACCACAAAGCCTCCGACGACGTTGACCATCGCCAGTACGATGGCGAACAATCCAAGCAAGCTGCCGACGCCCGTTTCTTTGTAGCCCGCGGCGATGATCGCACCTACCACCGTGATTCCGCTGATCGCGTTGGAGCCGCTCATGAGCGGAGTGTGAAGGGTCGGAGGAACCTTGGCGATGATTTCAAAACCGACAAAGATTGAGAGTACAAACACGGTTAAGCTTGCGACCAGAACCGTTAAACGAGACGGCGATGGCGCCTCAGCCGAAGCTCCGTCCGTCCCCTCGGAAACGGACTCTGCAAAGGGCGTGGCCCCGACGATTCCTGGGCTAGTAGAAATCGCGTCGATATGAGTGGAATTGGGTGAAGTTCCCATTGCGTTTTGGCACGCGATAGAGAGAGCTGCAAAAGAGAAAAGCAGCGTGCCAGAGAGCGAAAGCACAAGTGGTCTCATGATACCGAATTCATTTCGAAATGTTGATAAAGGTTACATCGACCGAACGGCCACATTAGAACGGAGCGAGCGATTCCATTCAAGGACGAAAGCCTCGGCGACCGGCAGATTGAAAACTACCGTAGCTGTATGTTTTTTCCTGCCCCTCGACTCAGCTCTTTCCTGGAATCGGGAGCCCCATATCTTTCATGAGCATTTTCATATCTTCCCAGGTCAGTTTCTTCGCGTCGGGCGTTCGCAATAAATATGACGGGTGGTAGGTAACAAGGACTTTTGCTCCTCGATAGGAGTGGAATCTCCCACGCAAACGACCAACGCTATCGGTGCTGCCGAGAACGGCTCGAACGGCAACGGCCCCCCAGCAAACGATGTATTCCGGCTGGATTGTCTCCAGTTGAGCTTCGAAGAACGGCCGGCAGTTTTCGATTTCGGCTTCTGCAGGTGTGCGATTGTTGGGCGGTCTACATTTTAAAGAGTTGAGGATGTAGACCTCGGGTCGCTTCAACCCGCTCGCCACAAGGATTTTATCGAGAAGCTGGCCTGCAGCTCCAACAAAAGGCTCACCGAGGCGATCTTCATCGGCTCCTGGGGCTTCTCCAAACATGACCACTCTCGCATTGAGTGCGCCAACCCCAAAGACAGTTCGTTGTCGCCGGCAGACGATTTCTTCGCACTTTCGACACTCAACGACTTGAGCGTTGAGCTCATCGAAAGCCACTTCGCGTTCAAGAATTGGCAAGGATTTCGAGTTCCAAACCCCGACCACACCGGGCTGCATGGCTGCAATTGGCGTCGTTGGCCTGGGTGCGGAGCTCGGAATCACGGAGGGGTTCGGTTCAGCAAACCTTTCCAGCGAGGATTCCGTCACGGATTGGGGCGCGATAGGAACGGTCTGGCGTTGAGAACTCGGCTCCGCCACCCAATTCGCTGTGATCGGTGGGGTAACCTGAGAATTTGAAAGACCATCAACATTTGCTCCGTGAATTGCAGGGTCCGATGCCTCGAAAACGAACGATGCGTGGCTTTCGAGCCAGGAAACAGCCTTTGCCTGAGATTCGGCTGTGGTGTTTGGAACCTGCGAAATTCCACTCCGACTCCAATGCTTGAGAAGTTGGGCACTGGCGGCTTTCCATTGGTTCCTTTGCATGTCAATCGCCTCGGTTGCGACCCTAAAATGTGCACATCGGCTTGCAGATATCGCAATTTATCATGGAAACCCAAGATTCTAGCAAGATGTGCAAATCTGAACACTCCCGCAAAAGTACTCTTAAGACTAGGATACTCATTGATCCAAATTTCTACAGTCTCTCGATTTCCGTTCGCTCGATGCCAATTCCTCGCGTAGCCATTGTAGGCCGACCCAATGTCGGCAAAAGCTCTCTTTTCAACTGGATTGCCGGTCGCAGACTCGCAATTGTTGAGGATACCGCCGGAGTGACTCGGGATCGTCTTACGACGCTAATCGAACATCGCGGTCAGCATTTCGAGCTGATTGACACTGGCGGAATGGGAATTATCGACGTCGATAATTTGACTGCCGATATCGAAGCTCAAATTGAAATCGCCATCGATGACGCCGACGTTTTGTTGTTCGTCGTCGATTCCCGAGCGGGAATTCTTCCTTTGGATCAAGAGGTTGCCGATCGGCTTCGGAAGATCAACAAGCCGATTTTGTTGGTGGCTAACAAGACAGATAGCCCTTCCCTGGACACCAATGCCGACGAATTTCATCAGCTCGGTCGCGGTTGGTTGATTCGTGTCAGCGTCCACCAAAATCGAAACAAAGATGAGTTGCTGGATTTGGTGGTTCAACGCATCCCTCAATTGGATGCGATGCCAACCGAAGTCGAACCACCCATGATGAAGCTGGCTATCGTTGGCAAGCGCAACGTGGGCAAAAGCACGTTCGTAAATACCCTCGTCAAAGCCGAGCGGATGATCGTCAGCCAAGTACCTGGAACAACTCGGGACTGCGTCGACGTCATGTTTGACTTGGACGGCCATAAGTTTATGGCCATGGATACGCCAGGTCTGCGCCGAAACAAAAGCGTGAAAACCGATATCGATTGGTACGGGATGCACCGAGCACAGCGAAGCATCCGCCGGGCTGACGTTGTGCTCATGTTCTTCGACTCGAAACAGCAGATGAGCAAAGTCGATAAGCAGCTTGCTCACTACATTGCAGACCAGTACAAGCCATGTATATTCGTGGTAAATAAGTGGGACTTGTTGGCTGGTCAAATGCCTACCGAGCGATGGGTCCGCTATGTGCACGAAACCTTCCCTACGATGGCTTATTGTCCTATCGGCTTCATCACAGGGCAAACGGGCAAGAACGTCAAAGCCCTTTTGAACCACGCTCAAATGCTTTTCAAACAAGCCAATGAGCGAATCTCGACGCACCAATTGAACAAACTGGTCAAGGTCGCACTGGAACGCCATGAGCCGCCAATGTTCATGATGAAGCGTCCGAAGATTTACTATGCAACGCAAATCACCAGTTTGCCACCGACCATCATCTTGGTGTGCAATCAGCCACAAGGGTTCAGCAAAACCTATCAGCGATATCTCTTGACGTTCCTACGAGATCATTTGCCGTTCGGCGAAATCCCAATCAAGCTCTACCTGCAGCCCAGAGCACGTGACGACGAGCGAGATGATTTGAACAAAGAGCAGCGCAACAAGCGTGACGAAAGCGACGCGATGTCCGCTGCCGACGCCGGCGAAAGCCTCGACGGCGATATCGAAGACTTCGTCGACGAGGACGATGAATTTGGAGATGACGAGTTCGGAACCGGCGACGATGCCGATCTCGAATACGAGTACAACGAAGACGATAAAGAAGAAAAGTAGACTTCAAAAAGAAGAGCGGATCCGGACAAGATGACGCGGCAAGCACGAGCCTCGGTGTTTCTGATCGGTTTCTTTTCTTGGCTAGCAGGACCGTCTTCTCGTAAGATCAAGTCTGTCGACGGAGACGTCCTTCCAAACCCTGATGGTTAAGGAAGAGTCGCCTCGCCTATTGATGTTACTAGAGAACCAAGAGTAATCTCGTTCTTAACTTCTGCCCGGTGCAACGCGGACGAGAGTACTTCCATGAATTACGCAGGACTTATTTTGCTGCTGCTCGTTCCTAGCAGACTGCTTTTGGTAACCCAAAGCGTAAGCGAGGAATTTGGTTGTATTTCCTCGCTCACGCTTCGGGTTACCAAACCAAGCCTACGGCTCACGCTTGAGCGTGAATAATCCGCGCTAGCTATTGAAGAGCGTCGCAAAGGGGAGACAATCTCCCCTTATCCTTTTCGCACGACACAATTGAATCAATCTAGAAAGACAAAAAGAATCTTGACTCCGATCGAGACGCTCGAAGAACGGTTGGCTCCATTTAGAAACGAACTGATCCACCACAAGATATACGGAGGAATTGATCGACTTCAAGCATTGCAGCAATTTATGGAGCAGCATGTCTTCGCTGTTTGGGACTTCATGTCACTGCTCAAGGTGTTGCAAAGTCGAATCTGCTGTGTTGAAGTACCGTGGCTTCCCCCAGTGGATGCCCAAGCGTGCCGTTTCATTAATGAGATAGTTCTTGCTGAAGAATCCGATGGTGATGGCCAAGTTGGATTCTCGAGTCATTTTGAAATCTATTATCGGGCAATGAAGCAATGTGGAGCGCGCACCGCTGGAATCGACTCCTTTATTTACGAACTTCGCCGAGGTGTTCCTGTAAGGACAGCTCTTGCATCGCCGACGATCCCAAACGCGGCTCGGCTTTTCGTGGATCATACGTTCCGTGTCATCGACAGTGGCAATCTTTGTGCGATTGCCGCGGCCTTTACCTATGGACGGGAAGATTTGCTCCCGGATGTATTTCAACGCATTGTGGACAAACTAAATGTGGAAGCGGGCGGGCAACTGGCTGATTTTAAATATTACCTTGAACGACATATTGGATTGGACGGCGATGAGCATGGACCGATGGCACGAAGACTCGTACAGTCGCTATGTGGTACGGATGAGTCCAATTGGAAAGTTGCTGAAGAGACCGCAGTGCATTGCCTGATCGCTCGCCGAAAGTTCTGGGATGGAATCTACGATCAAGGGCTGCGAATTGAGATGCAGTTTTAAGGCAGAATGCTGATACTGCCGGCCCATACTCTCTCTCAAGAACCCAACCCCTCTCCGAGCCAACGAATGCACCATTGCCCTAATTTAATTGTTATTTTTGGTTTCGTTTTTTGTGTCGCGGCTAACCAACTCGTACGCTGCCAAGAAACCGTTTTGCCCAATCTTTCCGAGGTGGTCAACGCAAAAAAGGACCTTTGGGGCGAGGCATCCATGGGGCAACCCAACGGCGCCAGCTACGAATTCTTTCGCGATCTGCTTCCGCCGCCGCGCTATGTGCATGCGGACTATCGATACTACCCCATCGTTCTTAGCGCACCGCAATCCCTGTCTAAGGCGAGTTTGATCTCCAATGGCAGTGGAATCAACCTCCGCGGTGGTTCTCGCAGTTGGAAGGACAACGGGACTCCCTTTACGTTTCGTGTCGGTCCCGACGAATTCCTCTTTGGTGGTTTGAAGGATCGAGTAGGTGAACCGGTGTTAGCAAATGGCTACTTGCCCATCGTGGAAATTCAGTACACGCATCCGTCTCCTGTCCAGTCCGAGGGTGCCGTTCCATTGCTGCAAAAAAAAGTGAATCGTCCCCCCGAGATTTATCGTCTCGAAGCTTTCGCGAGCACCGAGCCTGCTTTGGCCGAACACGGCGTTGTGTTCGTCAAGTTCGATTTGGCGCAAGGAGCCACGGGGTACATCACGGTGCAATTAGAGGATTCCCAGCCGTTGACGTTTGAAAGGGGAGTCGTCAAAAATACGGACGGCCAAGTGTTGGCGGTATTCGATTCGACTTGGACTTGGGAGCGAGGTCGAGCTCATTCTCGATTGGTGACAGGCATTTCGTCCAGCGCGGCAATTGCAACGAAGGTACTCGAGCCAACAGTCGCTCCAAAACTAACGGCAGCAACTTACGACGAGCAGCGTCACATTTGCAGCCGAACGTGGAACGAAATCTTATCGCGCGCCATGCATGTCGAGTCACCCGAACCACTCGTCAATAATGCTTGGCGAAATCTTTTGATTCAGAATTATGCGTTGATGCGCGGCAATCGTATGCACTATAGTGCACTTAACCAGTACGACGCTTTATACGAATCGGAAGGAAGCGACGCTGCCTTTGCCGCATTGGTCTGGGGATGTGAAGCCGATGTGCGTCACATGTTAGACCCTCTCTTCGATTTCCAACGAAAGGGGCTCGAATACCACAATGCAGGTACGAAGATCGTCAATCTCTGTCGCTATTATTGGCAGACCCGCGATGTCGACAGTATCGAGAAATTACGGCCCCGATGGGAGAAGGAAGCTCGACTTTTGGTCCAAGGTCTTGCTACCGAGAACGGTCTCTTTCCAAAAGAGCGATACTGCGGTGACATCAGTACACAGGTTTACAACTTAAACGCGAATGCCAAGGCGTGGCGTGCACTTCGCGATTTGAGCGCCGTTCTATCCGATATCGGAGCAACGCATGAAGCCGACAACTATCGAAAGATTGCAGTGGATTTTCGGCAAGTTGTTTTGGCAGCGATCGACAAGAGCGTACTTCGGGATACCTCACCACCCTTTGTTCCGATCGCTCTGCTGGACCAAGAACCAGCACATGACCCCATAACGAATGTTCGCATTGGCAGCTATTGGAACCTCATCATTGGCTATACGATTGCAAGCGGCATATTCCCGCCTGACAGCCAAGAAGAGACATGGATTCCACGTTACCAAGAGCAGCATGGTGGGATATGTATGGGAATGATTCGATCGGGTGGAGCGGAGTTTAATTTTTGGTCAGGCGAGCACCGCGTCAATCCGCTTTACGGCACACGGTATACACTCGATACGCTTCGCCGCGATGATCCGGAGCGAGCGTTGGTCAGTTTCTACGGTATGCTCGCTCAGGGACTAACTCGAAACACGTTTATTGGCGGCGAGGGCTGCACTTTGCAATCGGTCGACGCAGGCGGTCGCTTTTTCTATTGCCCACCCAATACTGCCGCGAACGCACACGTACTTTCGATGCTTCGCTATCAATTGGTGCAGGACTGGGATCTCGACGATGACGGTCAACCCGAGACGCTTCGGTTATTGTTTGGAACGTCGCGTCGTTGGCTTGAAGATGGCAGAAGCATTCAAGTCGATCGAGCACCTACCGCTTTTGGTCCCGTTTCGGTGTTGGCACGATCCGAAATTGAAACGGGACGCGTCGTCGTCGATGTTCAATTGCCAACTCGAAATCGACCGAAATCGACTCTGCTGCGAGTGCGAATTCCTGAGGGATTCCTTGTCGAATCTGCCGCAGTCGGTGACAAGACTCTCTCGGTGGATGCCCACGGAACGATCGACATCACAGAAATGACAGGAAATGCAATGATTTTGGTGCAGATCCGAGCAATGTATTGACAGAGAAGCCTCATCCACCAGGATATGTCGCTAAGACGAGAGCGAACGCGTGCCAACCTGACTGGATCGAGTCGAATCGAG
>JAPLNL010000135.1 GCA_026692905.1 Planctomycetota bacterium
ACGCGCAAGCTAGTGAATTGAATAGTAGATTCACTAGCTTGCGCGTCGTGCTACGAGTCATGGTCTCTTTTTCCTGCTACACTCTCAAGCGCTTTCCCCTATCATCACTTCGATAATTGCGCGTGCAAACCAAGGCAGGTCATCAGGTTTGCGGCTGCTTACAAAATGTCGATCGACAACGACGGGTGCATCTTCCCATATGGCACCAGCATTGACCAAGTCATCTTTGATTCCAGGCGAGCCAGTCACTCGAACTCCGGAATAAACACCGGCGGAAATCGCCAGCCAACCGCCATGGCAGATCGCAGCAACGCATTTTTCTTGCTCGGCAAATTCTGCAATCAGTTGTTTGACACTCGATAGTCGTCTTAGGCGGTCGGGCATAAAGCCACCTGGTAAGAGAACGGCATCGAAATCGGATGATTTGGCGTCATCGATTCGCATGTCCGATTTGCAGGGATAACCGTTCTTGCCTGAATAAACGGTCCCCGCTTCCTCGCCAGCGATGACGAAAGTTGCTCCAGATTCGATCAAACGAAGCTTGGGGTACCAAAGTTCTAGGTCCTCATAGATGTCACCGACGAAGGCCAAGATTCGCTTGCCACGGAGAGGTTCAAGTAGTTTTGTCTGCATTTTGGGACTTCTGCCTAGGTTCTAAGCGATTGAATGGTGGAAAAGGGACTAGGTACTCTCGCGATTTTGTGAATCATGGATTAAAACGCACGGTAAACTTGCGTGCAAGGAATCTTGAACCGAATCAGGCTTTTGTTACCCTGATACAGTTATAAGTTCCAGAAGCAAAGTTTTGGCCTGGCAAAAAAAACGCAATTCGAAAGCATGTTTCAGACAACTTAGGGATTTTCAAATGGGGCTTGGTGATTTTTTTAAGGGCGCAAAACCAGGCCTTTCTTTTGAGTTGTATCCGCCCAAAACGGACGAAGGAGTCGGTCTGCTATTGGAAGCGGTCAGCGAGCTCATCGAGTTTTCTCCCGACTTTTTTACGTGCACGTATGGCGCTGGTGGCTCGACTCGCGATCGAACACTTCAGATCCTGAGTGAAGTGAAAGCCAAGTTCAATGTACCGGTTGCATCTCACTTGACCTGTGTCGGGTCGACTATTGAGCAGTTGCGTGGTTATTTGCAAACAGCCATTTCGCAAGGAACAGAACACATTGTCGCCCTCCGTGGCGATCCACCGAAGGGGCAGACGGAATTCAAGCAAACCGATGGCGGTTTGAAATACGCGAATGAGCTCGTCGCTTTGATTCGCTCCGAGTTCCCGCAACTGGGCATCGCCGTTGCTGGCTACCCAGAAGTGCATCAAGAAGCTCCCAATGCCGATGTCGATCTCGAAAATCTGAAACGCAAAGTGGACGCGGGCGCGGACATTGTTGTGACGCAGCTCTTCTACATCAACGAAGACTTCTTCCGTTTTCGTGACAAATGCATCGCAGCCGGAATCAAGATCCCGATCGTGCCCGGGATCTTGCCTGTTACCAATCTCTCGCAAATTCAACGAATCGCATCCCTTTGCAAGGCCAAACTACCGGACTCCCTGGTCAGCCGACTCGGTGAGAGCTCCGATTCGGAATGGCAGTTTTCATCGGGAGTGGAGTTCGCCCAACAGCAGGTTGCAGAATTGCTCAAAAGCGGTGTCCCAGGCGTCCACTTCTACGTGCTAAATAAATCGCAAGCGACCGCTGAAGTTCTCAAGGCGCACTGGTTCGTTTCATGAGCGAATTGAAATTCGGTTTTTTGGGTGGTGGCCAAATGGCGACTGCCATTGCCCGCGGTGCGATCCTCGCAGGAATTGCTACCGATTCGGAAATTGCGTTTTGCGATTCGAATGCAGGGCAAATCGAAGTGCTAAAAACGAAGTTCCCCAATGCCTTGTTGGCATCCTCCGAGGAACTCATCGCCAAGTGCTCGCGCATTGTTCTGGCAGTTAAGCCGCAGACGCTCCTAGATATCTCATCCAGTATCGCGGCCAGCATCAGCGAAAAGCATCTACTTGTTTCGATTGCGGCTGGGGTATCGCTGTCTAAGTTGGCTAGCGGTCTTGGTACGCAGAGAATCATTCGAGTCATGCCCAACACTCCATGTCAATCACTGGAGGGAGCAAGCGGCATCGCGGCCGCAGGTGCTGTTACACCAGAAGACTTGGATTGGTGTACATCGCTTTTTGGAGCTGTTGGCAAAGTCGTTCGGGTTTCGGATGACCAATTGCATGGGGTAACGGGCGTTTCCGGTTCCGGCCCTGCCTATGTGCTGATGATGATCGAAGCGCTAAGTGATGGCGGAGTCATGGCGGGACTCAGCAGGCAAGCTGCTTTGGAGCTCGCCACGCAAACGGTATTGGGGACAGCCAAAATGGTGCAAGAAACCGGTACGCATCCCGCCGTTTTGCGAGAGCAAGTGACCAGTCCTGGCGGAACCACCATCGCGGCATTGAGCACAATGGAGCGAGCTGGATTTCGGTCCGCCGTCATTGATGGTGTGATGGCTGCGGTCAAGCGATCGAGAGAATTGGCTGGTGGTTGAAGCTTAAAATCAAAAGAAACCGTTGGGATTTTCTCCCCCTCGACCCGTTTCGGGGAGAGGGGGGTGAGGGGGTAGAACTGCCACCAATAATTCATGTCTTAGGTGCAGTGCTTTGTTCAGGCCTCAAAAGCAAGGCGAGGTATTACGAGCACAATGAAAATTCCAGTCAAAACACATCGCAAAACCCCCCAGCCCCTCTACCCTAAAAGGGGCGAGGGGAGCAAAGTCAAGAAGACGTTGGTAATGACGATGAACGCTAGCCTCGGTTTTCTTGCGTGCTCACCAATCGTCGCGAACAAAAAGACATGTACCAACCGACATACTTAGTTCGAATGGCCGTTTCACACATTGCGTTTTTCTTGTAATATCTTCGCCAAAGTGACGATTTTTCGGGCTTCTAGGCCCACAGCGGTTGGGCAGGTATCGCCTATCGTTTTTTCCGATTCGACTAGGAGGTCAACGCATGACAGCAACAATGAACATAATCGAAGAGCTTCAGTGGCGAACCCTGATGCATCAATGTACCGACTTGGTGGCGGTAACCAAAGAGCTCGAAACCTCGACCGTTCTCTATGCTGGCTTTGATCCAACCTCCGACTCGTTGCATGTCGGATCGCTGTTGCCTCTGATGATGCTGCGTCGATTTCAGCTTGCGGGCCACAAGCCGATTGCGTTGGTGGGTGGTGCGACCGGTATGATTGGAGACCCGAGCGGCAAGTCGGATGAACGGACCTTACTGTCCAAAGAGATCTTGCAGCACAACGTCTCAAGTGTTGAAACACAGATGCGCCAATTCTTGGACTTCGACGGGCCGAATGCTGCCGTTGTGGTCAATAACTACGATTGGATGCAGTCCTTTTCGTTTCTCGACTTCTTACGAGACGTTGGCAAGAATTTTCCGGTGAGCGTCATGCTTGGCAAGGACTCGGTCAAAAGCCGATTGGAACGGCAAGATAGCGGACTGAGCTTCACCGAGTTTAGCTACATGCTGTTGCAAGCTTACGACTTTGCTTATCTGGCTAAGAATCGCAATTGCAAGTTGCAGATCGGTGGCAGTGATCAATGGGGCAACATCACAGCCGGGATCGATCTCGGTCGTCGGATGAACAGTCAGCAGTTGTACGGACTGACTTGTCCGCTGCTGACTACGACCGACGGAAGGAAAATGGGCAAGACGGAAAAGGGAGCCGTTTGGCTATCGGCCGACAAGACGTCACCTTATGAGTTCTATCAGTACTTCATTAATGTGGCAGACGCCGACGTGTTGATGGTGCTCAGGTTCCTCTCGGACGTAGGACGCGAAGAGTATATCGCAATCGAAGCGGCCATGACTGATAAGCCGGGTGCGGCTCAGCGACGTTTAGCGGAATCGATCACGCGTTTAGTGCATGGCGAGGCGGGGCTGCAATCTGCATTAAGGGCATCGCAAACGTTGTTTGGAGCTGAGATTGACTCGCTCAGCGAACGAGAGTTGAGCGAAATTTTCGCTGATGTGCCAAGCAGTACATTGCCACGAGCACGCTTGAGTGAAGGCCTAACGTTGATCGATGCTCTGGTCGCGGTTGCGTTAGCTGCCAGTAAAGGGGAAGCACGTCGAGCAATCGAAGGCGGCTCTGCCTACATCAATAATCGAAAGGCATTAGCCATCGATAGGGCACTGACATCGGCAGATTTGGTCAGTGAGTCAGTGATTGTGCTCAGAGTTGGCAAAAAGAAATATGCGCTACTTCGATTCGAGTAAAAGTAACCCTCCCTCTGGGAGGGTCGGCCTTTAGGCCGGGGAGGGTGAAGTGACTTTGCAGTCCGCACTGGCACTTCACTCCACCGCTCTAAACATCTTTGCAAAGCCAAGTACTGGTAAAACACCTGGGAGGGCGAGGCTCCTGCCGAGCCAACCACGTTACGGTTCGGCAGGAGCCTCACCCTCCCAAGCGATGAATTGCCTGGGTAAACTCATTGGGGAGTAGCGTTTACCATCAAGGCAGAATGACGCCACGTTTTTCAGCCAGCAATCGCATCGCCAATTCAAAATACGGATACGGCGTTTTCGGACGTCGCTTTCGAGACCAGACGAACACCACATTGACCATCGACCGAGGCAGTTCGCCAGCATCGACCCGTGCCACAATGTCGTCGACAAACGCTTGTTGTTCCGGCAACCAAAGACGAAGCCCGTAGTACAATTGGTCTTTCAGTTCGACGGTGTTGAACGACATCATCCTTTCCGCTTCGTTGAAATCGAGACCATCTTGAGCGTAAACGGTGCCTGTCGAAAAGGATGTCAAGGCAGCGAGAAGGCCGCTCAGCGTAGAAATCGCGAGAGTTCGTTTTGGTTTCATGATTCTCCAGTCCTAATTTGTTTTTGCCAGGCTTTGCTAGACTTTGCGGGCGGCAGCTTTAAAACTACCTTAGCACGACGCGCAAGCTCGTGAATTGGGTAATAAATTCACTAGCTCGCGCGTCGTGCTAGGTGTAGATGCCATCGCCGCTCGCCTTACCTCTGGTCAATAAGGCCTACAGGACGGATAATAACCGTCACAGGAATCTAATTTCAAGGCAATTGTGGAAGGCTGAGTGATTTGGGTAACCCCGATTCAAGACAATTTGATTGGCCGGAATCCGGTAGGCTGGCTGGGGTAGACTACGGTACGGTCCGGATTGGAGTATCGATTTGCGATCCGAGCCGAACTTGGACGAGCCCACTGGAAACCTACACCCGAAGAAATATTACGCTCGATCAAAAGCACTTCGAGGACTTGGCCAAAGACAATCAAATCCTCGGATGGGTGGTAGGCTTGCCGATCCATTGCGATGGTCGGGAGAGTCAGAAGTCGGTGGAGGCTCGCGATTTTGCCTCTTGGCTTTATCATATTACCGATTGTCCCGTCCGCTTCGTCGATGAACGCTATACTACGGCACTTGCCAATCGGTTGCTCCGAGAAGCCGAGTTGACTCACAAGAAACGTAAGAAACAAGTAGACAAAATCGCTGCTCTATTGATCCTGGAAACTTATCTAGAATCCGCCAAACATCCCTCCTTCCAACCGCTGCCACTCGAGGACTAGCTCCATGCTGTGCTCAAAAGCCATCTCCGTCGAAACCAAAGAATCAAACATGCGAATCACCCAATCCAATTTGGTTTTTCAGATGTCGTTGCTCGCCATCGTCGCATTCGGGGGTCTGTTTTTTTCCGGGACATCGTTGCTGGCGCAAGAAAAAAATGCGGCTGCTAAGTCGAAACGGGATGAGCCGGAAGGCTTAACAAAGTACTTGGGTCGCCGTATCGCGCAACCCATGAGCTATATGCATATGAATTGGCTGAATCGCCCCGAGCGTCTCAAGGAAGAGAACCCTCAAGAGATGTTGGAGCAGCTTGGGCTCAAGGATGGTTTGGTGGTTTGCGATTTGGGAGCTGGTGACGGATACCATTCGCTCCAAATGGCGCCACGCGTTGGCCCAAAAGGTAAAGTCATCGCGGTCGATATCCAGCCTGAAATGCTGCAGGAATTGTCTCGCAAGTTGGCGGAAAAGAAATACGACAATGTGGAGACTGTACTTGGCGAGATCTGGGATCCAAAACTACCAGAGAACACAGTCGATCTGGTTTTGATGGTGGATGTGTACCATGAGTTTTCGCATCCTGTTCAAATGTTGGCCGCACTTCGGAAAGCTCTGAAGCCAGACGGTTTGATCGCGCTGGTTGAGTTCCGGGCCGAGGATCCAACGGTGGCTATCAAACCCGAGCACAAGATGACCAAAGTCCAAATCCTAAAGGAATACAAAGCAAACGGTTTCAAGCTAGCGAAGGAATACGAACGATTGCCATGGCAGCATTTGATGTTCCTGCAGCCCGATCCAACTTGGGCTGACAAACCGTAATTCAACTGAAACGAACGACTCGTATTCTGAAATAATATGCCGAGGAAATTTGCGATAACGGTCGCGTACGACGGG
The DNA here is from genome assembly GCA_026692905.1 of Planctomycetota bacterium. Classification (GTDB taxonomy): domain Bacteria; phylum Planctomycetota; class Planctomycetia; order Pirellulales; family Pirellulaceae; genus JBKCUI01. The sequence continues at coordinate 6,496 of JAPLNL010000135.1, forward strand.
ACCGACTTCGGGGGTTGGCAGCTGCAAATCAACGCGATCACCATCCAGCAAAGACTGACGGAGGCGATTGCAAAAGCGACGACGGAGCATACGCACGTCAACGGCAGCGGTCGAACCGACTCAGGCGTCCATGCGCAAGGGCAAGTGGCCGCGTTTGTCCTGCAAAATTGGAAACATGACTCAAGCAAATTGGCCCTTGCGATCAACCGCTACTTGCCAGAGAGTATCGTGGTTCGACACTGCCGCGAAGTGGTTCTTCCATTCGACCCGATCCGCGATGCGAGAAGCAAACGCTATCGTTACACGATTCGCAATTCCAAAGTGTCGGATGTCATGAATCATCGGTTTCACTGGTGGCTGCCCAAGAAACTGGATCACGATGCGATGCGGGCTGCTGCTAAATTTCTCGTTGGTACACACGACTTCAAGGGCTTTGAGACGCCTGGGTCACCGAGGCTGACAACGACGCGAACCGTTTATGCGTTGGAGGTCACGACCGTACCGACCATGGACGGCGTCGATATATGGATCGATGTCGAAGCGGATGGATTCTTGTACAACATGGTTCGAAACATCGTTGGAACGTTGCGAGACGTTGGGGCGGATCGCTTCGGTCCACGTTGGATGTTGTCGGCTCTGGAATCCAGGGAGCGAAAGCAAACCGACCTAACCGCGCCAGCCAGAGGCCTGTGCTTGATGCAAGTGAACTATCTGGAGAGCTTGTTTCTAGATTCAACTTCGCAATGAGCCTTTGCATTGAGCTGCAAGGCCGATAATTTGAGCCGAAAGGCGAATGCGTTGAGCCGCAACGCGGCGGCATTATAAAGCCATGGGCGTGAG
>JAPLNL010000136.1 GCA_026692905.1 Planctomycetota bacterium
AACCTTCTCTCTTCGCGACCAGGATCTCGCCGTGCTCCGCCGCTCGCCTTAGAGCTTAGAGCACTAAAATCCGCCGCCATCGCGTCCTGCTTTAACGCCGGCCGCAATCGCCTTCATCACACCGTCTTCGATCGACAAACGAACGACGGCTCCTCGCTCGACCGTTTGGCTATCAACCATGATGCGATCGTTTCCTGTTGTGGCTGCCCCAAGCATGGCTTCGGAGACAGGAGTCGCCTCGATGGATTGGACGTAGCTGAGCAATTGCGACAGAACCAATCGCATCTTGACCATTTCCGCTGGCGCAGATGGCTTGGCCGCCGATCGATCAATGGCGCTCTTGACGCTAGCGTCGCATGTCTTGCCCACAGCGATATGGACGGACTTAGGACCCGTTGCGATCGCTATTGTCACTTGGTCGCCAAACATTTTCTTGGCAGCCTCGGCAGCGTCTGGTGGCAACTGAACCGACGCCGAATGCAAATTAAAACCAGCATGTTTGCCCGTGTTGATCTTCAACTGGACCGGAGCTTTTTCCTTAGCAAGCTCTGCCGCAACTTCAGCGGCAAGCGATTCGATCTTCGCACCATCGGCAACGGATACACTTGTAACAATACTCAAGCCGCTTTCGACATTGACATCAACGCCCGTTTCCAATTTGCCGAGCTTGGCGCTCTCAACCAAAATATCAACCGCCTTTTCAGCCAATTGCTTGATGCCTTCGTCGGCATCTTTCAAGGCTGTCTTTAGACCGGACTCAAGAGACTTCTCGAGCTGCGCAATTTCTTCTGGACCTACAAGCTGGAAGGATTGCAATCCCATCATCGAACCGTCTTGAACAGTACCCGCGACTGTGGTCTTGCTCGTCTTCATCTTTTCAATTTGTTTTGCGAACTTGGAATCCGCCACGAACTGAGTTCCAAAGTCCAAGATCGTCCTCTTCTCTTGCTTGTTAATGGCCAAGCCGATTACTAGTTTTTCGGTGCCATCAATCGCTTCTTCGATCTGCTCAATCGCTTGTTGCGAAGCTTCACGGGCGGCTTCCGCGTCGTCCGCATCCATGTTGCCATTGTTTGCGGCTTGGTCCATGCCAGCTTGCATCTGGCTCGTAACGAACTCGATGATTTCTTCCGGAATGTTCTGCGGATTTACCTGGATTCGAACATCGTAGTTTTTGATCATCTTAGGCAACACATTGCCCATGTCGTCTGGCAAATCAGACAACGCGTCTTCGCTTTGCCCGACGTATAACCAACTGCCAACCTTCTTGGCGTAAACTCCTGGGCCAACATTGATTTGATAGAGGCCGTCACCAAGGTCCTCAGGTTCGCCGACCACCGAGCTCAATTGTTCGAAAAATGCTTCGAGGTCCTCGACTGGCAAACAGCCGACTGCGGACGGCTGATTGTTCTCGTCCATGTTCACAAAAACACCAATGGGGCGAGACTTGTCCAAACCCCCAGCGAATTGGTTCACAATCGTCGTCATTGTGCCCGTCGCTGCCCCTGCGCCTACCATTCTGGCAACGTGCTGAATATTCGGGAGTAGCGAATCGATCGAATTCAATGCGACCACGACCACAGCACCGCTGGAATCATCGGCAACAACTTCTGCTGCAGCTTTCGGTGCCGTCTTTCCCTGGGCGTAACATTGGTCAGGTGATTGAAAAGTCGCCAACCCAAGGGTGGCAGTACAAACTGCTGCAGATAACCATCGAAACTTCATGAACAAGACTCCATTAACTCGGAATTGACAGAATTGAATTGGATTGACTTTGGGCTAGAACAATTCGAGGCAGACAGCCAATCCTTGGTAAAATTGGCAAATTGCTTACGAATAAGAGACTAACTATAGACGATTCGCCCAAGACCGTAGATAGGAGTTTTGGCGGACCCCTAAAAATAACCGCACTCACACAACAAACCCGAACTTTTTCCCTGCGAAAAAAGAATGCGATCCACACTTGGTCGCTACGGTAATTGCAAAAACGATGCTTACCGCTCTCGAAATACGATGCGACCTTTTGTCAGGTCATACGGCGACAGCTCGACACGAACTTTGTCCCCGGGCACGATTCGAATAAAATTCTTACGCATTTTGCCTGCTACGTGGGCCAAAACCTCCGATCCCGTCTCCAGCTGAACACGAAAACGCGTGTTCGCCAAAGCCTGTGTGACCGTTCCTTCAACTTCGAATGCTTCTTCTTTTTTTGCCATAAAGTTCGGTTAAGTGATTCCTTCAAGCATCTTCTACGTGAAATATCGAAAATCCAAAGGCAGGAAATATCGCCTCTACCCTCTTTTCCATCCGCTATTTATAGGCTAGCCCATGCGGAATCGTCCACTGCCAAAGTCTCATTATTATGGTCTTTTCTTCGATAACGACGGAAATCTTAACCTTCCTCCCTGACCTTGCAGCTACTTTCTCAAGATTGCAGATGACTTCCTCCCGGACTTTTTTCGACTATTCTCACTAGGCTACTCTCGTGTGCTCTATCTGCACCAACCGATCTCCACGACAAAGCCTTGACTCATTCAATGACCGCTACGCTTCACAGTCCCTATGTTTATTTTTCGTGCCAACACGGTGCTGAAGCGACAATCAAAACTCAGCTTTGCGAACCCGAGGGCCCCTACCGACTTTCCTTTTCCCAGAAAGGATTCGTTACGCTCAAATCCGAACTGGACACCCCCGCATGGTCGCGATCCCTGCCGCAATCGCCACTGATTCGTGCCTGTGGACACGCTCTCGGCAAATTCGACGGCGATAACTCGACGGAACTCATCGACCAAATCCTGAACCAATACCTGCCATACGATTGGGAGTGCTTGCACGTTTGGCAGCGCGACGTCGCTCAACCGGGCTGGAATGGATTCGAGCCAGGACGCTCTGTCCTAGCCGAATCGATTGCAGAACAATTTCAAAAAGCTCTCATGGCCCGCAACGACCCGCGAAGCCAAACCGTCAACAGCATCGCGAAAGTCGGTTCCAAACTCCTGGAAGTCATCCTGCTCGAACCCAATCGATGGTGGGTCGCAGCCAAACCCGTCCAAACCGAATCGGACGGCTGGCCCGGCGGTGTTTATGCTGTTCCTATTCCTGAAAATATGATCAGTCGCGCTTACCTCAAGATCTCAGAAGCTATCCCGTGGAGTCGATTGCCTATCCAACCGGGAGATCGAGTCGTAGAAATCGGGTCGTCTCCCGGGGGAGCTTGTCAACGTCTCTTAGACCTGGGCGCACACGTTGTCGGTATCGATCCAGCCGACATGGACGAGTCGATTGCCGGCAACCCTCGCTTCGAACATTGGCGATCCAAATCCCAACAAGTAAAACGCCGATTGTTCAAAACGTTTCGCTATCTCGTATGCGATGCCAACGTCGCTCCAAATT
>JAPLNL010000137.1 GCA_026692905.1 Planctomycetota bacterium
ATGTTTCCAACGAGTTTACCTAAGTCATTCATTGCTCGGGAGGGTGAGGCTCCTGCCGAACCTTTGCACCGTTGGCTCGGCAGGAGCCTCGCCCTCCCTAAGGTTTTCAATGGAATTGACTTTGCAAAGATGTTTACAGCTGTGGCCTCGCCCTCCCCAAAGCTTTTTTAGGGGCTTGGCATTGCAGACGAGAATGGAGAAGTAGCCATGCACTCCGATTCCTCGTTTTGGAATAGCGTTTCCAAATCAAGGCTTCGCTAATTAAACAACTGCGCAATCGGTTTGCCCTCGTCCAACAAATGGTACGGTCTTCCCTGAGCATCTGTCGCTTGCAAGTTGTCGACGCCCATTGCATGGTAAACCGTCTTTGCGATATCCGCCGGTGTCACAGGATGTTCGGCCGGGAATTCCGCATACCGATCGCTTGTGCCGAACGTCTGGCCACCTCGAATTCCGCCTCCCCCCAAAACGACACTCATGCAATGCGTCCAGTGATCTCGGCCTGCACCTCCAGGCCCGCCTGATCGCGGGTCTCCTATCTTAGGTTTGCGTCCCATCTCGCTCGTGACCATGAGTAACGTTTGATCCAACAAGCCACGTTGGTGCAGGTCTTCGACCAAGGCCGAAAACGCTTGATCGAATTCCGGAAGCAAATTGTCCTTGAGGCAACCAAAATTGTTTCCGTGGGTATCCCAACCACCCTCACTCTTGCACTTGTCCGCGATCGCTTCGTTTTCTTTCCAGAAGACAGTAACAAAGGGCACCTCAGCTTCCACCAATCGACGCGCCAGCAGCAAGCTCATCGAATTGACCGACTTGCCATAACGCTCACGAACAGACTCGGGTTCGCTCGCGACATCAAACGCGTTCGTCGTGCTGGAGGACATCATCAAGTCGATCGTTCGATGCTGATGCTGTTTCCATGTTTTCAGCGAATTCACGCCATCGAATTCCTTACGAGCATGATCCAGTTTTTCCAAAAGCAGCTTTCGCGATTGTAACTTCTCGGGAGTAACGTCTCCGGTTAGCGCTAACGAAGGAGCTTGAAATTTCAATGGTTCTGCCAAACTTCCGTCGACGTACAAGGGATCGTACTCAACTCCCAGTCGTGCGGAAAATTGTCCAGGCCGAGTATACGGAGCCTTACTAGGTTTGTGCGGAAGAGTCATCACATTAGGGAGACTTGGATGAAGCGGTCGCCTCGCTCCCACGACGGAGCCTATGAATGGCCAGTCGTCAGCATAGGGCCGACGATCGTTGCCCAGAGACAAAAAGGTCGGATCGGGAACGTGCCCAGTCAGTTGATAATAGTATCCCGCGTGGTGGTCGTTTGTGCTGACGCTTCCCCCGACGGAACGAACGACTGCCAAATGATGCATTTGCTTGGCTGTTAGCGGCAGATGCTCACTCACCATGACACCGTTGGCGGACGTGGCGATGGGAGTGAATGGTCCGCGGTACTCCGATGGAGCGTCGGGCTTTAGGTCCCACATATCGATATGGGACGAGCCACCACACAGGAAGAAAAGAATTACCGACTTCGCCTTGCCGCCGCCGAATGGATTTACCGGCTTCTCAAAGGCGTTGGCCAGCAATGGTCTCGGCAGACCAGACAATCCAGCCAGGCCCGTCGCTGAAGCGATCAAAAAGGCGCGTCGCTGATCGATGGAATTCTTATTTATGTTTGTCATAGGCAGGCCTGGGCTTGGTAACGAACCAGGTGAAGGATCGAGAGGGAGGAAGTCCTATTGTACACGCGGTTCTGCGCGGGCGGGGGCAACAGACCGCGTGGGCGAAAATGGGAGGGCGGGGCCACCGCCGTAAACATCTTTGCAATGCCAAGTCCAGTGAAAACCTCCGGGAGGGCGAGGCTCCTGCCGAGCCATTTACGTATCAAGCTCGGCAGGAGCCTCGCACTCCCGTTGAAATTGCAAGCAATTTCCAAGAGAACGTGAGACCCGTCTTTGTGCCGCTTAGCAAAAACTACTTATCGCTTGGTCCAAAAATCTCCCGATTTGGGAGGGCAAGCTTAAGCCTAGCGATCCCCTCGTCGCTTATCGCCGTATCACCCAAGACCACTACGCCAAGCCATGTCATCTTGGCGAGTTCGTCAATCACTTCATCGGAAACAGAAGTACCTCCCAACCACAACTCCTTTAGAGAGGTCCGAGTGGAGAGGTGAGCCACTCCTGCATTCGTGATTTTTGTTTCTGCTAAATTCAAATATCGCAGGTTCTTTAGCCCAGCCAGCTCAACAAGTCCCTCATTGGAAACCAACGTCTTTTGCAAATGCAATTCCTCGAGAGATGGCAACTTGGCGATGTTGGCTAATCCGCTGTTTGTCGTTTTCGTATCCGTCAAATCCAGTTGGCGAAGATTGGTTAGGCCTGCAAGCTCACGAAGGCCGTCATCCGAAATCGGCGTACTTCGCAGAGATAAGAACTCTAGCGATGACAGCTTGGAGAGATGAGCCACTCCGGTGTCTGTGATTTTTGTGCCTGTCAAATCAAGATGGCGAAGGTTTGTGAGCCCGGCTAACTCAAGAGCTCCGGCGTCAGAAATAGTTAACCCTAGAATAGTAAGATGACTTAAGTTGCGCATTGAACACAAGGAATGAAGGCCTGCCTCTGTAATGCTACATCCATCAAGCTGAAGGTGGCTAATGTTTGGAGTGTCCTTCAGCGCAAATAAAGTCAAATCGGAAATGAAGGAACCACAAAAGTAGTAATTGCGAGTCTGTGGAGCTTGTAAGATGCTGGGGAAAATATTCTCGTCCTTCATACCATTTTTTTTTACAAAGTTTGGATCCCAAAAACTGATCGACAAGGCTTGATTGGCCTCGCGAATCTCCAGTATCCCTGCCTCGGTGACTTCCGTCGATTTGAGATTCAACTTAGCTAAAGAACGCACGCCCTGCAGGGATCGAAGCCCTGAATCTGTAATCGGGCAATTCGAGAATGAGAGTTCGACTAGGTTGTTGAGCTTCGCCAGTACTTTTAAACTATCCTTTTCAAACGAACACTTTTCGAAACGAATTGAGACCAGATTTGGGAACTCCGATAGCGACTTCATTCCCATGTCGCCCATGTTCACATCAACTAAAGTGATGGATTCCAAATGTGACAAGCTACGGAGACCATGGAGAAAGTCGTCCGTCACTTCTTGCCCACCAAGACGTAGGTCTTTCGCCTCAGGGAATGAGAGTAGCAAGTCCATATCGTTTGGCGATCTTGGATTCAGTCCAACGGAGCCAACCTTGGAGAAATAGTTGCCTCTTAGCCCAAGCCAACCATCCGCTACGCCTGCGGGCTTTCGTCTTTGTGACTCGACAAAATGTACTTGTCCCCCTAGGAGTCTAACGCTTTCGGCACTTTGCTTTTTCCGGAACTCACGATGTAATGCTGGGAAAAAGAGTCCAAGGCCAACGGCGATAGTCGTAATCAGCAACAATACCGACTTCAATCGAAACTGAAAAAACCGGAGAGATGGTCGAGGTTTCATCGTGTTGCTCCTGCTGGGTTCGTGCTTGCCGAGAGATGCTATTGTACACGACCCGTAGAGTACGGATTGAAATCCCACCTGAAGACTGGAGGTGGGGAAAGCAAATTTACCTGGGGTTGCGTTCGCCATGCGAACTTACCCCAGGCTGAAAAATGCCATCGCTACGCGATTTAGTCGCAGACGGCACACGTAACTTATAAACGCGAAATCGAGGAATGGGGCTTAGCTCGCAACTCCTCGCTTACGCGACGGGTTTCCAAATGCTCAGTAACCTGATCCAGGAAATTGTCTTACACGTCGATTTCTTGCGCGTCTTCTGCTCGGTCCATGATAAAGCGAAAGCGGGCGGAGGCGTCGCGGCCCATCAAGTCGTTCATGATTCGATCTGTTTCTAGCTGATCGTCGATCTCAACTCGCAAGACTCGACGGGTCGCTGGATTGAGCGTTGTGTCCCATAAGTCCTTTTGCATCATCTCACCCAGCCCCTTGAAGCGTGTGATCTCAGGCTTGCCGCGTTTGCCATGGGTGGACACAATGCGCTCGCGATCTTGCTCATCCGCCGCCCAATATCGCTCTTTGCCGATATCAATTCGAAACAATGGTGGCACGGAAATGTAAACGCGACCATCGTTGATCAGCGGCAACATGTGCCGGTAAAAAAAGGTCAACAACAGCGTCGTGATGTGATGGCCGTCCGAGTCCGCATCTGCCAAAAGAATGATTCGCTCGTAACGCATTCTTGCAATGTCAATCGTCTTGCCGATCCCGCAACCAATCGCCGTCACAAGATCTTGAATTTCTTTGTTCTCAAGCACCTTCGAGAGAGCCAGCGATTCGGTGTTAAGCACCTTGCCTCGCAGTGGCAACACCGCTTGGAAATTTCGGTCGCGGCCCTGTTTGGCCGTTCCACCTGCCGAGTCACCTTCGACGATGAACAACTCGGATTTGCCGCGGCCTGACGAGAGGCAATCGCTAAGCTTCCCAGGCAACATTGCCCGCGAGGTGCTTGTCTTGCGTGAGACCGATTCGGAGGCGGCACGCGATGCCGCTCTGGCTCGTGCCGATGCAATGATTCTGGCTACGATCGATTCCGCGACGCTTCGATTACTATTGAGCCATTGCTCCAGCGAAGCTCGAATGGCATTGTCTACCGACGATTGCATGTCGGGGTTGTTAAGCCGTTCCTTGGTCTGCCCCTGAAACTGCGGATCGGCAATGAAAACAGAAAGGATTGCAACAAGCCCTTCGCGGATGTCTTCATGCCCGATCTTGACCCCGCGCGGGATTAGGTTGTGCGTTTCAAAGAAATTCCGAACGGCTTTTCCTAAACCAGCTCGGAAACCATTCTCGTGCGTACCTCCGTTGGCCGTTGGAATACCGTTGCAGTACGATCGCACATGTTCGTCGGTCGACTCGGTCCATTGAAGAGCGATTTCAATCCGCTCGTCCCCTTCTTTCCGTACGGTAAAGGGAGCGTCGTGAATCGATCGGGCACTGCGTTGAACGAGAACCTTTGCTAGGTAGTCGACAATGCCTTGCTCGTGAAAGTAGTTGTCTTTCTTGCCGGTTGTCTCGTCAGCGAATTGGATCCGCACGCCACGATGCAAGAAGCTCGTTATCTCCAAACGTTGGCGGATGGTCTCGGCGTCGAAGTCTGTCTTTGGGAAGATCGTTGGATCGGGAGTGAAGGTGATCGTGGTCCCGGTTCCTCGAACGGCAACGGTCCCTTTTTGCAGTTTCGTCGTCGGCTTGCCCTGGGAGAATTCCATCTTGTATTGAACGCCATCGCGACGCACGATGGCAATCAACTCTTTGGAAAGGGCGTTCACAACGGACGCACCGACCCCGTGAAGACCGCCCGAGGTCTTGTAGTTCTTGCCCTCGAACTTGCCACCTGCATGCAGGACCGTCAATACCACTTCGAGCGCGCTCTTGCCTGTCTTGGCGTGCTTGTCGACAGGAATACCGCGGCCGTTGTCCGCAACCGTTACCGTGTTTCCATTCTTGTGCAATGTCACGACAATTTCGGAGGCGTGGCCGTTCATGGCTTCGTCAACCGAGTTGTCGAGGATTTCCCACACCAAGTGATGCAGGCCGGTGGTGCTGACGCTGCCGATGTACATACCGGGTCTCTTGCGAACAGGCTCAAGGCCCTCGAGAGAAACAATGTCGGACGCGTTATAGGTAGATGCAGTGCTCATGGTTCGGTGCTTTAGGCTGGTTCAAGCGGATCAGGGGACTTGATCGGCTCGCTGATGATCGCCGATATCTTTCCGTTCTTCTGGACTTCGATTCCACGGCCACCACGTGCGGTGACTCGATACTTGGCTGTGGAAATAGTCTTCTGTGCGCCGCGGTTTGTCTCGACCACGAGCAGGTCGCGATCGGCTGCGGACGCTTTGAAGCCGAGCACTTTGTCGGTCTTGGCAATCTTGATCAACGTCACCCCCTTGCCAGCGCCAGAGAGGTAGTTGATTTCGACGGCTGGGCACACCATCGCGCGGCAGTCGGCGGTAATGGCGAGGATGGTTTCCGTGCCATGCACGGCTTGCACCCCAATCACTTCGTGCTCCGGTGCAACGCGAGCGAATTTTCGACCGCTGCGAGTCGAGGGCTCGACGAATTGGTCCAGTCCGAACCGCATAGCAAAGCCGTTGCTCGTGGCCGCAAAGCCGTGAACTTCCGGACTGTCGTTGGGTTTTTTCGGGTTCTCTTTGATATTGCCGATGACACGTGGGTCGAGCGACATGACCGAAACGATGCGTTCACCGTCCTTCATTTTGAACAGTTTCTGCACCGGTTCACCATAACCGGTCGAGGCCGGAACATCGATCAAACGTGACGTATAACAGACTCCGAACGAAGAGAAGAATGCAATCGTAGCACGGGTCGAACCCGCTACAACCGCGAGTACGGTATCTCCCTCGCGCATTCGACTCTTGCCTGGATCTGCGATTTGCTTTTGGCGTTTGACCCAACCCTCGGAGCTTACCATGACGTGGCAGTCCTCGTCGATGATGAAGTCCTTTTCGTCGAACTCAGGCTCTTCCTCGATCGTGATGATGTCGGTTCGTCGAGCCCCCTCTTTGGTCTTGGCGTATTTGCCGATGATGGCTTCGATTTCTTCTCGCACAATTCGCCAGCGGCCTGAGTTGTTTGTGTCGTCAGTGCTTTCCTTGAGAAGCTTTTGTATCTCGCGAGCTCGCTTCTGCTTGGCTTTGAGTTCCTCTTGGATCAAATTGATTTCCAAGCGAGCCAAGCGGTACAATTTTAATTCAAGAATCGCATCCGTTTGCTCAGCATCGAGTCCACCTTTGTTGGCAGGAAATCGAGCCATGATCTTTTCGGCCGCGTCCGATTTGCCCTCGGATTTGCGGATGATTCGAATGATCTCATCGAGGGCATCGTAAATCAACACGAAGCCTTCGAGGAGGTGGATGCGTTTGAGCAAGGCGGCGAGTTCATGCTCGAGCCGACGCGTCACGATCTCCAAGCGGAACTTCAAGAAGAACCAAAGGATCTCTTTCAGACCCAAACGTGCTGGTGCGCCGACCTCGGGATTCTCGGTGGGTACCAAGCAGGTCATGTTAACCGCAAAGTTGGTTTGCAACGGCGTGTGCTTGTACAAATAAGCCAGCACTTTGGCTTCGTCGGCATCTTTGCGAAGCTGCAGGTCGATGCGGATATCTTCGGTAGACAGATCGCGAACGTCTTCGAGCAATGGCATCTTGCCGCCAATGACGATGTCGGCGATGCGTTCAACGAGAACCGACTTGTTGACTCCATAAGGAATGGAGGTGATGTGCAAAAGTTTTCCGGTCTTGGAATCGCCGCCGGAGACGGTCGTTCCTCGGATCTTAAGCGTCCCTTGTCCGGTCCGATAGAGTTCGCGAAGCTCATCCCTGGAGTTGATCAGTTGGCCGCCGGTTGGAAAGTCAGGACCAGTGACCGCATCGTTAGCGACCAATTGGTAGTCTTTGATATCCGGATCGGCTAGCAGCTTTAATAGTGCGCGACATACTTCACCGAGATTGTGCGGCGGGATGTTGGTGGCCATACCGACAGCGATGCCGGTTGCCCCGTTGACGAGCAAGTTTGGTACACGGCTTGGTAGCACAACAGGTTCGTTACGCGTTCCGTCGTAGTTGGCTTTGAAATGAACGGTACCGCTGCTTAGGTCGGTCAGGACCTCGGTTGCGACTGCAGACAATCGGCACTCGGTATAACGCATCGCAGCCGCGTTATCACCGTCGATCGAACCGAAATTACCACTCCCGTCCACGAGAGGCATGCGGAGCGAAAACGACTGCGCCATTCGGACGAGGGCATCGTAGATCGATGAGTCGCCGTGCGGGTGATAGTTACCCATCACATCCCCGACGACCTTCGCGCACTTGCGGTGCTTGCTCGTGAAGTCCAGGCCTTGCTGGTCCATCGTGTACATGATGCGGCGCTGAACGGGTTTCAGCCCGTCGCGAACGTCGGGCAAGGCTCGACTGGTGATCACGGAGAGCGAGTAGTTCAGGTATCGAACTTGCGCGGCATCGCGCAGGGACACCCCCGTTATTCCGTTTTGGTCATCATCAAAAGACAGTTCTTGCTGGGCGGTCCGCTTGCGTTTCGGTTTTTGACCGTCTGGCAGATCGTCGTTTGTCTCGTCCTCGTTGCTATCCGGCGTACGGCGCTTGGCCATCCTTACGGTTCCTCCTGATTCTCGATGTAAAAAGCTCGGTGACCGGAAAAGTTAAACTATAACGGCTAATGGGTCTACGCGAATTTTGAAGCTTGGGTGTTCAAATCATTAGCCGTACTGCGCTAGCCGCGATTTTCGATGGATGAAAATTGGATTGGTCACCCTCCCCCTGGGAGGGTCGAGCGAAGCGAGGGGAGGGTGAAGCGACAGCGTCCATTGCACAAGTCAGTTCACCCTCCCCTGCCTTTGGCGGACCCTCCCAGAGGGAGAGTGACTGGATTTTGGGTTTCTTGCGTTTTTCGTAATCGTACTCCGCCCGAAGGGCAGTACTCATACTCGTACTGTCTGGACTGGATCTGTCGAGTACGAGTACGAGTACCATTTCATTGAGTACGAGTACGAGCTCTTTCTCCAACCGAGGGCAACGTCGGCACGATTGGGCGGCAAGCGGCACTTTCCGCAAATGGGACGGCATGCGTGGCATTTTCGTTACCTTTGTTTCTGCCGTTTTTACAGGAGGTTCGAATTCGCAAACCAACGATTGCTAGCTCGATTGCGTGTTTTTTCTTGGGTGGTGTTGCCGACCTAGAACTCAGGAGATGTTTCGCCATTTCGTCGTTTCCCAAAAAACGGCGCGAGTTGGCCCTTAAATATTCTCCAATTGGGATCGTCATCCGCGGTTGATCGCGAATGAGTCTGGATAGGAAAATTCGCTAAGGAGTGCGAAATGCGACAACTAAGGAAAATCAAAACAGCGTTCTTGATGACCGTCGGCTTTGGCGTTGCAGCGATGAGCGGTAACTTGCTCATGGCGCAGTGCGCTAATTGCGGTAGCGGAAGCGGAAGCGGGTCCCCAATGCCAGGCTCGTACGTGCCAATGGGTATGGGCTCCGGCGGAACGGACAGCTATGCCAATCTGCTTGGAAAAGGAACGCAACCCCTTTTCGACAACTACTTCACTCGAGGCAACGCCAACTCTGCGGAAGCAGCTTTGTACATGTCGCCGGTTGGAGTTCCTGGCTGGGTTGGCCACACTTATAACACCTACCAACCTCTTTATCCTCATCAGTTTTTGTATCAACACCACGACCGCTATCACTCGTACTATGATGGTGGACGTGGTCTAAATCGAACTCATGCTAGCTACTACGCACCTCCGGTTCGTACCGCTGCCAAGAGAGCTTACAAGATTCTAGAGATTCCTCGATGATCTTGTGGCGGCTAACGGCTGGACACCAGCCCGAAGCCACTCGTTAAGAATTATTAGGCTGAGTCGGAGACCAGTCGAACCAAAAGAAAGGCATTGCAGGAGATGGATCGTCCTGCAATGCCTCAAGGCTCACTGGCTAGTAAGGATTCAAGTTTATGATTCGAAACACGTTTACCGCGGCAATCGCGTTTGTCGTTGCTGTGTCGCTAAGCTCGATCGCCGAAGCGCAGCATGGCTGGCTAGGTCGAGTTGCTGCTGGTGGTTCCGGTGGCTATTCGAACACCGAAGGCTTCGGAAATCGACTTGGTTGGGCATCCATGTCCTCCGTTGGAGACTATTGGGCTCGCAATCAAGCGATGCAAACTCCATGGCATGGAGAGTTCTATTATCTTAAGACAGGGCAACCCACCGCTTTGATCGTCCCGCCTAATGTCACAATGCAATCCAATCATTCGTGGGGCGTATCGCAAAACACGATGACTCCGGTTTACCATCAATTCGGTGGCAAAGCTCCAACAGGCGGTGGTGGCGGAGTTTTCAAAGCAACGCCGTACGCGCCAAGTCACAGCACTCAGTTTGGGGTTTACCCCGTTCGCGGTCCCTGGAACTGAAGTTCAAGGCTTAAGGCTTAAGGCTAAAGGTAAAACCAATCAAGCAGCCGGTCCAAAATTGGACCGGCTGTTTTCGTTTTGTGATTACGCCGTGGGTCGCATCTGCCGGATGCGACCATCTGCCTCAAGAAATCAAGCTTTCTTCGATTTGCCAACCAGATCATTACTTGGGAGGGTGAGACTTGGGAGGGTGAGACTTGGGAGGG
>JAPLNL010000138.1 GCA_026692905.1 Planctomycetota bacterium
CGCGCAAGCTAGTGACTTTTTGCCTAGCACGACGCGCAAGCTAGTGACTTTTTGCCTAGCACGACGCGCAAGCTAGTGACTTTTTGCCTAGCACGACGCGCAAGCTAGTGATTTGGGTAGTCGATTCACTAGCTTGCGCGTCGTGCTAGGTTTCACATCCATTTTGCGCGCTAGATATCGTGGAGCCTGCCGCTCGCAATCTATGACCCCGATTTCCCGAGGAGACCAGATTCGACCGAACCTACTTTGGCGGAGATAGGCACAGTTGCAGTACCGGTCCCAGGAACGACGCGTGGGCCGCCGATGCTGGAATCCATGATTCGTTTCAAGTCATCGGAATCGACAACTTCAACTTCGATTAAGCGTTGGGCGAGAGCTTCGAGTGCTCCTCGTCGTTCCCCGAGAATGGTTCGAGTTTTCTGAATCGCTTCGTCGATCAGGCGTTTCACTTCTTGATCGATTTCTCGAGCGGTTTGTTCGGAATGCTCGCGACCGAAGGATTCGCCTCCGCCGCCAGCCAAGAACGGCGAACGGTTGCTTTCTCGATAATTAACGCGTCCCATTCGGCTCATGCCGTATTCCATTACCATACCTCGCGCGATATTCGTCGCTCGCTCGAGGTCGTTTTGAGCGCCTGTGCTGATGTCGCGAAAAACAATCTCTTCGGTTAGAGTGCCCGCGACGAGCACTTGCATTTGAGCTTCAAGCTCAGGCTGCGTCATTAAGTATCGATCCCCTTCGGGGCGTTGCATCGTGTAGCCCAAGGCTGCGATACCGCGAGGAATGATCGAAACCTTATGGACGGGATCGGTGTTCGGAAGTGAATACGCGACCAAAGCATGTCCTGCTTCGTGGTAGGCAACGCGCCGTTTTTCGTCTTCGCTCATGATCCGCTTTTTCTTTTCTAGACCGGCCGTGACTCGTTCGACGCCGTCATTAAACTCTTCTTTTCCGACGTTGGTCTTCCCCTTTCTCGCGGCGAGCAATGCGGCTTCGTTAACGAGATTCGCAAGGTCGGCACCAACAAAGCCGGGAGTGATGGCTGCCACTTGCTTGAGTTCGACATTGGTTCCAAGCTTCACTCCCTTGACGTGCACTTTGAGGATTTCTTCGCGTCCTTGCTTGTCTGGGCGATCGACTAAGACATTTCGGTCGAAGCGACCTGCCCGCAACAGGGCTGGATCCAATGTTTCGGGTCGATTGGTGGCGGCGATCACAATGACGCCGACATTTGCGGCAAAACCATCCATCTCGACCAACAAAGCATTGAGGGTTTGTTCTCGTTCGTCATGCGAGCCAGGCACATTGCCTGCTCGGCTCTTTCCAAGCGCATCGAGTTCGTCGATGAAAATAATCGACGGCGCCTTGGCCGTGGCTTGTTGGAACATGTCGCGAACACGAGCAGCTCCCACCCCCACGAACATTTCAACGAAGTCCGAACCGGAAAGAGAGTAGAATGGAACTCCAGCTTCACCCGCAATGGCTTTGGCTAAAAGTGTTTTGCCGGTGCCTGGAGGACCAACCAAAAGTACGCCGTGAGGAATTCGGCCCCCTAGTTTCTGGTACTTTTCTGGATGCTTGAGAAAGTCAACGACTTCGCGTACCTCTTCAACCGCTTCATCAATACCAGCCACGTCATCAAACGTGACTCCAACCGCTTCGTTGGCATAGAGCTTGCCGCGGGATCGACCGAACTGCATTGGGGAACCGATGCCTCCCATCCGCCGCATCGCAAACATCAAAACTCCGGTGACTAGCAGCAATGGCAGGATCAAGAACCAGAAGGACTGGCTAAACAAACTTGGGCCAGGACGATAGGTCCAAACGATGTTCGCACGGTCAAGCTTTTCACGCACTTGCCGAGTCGTATCGTTCGAGTTGTCCTTAGTGGTCTGAAACTTGATACCTTCGCGGGTAGTACTCGGTTTGCCTTCGGTGATGTATTTGACATCAACCATACCGGTGATGGTTGAATCGTCGACCAGAACATCCCGCAATTTACTGATCTCTTGAGTCGAGTTGCCTGAAACAATGCTGATCATCCCAGTCCCACCCGAGAGTGAGTCAATCTCGCTGGAGCCGCTCTTTTTGTACTTTGTGTTTTCAATTAGCCGAATCAAATCCGGATAGCGGATGGTTTGAATCAGCGAACTCGAAACAAGACTGATCGTTCCGACAATGATTAACGAGGTCAGAACCACGTACATCAGCCAGGAGTTGTTTGGATTCGCGTTTTGCGGAGAAACTGGTTTTTTTTCCGGTTTGGATGGTTCAGGCATTCTAGGGACGCCACTGAAGGCGGTTTGAATGGAGTTAATGGCAGCGTTTCTTGGAAACAAGATACGACATTATGCACTGACTATGGGGGTTGGGCAGGGTTTGCAGTTGAGGTTTTCTTGGGATGTTCCTAAAATCCGACCATTAAGTGTAGAGGGAGAAACAGTTTGCGACGGATGCAACGACTCTGCAGGTTTTTACTCCCGGAATGCACCCCCAAGTGGACTACCCATCGGAGACTGTTCATTGAGCCAAATTTGCAATGTTGCCATTCTAGGCTCGACGGGCAGCATTGGGAGAGCGGCCTTGGACGTTCTTTCGAAAGGAGACCCCCGCTTTCGATTAGCCGCAATTTCCTGCCATACACAACTTGGGCTATTTAATGAGCAAATCCGCGCTTTTTCACCGAAATTCGCCATTGCGACGGGGCCAACAAGCGACGATCTGAAGGTTTGGCAATCTGCGGTTACGAATTCGACATCTTCATCGACACTCCGTCGTTTGGGCATGGATAACTTGGTATCGCTCGTGCAAGGCCCCGAGGTGGACATCGTCATCGCTGCCATCGTGGGAGTCGCAGGCCTTGAAACCGCACTCGCGGCCGCACAAGCTGGCAAACGACTAGCGCTTGCCAACAAGGAATCGCTGGTTGTCTCCGGTTCACTGATGATGGAAGCGGCCAAGAATAGCGGGGCGGAAATCCTACCAGTGGACAGCGAGCACAGCGCGGTTTTCCAATGCTTGAAGTCGGGGCACGAAAAGTCGGACGTAAAACGAATCATCTTGACTGCCAGCGGCGGACCACTACGAGATTGGCCAATCGCAAAACTTCCATCAGCCAAGATTGAAGACGCGTTGACCCACCCGACTTGGCAAATGGGACGCAAAATCACAGTGGATTCTGCAACCATGATGAACAAAGCCCTGGAGGTTATCGAAGCCAAGTGGCTATTTGACCTTAAACCTGAACAGATTGCCGTTGTCGTACACCCTCAGTCAATCATTCACTCCATGGTGGAATTCAATGATGGTTCTGTCGTTGCACAAATGAGCCCGCCAGACATGCGGCTGCCTATCCAATATGCTTTAACCTATCCCCGTCGTGTGACGGCTCCTTGTCCAGCCATGGACTGGTCGCAGCCGATGCGATTGGACTGGAAACCCGCCGATTTGGAACGTTACCCCGCTCTGACGCTTGGCTTCGAGGTCGCGAAAATGGGTGGGACATGTGGTGCAGTGCTCAACGCGGCCAACGAAGCGGCCGTAGAGCTGTTCCTCAACAATAGAATCAAATTGACAGAGATTGCAACCATCTGTCGACAAGTGTTAGATCATCATCATTATTCTCCATCACCAACGCTTTCGGAATTATTAGCGCTGGATCAATGGGGACGCAACGAAGTACAAAGATGGATTACAACGAAATGTTAGATATGCTCTCCTCACACTGCGTTTCCACGATCGCCGATTTTTCGTCCAGCGCTTTCTCATTGTTGGACTCCATTACCCCAATTGCCGCAACGGAACCAAATCAATTGATGCTTTGGGGCACTTTTTTTTACAACATCCTGTTGGTCGCCCTAGGCCTGGGATTCGTGATCTTCGTCCATGAGCTCGGGCATTTCTTGGCCGCCAAGACTTTCGGGGTCAAATGCGAGAAGTTTTATATCGGTTTCGACGTCCCAATCAAAATTGGCCCGATCCGACTTCCCTCCAAACTATTGCATTTCCAATGGGGTGAGACCGAATACGGTATCGGTGCCATCCCACTCGGTGGTTACGTAAAAATGCTTGGCAAGGACGATGATCCTCGACGTGCCGAAGAAGAGCTGCAACGAATCCGAAAAGATAACCCAAACGCGGCCGCCGGCGATCCCGATCGGATTCAGTTGGACCCGCGCTCGTTCCCAGCCAAAAGTGTCGGCGCACGGATGGTTATTATCAGCGCTGGCGTTGTCATGAATTTGATCTTCGGCGTGCTCATGGCAGCCTGGGCATTTGGCTCCGGTGTTAAATATGACCCAGCCGTAATCGGAGAAGTCATACCCGGTGACCCAGCTTGGAAGAATGGCTTGCTGGCTGGTGACAAAGTCCTGCATGTCGACAATCAGCCCAGCTGGTTTTTACCGGACTCCATTTTAGAAGCTGCCGGTATCGATAAAAACACAGATCAAGGACTCTCGTTTCGAGACATGATGATGACGGTCATTTTTCATGGCCTAAGGGATCCTAAAAAAGAAGTCGAAATCGAAATCGATAGACAGGGAACCAGGATTTCGAAGAAGTTCGTCGGTACGACCTCCCACTCTGATCCAAAGTTGATTCGGCGATTGACCCTCGGGCTTGGTGGCGCAAACACGACCCGAATCGCCAAGGATCCAGCTGCCTCCAAGCAAATTCAATTTGGATTTGGTGACTCGACAAAGCTTGTGCCTGCCTTCGAAAAGGCAGACGTGATCGTCGGTGTCGATGGCGTAGCCCTGCCGATCTCTGCACATAGCAGCCAGCCGATGGAGTATTCCTTAAACGAAAAGATGCACCCGAGACTTAACGAGACGATTCCTCTTCAAGTCCAACGTGGAGACAAGACGGTGGAAGTCGCATGGCCGCCGATTCCGATGAAAAGTTTTGGTTTGAGATTCGAGCCCGGACCTGTCGTAGCCATATTGCCTGATTCTGTTGCGGCAAAGGCGGGCATGGTTGAGGGGGACAAATTGATTGAGCTGAACGGTGAACCTATTGTCGACGCCCTGACGTTGCCTTTGCTCGTCGCGTCGCTGCACGGCAAAGCAGCTTCGTTGACAGTGGAACATAAAGACAAGTCTCGGTTTCAGCTCGATTGGAAAATCCCCGAGAATTTTATTGTTAGCAGCGGCGAAGGCTCACTCGGGCCCACGGGATTTGAATTAGCCGGCACAGGCTTGGTTTATACCCCATCCAATGTCGTCAGCGAAATCGAATCGAGCTCGCTCGCTGCCAAAAGTGGAATGGCTGCTGGAGACGTTGTGACGCAATTCAAATTTGATGGCAGCAGCGAAGTTGACGCAGAGTACCTCAAGAACGTGTTTTCCGTCGGGGTTAAAACGTTAACCGCCGAATCACCTCTGAGTGGCGGCCAAAACATTCAGTATTTTCACAACCTGTCTCAGTTGTTTCGAGTTGGAATGCCGGTCGAAATTAGCTATGAACGCGATGGCAAAGTCGCTAAGACCAATGTTGATATCCATCAAGAAACCGTTTGGTTCTGGCCCGAGCGCGGCGTGCTCTTTACACAACTCCAGCTGGAACACAAATCGACTACTCTTGCAAGTTCTCTAGTAATGGGAGTTGTTGAAATACGAAGACGGATGGGCAATGTCTTGGAGTTTCTAGAATTGCTTGTGAAGGGCAAAATGCCGTTCAAAGTGGTCGGTGGGCCAGCAATGATTGCGGTGGAAGCGACCGATGCGGCTTCGAAGGGGATCGCACCGTTGCTGATGTTCCTAACAATGTTGAGTGCGAATTTGGCAATCATCAATTTCCTACCTATTCCGGCGTTGGATGGGGGGCACATGATGTTCCTGACAGCCGAACTTGTGCGAGGCAAACCCGTTGACGAAGCCCTGCAAATGAAACTGACCATGGCTGGCGTACTTGGCCTGCTTTGCTTGATGGGAGCGGTACTCATCAACGATACGTTCAATATCCAGCGTATGTTTGGCGGCTGATTCCAAGCACCGGACTCATTTGCTCGCCACAGTGTGGCTAGGCTCTAAGTAGGCCTAACCCAAAAAAAAGGAAAGCGATTGTCTCAATCGCTTGACAAGCACTTCAGGTTTATCTCAACCAAGTTGACTTAAACAAATCGCGGTTTGGAGTTGGTTACGATTGTGAGTTGTTCGTAAGTGGCTTGGCCGTGCCGAAACGATTGAGGACAATCGTTTTACACCGGACGACACTTTGCAGCCTAAGAAGGAGGCAGTTTCTTGTCGCTGAAATACACAACCCATTTTTTCTTTGGTTTTCCCAGAAGCATCTTTTGGCGATAAGGGTTTTATGGTTTCCGCTCAACATTTGGTTCGAACGAACTACCTACCCTGAAATCCGACTGCCTATAAAGCTGTCAGTCATTAGCGGTTATTTATTTTCCCTTGAAAGGGTTTTTACCCGTCATTGTGCGCGGCGTGCCCAGTTGGGACCCGATTGCCATTTTTGTGGGTTGGCTCCACTGCAAGGCAATTGGGCAGTGAAAATCTGGAGGAAAAGTGCGGGGCAAGGATCCGCCCCCTGAGCCTATCTTTGGGAGGAAAGGGAGCGCATTACCAAAGTTTTCTGACAATGGATAGTCTTTGGCACGATTACCGCTAAGTAGTCGAGTCCTGGAAGACCATGTTCAACTGCATTTCGGCTTAACGAACATGCGTTGAATCATCTGACTCGATCCTAGCAGGAAAGAATGAAATGGATGCGCAAAAACTTACCTACCAGACGAACCGGTTCCAAGGACTCGGATCGCTTTTCCCTAGTTTGCCGGAAATGTGGGCCGGCCTTTTGACCGCATACCGGCGATGGAGAAAATCGGCAATTTCGACGGTGACTTATTTGCTAGTCATCGCTGCGGTTGCCATTTACGATATTCTTTTGACGATCCAGTATCGGGAATCGTTAAAACAACTCGAAGAAAATCCGATCGGGCGCTGGTTGATGAACTTGGATCAAGTCGAACGGGTAGCCGTTTCTGACTTGGCGTTGTTTTTGGTAATGAAATCGATTGGTACGATTGTAGTCCTAGTTACCGTTTACACGTTGATCAAAAGGCGTGGCAGGATCGGTCATCCCATCGCTGCCGGAGTTACTTCGTTCCAGCTTGGACTCGCCGCCCATTTGACTTTTAGCGGCAACATTTAAAAGACTAGCTACCTTAATATCATCAGCCAAAGGAAAGGTACCGTAGGCTGGCAGCATTGTCTCAATGGACAACTATTTATTCCGGGTTGACCTCCACGATTGGCTCAAAAAGTCCATCGTCGCGTGAAAAACGCCCCGCGTAGAACTCAGTGTTCAAGTGCAGCCCCATGACTGTTCGCCTAGTACAAGGTGTTAGTGATCGGTAGAAAACCCACTGATCGCGATTGACTTGAACGCGATAAGCCTCGGCGACGTCGCGAGGCTGGTTGCGAAGCTCCTCAGCGATGGTGAGCTGTCGCCAAGTATATGCAGGAGTGGCTTCGATCCCGCGCAGCGACATGACTAGCGGACTGTAGAGATTTTTGGCTGCCGTTTCGCATTGCAGCGAAAGCACTTGGCCTTTGCAGTCCATTCGACTGTGGCTGGCTGAGCGTCGCCATTCTGGCATTGCAACCGGCAATAGCAACGCTGCCGTCTTGTTTGTGTTCCCTGTGCGAACGAGTCTGCCTTCGGTGGTCTTTGGGTCGGAATGAAGTTCGATGTCGTCCGAAACTGTCCAAGTAGATTTAACAGACCATTGATCCGGTTCTTCTGCGATGAGTGCATCCGCGAAATAGACTACGCCTTCTTCTCGCATCAACATCACCTGACGTTGGATCTTGCAAACATTTTCGACTTCGCATTCCAATTCGAGGTAGTCGACGTCGTCGTCGGTAAACCAACAGACCTCTTGCCAGGAGACATCGGTTTGGAGTTGTTTTTTCTTTCGGAAGATCTCGACATCCCATTCACCGCTGATGACGCGTTGCCCATCGTTTCCAATAACATCGAGCCAAATCACATCGGTTGAGAAATCCACCGCAACTCGGCAACCGCGTTCTCGCCAAGATCGCCGCATCGTCGCGATCGAGTTCTTTTCCCAGTAATGGCTGTAGTTTGGCATGGAGACATCGAGCGTCACAACCTTTCGAAGCTTGGCTGGTTTTTCGCCGATAGCCTTACCTATCGTATCGGGCAGAGCACAAGCGGTTGCCAATTGCAGTTTTTTGTTTTTGCCTGCGAGTTGATTCAACTTGATCCAGAACTCTTCGTCGAGCGTTGAATCGACGCGATCAAACAGCAATTGTTTGCCATCAGCATCGGTCAGTGCCAGACCAGCGATTGCTAATTTGGAAAGAGCCTTCCGCTGGGGAGGAAACCATTTCCTGGCCCCAACCGCGTCTGCTGACCAGCGACATCGCATAATACAAGCGAGCAATGCGCGAAGATCTTGGCCACCTCTGGCTAGAAAGGCTTGTGGGTTATCCGAGGATTCTTCGAGCAGTAGCGCTATGCGGTTGAGCGTTTCGCTAACGATACGATCTTTGCCACCGAGATGCGAAAGCTGCTTTGCGAGGGCCAGCGGGATTTCGCAGGCCCAAATCATCCATGGGAAGAGTCCTTCGGTAGGTCCGCTTTCCCAGGCTCGATCCACTTGAGTCAGCGCGCTCTGGAGAACTTCTAGCCAGAGACCTGGCGAAATTCTCCGACCGGCTTCCGGCAACGCATGGATCCAGCCTGCGCAAGCTAACGCTACGTAGGGGTCATAACTGGCTTTGGGAAGCTGTTGTGAAATCCACTTGCCGATTTTGGTTGCATTTGCCGATTGGAGCGCACTGGCTTCTCGGTCTGTAATATTGGCTGGGTCGGCACTATGGGAACTAGGCGTTTTTTTGCCTTTGGATTTGGGCACTGCTGAGCCAAACAAATCTTGCAAATCGTGAAGACTTTCTTGGCGGCTCGTACTTTCAACATCCCAAACCCCCGTCCCCCATGTTGTCGCGCGAAGGTATTCGGAAACGCCCACCTTGGCAGTCTTCAGTTTGGATTGCGTCCCTCGGACGGGAAGGGAACTTTGAAGGATCGCTACATTTTCCTCGCAAAGCTGTTTGAGCCAGGTGCTTGCAGAAATCTCTGCATCCGAGATTTCGGATTGCTTCATTTGCCTTGCGCGATGCTTGGGCTTTACCCAGTCCATAGGTCACTCGTCGACGTTAGCGAATAATGATAAGATTCGTCCGTCCGGAAATCGCATCGCTAGTGCAACGTGCTTTCCGGGATTGAACGCCAATTGTTGTTCCAGAATTTTAAGATGCAAGCGTTCTACGCCTGTTTCTTGGTAACAGTTCCGGAATAAATTTTTTTTCATTTTTTGACTAGACTTTTGATGTTCCATCCGTTCCAAAAAATCGTGCTCGTCGGTCTCATTCGGGATTCCAAAATACCATGTCGACATCCATGCTTCGAACTGCATCAATCGCTTGCTTCTCCATGCGATTCATCGTTTTGGCTATAGCTTGCACGTTGTCAGCGAATGGTTTCGCAGACGACGCGTGGAAGAGTCAATCGGACTTACTCAAGATCGTTGCTGACCAATTTCAACCTCCCAAGGACGGGAAATTGCTCCATCGCGAGAATCGGATTTGGATCAACAAAGATGAGCAGGTTGTGGTATTGGATGGCTACATTGTTCAGCGCAATGTGCCGCTGGAGCTGTTCGCTTGCCCTGCAGGCACCAAAGAGCACGAAGCCGTGGTTGCTGTTTTTGCTAAGTCACAACTGGTTCATGCGGGCCTGCTGGCCATCGGTGCCAAAGCTGGCAGCACTGCCAGTTTCGAACCGTTTAAACCAGCTCATGGAACGACCATCAGGGCCTATGTGCTCTGGCTCGATGAAGAAGGCAAAACCAAGGGGACACTGGCGCAAAACTGGATACGCAAGTCAGGTTCCAAGAAGGCCATGACCTGGGACTGGGTCTTCGCCGGCAGCAAAATATACAAAGACGAGGAAGGCAATGAGCATTATCTTGGCGACAGCGGCGAGTTGATTTCGGTTTCCAATTTTAGCACTTCAACTATGGATGTTGCAGTCCAGAGTGAGCAGTCCAATGCGGCCCTCATGTTCGAAGCCTTTACCGATCGCATTCCTCCTCGCAACACACCGGTTCGAATTGTCCTGACTCTGTTGGATGAGCCACCCTACAGTGAAACCGACAGCGAATTGACCACACCTAAGCCGAAAGACTTGAGGGACACTGCTAAGGACGATACCAAGCAAGAGAATCCGGAACCAAAGCACCTCACAGCCAAGGTGGACGATAATATTTTGAAAATGCTTGTCGGCAAACCAGTCAAGCCTACCGAATCAGAGCCCGCAGAAGCCGCTCCCACCAAGAACCCGTCCAATAAGCCCAAGAAGTAATCTATTAGGTATGATGCAACAACCATTCGGAGATCGACTTGCAAAAGCTGTCAACGACAAAGGCAACGCGGTTTGCGTTGGTTTGGACCCGCGACTTGAGCAGCTTCCCAAAGCTTTGCAAGTTGCCAAAAATGCATCGCTTGAAGTTCAGGCAATCGCGTACGAGCGATTTTGCTGCGAAGTGATCGACGCAACGCATGCGCTGGTGCCTGTGGTCAAACCGCAAAGTGCCTTCTTCGAAGAATTGGGCCCGTATGGTATTTTGGCCCTAGGGAAAGTTTGCAGCTATGCCTCGAGTAAGGGGCTAATCGTTGTGATGGACGCCAAACGCAACGATATCGGGTCCACTGCCACCGCATACGCCAAAGCTTATCTCGGTACCCATGGACAGAGTGCGTGGGGAACCGATGCGCTGACGGTCAGTCCTTATCTCGGTTCCGATACTCTCCAGCCTTTCATCGACCAATCGACTGCAGTGGGTGCTGGCATCTTCGTTCTAGTAAAGACGTCCAACCCTGGCAGCGGCTTCTTGCAAGATCTATCCGTCGACTCGCGAACGATCTCGGACCGTGTGGCCGACTTTGTTCAGGAACAAGCTCTCAAATCGGCTTCGTCGCCCACAGGGTATGGTTGCATTGGCGCGGTCGTCGGAGCAACTTATCCAGAACAGCTCCAGGCGATGCGAAAGAGAATGCCCAACGCTTGGCTTTTGATTCCAGGTTATGGCGCGCAAGGGGGCTCGGCAGTAGATGTAGTGCATGGCATGGACTCGAATGGTCTCGGAGCCATCGTCAATAGCTCGCGCGGTATCATCTTTGCGTTCGAAAATCCAAAGTACGCAGGGGCCAGCAACTGGCAAGCAGCAGTCGAAAATGCGACAACCGACATGATTGGCGCACTAAGCCAAGCAAGAGTGTAAAACGATTGTCCTCAATCGTTTCTGAATTGAGAACCGCCAATTCCAAACAATTCAACGCTCAATCCGCTTCTAAGCCTGCGATCACCCAAAACACAGAAAATGCCCGACAAGCGATTGAGACAATCGCTTTACTCTACCGCACCGCTTCTAGCCGCCAAGGGAAAACGTTGCGCCAAGGTCAACGGTGTTTTGCGTCAACTTAATCCGCCGAACACGGTTCCAACGGACCGAAAAACCGAATAACGATGTGCTTATTATCGTCTGCGGTTTCAATCTTCCTGGCCCGCTGCATTTGGGTAACTTACGAACTTGCGAACTTGGAGGCCTATTTCGAAACATTCAGGTCCATGGAATCGTGCCCTGGTCACTCGGCAATACGACTGACCTGTCGGCAGTGATAGCCTTACGATCTGAGTAGGATACCATTGCTGATGGGCAATTATTCCAAAACCATTTCTGGAGATATCGCGAATGACCACTTTGCAAGTTTCTTGTCGGTCGAGGTTTCGGTTTGAATCGTTCGCCTGTTCCATGATTCCATAGGAATTGCAGCGAAACCTCGCAAACTTTCTTTGCTCATTGCATTTAGAGTCTGTCACACCTCGCTCTAATTGCAGGATTTCGGAAAGAGCGGGGGTTAGGAAGATCAGATCCTCTAACCTTCTGCTAACGTCTACAAAACATTTCGAACTATCGATTTCCAGCATTGGAAATGCTCCTTAGAAATTTTGGTTCCGATCTCTCGTTCAAGATGCACCATCGCTTCGTGAATATCAGTGTAAGTGAATGGATGTCTGTTGCCACCCAAAGACATAAAACGTTCGATAACGGAATACATCTTGGCCGCATCGCTAATCTGATCTGACGGAATTCCCACAGGAAAGCCACTACCGTCCAAACATTCGTGGTGCTGATACACCATCATCATCTGAGTCCAGCTTGCTCGATCCACGCTTGCTAGCCGCTTCAATCCTCGCAATGGATGCGAATTCAAGGATCTCATCTCTTCGGTCGATGGAGACATTAAGGATTGAAGGGCGTTCGCGTTCACATCCAAATAGCCAATGTCGGCTAGCAATGCACCCCGAGTTAATTCCAAAAGCGATTCGCCCTTGGCACCTAAAGCAAACGCGAAATAAGAGCAAACCGTAGCGGTGTTGATCGCAACGCTTTGCCATGTGCTCGCATTCTCAAGAACGTTTAAAACACTTCTTAAAGAAGGATTTAACTTAAACCATCGAATCATCCGTTCTGAATTGACCATTGCGGAATCGAAAATCGAGAGAGTGTCTCTGCTATCCAAAGCTGCTGTGTAGGTTTCCCTAATCCATTGCATGTATGCAGCGTCGCGAAACAGTCCTGACACGGATCTTTTTGAATCCTCGTTATTGGCAATCGATTCAAGTAGCAACAGGTATCCGTCTACGTCTTCGGGACGGATGAAAAGTCTCAGTGAGTTGTTCGCTGAGGCATACTTCTCAACTTCAGACGATATCGGTGTGCCCTTCCGAATAGAACGGATATGCGGATTGCTCGCGTCCGTCGTAAAGACATCAAAATCCAACACGAGTCCTTCGCGCAAGATATAGCGGTTAAAGGAAACCAAGTCTTTCAGACGATACGCGACGCCACTCATGGAAAATTCAAACCCCTCATAACACTCGACTAATCTCAATAAGGTGATTTGTTAAAATAACTCTCGATTGAGACTCGATAGCGGAAAATGAATTTCGATTTACAAACACTTCCACAAATTAATCGACAAATCTAGATTGATCCTCAAAATCAGAATGATATTCGGCCCCGGGGTACCCCCTTCCAGTGCGGCTCGCTTTAGCTAGCAGGCGTGATCTGCAGTGTATGCTTAACCGGTACAAGGGTCTTTTGAACGGCCAGTTCCAGTTGCTGTTGGCTCGACAGCAAACTTTTTCGGAACGAAGCAATGGCTTGCTTGAGCTCGGCGTTCTCGGCGACTTCTCTGGGCACCGAACGAAAATCCGTGATGATCATTTTGATCATGTAAGTCTCGAAATTTTGCTTGACAGCAATCGCCTCGATCAGTTTTTTGAATGAAACATCAAATGGGGACTCCGAGAATTCCGCCGCAAGATTTATCCCCGATGCCAGTTGTTCACGTGTAAATTTCTTTTCTGCATTTCCCCATTTTATAGTCGCATTGGCAGTGTCCAACCCCTTTACCTTGAGCACAAATTGATTCAGGTCGGCATTGAAAGAAGTGAAGGGCAAGATGCTGCGTGTACTGTTGGATGACTTTTCATCACCTTCGAAGCAAAACGGCCACCGGGTGCTTTCCAACTCAAGCTTGCCAGCCGAACCACTTAAAAGCTTATGACCGTTTGTAACTGAGTTGGTGCCCTTTAAATCCACGTTCACTTCGCCGATTTTGCCATCGACCCCAAGGCCTTTTAGGAACGCGAAAGCCATGAGAAGCTGGCCATTGTTTCCTGGATGGAATCCGTCCTTGCCGCAAACATCGTATTCTTTTCCGAGCGCAGCCTGCGCTTGGGTCATGGCATCAAACATGGCCGCATGCACATCGGCAAAGAGAAGATGCTTTTCCTTCGCCAAGCTTCGATCAATGTCACGCAAATGCGTTAAGTTGTCGTTGTAAGCGATATGGGCTGGCCTGTCCCCCATATTCTGTCCGGGGCGGAAAAAGTTGGTATCGACAGCGCCTGGCGATCCGACCACAACCGACTTAACCCCAAGCGAATCCATCTTCTCTAGGATTTTGCGCATGTTGGTTTCGTACCTCTTGCCGATCTCGTCGTTGTACGGTTGGTAGGAACCGTCGTTCATACCGTAGCAAAGTGTTGCAACAGTTGGACCGAAGACAGTCATGTCGTTTTCCATGCGGGCGGCAAAGCCACCCGCTTGCTCACCGCTCCAACCCAATTGAAAAACATGGACATCAGGGACTCCAGTGCAAGCCAGCAAGTATGCCTCCATGAATTTGCTATACAGCTTTTGTTCTGTTATGGAGTCGCCGATGATGGCCACACGCGCCCCCGGAACAATTGCAGCAAACGGACGAGCTGCGTCCTGAGCGCAAGCCCGGTATTGGTAAAAGTCGCCGTGGGCCAAAAGAAAAAAGGCTACGATAGTAAAACAGAACAACGATTTGCGCATTGGAAAGTTCTCTGTGGAGGACAACGAGGCGGGAAATGAACCCCTATTCTAGTGAGTCGCAAACAACGCGTACGGTTACCCAAGGCAAATTTGGTGAATCGTCCATTTCTTGGGCCGTCACCCTAATTTTTGCCCTATTTTGCATTCCGATGAAATATGTTGGGGTTTGATAGATGTCACCTTGCTTTGGCGGGCTGGCTCCATACGTACGGTGTGGTAAAATAAGGCACCACTCACTACGAAACTTCCTTTCGGCTTTCGGAGCAAATCAAAATGAATCTTCAAACCGTTTCTTGGTTGACAATAATGACGGGCATATCAGTCCTTGGCGTGGCCATCATGGCACCTTTTGCAAGGGCTCAGTCGCCAGGCCAAGCGACTGCCAGCTCGAATCAGGAGCAGCCACCGACTAAAGAGAAGACCGAAAAAGCAATCTTGGCAGGAGGCTGCTTCTGGGGAATGCAAGACCTCATTCGCAAGCAACCCGGTGTGGTCTCGACACGCGTCGGATATACCGGCGGTGAGGTAAAGAATGCGACGTATCGCAATCATGGTAATCACGCCGAAGCGATCGAGGTTATTTACGATCCAACCAAGACGAACTTCCGAAAAATGTTGGAGTTCTTCTTCCAAATCCATGATCCAACGACAAAAAACCGCCAGGGTAATGACCGCGGCGCTTCTTACCGCTCTGCCATATTTTATACCAGCGACGAACAAAAAAGTGTTGCGTTGGACACGATTGAGGACGTGAACGCATCCGGATTATGGCCGGGCAAAGTCGTCACGGAAGTCAAACCGGCGAGCGATTTCTGGGAAGCAGAGCCAGATCATCAAGACTACTTAGTTCGAAACCCAGGCGGTTACACCTGCCACTACCCACGCAAGAATTGGGTCCTACCAAAACGAGAAAAAGTCAGTAAGTAGCCGCATCGGCGATTCGCACGCTAGGCTTAACTTTGGGACCCTGGAGTTCTGCGGACGCGGATGAAATCCACAGTCGGCCTTGAACGAAGCTGACGGAGAATCGCGGAGCGATGCTATTGCCAAAGAGCCTACTCGCTCCGATAGTCATCACTAAGCATATCCGCATTTGTTTTTCGTATTAATTAGCCGATGGGCGCTAGCCCCGGTTCTCGACGAATGTCGAGTGGAAAACCGGGGCTAGCGCCCAATGGCACTCACTTTGCTGCTTTTGGATCTGAATCATTGGTCTTTTCTGGTTTTTTTCGTTTTTGAAAGTGCGTGGATTTTGCTCGTCGCGTGTATGCTTCGCGCGGATAGCTTCGTCCTGGGC
>JAPLNL010000139.1 GCA_026692905.1 Planctomycetota bacterium
AGCCGCCGTGGAATTGTGCGAAGCGTGCCTGATCTCTGCACGCACGAACCAGGTTGTTCATCTGCCACTCGCCTTATATACCGAATCAATACGTGAGGCTCGTGCTTACGTAAAAATTCACACCCGGCTGGTAGATGGATAGACCGCTGGCGGTGCGGAAATCGAAGTGCTCGCGATAGAGACGGTCAAACATATTTTCGACCCCTAACGCCACCACCGCCCCCTTTGTTCTTGGCACTCGAAAAACTCCGCGCGTATCCCAGGTCGTAAAGCCTGCCGTCGCCGTCTCAAGCAAACTGGTGGCCACGCGTGTTTGCTTGTTGACCATGCGCGCCGAAATGTCAATGCTCCACGCTTGTTGTGCACTGGTATCGTGCAATCGCAATCCGATCCGCGATTCAAGAGGCGGCATGCTTGGTAAAGGTTCCTCTGCCGAAGCCGCAACTTGCCCTTGGTTGAATGCGCCGCGGACTCGCCCAGCTATTTTTTGACTGGCGGTAAAGGTATCTCCGTTCGTCGTTGCAAAGTTACCGTTTCGAGTTCGATCGCGACCATCCACGACTCGCAAATTCGCAAATGGCGTTAACGGACTTTTCGGCATGAACTCACCAAACCATTCACCCCCGAGAATGGTCGCCAAATCGGTGTTGACATACCGAAGGCTTACTTGACCAACCTCTCCGTTGGGTGGCACTGTATTGACAAGTGTGTTTTCAAAGGTGATGTAGTCGAGTCCCCACGAGTGAAATACGCGACCACCTGTCTTGAGCCAGTCATCATGGTACTCGGCACCGAGGTCCAATTGAAAGAGTCTCTCTTTCGCCAAGGTTGGATCACCTGTGACGTTATTTAGTCCATTTTGCAAGACCAACATGAATGGTTGAGCAGCATAGAGTTCCGTTAAGTTTGGGGCTCGCTCAGCGTAACCTCCGCTAAGCGAAGTTGTCCATGTATCGGTCGGGTCATAGCGCAGGCTAGCAAAGCAGCTTCCCAATCCAAAGTCGCGTTGGTATGCATTGGTTCCAACGATATTGCTATAGGTTGCAGGAAATGTATCCAGTCCCACTGGAATGTTTGCAGGATCATTGGAGAGATCACTTGATGCGTAGTCCGCGCGTGCTCCCACGCGCACCTCAACTTTGTCGCCTAGCTTTTCGAGATACTCAGCAAACAATCCTGGATTGGCGATATAGGATCGTGGGATGGGCGAGTTCCGGTTCGCAAACGGAATCGGGAGCCCTAACGTAACGCCACTTGCGATTTCGTTGAGTTCCTGTTTGACGAATCTCAAGTCGTGCCCGAAAGTGAAACGGAACGAGTCGCTGTCTAAGTCACCAACATGAAAGGACTGCCGATAGCCGGTCGACATCGAATCGACATCCGTTACCCCGTTGTAGTTAATATCGTTGAGAACGGGAAAGAAGGGTCGTTTGCGTGGGTTTTGAGCGTTTCCCTCAAACCGAGTTCGATTGTACCAAGCCTCGGTTTCTATCGAATCAACACCACCGCGATCACGGCTGGTGTGCGTTGCCTCGTATCCGTCGGTGACCAAGTAATCGAGATCGAAAACGTAGCCAGGAAATACTACATCGGTTTGGTCCAATCGCAATACGTTGAGTTCGATCGAGTCTTCTTTCCAGTCCTTCCCAAGCGCCAAAATCATCTCCTGGGAATGATAGCTGGAGGGGATTGCAAGTCGCCCACCTGCACGATAGTCACCGCCGTCGCGCGCAGCATAGTTGAATCGAGCTCCCCAATCGGCAGCTCCGGTCAACAGCGTTTGCTGCCCAAAGAATTGGTTCCCGTTGACTTTGTATTCTGCGTCGCTGCTACCATGCCATTGTGGCCCACTCGCATAGCGTGGCGAACCGAGCAACTGCACATCGGTAAATGAAAAGCCGGGGCCGTAGAGAGACGAATAAGGGCCAGGAATGATCTCAACGCTTTTGATTTGACGTGAATCGAACTTACTCAAGATAGTGTCCAAGTCAGCACGTGCTGGGACCCAGTGCGAACCTGAGGCCGCGAGCGCACCGATTCGCGAGCCACGAATACGAGGGTCGCTGACGATAGGAGTCTTGGCTTGCACGTTGGAGCTCAAGCCGGAAGAAGATTTTTTCAGCAAGCTACCAAGATCGGTACTGGAAAGAGGCAATGACTCACGGCCAGAGACGACGTCTTTGGAGGTAAACGTGATTGCCTCAGCGTCGCGATTTGCGGAATTCGTGTTCCCTGCGGGCCCTCGAAGTCGACTCGCGGTAGCGGCACCGTCGGCCGTCCGAGGCTCTTCCGCAACATTGATCCGAGGTTCTAGTAGCGGCGTCGGCTGCTTCATCATCGAAGCAGGACGAGCCGTGATCCGTTCCTCATCGTCTTCTTGAATACTAGCAGCCTGTGAAGTTGCCGCTGCTATGAGCCCGAAAAGATGGGCTAGAAAGATAGCCTTTAGCCGCTTCGTTTTGATAGTTGTGCGAGAGCGTGAAGGCATGTAATCAACAATTCAAATCGGGCATGACAACTCCTATTCGTATAACCACTGGTTTATTCGGCAACTTCATTACAAATAAGACAAATTGACTTCGGCAGGCGGTACAGCTTACCCAGCCTGTCTGCGTGTCAAAGTAGTAGGCACATTCCATGTGCCGTTCACCAAGAATCATAGTAAACACACCGCGGCGGACGGCACGACGGAGCGTACCTACTACTTTTGTTGGATGTGTCTACTGCGATAGAATCGCGAATGCGATGGGATTTTTCAGCCTGGGGTAAAATTCGCGCCGCGAACGAAACCCCAGGTAGTACGCCCCAATTGATTCAGAGCTCTGAAGGAGCGGCATTGGCCAAACAACATTCCTCAATCAATTGCAATATTGATCATCGGGCCAAGTCGATTTCGTGGGAATGCCGTCACTCCGCGACTCTCAAACAGTCCATTCCATGTCGACCACGGATTTCATCCGTGGCTGTCAAATGCCACTGCTCCGCAGTTAAAGCTCGCATTTAACCGCTGAATTTCCATCAAAACCGACCGCTTCAAGAGAAAGCTAGGTACAACTCGCTACACACGGTTGAATTTTTGACTAACATATTGTCCCATTGGAATTCAGCCAAGATGTCAGCCAAAAAGACCAATTAAATGAATCGAAAACACGCTCGGTCTGCCCGCAATGGTTCTTCGCGTAAACCCCGATTGCAATACGAATTGCTCGAATCTCGACGAATGCTAGCGTCAGACTTGGGGGGTAGCGATTCCTATCCTCAAACAGCTGGTCCGATGAACTGGTTTGAATCGTTTCCAAGCGTCGACCGAGTATCGCTCGAATCATTGGCGAGCGTCGACAAGTCGCTTCCAGCTGGGATCGCCGGCCCCGTCGAACCGGCTGTGGGTGAATGGATTGTCCAGTTGACCAACTCGGCTGCGAAATCGCTTCGCACTCTTGGCCAAGGCAACGCACTCCTCAATCAAACTTACGGTGACTTCACCATCATCAGTGGCCTGGGCATCGACGGATTACTGCTCGTTCGCGGTCGTGGTGCGACCAAGAGTGTGCTTGAGTCGAGTCTGAGCCAGAATGAAAACGTGCAGTCGTTTAGCCTCAATCAGTTGATCCAAGGTCAATCAACAACCCCCAACGATCCTGAGTTTGTGGCTGGACTTATGCCAGGCATGGAAAAGATCGATGTAACGAATGCGTGGGACTTTTCTCGCGGTAGTTCCTCCACCGTCGTCGGTGTCGTAGACACGGGCATCGATCCAACTCATCCCGACTTGTATTTGAACATTTGGCTCAATCAAAGTGAGCTACCACCGAAGTACCTCGATGACGATGGATCGAAATTGGTCGATATCGATAGCGATGGACTCATTACGTTTTACGATTTGAATAATGTCACTCGGTCTGCGACTACTCCTTACTCGCTCGTATTCGGAGGCTTCGCATCAGGCCCGAATGCGTCGTTCGTATCTGACTTGAACAACAACGGGCGAATCGATGCAAGTGACTTGCTTGCGGATGCCAACTGGGCAGACGGCCGCGACACGGACAACAACGGATTCTTCGATGACTTCTTTGGCGTGAATTTTCGGGCGGGCGCAGGCGATCCATTCGCACCGAACAATCCATCCGATGAACTTGGTCACGGCACGCACGTGGCCGGAACGATCGGAGCCATCGGTGGCAACGCAACCGGCGTGGTAGGCGTCAATTGGCAAACTTCGCTCATGTCCCTTCGAATACTTGATAACAACAATCAAGGAGACTCGGGAGCCGCGATTCGAGCGATCAACTACGCGCGCGAAATGCGTGAACGGTTTCGTGTCGAGCCTAACGGTCGCGTCTCAGAGGGTGCCAACGTTCGCGTTCTCAACAACTCATGGGGGCAACCAGGTGGCTTTGAAGTGTCGCTCGAAGCAGCCATCCAAGATAGTTCCGACGCAGGCATTCTCTTCGTTGCAGCTTCAGGCAACGGTAACTTCTTAGGCCAAGGGGTCGATAACGACCGGACGCCGTTTTATCCAGCCAGTTATGAAGTCGATGGTGTGATTGCCGTGGCTGCATCGGATGCCGCCGATCGTACGGCCAGTTTTTCGAACTATGGAGCCAATTCTGTTGACCTATTAGCCCCAGGTGTAGGGATTCGAAGTACCTTGCCCGGTGGTGGTTACGGCAGCGCCAACGGAACGAGCATGGCGACACCGCATGTCGCTGGGACAGCAGCGTTAATCTGGTCCGCATTTCCAGAGGCAACTGTAGCCGAAGTTCAAAAAGCGATCCTCAGCACGGTAGATCCGATCGCCAACGGCAAACTTTACGTTTCCACCGGCGGTCGCTCAAGTGCCTCGAATGCCATCAACGCCGACGTCTTCGCACCTGCAGCGAGACTCGTCTCTAAGCAGAACATCACCACCGCCGGTGGATCCACTACTGAGTTCACGGTTGAGTTCAGTCATCGCAGTGGCATCAATACAACCACCATCGGCAACGACGACCTCATCGTTACTCGTCAGTGGGGCCCCGCAGATCAACTAGCTGCAACACTCAAACCCAACTCACTCACCACAACTGCCAAGACAGCCACTGTAACCTACATCCTCACCGCCCCCGGCGGCACTTGGGATGCACTTGACTTCGGTGATTATGTTATCTCAACAGTCGCAGGCAAATTAAACTCGCTCGTCGGCAACAAAACAACTGAAGCCCGCGATATCGGATTGTTCAACGTACGCATCAACGACTCATCGGTCCTCTACGTAACCTCCTTCGCTGACTCTCTACAACCAGGCACCCTCCGAAGCCAAATCATGGCCGCGAATTCAGCAGCATCTGAACCGCGAACAATCATCCTACAGTCTGGTAGGTACACCATCGATCTTGCTGCAGTAGTCGATCCCGCATCGACGTTTGGAACGTCACTCGTTTCACTCGGCATCGCCAACCCTGGCGGTTGGAACAACGCAACCACCGGCGACTTTGACACCCAAGGCAACATCACCATCGCGGGAGATACATATGACGAAACTATCATCGATGCGCAGGGGATCGACCGCGCCTTCAAGGTCCATGAAAATTCAACGCTAACATTGTCGCGATTGACAGTCCAAGGTGGCGTCTCACCAGCAACTCAAGGTGGTGGCGGCATCCTTTCGATCGGATCGCTCAATCTAGACCAAGCCATCCTTAAGAAAAACGCCGCGTTAGGCCTCAATGCCGCGAACCCAATCTATGGCGGCGCCATCGCATCCTGGAACGGTAACACCTCTCTCAACAAATCGTGGATTACAGAGAATCAAAGTGATTTCGGTGGTGCCTTCTTTTACGGCGGAAACGCTACCGCCACTGTTCAAAGGAGCACGCTAGACACAAATAAAGGAGGTGGTATTTACTCGTCGTCATCAGCAAACGGAAGCGTTGAGAACTCAACGTTGTCTGCCAATTTGGGCGGTTTGGGTGCGATTGCAAACGGCGTGCGGGGCGGCTTTTTGGTTGCAAACGATAACATTCAGTCAAGTGACATATCTGCAGATGGGAGATTTGTTTTGATTCAGTCGGCAGCCAGCAATTTGGTTCCCGGAGATACCAATGGATTTGAGGACATATTCGTTTATGATCGGGCAGTGAAGCTAATGAAGCGAGTTAGCATTAGTAGCGCGGGGGAGCAGGCGACTGCACATAGCTATAACCCTTCACTTAGCGAAGACGGTCTTGTGGTTGGCTTTTTGTCAGGCGCGAGTAATTTGGTGCCTGGTGACACTAACTCTCGTCGTGATATCTTTGTTCATGATT
Source organism: Planctomycetota bacterium (assembly GCA_026692905.1). Lineage (GTDB taxonomy): Bacteria > Planctomycetota > Planctomycetia > Pirellulales > Pirellulaceae > JBKCUI01. The sequence continues at coordinate 6,285 of JAPLNL010000139.1, forward strand.
TCTCGACAAATATGACGGAACGCGTTAGCGTTAATGATTCGGGTTCGCAAGCAAACGACAATAGCGACAATATCTCGCTTAGTTCAGACGGGCGTGTGGTGGCATACAATTCAGATGCAAGTAATCTGGTGTCCGGAGATACAAATGGAAAAAAAGATGTATTCTTGTTTGATCGTACGACAAGAAGTACCGAAAGGATTAGCCTCACTATTGATGGGGCCCAACCGAATGGCGATAGCTTTGTGCCGTCTGTTAGTCTCCATGGGAGATACGTGACTTTCGAATCAGATGCAACTAATCTGGTATCCTCGGACACAAATGGAAAGAGAGATATCTTTGTATACGATCGCGTATTAAAACTGATTGAGCGAGTCAGTGTCAGCAGTACAGGGCAGCAAGCCACTAACGACAGTTATTCGCCTTCCTTAAGCGCAGATGGTCGCTACGTGGCTTTTCATTCGCTCGCAAGCAATTTGACCGCAACTGACGCGAATGCAAATGACGATGTCTTTGTCTACGATCGCTTTGCTAAAACAACTGAAATGGTAAGCATTGGAGTTTCTGGATTGCAAGGCAATCAAGGCAGTCGCAACTCCTCTATCAGCGGCGACGGTCGTTTTGTTGCTTTTGAGTCAAGTGCAAGTAACTTCGTCCCAAATGATTCCAATCAAAGGGAGGATGTTTTTGTGTTTGATCGCATAGCAAAGGAAATAAAGATGATTAGTCTAAGCGACGCTGGATTGTCGGGCAGTGATCATAGTTTTAAAGCGTCGATAAGTTCTAACGGCCTCTATGTGGGATTTCAATCGTACGCCAAGAATTTGGTTCCAGGTGATGTGAACAATTACGTAGATATGTTTGTGTACGATCGGGTTGAAAAAGTAGCTGAAGCAATTACATACTCAGCTATTCAGTCAGAAATTAAAATAACCCATTCGTCTATTGTGTCGACATCGGCCTCCGTCGTAAACTCGATAGTGTATGGTGATGTTAAGATTACCAATTCTCTTTTTGCATTAAATCAGGCAGTGAACGAACTGATTTCACGATTTCCACAGTCGGATTCAAGCAATAATATTTTTTCTGATACAAGTCAGTCCAGCAGGATTTCATCATTAAAGCGAAAAGATAGCAGCGTCCCTGTCCATGATTTACTAGAGGGAAATCCTGCGATTAATGCAGCAACTTCCTTAAGTGTTGGTACCCTCGACCAACTTGGGAAAGTTCGAGTCCAACCGGACGTTGGTGCGGTAGAAGCACTTAGTGCCACCGTTAGCGGCAAGGTGTATGCGGATTCCAATAAGAATGGACGATTGGATGCAGTAGAATTCGGAATTCCTGGCGTTGCGGTGAGTGTCTACGGTTCCGCCGGACAGTCGGAAGCGAAAGTTGTCATCATTAGCGGAAGCGACAGTCCTCAAACACCTTCAGTCGACGAAAGTGGTGTTTTGCATGCCAAAGAACTGCTTTCTGGAGCGTATCAGTTTACAGCCCAACCCATTTCCGGATGGTCCGTGTTTAAGCCGCCCGTAGAAATTGTCCGCAATCAGACGATCCAAGCGAATGCCGACATGTATAATCCCCGAGTAAGCGCTGATGGCAGATTTGTTTCATTCTGGTCGGACGCAAGCAATCTCGTACCGAATGACACCAACGGGCACCGCGATGTCTTTGTCTACGATCGTACTGCGATGTTGATCGAGAGAGTTAGTGTCAATAGCCAAAGTGTGCAGGGGAATCACTCGAGTGTAGATCCATCCATTAGTGCCGATGGGAGATACATAGCATTTTCCTCGCAAGCGTCTAATCTCGTTGCAGGGGACACCACTGGCAATGTAGATGTGTTTGTTTTTGACCGCGTGTCGAAGTCGATCGAAAGAGTCAGTGTTAATGCTTTTGGTGCACCAGGGAATAGGGATAGCTTATCGCCATCGATTAGCGCGGACGGTCGGTACGTGACGTTCGTTTCGTCTGCTTCCAACCTGGTTCCTGGAGACACGAACAACGTAGAGGACATCTTCGTGTACGATCGGGCCGTGAAGTCCATTGAGTTAGTTAGCGTAAGCGACACCAGAACCCAAGGGAACAGCTACAGTTCCAATGCATCAATAAGCGCTGACGGACGCTTCGTCGCATTTATATCCGCCGCAACAAACCTTGTCGCGGGAGATACCAATGGAGTGGTGGACGTATTCGTTTATGATCGAGCGACCAATTCGATTAAACGCGCAAGCGTTAGCGGTAGTGGGCAACAGAGCAATTCGGATTGTTACAACCCTGTAATAAGCGCCGACGGGGGGTATGTCGCATTCTGGTCCAATGCAAATACTCTTGTGCAGGGAGACACGAACGGCAAGCACGACATCTTTGTACATGAACTTAGTACGGGCTTGATCCAGTGTGTAAGTGTGAGTGATACAGGAGTTCAGGGAGACGGAACTAGTCGAGATCCATCGATTAGTGCAGATGGTCGATATGTAGTGTTTGTTTCTAGCGCTCGCAATTTAGTGACTGGTAAATCAACCACAGCAGAAGATATCTTTGTGTTCGACCGAAACGAACAAAAGATCAAGCGAGCAAGTCTGAATGATGAAGGAATGGAAGCCAGTAGGGGAAGTGCTTCATATACACCATCAATTAGTGGAGATGGGCATCGGGTTGCATTTGGATCGGCAGCAAGCAATCTCGTTTTGGGAGATACGAATGGTAATATTGACATTTTTGTAGTCGCAAACCCCCTTTTGGCTTCAGTACTTGCGGTCGAGCTGCAGTTTGGTCAGGTCTATACCGACCTCAATCTCGGTCTTGTTCCCAATCCCGGGGTGATCAGTGGTAGGGTCTATGAAGATACAGTTTCGAATGGCGTATTTGATACCGGTGAACCTGCGATTGGAAGCGCAGTCGTGTTCCTTGACCTCAACGCGAATGGTTTTTTGGACGTAGGGGAACGCTCGGTTACAACTTCGGCGGACGGTACGTATCGTTTTCTCAGTACCGATTCTTACCGATCCTATTCGATTGTTGTTCAAGTACCTGTCGGTTACGAACAAGTAGCCCCAGGTGCTAGTGAAGAATTTGCTTGGAACATTTTCCTACCTGCGGGCGGTAGGGTAACCGATCGTGATTTTGCGATTCGCCGGGTGCAATCGACTGGGCAGTCGAGCGATTCCGCAGTAAGTGGGCGGCTGTATGATGATCGCAATGGCGACAAGGTTTTTAATGCTGGCGATGTTCCGATTGCTAATCGTGAGGTCTATCTGGATGCGACGAACTTTGGGGTACGCGATGCGAATGAGCCTCGGGTGTTGACGGATGCCCAGGGCTTCTACTCAATGACGGGGCTAAGCTCACGAACGGTTGCTGTTGCGACCACTGTCGATTCGAGTCTGGTTCACGTGACGCCACTGGGGAGTAGTTTTACTCTTCAAAAATTTCCGCTTTACAGTTCCATTCGACCCTTCAGTAACCCACAAGCGATCGCTGCAGGGGACTTTAACCAGGATGGATTGCTGGATGTCGCGATGGCTCTTGGAGAAGCCAATAAACTCAGTATTCGATTGAATAACGGCCTGGGTGGATTTCTTGCCACGGAGATCGATGTCGATCTTGGAAGCAATGGAACTGGTCCGACATCGCTGGTCGTTGGGCAGTTTGATAATGATTCTAGATTGGATGTTGCGCTGACGGCGAACTATTCTTCGAAAGTGATCGTGCTACTGAACTACAACCCAACAGCCCGAACCTTTGGTTCACAATCGGCTGTCAATGTTGGTCTGTTGCCAATTGATCTTGTCGCTGGTCAGTTCGGTGGTGATTCGAAGCTGGATTTAGCAGTGGTAAATCAAGGAAGTACCACAGTCGCCTCGACTGTCCAGTTGCTTACCAATAACGGAAGTGGCGGATTCACCGCTGGAGCAGCTATTGCAACCGGTGGTAAAACCTCAGTCTCGATCGTCGCCGGTAATTTTGCCGGAGATGCGTCGACGGACATCGCTATCGTGCACGCAAGTCCATCGACCACCAATACACCCAATGGTGGAGTTACCATTTTAAGAGGTAACGGAGCCGGAGTATGGACGCTTGAGCCGAGCTACTACGAGGTGGGTGCAACCCCAATCGATTCAGTTTTGACAGATTTTAATGGCGATGGCCGGGCCGATTTGGCTGTGGCTAATTTCAGCTCGAATTCGATATCGATTCTGCTTGGACAAGCCAACGGGACCTTCAGAGTGCAAACGGCGATCCTTGGAACGGCTAGTGGGGCGTTTGATATCGCGGTTGGCGATATCGATAACGATGGCGACATGGATGTGATTGCGAGCAATCTTAGAGATCGCAACATCTCCATCTTCCGTAATATCGGGGTTGATCCACTCGCTGGGACGGGTGATGTGCGATTTGAACCACTTGAGAATGTTGGCTTGGGGCAATTCGCACTCGCCCAGAGAATGCCGCTGGTGGTGGGGAACTTTGACAACGACAGCTCGGGCCCTGGTGGAACTGGAACACTCGACATCGTCACCATTCCACAGCGGACCGACACGCTGCATGTCCTTAACAATAAGCTGGTCAATGGTAGTCGGCGTGTCGCATTGACGGGAACGAATAGCATTTCAGGTCTGGATTTTATCATCAAGTCTGCGATCCTTTCGCCGTCGTTTGACGAGATAACAAATCCAGCTGCGATCGTCGAGGATTCTACGGAACAGACAGCCCAGATTCTAGGCATCAAGAAAGGCCGAGCTACTGGACCAGCATTGCGTTTCACTGCAAGAAGTTCGAATCCATCGTTAGTGGCGAATCCGTCGATTTCATTTGTGGATGGAAGTTCGAATGCATCCATTCGCTATACTACGTTGCCGAATGCAAATGGTATTTCGGTGATTACGGTTCATGCGATAGACGCTGGGGCGAACCAGATCTTTGACGACGGTGACGACGGGATTTCCGAACGATCGTTTACGGTCACCGTTCTAGCTGTCAATGACGCGCCAACCATGATAACCCCTCCCTTAACATCGGTGACACAAAAGGCAGGTTCTCAATCGATAGCCAATTTCGTGACTGGGATTTCACCCGGCGGTGGCAGCGACGAATCGCCTCAGATACTCTCTGCGTTCACGGTGACAACCGATGCAAGATTCTTTGCGGTGCAGCCATCAATCAATGCCAACGGGGCCTTGCTATTTACTCCGAATCCGAGCAATTCGGGCAGCGTAATTGTTACCGTGACGCTTTCGGACAACGGTGGGCGAGCAAGCGGTGGTGTTGATAGTACGACAAGGAACTTCGTGATCACCATTTTACCGGTGAATGATCCCCCTTCGTTCCGATTTTCAGCCGATACGACGATCCAAGCCGTGAGTGGACCGAACACATTGACGGGATTTGCTAATGGCTTTGGACCAGGTGGTGGCGACGATGAGCTCTCACAAGTTGTCTCGGACTATTTGGTTTCTGTAGACTCGCCTGGGCTATTTGCCGTGTTGCCGTCGATATCGGTCGACGGGACACTCCGATTTACACCTGCAACCGATCGCAACGGGATTGCTACAGTTACCGTCCGAGTTCGCGACAATGGAGGAACGTTGAATGGCGGCGTCGACTTGTCAAGCAGTCAAAGCTTTAGCGTAACCGTTGGGACAGCGCAATCGCTGACGCTCAATGCGACTGAGCTTGGTCCGCATGAGATTGCCATCAAGAACGGACTGCTCGTCGTTACAGTCGGCGGGGCAACGGTTCGCAGTGTCCCTGCCGCTGACTTAACCAAAGTGACAACCATCGATAGTAATGGTGCTAAGCTTTTTGAAGTGGTGCTACCCGCCAACAACCTACCCGGCATGGTCCGATTTACAGGCACAAGCAATCCTATCGAGCTAATTGCAGAACGAAGCGCTGTCGATTTGAGTATCTTGACTTCGGACAAGCTTTTTGGAATTGGGCTTGTTGATTTGCGTGCGGTCGGCGCGAACTCACTTGCGTTTCAAGCGTCGAACATCAGTGCAGTCAATGGCTCGAAGACACTTCGCATTCTGATGGACCGCACCGATACACTTGGGGCACAAGGGAGCTGGCGTGCTCAGGCTGGTCGATTGGAAAATGGTGCGTGGGTCCAGCCGTTTACCAATGCAGACGCTAAAATCGAAGTGATTAGTGCAACGCCTTGGCAGAACAAAGTAAATCGATTCGACATCGACGGCGATTTGGCGCTATCTCCACTGGATGTGTTGGTATTGGTGAACTTGATCAACAACAACACGTTTCCAAACGGCCAGTTACCGTCGCGCGGTAGTACTCAACCGGACGGTTTCTTTGATCCCGACGGAGACAATTCATTGGGACCGTTAGACGTGCTCACGTTGGTCAACGAAATCAATCGAGGCGGTTCGGCAGGTGGCGAAGGTGAGAAACGCTCACAGTTGGTCGATGAAGTGATGGCAACGGAGTTGGGAGATTGGGGTGTGGAGATACGACCGGTGGGCTTAGCGAGACGCAAGCTTGGGAATCGTCGCTAAGCACATCGTCATGTGTTTTACGGGGCAATTAGCCGGTTGGCCGCTAGCCTTGTCATTACCCACATCTCGATGCAATTTAGAATTCTAATTCCCTTGAAATCAAACGAAAACAATGCGATTTTCTCTCCCTTGCCCCGATTCGGCAACGCTGTGAAGCATTTCAAACAACGAAAACATTGGCTACGTTTCAATAGTCGCGTCGGAGAGGTGCGAATTTTGGCAAGTCACTCATGCCGACATGGACTTTTGATATTTGTCGCTTTGTCCGGCTCGGGCTCGTCCCGACCGGACACCGCTTTGGTGTTCTAATTGACCGCGTGATGAAAATGACACCTCCGGATTCGTCGCACCGCCAAAGG
>JAPLNL010000140.1 GCA_026692905.1 Planctomycetota bacterium
GCCTCACCCTCCCGAGCAATGAATGACTTAGGTAAACTCGTTGGAAACATGTTTACAGGGGGAGGGCGAGGCTCCTGCCGAGCCAACAGTGCAAAGGTTCGGCAGGAGCCTCACCCTCCCGAGCAATGAATGACTTAAAATAATGTCCAAAAAAGCATGTTCGGAGCCGTGGCCTCTCCCGCCCCATTCATGATTGAATCCGGACATTGCGAAAACAAACACAGTGCGACCATGTCGACAGAAATCTTTTCCAATCGATGAATAATCTGAATCTTTCGTCGCTCTTAGAGGGTGGACTAGTTTTTGACGACGCTCCAGTGAGGAATTGCGACTGTGGCGGCGGTGCCTGACAGACCACTTGATCCAGATACCGTTGCGGATTGCCATTCGGCCTTCTCGAAAATGCTCGAAAGATACGCTTGGGCGATTGTTCGCGACTGGTCGTTGGCTGCCGATGTGGTCCAGGCAAGTTTTGTGGCGCTCGCCCGTTTCGGTGCGGACGTTGCACCTGAAGCGAGAAAGAGTTGGCTGTTTCGTGTGGCTCATCGCGAAGCCCTCCGAGTTCGCGAGTGTCAGAAACCTTACAACCAAGCGAGTTCATTGGCTTCAGCTGGGGTTTTCGAAACCCAAGCTACTTACGAAGTAAACCCGCTTGCGAAGATGGCGGATCAAGAAGAAGCGGAAGGCTTACGCGATAGGATCAATCGTTTGTCGGTTGAGCAGCGACAAGTTTTGCGGCTCCGATTCTTCGAAAACAAAACTTTTGCAGAGATTGCGGAAGCGTTGCAAATCCCACTCGGAACAGCGCTATCCCGAATGCGACTTGCACTAGAGCGCTTGCGATCCATGTCGAACGAGACAAAGAATGAGAAATCATGAAGAAAATAGCACCAGATTCAGACGAATCGCAAATGCATTTGGAGTCCATGCTTTATTTGCTCGAGGACCCAGCGCTTGACCGTGTTGCGTTCGAAACTCGATTGTTAGAGGATGCCAGGTTAAGTGAAGTTCTGGCAAATGCAGTGGATACTTTTCTTCGATTGCAATCCGCCGAGTTCGAGTCGTTCCCTGTCGGTATTGTTGAAGAAGATCGACGCGTGTCATCGGATTCGCGGGCTCGCCGAAGGCTATTTTTCCCTGCTCTCGCGGCATCCCTCTTCCTCGCCTGCTTTGTCGGTTGGCAAGCCTTTGTTTTGGTGCAAGCCATCAGCTCCAATAACGCTTCATCCGTGTCATTGGCTTCATCGCTGTCCTTGAACAGTGTCGTGCTAGCTTGGGGCGACTTGCAGACGGATCGCGATGATTCTGGCTCGGTTCAGGAAACAAGCAGCAGCGATTTGAATGCTTCCTTGAGTTTTGCTGATTCCTTTGTGGAGGCCGATGTACCAGATTGGCTGGTTCTGGCTGCGGTGGAAACGACCGATAATAATAACCCTGGAGATGGCAAGGTGTTCCTCCAATGATCCATTCGATTTCCAGATGCGTCCTTTTTGGATCAATGCTTTTGGTTGTGCAAACCAGTTGTTGTTTCGCCCAAAGCGAATCGCCTGCTAGCGATTCGCCGAACCAACCTGCGCTCGAACAGAGCGAAGCCGATGCTATCGCTTTCGTCCAAGAGCACCATCCGGAGCTGGTCTCTTTGTTGCAATCGCTTAAATCGATGCGACAAAAAGAGTATGAAATGGCGATTCGGGAAATCGTTCGAACGAAGAAGCGTCTCGAAGGGCTTGCCAAGCGAGAAGCCGATCTTTACACGATGGAATTGGACGCATGGAAGCTGAAATCGAAAATCGATTTGATGATGGCCAAGGCTATCGCTCGAGACAAAGCGTTCGACAAGCTTGTACTGAGAGAGCTTTTGTCTCAGCAGATCGAAAATCAGAAGAAGCGATGGAAACATGAGCAATCGACTCTGACCAAGCGTCAGGAGCAGCTTGTCGAACTGCTCGGTCGCACGGAGGGGCATGAATCTGAGCGTGTGGATCAGCAACTCTCCGTTCATCTCAAGAACATTGACTCCAAAGTTGGCAAAGCAAAGAAGCTTAAGCAGGAAGCCAAGATCAACAAAGAGGAGAAGGATAAGCCATGACCCATTAGCCGGTGGGCGTTAGCCCCGGTTTCCAAAATCGCTCGACATTCGTCGAGAACCGCGGCGAACGCCGTTCGGCTACTTTGTTCATTTGTCCCAAAAACCTTTGATAATGCGATTGTTCTGAATTCTTACGAATTCAGTTACGGTAGTTTTCAATTTGCCGCTCGCCTTCATACACAACTGGAATTGCCGAGGAAGAACCATGACTCGAATTGGGTGTTTATCAACGAAGTTCATTGTGCAAGCGTCCTTGGCCTTTGCGTTATTCGTTGCAACGTCGATTCTCGCTATGGCCGATGGCCCCGTCGCTCCACTGGAAACAAGATTTCAACCAAACGCGTCTGGTGGCGTGGAAACGACGGAGGTCCCTGATTTCCAGAGGCACATATCGCCGTTGCTGGGCCGGTTGGGCTGCAATGGGCGCGCATGTCACGGGTCGTTTCAAGGGCAGGGTGGTTTTACGCTTTCGCTATTTGGATACGATTTCGATGCTGACATGAAAGCGTTGTTGGAAAAAGATGCGAGCCGCGTGAACGTCAAAGAACCGCTCGTTAGTAAGATCTTGCTCAAGCCGGTGGATGCCGAGATGCACGAGGGTGGGCAACGTTTTGCCAAAAATGGCTGGGAATACTGGGTCCTGAGGAAATGGATTGAGGCCGGTGCCCCGATTCGAAAAGAAGCTCAGAAAACCGACGTTCAAAAGCTTGTTCGGCTTGAAGTCTCGACCCTCGAAATCCAATTTGCGGGGCGTGATGAAACCAAAGCGATTCATGCGATTGCGGTTTGGGAGGATGGATCTCAAGAGGATGTGACGTCGCTATGTCGCTTTTCAAGCAACGATACCTCGATTGCGAAAATCGATGAAAAGGGGATTGTGACGTCTGGCGATGCTGGTGACACGCATGTTGTCGTGTCGTACGACAACGCAGTGGTACCGGTAAGCGTGCTGCGTCCCGTTGGCAAATCAGGGCATCTTCAGCATGAGATCGCCAGTGCGAAGACCGAAGTGGATCGTCTCGTATTGAAGAAGCTGGACAAGATGGGAATCAATCCTTCTGGTGATGCAACGGATGCAGAGTTTTTTCGACGTGTTTCTTTGGACTTGGCTGGCACATTACCTACCTCCAGCCAAGTGCGAGCGTTTTTGGATGATTCTGCTAGTGACAAGCGGGCAAAGATGATAGAGAGAATTTTAGACTCTCCCGGATATGCCGCATGGTGGACAACGTTTTTGTGCGACATGACGGGAAACAACGATGACCAGTTAAAGAATTTTTTGCCTATCCCACAGTTTGCCAGCCAACACTGGTATCAATGGATCTATGCTCGCGTTGCCAAAAACGTTCCGTACGATCAGATCGTCGAGGGAATTGTCACGGCAGTCTCCAGGGAGCCCAATGAAACCTATCTGGAGTATTGCGAAACGATGACGAAGATCCTGGACGACAAGTCCGGAAAGAGCTTCGCCGATCGTTCGGACTTGATGTACTATTGGGCAAGGCTCAATCAACGCACAGCCGAGGAAAAGGCGATCTCCTTTGCATACACTTTTTGTGGCGTGCGAATTCAGTGTGCTCAGTGCCACAAGCATCCGTTTGACCAATGGTCGAAACAAGACTTCGACCAGTTTGAGCGACTCTTCGATGGTATCGTTGCCAATCAAAATCAAAACATGAATAACTTTTTGCCTGAATCGAAGAAAGAGGCGGAAAGCATGATGAGCGAACTTGGGATTTCGAAAACGCTCAAGAACAAACCGTTGCAGGACAAAATCATGGAGGCGATCAAGCAGGGTAAGACCGTGCCGTTTCCGGAGTTGTTTGCAAAGGCACCCAAGCCGCCGGGAAACGCCGATCCGAAGAAGAAGGGCAAGAATCAGGCTGCCTCGCAAAAAAAATTGCCGACGGCTCGTTTGCTTGGTGCCCAATACGTTGACCTTTCAATCGTCTCTGATCCTCGCGAACCATTGATGGAATGGCTTCGAAGAAAAGACAATCCTTACTTTGCCAAAGCCATAGTCAACCGAATTTGGGCACATTACTTCCAAGCCGGAATCGTCAATCCTCCCGATGATCTCAATTTGGCAAATGCGCCTAGCAACGCGGAATTACTAGACTATCTGTCGAATGGATTTATTGAGAATCATTACGATCTCAAATGGTTGCACAGAACCATACTCAATTCGGCAACTTATCAGCGCACTTGGCAAACGAACGAAACGAATTCGCTAGACCGTCGCAATTTCTCACATGCACTTCTGCGTCGCCTGCCTGCTGAAACGGCCTATGACGCTCTCCGAATCGCATTATCGAACACTGAGCAAGCGAAAGCATTGTGCAACGTCGAAAGCGATCGAGCGATGACATTGGCGGGAGCGAGCGCTCAGAATAAGAATGGCAAGAATGGATTGTCGAGTTATGCACTGACGGTGTTTGGACGCTCGATTCGAGAGAGCAACTGCGACTGCGACAAGTCAAGTGACCCAAGCCTATTGCAAACGGTTTTCATCCGGAACGATGCAGATGTCCTGAAGGCGATGAACGACGAGAACAGCTGGTTGGTTCAGGTTGCTAAGGAATACAATTTGCCCGTTCCTCGCAAAAACGCACCCAATCCTGCAGCCCCGAAGATGGAAGAAAAGCAAGACGTTCGGACGGAGGAGGTTTTGGACCGAGACGTACGCAAGTTTCGGCGACAACTCGAGTCGTTATCCGCGAAAGAAGGCTCTGAGAAAGCAGTCAAGCGGATTAAGTCAGAACTGGCGCTGGCCGAGAAACGACTGAAAGAGCTAACAGCATCACAACAAACGACGAAGAGCGAATCCACCGTACCAGCAGCGGTTTATGCGCCGGGGCCACTTGCAAGGGGTGAGCATGACTTAAGTCACGAAGATGAAGTCGAGATCCTTGAGGAAGTCTACCTGAGAACACTTTCTCGCAAGCCAACGCAGAGCGAACTAGAGCGATCGCAAAATGCAATTGCGATCGCCGAAAATCCAACGAACGGCATAAGCGACGTTCTTTGGGCATTGATCAACTCGAAAGAATTCATCCTGAATCATTAATCTGGCGAGGCACTCCGTGCCCTGATTTTGATAACCCGACGCGCAAGCGAGGTTGAAACGATGATGGTAATATCCACTTCCACTACCCAATAACCCAAACGTATAGCTCACAACACCGAAGGATTCAATCATGTCGAAAAATAGATATTGCGACGGAGTCAATCGTCGAGATTTCATTCGGGTCGGTGCGTTATCCGCCAGTTCGTTGACGTTGGCCAGTTATTTGAAACTGTCCGAAGCTGGTCACGTGAAAGAGGGGCACGCTACTTCCGGTATCTTCATCGATCTTAGTGGTGGCCCTTCGCACTTGGATACGTTTGATCCCAAGCCAGATGCTCCGGAAGGAATTCGGGGCGAGTTCAAAACAATTCCAACGAGCGTGGCGGGGGTGCATATCTCGGAGCAATTGCCCAAGATGGCCAAGAGCTTCGATAAGTACGCGCTTTTGCGAGGCGTCTCGCATACTTTGGCAGCGCATAAGCTCGGCAGCGAATACGTCAACACCGGTAGTCGCCCATTGGCATCGCTTGAGTATCCTGGCTATGGTGCGGTGCTGTGCAAGGAACGACCGGTCGAGTCGGACATACCGCCGTTTGTTGCGATTCCCAATGGTGGCCAACGAGCGGGCTTCTTGGGGATTCAATATGCTCCGATGAATACGGGTGCAACCCCCAAAGCTGGTATGCCATTTAATGTTCGGGGGATCTCGCTGGGAGCAGGCGTTACAGTCGAACAGCTCGATCGACGGCAAAATCTGTTGCATGATCTCGACAAAACTTTTGCTTCGATGGAGGGTCGGGACCAGTTGCTAACGGGGCTGGATCGATTCAGCGACAAGGCCTATTCGATGTTGACCAGCGAGCGTGCTCGGTACGCCTTCGATATCTCGAAAGAAACTCCTTCGTTTGCGGCGCAGTTTGGCTCCGATCCCTTTGAGCAAAGCTGCTTGTTGGCCGTCAGGTTGATTGAATCTGGGGTTCGCTTTGTATCGCTCCAGGTTGGCGGTTGGGACAACCATATCGATATCTTCAACAACTTAAAGACTAAGCTGTTGCCCAAGTTTGACGGTGGCGTTTCCGCATTGCTCAATGGTCTGGAGCAAAAGGGGCTTTTGAACACCACATCCGTCATGATTACGGGCGAGTTTGGACGTACTCCGAAGATCAACACAAGGGCCACTCTGGGCGGACGCGACCACTATCCTCGGTGCATGTTTATGTTGATGGCTGGTGGCAAAGTGCGAGGCGGACAAGTGATTGGGCAAAGCGATTCAACGGCGGCGGGGCCTGCAAACGAGTCGATTTCGCCAAGTGACGTCGCGGCTTCGTTCTATCACAATCTCGGCATCGACCCCAAACAAGAATTTCAAACCGAAACCGGGCGGCCGATCACCCTGGTTCGAGACGGTAACGTTATTCCTCAATTGTTTGCCTAAACGATTCGCTAGTTTCCTTTCCATTTGTTTCCTGTTTGTACTTAGAAGAGGTTTCGCAATGAAGAAGTCCATCCTTACTTTGCTCGCTGTTGTCGTATTTCTCGTCCATTGCGTTTCGTTGAACGCACAGGAAAAGGGCGACAAAAAAGACCCTGCCAAGAACATGGTCACTCAATTCATGAAGCAGCTGGAAAAAGCAGAGCTTAAGGAAGAAGAGATGAGCAAGATTAAGGAGATGTTCCAGAAAGTAGCAAAGGACGTTGCGGGTAAACGTACGGAAGTCGGCATTTCTCCCGAGATGATGAAGAAACGAGCGGATGCACAAAAGTCAGCCAAAGAAGAAGGGAAAAAAGGCAAAGAAATGCAAGAGGCTGTTGAGGCCGCCATGGGCATGAATGCCGACCAAACCAAGGTCTTTAAGGAAACAGAGGAAATGCTGGCGAAGGTGAAAGTTGAGATTGGAAAGACGATGACCGCGGATCAAATCGCTAAGCTACCAGAGCAATCTCAAAACGCGTTCAAGGAAAAGATTGGTAAAGGGAAGGGAAAGAAGGCCGACAAGTAGGCGCTGGCGTCTTGCCTTTAGGCGACCGCCACCATGAAAATGATCTTAGCACGACGCGCAAGCTAGTGAATTGGAAAGGAAATTCACTAGTGCCAAAAGCGGGAGATAACCTTTGATGGGGCGTCGAGCCTTCAACGAGGAAATCCCTTGGTTTACGTAACATTTATGCATTCGATTAGCGAGACTTGGGCGTTCTCCAATCAAGGTTATCTCGAGATCATGGCACTAGCTTGCGCGTCGTGTTTGATGTTCACTAGCTTGCGCGGCGTGTTTGATGTTCACTAGCTTGCGCGTCGTGCTAGGTATTCACTAGCTTGCGCGGCGTGTTTGATGTTCACTAGCTTGCGCGTCGTGCTAGGTATTCACTAGCTTGCGCGTCGTGCTAGATTTGGCCCCCGCCGCTCGACCTGGGCGATCTGAGGCGTGTTTGATTCAAGCCGGCTGTAGCCGGTACACCAACGGGCTGCTAAAGCCGGTACACCCGCGTTTAGACCTCCTCGATTCGGTAGCCGTTGGCTTTGCTGTCAAAAGAGAGAATGTATTCTGCGTTAACGGCAGCGAACTGTTTGAGGTGAGATTCGAGGATGGATTCAGTGGTTGCCGCGTGCAACGTGGCATCGCCCGGTCCTGTTGCGTCGAGAATGACGAGGTGCAAATCGTCTGGGCTCGTTTCAATCAAAGTTCTAAGATAGACTTTGACTAACGGAAACGGAGTCAGCGGCGATTCGCTGCTTGCCCGAAACGTGTCGTAAGGGGCTTTGTCTGAAAAGCCGTAAAGAGCTTTGCATGCTCTACCTGAACGCATCGGCAAAACCGTCGGCGAGATTCTTGTTTTGCCGTTCAGTAGCACATAATTCGGGGTCGAGAAAGTTTCCGTAGAAGTTGTCATAGCGTCCGTAATTTCATTTGGATGGCGGAAAAACCGAGATGCCGCAGCCAAACGCACACCCAGAGATACGATAATCGCTTAAGGCTATCAGAATCGCTTTGGGAAAGTCCGAAAAAATGGATACTTCGTACAGCTTTTAGGCGAGCGGTCGTGCCAATAACTCTAGCGCGACGCGCTAGCTAAGCACTTCGGCATGAGTCTTCAAGTGAAACAAACCTTTAGCCGTTGGGCGCTAGCTAGCCCCGGTTTTCAACTCGACATTCGTGGAGAACCTGGGCTAGGAGGCCGTCTCACTTTTGGCCCCAACAAAACGCTTGGGGAAAATTGGGAGGACGAGGCCACCGCTGTAAACATGTTTCCAACGAGTTTACCTAAGTCATTCATTGCTCGGGAGGGTGAGGCTCCTGCCGAACCTTTGCAC
>JAPLNL010000141.1 GCA_026692905.1 Planctomycetota bacterium
GCCTCGCCCCACCCCTGTAAACATCTTTGCAAAGTCAATTCCGTTGAAAACCTGAGGGAGGGCGAGGCTCCTGCCGAGCCAACGGTGCAAAGGTTCGGCAGGAGCCTCACCCTCCCGAGCAATGAATGACTTAGGTAAACTCGTTGGAAACATGTTTACAGCGGTGGCCTCGCCCCCCCGTTGAAATTGCAAGCAACTCCAAAAAGAAAGCGATACGGCTTGTGAGTGCCACTTCGCTAACAACCGCTGCTCATGCCAAGTGTTTGGCATCCGATTTCATCTTCGAAATGCGATCGGTTACCGATTGCTTGGCTTCGGCAAGTCCCGATTCGCTTTCGACTGGTTCGATTCCAAACATATAGAATTTCACCTTGGGCTCGGTACCGGAGGGTCGAACTGCGATGGCGTTGCCAGATGGTGTCGATTCTTGCGGCAGTGCAAGATCCAGAATGAGCATGTTGCTCTTCGGTGCAACGATGGGTTCGCTTTCTCCCCCCACAAAATTCCGAGTCAAATTGCCGTAGTCTCGCACAGCAACCACTTTGAGGCCGCCCATTTCTGCGGGCGGATTGTCTCGCAGGGATTGCATAAGCTTTTTCATGTTCGCCATCCCTTCGCTGCCTTCCATTTGAACGTTGATCAAATCCTCGAGGTGGCAGCCGTGTTGGATTTGCAGCTCGTCGAGTCGCTGATGCATCGTTTGCCCCTTGGCTTTCAGGTCTGCCGCTAGCTGGCACATCAGGAGGCATGCGACCGCGCCATCTTTATCGCGGCAATATTGGCCGATCAAGTAACCGTGGGACTCTTCGGTACCGAATGCAAAATCGTCAGGCCCAAGCTCGTCCATCAAGCCAGCGATCCATTTGAAGCCGACGTGAATGTTCCCTTCGCATCGAGCGCCATAGCTTTCAGCAATCTTTCGGGTCAAGTCGGTGGTGACGAGCGTCTTGATCACATAGGTCTTGTCGGTCACTTGGCCGAGCGGTTTCATTTTGCCGAGCACGAAATCGGTTAGCAGTGCACCCAATTGGTTGCCGTTGATAGTGGCCCAGGGGCTGTTGGGTTCGGTAGACAACGGACAAGCGCATCCCATTCGGTCGCAGTCTGGATCTGTCGCCAGGATCAAGTCCGCATGCTTGGCTTTCGCATCCTCGATGATGGCGGTGAATACGGCCGTGTTTTCCGGGTTGCTGACGTGGCCAGGTACGTTTGGAAAATCGCCATCTGGAGTCGCATGCGGACCGTAGACGACGACGTCTTGAAACCCCGCAGCATGGAGCAACGGTGGAACCGCGAAGCCTCCGACGCCATGAAGCGGCGAATAGAGAATTTTGACATCGCGAGAGCCTGACCAGGCGTACTGAACGGCGGCAGCGAGATACTTGCGGTCGATCTCTTGGGTCACGATGGAAACTTTGCCGGCATCCAGGGCCTCTCGAAATGGAACCGTCTTGATCTGCTGGACATTCATCACACGATCGATAATGGCGGAGTCGTGGGGCGGTAGAATCTGGCCGCCCGTGGACCAGTAGACTTTGACAGCGTTGTCGCTCGGTGGATTGTGCGAAGCGGTGACCATGATACCGCACGCGCATTTCTTTTCGCGTACCGCAAACGAGAGTTGTGGCGTCGCACGGTAATCGTCCAAGAAATAAACTTGAAAGCCGTTGGCGACCATGATCGAAGCGCACAGTTCCGCAAAATGCCGTGATTTGTGACGCGTGTCGTAAGCGATCGCGCAAGACAAATCGGCTGGGGCGACTGGCATTTGCAGAATGTAATCGGCAAGCCCTTGTGCGCTCTCACCAATCGTTCTATCGTTGATGGCGTTGGAGCCGATTTCATACATTCGACCGCGTCGGCCACCTGTCCCAAACGGAATCACGGTCCAAAACGCGTCATCAAGTGCCTGCCACATACCTGAATCGATATGCTCGATAACTTGAGGGAGATAGGTGGCATAGCGATCTTGGGTCAGCCAGCACCGAATGTTTTCAACAGCTCCGAGACTAAGCAATCCTTCCGATTGAGCCTTTTGAATGCGTTCCAAAGATGCCTGGATTTGAGTTGGGGTAGACAATCTAGAGCCTTCTAAGCTGAATGGACTTGATTTTGTGGATCGCGACCGCCAACCGTCTATCGGCAATCGCTCTTGCTGGAATCTAACGAACCGACTTGGAATTCTAAGTCGAATGCTAGCGTTTTGCCATAGACCTAGTCTCTTCCTGTTTGGCATCGAGGCATAGAATGAGGGCAAAGATTCTATGTTGTGGCCTTGTCAAAAAGTGAGCAATCGGAAAGATGTACACATCGAAGCAACGAACTCGAAAGTATGGGAAGGCAACAATTGAATCACTTTTCGAAAATGCCGCCGGTCTATGACTCGCAAGCGTACCAAAGCTATCAACGCCAACGGCAAATGACCCTTGGCGATTTGCTCTTGGAAAACCGCATCGTTTTCCTTCAAGGCGAAATTTACGCCGGCAATGCAAACGATGTCATCATGAAATTGCTGTACTTGCAAAGCGAACAGCGACGCAAGGATATTCATTTCTACATCAATTCGCCTGGTGGCGAAGTCGTTTCGACGCTCGCGATCTACGACACAATGCAGATGCTCTCCTGCCCAGTAGCGACCTATTGCGTCGGACAGGCTGCCAGCGGAGCTGCGGTTTTGCTGGCCGGTGGAACGACGGGCAAACGCTACTGCCTGCCAAACAGCTCCGTGATGGTACACCAGCCACACGGTGGCGTCCGTGGCCAGATTTCAGACATCGAAATCCAAGCTAGGGAAATCCTCAGGATGCGATCACAACTCAATGATATTCTTGCTAAACACACTGGCAAGTCCGCTGATCAGATCGCTTTGGATACAGATCGTGATTTTTTCCTTACGGCAAATCAGGCCATGGAATACGGGTTGGTCGACAAGATCTTGACCAAGACGCCATCTGGCGACGAAGAGAATTCCTAACGCACACCAACTTGGAGCCATAGATTAAATGCCACTGATTCCATACGTCATCGAAAAAAGCGGACGAGAAGAACGCGTTTACGATATCTACAGCCGCTTGCTCAAGGATCGAATCATATTCTTGGGTTCGCAAGTGGATGACGAAATTGCCAATGCTCTTGTCGCTCAGATGTTGTTTCTGCAATCGGACGATCCAAAAGCAGACATCCACATGTACATCAATAGCCCTGGCGGTAGCGTAAGTGCCGGCATGGCGATTTATGACACAATGCAATTCGTTTCTTGCGATGTTGCAACCTATTGCATCGGCCAAGCGGCTTCGATGGGTGCGGTTCTCCTAACGGCAGGTGCCAAGGGCAAGCGATATTCACTGCCGAATTCCCGAATCATGATCCACCAACCTTTGGCTGGAATGCAGGGAACGGCTGAGGAAATCTCAATCCACTTGAAGGAATTCCAACGCACCAAACGCAAGCTCAACGAAATCCTCATCCACCACTGCGGACAAGGTCTCGACCAGATCGAAAAGGATACCGACCGGGACCGATTCATGGATCCAGAAGAAGCTTGTGCGTACGGACTGATTGACAAAGTCGTCGAATCCATGCCTCGCATCGAACCCAAACCGGGCGAAAACGTCTAGTTTGGGCCTTACGACATTCCAATGAATGCACAAAACGGGGGAGTAACGTCCTCCGTTTTTTTGCGCAATGAAGGAACACTCTGGTAATCAACAAAGCGCTTGGGGAAAACGGGAGGGCGAGGGCACCGCTGTAAACATCTTTGCAAAGTCAATTCCATTGAAAACCTTAGGGAGGGCGAGGCTCCTGCCGAGCCAACGGTGCAAAGGTTCGGCAGGAGCCTCACCCTCCCGAGCAATGAATGACTTAGGTAAACTCGTTGGAA
>JAPLNL010000142.1 GCA_026692905.1 Planctomycetota bacterium
CCCTCCCGAGCAATGAATGACTTAGGTAAACTCGTTGGAAACATGTTTACAGGGGGAGGGCGAGGCTCCTGCCGAGCCAACAGTGCAATGGTTCGGCTGGAGCCTCACCCTCCCGAGCAACGAACTGCTGAGGTAAACTCGTTGGAAACATGTTTACAGGGGGAGGGCGAGGCTCCTGCCGAGCCAACGGTGCAAAGGTTCGGCAGGAGCCTCACCCTCCCGAGCAATGAATGACTTAGGTAAACCCGTTGGAAACATGTTTACCGCGGTGGCCTCACCCTCCCAGGTATCCAATTGCTGATGTGTGTTGAAAGGAGCGGCTCTTAGCCTTTAGCCGGCTCTTCTTCAGCCTGCTCCTCTTCCTTCTTCGGGCTCTCGATTTTCAGCAGCTCTTCTAGCCGGCTGTTGAGTGATTCGATATCCACGAGCACTTGATCGTATCGGCTCATCAGGTCGGTAAGCGTCGCGATCTCATCTGGAGCGAGCATGACATTGGGTTCGTCGGAGCCTGCGTCTTCCGAACCGATCTTGGAAATGGATAGCATTTCGATGTTTCCCAAAAGTGCAAATGAGCTTGTGGGTTTTTCGTCGCAACAACGAGCGCAAATGAACGCAATTGCGGACGGGCCGGGTTGTGAGGACTGGGGGCTCTTTAACTTCTCGGCAGGTTCTGTCAGCCGAAGGCGTATTCGACCCGTTTTGACCAAAGGTATTGCAATGAAACGGTATGTGCTGGACTCCTCAGCAAAACCAGGCTTTGGTGAGTGACCACGGGTTAAATCCGAAGGCCGACTTGACGAGGAATCAAATCCGCTTAAACTTCGTTATTCAGTCCTCGAAAGAAGAAATCTGCGGCCGTGGCGAAATTGGCAGACGCGCTAGGTTGAGGGCCTAGAGCCCGCAAGGGTGTGGAGGTTCGAGTCCTCTCGGCCGCATTTCTTTCTCATCTTAAGGTAATACCTCTGCGTTTGATCCAAGCCCAGTAGGTCGAGGTTCTTTAAGGCTGCCGAAAGAAACGAAAAAAGTCGAGAGGAAATCGTTTATCCAACTCTTGGAACATAACGCAGAACTCTGGGCCCGATCCGGAATGGCGAGACCATCTCTTACGATCCCGTTGGATTCATCACTGCCCACAATCGAGATTCCGTTCATGGCAGCAGCCTCTCTCATTCCACCCAATTGGTCTTCGTTCCCTGAGGAATTCCGCTCGCGTTTGGGGACCAATGTTGGTCGACAACGCTCAATGAAAGCAGATGGTGATTTGCTTATCGTCGCTCACATTGTTCCTGAACATGACGAAGCCGGTAGGCGGGGCGTTCTATTTTGGCGAGACGGCCAAGGGGAATGGCGTTGCAGCAATGGCGATCCTGGGAAAGTTGCACTTGGTTTGCACTTAGATCGCTATTCCAAACGAATCGAAACCTGCGAACAACAAGAAGCGGCGGCCGCTCGCGCTGATGATTACTTGCCCCTATTGGAGGGCCTCGCGCCGCTCGTTCGCTCCAGCCGCAACTTATTGGACGCGCTCGAGGAAGCTCGAAAGGCGATTCCGGAAGAACGATCCTTGATCGATCATCGCGATCGAGCTTACGATCTCGCGAGACAAGCGGAGTTGCTCTACGAGGACGCAAAAAACTCAATGGACGTCGCGGTCATTCGTAGAGCAGATGAACAAACCAACGCAACGCACCAAATGACGGTAGCGGCGCATCGATTGAATATGTTGGCTGCGATGTTTTTTCCGTTTGCTACCCTCGGCGCCATCTTCGGAACGACGCTCACCGACAATTGGAGTTGGTCTCAGACCGCCGCTCCATTCGTCTTGTTCCTGATAACTGGGCTTGGGATCGGATTGGGGTTGGCGCAGTTTATTGCTAGACCAACACGTCGAGAATAGCGATTGGGTGCTTGAAGCGGTTGAGACTGGTTTGCCCGCTAAGATTTGCCGGCTAGAGAAGAGATGCAGCGGCACAAAAATCTGTTGAAGTTTTGTCTAAAGTACGTCGATACGACTCGCTCGCACGAAGGCGAACGACTTGGGGGGTCCAAGTCGGCTACTACGGATGGCGGTTTCTCAATTTTGGGGAGGTCGCGACCTATGTCTATCGAGTTTTTGAATACGGTGATTGGTTGTTTGTTCTTTGGAGTATGGCTAATTGTCGGCCATATCATGACGGTGGATTATTTTTAGTAACTGATTGACGGTCGTAACGACTAGCAATCTACTAAGTCGTTCCGTTCCTCAACCAAATTGCCAAACGCCTTGACTGACCTGACTTCGATGGCTCATGAAATACGATTACCCAAAATCAAGTACTGTGGCTTGACCAGGTCCATCGACGTTTCTGCAGCGATCGAGTCAGGGGCTGACGCAATTGGTTTGAATTTTTATCCACCAAGCCCTCGCTACGTTTCTCCTGAGACAGCGAAGGAGTTAAGCGAAATCGCTGCCAGCCGAGCTTTGCGAGTCGGTGTTTTCGTAAACGCATCCCCTTTCGAAGTGGACGCGATCATGTCTATTTGCCCGCTCGATTGCATTCAGCTTCATGGAGACGAACCGCCTGAATGGATCGACGAAGCACAGAGATTACCTCGTTTCGAAGCAATCACTTTTATCAAAGCGGTCGCATGGCGTGGCAGGGAAGAAGACGTTGAACACGTTTCCAAATGGACCGCCAATCCACATCCGAAGCTTCTCGGTTTGTTGGTGGATGCCTTCGATCCTGTTCAGAGGGGTGGGACAGGGAAAACGGCGCGATGGGATCTTTTATTTCCAAGGCATGCGGCCTTTAGGAAGTCATTCGTGTTACTCGCGGGCGGACTGAACCTAGAAAATATTTCTGCCGCAATGGATACGGCCAAACCCGACGGCGTAGACCTCGCGTCGGGCATCGAAACTCAGCCTGGAATCAAAGATCATTCCAAAATGCAAGCGATCGCTGTCGTTGCCGGGGAATTGTTAAAAAATTCTGAAGCTTCTCGCTGATCGCTCCATTGGCCATGGGGCGTGGGGCGTGGGGCGTTAGCCAAATGGCAATCTCTTTTTGATTCCACGCGTTTTCCGAAGGGACTTCAGGACTTTTGGTACGATATCGTGCTATGCCTTGCAGACAATCGAGGCCAGCGCGGATTATTCATTAGACTATTGAGCCGAAAAAAACGAAAAGAACCGAAAAAAAAAAACGTTCGAGGAAATGGGTTCGCTTTGGTCAAAGGCTCGTCGCAACTCAATAGCC
>JAPLNL010000143.1 GCA_026692905.1 Planctomycetota bacterium
GTTAATGCACCTGGGTTAGGTAACTGACAATTCCACCTCCTCATCCCCCGGCCCCTTCTCCTCCAAGGGAGGAGAAGGGGAGAAAGAACACGAAGGACAATGAGTCGCTGGCGACTTCGTTTCAGTGGATTGCAATTGCCTGTTCGATCATGGCTCTCAACTGTTGCACTCGTGGTTGACCGGCAAATTGCTCTGGCAACTTCGCAACTGTTTTTTGCAACTGAGCCATATCCACGCTCTCTGCCAATGGGCCGCCACCGAGCTTCGCAGCGAATAGAGCGGCGGCTGCAGCGAGTTGCATGGACGGTTGAGATTGTTCTAGTCTTGGCGTATTCGATTCATACAAAATGGGCCAGCGTCGTTCGACCATTTGGCCAGTCGCTAGATCGCGAAACCGAACCGAGACGCTACCGACATCGCCATTGCCTTGCGGCTTGATTTCATACTGATAGACAGCGACTCCCGCCTCGGCCGCAGCCATCTCGGCGGCATCCACTTGGTCGTTGCGGAAGTCTTCCTTATTGAGCCGATGTTTTTCATACCCGAGCAGCTTATAACGGCCAACTCTTTGTGGATTGAACTCCAATTGCACCTTGACGTTTTGAGCTGAGGGACGAAGCGAACCCGCTATCTGAGCGGCGAAGCTATCACTGGCCAACTCAGCTGAGTCAAGTAAGTAGTAGCGTCCGTCCCCTTTTCGAGTTAACGCCTCGAGCACTTCATCGTTCAGGTCCTGTGCACTGATCCCGGCCGCGTCAAAAGCGATCCCAGCGTCACGCATTTGCGTCACTTGCTTGGCAAGGTTCTCGGGATCGGCGTCCCCTAAGTTGACGGCGCCATCGGTCAACAGAACAATTCGATTCTGAGCCCCAGCGACCTGTTGCTCTACGGCTTTTTCACGAGCCAATTGCAAAGCGGATTCAATGTTCGTTCCACCTTCGCTGGGCAAAGTTTCGATCAATTTGAGCAGCATTTCGCCTTGGTTGCCGGATACCTTGTCGGCCAGTAATCGCGGAGAACTGGCGAAGCTGATCAAGGTGATTTGGTCGGTCGCTTTCAACTGTTGAGTCAGCGTCTGAAACGCTCGCAAGACAGCTTGACGGCGATCAGGGCGTTCCATCGAGCCCGAGTTATCGAGTAACAGTGTTAGCCTAAGCGGGGTATTCTGTGAACGGCCAGCGGCTGCCGTTCGCATGGAAACACGCAGCAAATTGCGTTGCATCAAAAAGGGATGAATGGCTTGTTCAACGCGGCAAGCGATTTTTTGATCGCCGCTTGGCAGTGGATCATGGTAGTCCAGCGCGTTGACAAACTCTTCGATTCGAATCTTAGCGGCTTCTGGCCATTGGCTTTGGCTGAGAGCGGCCTGAGCAAGCTTGAACGAAACATCGCTCACATGTAGAGAGAACGTGGAGAAGGCATCGGCTGAGGCCGATTGCTCGTCGAGAGTTACTGGCTGCTTAGGTGCAGAAGGTTTGCCATCCTTTTTGAGCTCAACACGATCTCTCGATGACGTCTCTGGGCTAGACGCAGATGCGCCAACCCCCAATGTCACCTGTTCCACTTCGGGGATTATGATCTTCGGGGTGACAGTCATCATCAGAGTCGAATGGTCTGACACATCGTTCTTGAAGAGGCGATTTATACCACCCAGCGTGTTCACTCTACCTTCCACAGCATCTAGCGATCCATTTGTATTGGAGTTTACCACCCACAATCCATTTTCCCACTCCAAGTTAGGCTTCGCTGGGACTACTGTCGTTTCAGTAGAAACTTTGCTTTCGCCAAGTTGCGTTTCGCCATCGGTCTCTCGATTTTTCGGGGAGGGTAAAGCTTGACCATCAACGGCGATCCCATTTGAGCTTGGAGCGATTTCATTGGTACCATTCTCTTCAAAGCTACTGGGGTGAGAATAGAAGTCCGTCGTAACGGCACTTGGTGCAGCTGCATCAGATGCCGATACGATTGTGTTAAGAGACCTGCCAGCGGATTGTCCTTTGGCAGGAGCAGCCAACGGCGCCATGTATTTTGTGCGATATGTCAATTCGCTTTGGCTACTGAGTCGCGACGCTGCTTCTCGAGCAAACTGCGTCGCTGGCAACATCAGACCGAGTATCACACATGCAATGGAAGCAACCACAATGGCTTCCATGGTCGTTATGCGCCAATTTCTCAAGCTGCGTTTATTGGCCAGTCTGACCTTTGGTGGCGGATTCACAATTCGGTTTTCCAACACCGCCAACACGCGTTCGCGCCGATCGGCAGGCAAGCGCCACTCAGCATCCGCCGTCGCCGAATCGATATCGATCGCTGGCTCGCCTGCACCGACGTCGCTAAGTAAACCGTGCAAATGCTCAAGGTGCTTGCAAAAGGCAGCCAACTCAGGACGCTGTTCCATCAACAACTGCAGCTGATCACGCTCGAAGTCGGAGGCCTCGCCCATCACCAGATTCATCAAGCGAACTTGAAGCTCGGTGTCGATCCAATTGATGTCGCTGGAGTTATTGCCGTTCGGAATTTCATTGTATGCGTCGCTCATGATCCCTCTTCACCTCCTTTGGGCAGCAAACTTTCAGCAAGCTTTTTTAATACTTGATGCAATCTGTAGCCCACATTGCTGATCGTTAGTCCGGTTCGTTGGCTTATGTCCCGGTATTTGAGATCCTCGAAATACTTCAAATGCACGAGCCGACGATCTTTCTCCGGCAGCTTGCTGACCAACTGCCGAAGCTTGGCCACGGTTTCCATACGTGCGACTAAATCGTCGGGCGATTCGCTGAGACTGTTTTGCGTCTGAGTCGAGTCGTCGTCGGTTGCAAGTGTCTCGCGGCGGCTTTTCCGCAGGTGGTGGAAAGCTCGGTTGCGAACGCTGCGGAACAGCCAAGCTCGCGGCTCATTGACCTCGGCCCATTTGGAGTGCAGTTGCAAAAAGACTTCTTGCACGATCTCTTCCGCCACGGCCCTACGACCTGTCAACGAAAATGCGAATCGCAGCAAGTTTGACTCCTCGCTATCGAACAAAGTCCGTAAAGTCGGCTCGCCCGATTCGGGCTGGTCCGTTCGATTGACTTCCTCGGTCGATTTCAACATGGCCTCTTCACGCTACAGCACTCCCTATTCTCCCGATCCATTGGTCCGTATAGACAAGACCCGCAGAGAGCTAAATTATTAGGAAAATTCGTAGGGTTTTCGAAAAAACTGAGTGGAGTCCGAAGAAAACACACGAATTTCCAACACATCCGCATTTGTTTTCGTCGGAATAAGCCGTTGGGCGCTAGTAGCCCCGGTTTTCTCATTGCTCGACATTCGTCGAGAACCGGGGCTAGCGCCCAACGGCTAATGCCGAAGTGCTTAGCACGACGCGCAAGCTAGTGATTCGACTGCCCAACTTCTAGCACGACGCGCA
>JAPLNL010000144.1 GCA_026692905.1 Planctomycetota bacterium
ATGGATCGCTAGCGGGCTAGCACGACGCGCAAGCTAGTGAAATGGATCGCTAGCGGGCTAGCACGACGCGCAAGCTAGTGAAATGGATCTCAGCACGACGCGCAAGTTTTTGAAGTTGCACAAATTAGGCCTGAAAAGCCGACATAACCCTAGCCGTGGCTGATAAGCTATCGCCCCTGGTCATTTCCACGTTTTTTTGACCTAGACACCCTCCCCCTGGGAGGGTCGAGCGTAGCGAGGGGAGGGTGAAGTGCCAACCACGATTGCAAAAGTCAGTGCACCCTCCCCGGGCGCGCGATGTGCTAGAGGCGCGAGACGTCTGGGCCCAACAAACCTAAGTCGATCTGGGTTAGGATAGTAGCAAAGCCGAATTCGATGCCGCCCCACCGCCTCGTCAACAACCTCAATAGTTCCATCATGAATCATCGCGTTTTAGTCGTAGTTGCACTAACCCTTTGGCTAACCCACTTCTCGCCGCCTGCCTTTTCGGAGCCTGTGAGAGAGGGTAGTGTTAAGCCGGGTGTGTTGTCGTTCGGTTGGGCTACGGAGCGCATTGTCCCCAATCGCCCGGTAGCCATTGGCGGACAATACCAAACTCGCATCAGCAGTCTGGTCAATGACCCAATTACAGTGACTGCCTTAGCGCTCGAAACACGCGATGCAGAAAAAGTTCTTGATCAATGTGTATGGGTGTCTTGCGACCTTTGTGCAATACGTAGGCGAACCGTGATCAACGTTCGGAAATTGGTGTCGGAGGTAGTCAGCGATCTTGATGTGGGCAAAATTATTATCTCTGCCACGCATACGCACACCGCTCCTGCGCTGACCGATGCAAACGAAACCGAACTACATCCGTATGAATTTTTGGGAAGTTGGGCCTATCGAATTTCCTCCGATCAAACCAATGTGATGCAACCGCTCGAATACTTAGACTTTCTAGAGCGACAAATTGCACAAGCCGTCGTTCGCGCATGGCAAGCAAAGCAACCTGGCGACGCTGGCTCAGCGCTTGGCCATGCTTCGATTGCAAGGAACCGCCGCTCCGTTTACTTTGACGGGACCACACGCATGTACGGCGATACCCGCGACCCGAATTTTTCACATTTGGAAGGAACGTCCGACGACTCAGTGGATCTGCTTTGTTTCTGGCGCAACGATCAAATCGTTGGTATGGCGATCACCGTCTATTGTCCTTCTCAGGAAGTTGAGGGTGAAACCTATTTATCGGCTGACTTCTGGTCCGATGCTCGCGAACACTTAAGAACGCGATTTTCGAAAGATCTCTTTGTGCTGCCATTGACTGGCGCCAGCGGCGATCAATCACCACACGTTCAGATCGATAAAGCAGCATCCAGTAGCATGTTGAATAAACAGAAAATCCTATATCGGCAAGAGATTGCTCGGCGGTTGGTGCGGTCGGTCGAGGATGTGATAGAAGTAGCCAAGCTGAACAAAAAATCAGAACTGAGTTTTGCGCATCGCGTGGAAATTATTCCGCTGCCTGTTTGGAAAGTCACTGACGAGAGGTTCGCGGAATCAAACAAGATCTTTGAGGCAGGCAAAAACCAGGTGAACGAGCTCTCTAGCCCCGACTATATCAACTGGAGAGTGAGTCGAACGATGGTCAATCGATACCAACTTCAATCGACCGAACCAAACTATGGCATTGAAGTTCATACGCTGCGATTAGATGACTTGGCGTATTGTACAAACCCTTTCGAACTCTACACGGACTATGGTTTACGCATCAAGTCTCGCAGTCCTGCGATTCAAACCTCGGTGGTACAACTGACGGCAGACTGTGCTGCATATCTACCCACCGAACGAGCAGTGCAAGGTGGTGGTTACAGTGGCAGAATTGATGATGGAATCATTGGTCCTGCTGGCGGGCGAAAATTCGTTGATGAATCCGTACGCATGTTAAAGTCGCTCTGGCCATAACCCCGCGCGGTGTTGCAAGTCAGGCCCTGTGTCAGAAGGGCACTGTACGTCGTGTTCTATTGCCTGTTTTTCTATTGGTAGCCCCTATTTCGGCACGGCCTCAATCGGCTGGTAGAAATGGAAATAGTTTTCGAATCTCTTCGGGCTCCGGTTGTCGACCGTATTCGCAGATTTCAAACGATTCGGCGAATTCAATCTTCTCGGCTCGTTCTGTTCCGTACCATCGAGCCAGAACTTGCCGATTTCGTTTCGCCTCCGCGGAATGCCTTGCGACCCAACGCTCTCGCAACCACAAGCGACGCAATTCGGGTTGCGATGCGGGTGGATTCGCCGCGGTTTGTTCCGCGCTACCGAGCGCTCCACCCTCGAACGTTTGTGACTCCAAGGCCATCAACGCATCCACTTTTTGTTCCAACACCGGTCCGATGTCGACTGCAATGTCTGCTTGAAAGGGATTCGGTTTACGAAAGGTATCGCTGGAGTACAGGAACACGGGGTTTTTTTTCAAGGGTGGTACATCTGGGCAAAAAAAAGGGACAGCGACCATATACGCGGCGTCCTGAACCAATACGCCAACATAACGATGGTCTGGGTGATAATCCCATGGACGGTGAGCGATAACAATGTCCGCGTTCCAATCGCGGATTAGACGCGTAATCGTTCGACGATTCTCTAAGGTTGGCAGCAACTCTCCGTCGTGGATATCGAGGACTTGCGAAGTGACACCAAGTCGTTTGGCCACAAGAGCGGATTCGGCGGTTCTCCTTATCGCCAGCTCGCCTCCCGACATTCCCCAGTGGCCAATGTCTCCATTGGTGACCGATACAAGTTTCACATGATGGCCCTGTGCGGCCCACAAAGCCGCTACTCCGCCATTCTTGTACTCAGCATCATCTGGGTGCGCGCCAAAGCAAATGATTCGCAGCTTGCCATCGTTTTTCGTCCCCTCATCGGCAAAAGCAGGGAGCCCACGCATCAGAAACAGAACGGCAATCATCATGGTTAATTTGAAATTCATCGCTTGCGACTCCTAAACTTAGAAAAACGGACTAGGGCCGATCATTATAGATGATGCGAGCGGACTCAGTTGAGGTCGAATTGATGGATGCGACCAAAGCAGGATGACTAATGCACTCCGAGTTGCTATCATGACAACCTGCCGCCGCATCATTGACGGCAGTGCTCCGCTTGCCAACCAAGGTCCCTGTCCTTGAAACCATTTCTTCTTTGCACACGACTCGATTTTAGCAGCGGCTTCGTCGGTATCGCAGTATTCAAAAGCCGATTTCGCATCAGAACCGTCGGAACTTCGCCCCGTGGCTCTCTTGTTATAGCTCTCGTATGCTTTGCACTGGCCCAGCCCATGGCTGCACAGGCCCAGGAGCAGGATTTCGCGGCGTTGCAGGCCGAGACGAAGAAGGTCTTCGAGGATCGCGTGACCCCCTTCTTCAAATCCTATTGCACGGATTGTCACGGTATTTACAGGATGGAGGGCGGCATCAATTTTGCCCCAACGCTGACCGCTCCCGGATCGCCTTCTTCGGCAAAGACATGGCGGCAAGCGCTTGCGAATATCAGGGCACACGACATGCCGCCTGACGATGCGAAAAAGCAGCCGACCGAAGAGGAGCGGCAGATGATCGTTGACTGGATGGGGACGATTAAATTCCTCAGCCCGAAGGACCCGGGCACGTTTGTAATCCGTCGACTAACCAAAATGGAATATGGCAACACCCTGCGTGATCTCTTCGGAGTAGACCCGGAGATCGCGGCGGAGTTGCCGGATGAGGTTTTCGGCGAGGGGTATTTGAATACGCTGTCGCCGCTCCAGTCAGAGCAATATCTCTCCATCGCCAATGAAGTGATAAATCGGATGATGGCTTCTCAAGATCAGCCGCCAACGGAGGCGCAAAAGCGGCTCTTTGGGGACACACCCGCGCCAGGCGACGATCTCCGCACGGCCGCAAGGACGGTTGCGAGCCAATTGGCCCGAAAGGCTTATCGCCGGCCAGCGTCGGAAGCAGAGGTGGAGCTGTTGTTACGAGTCTTCGATCTTGCGCAGGAAAACAAGCTCGACTACTCGGCCTCGCTCTGCCTGATGCTCAAGGCCGTCCTCGTTTCTCCTCAGTTCCTTTTCATCACACCGGCGAAGGAGCCGGATGTAGGGATGACCATCGCGCCGCTAGACGACTATCAACTTGCGTCGCGCCTGTCGTATCTGCTCTGGGCGACGATGCCCGATGCGGAACTATCTGTGCTCGCGGATGCGGGAAAACTTCACGAACAGTCGGTGCTCCTTGATCAGATGAAGCGGTTGCTCGCCGATCCCCGGTCACGAGCGTTGTTCGATGGCTTCGGCGCTCAGTGGCTCGGCCTCATGGGGCTGGAGAGCAAGACGTTCGATACCTCGATGTTTCCGCAAATGACCGCCGAGATGCGCGCCGCGATGGTCGACGAGGCGCGGCTGTTTTTCGACAGTATCGTACGCGAAAACCGCAGCGTGATCGACTTCGTAGAAAGTGATTACACTTTCCTCAACGGAACTCTGGCCGCGCTCTACGGTTTAGAAAAAACGGTCATTGGCACGGACATGCGCAGGGTAAAGCTTGAGGATGCGAACCGCGGCGGGATCCTCGGCATGCCCGGCATTCTAGCTACGACCTCTTTCCCGAATCGGACCAGCCCTGTCAAGCGCGGCGTGTGGGTGCTTGAGCAGGTGCTTGGAGAACACGTGCCCCCGGCCCCGCCAAACGTTCCGCCATTGGAAAAGCAGGACAAGCAAGCAGTTGCAAATCTGACCCTACGGAAACGCACTGAGCTCCATCGAACGAACGCCGTGTGCGCGAACTGCCACAAGATTCTCGATCCCATCGGCTTTGGTTTGGAAAACTTCGACGCCATTGGACGATGGCGAGAACAGGACGATACCGGCGGCGCGATTGACGCCGCGGGCGAGTTGCCGGGTGAAAAGCGTTTTTCCTCTCCCCGAGAGCTGAAAGCCATTATCGCCGCGAGGAAAGACGAGCTGGCCAGGAACCTGGCTCGGAAACTGCTCGCCTATGCCCTGTGCCGCCAGCTTGAAGGCTACGACGAGATCGTGGTCGATCAATTGATGGTGGTTATCGCGAAGGATGGCTACCGCATGCAAGATTTGATTTCCCAAATCGTTACCAGTTATCCGTTCGTTAATCGCCGCGTTCATGAACTTGAGGTCCCTAAGTCCTATGGTCAATAAATTCCGTATCGATCGTCGCACCCATTTGAAAGGGCTGGGCGCCGCGCTCGCGCTACCGCTGTTGGAAACAATGGGTTGGGCTGACTCAAGCACAAGCAAGGATAAGACCGTCGCAGTACCCGTCCGACTTGGCTTCATGTACATGCCGCACGGCGTCATTCCAGATCAGTTCTGGCCAGTGAATGCGGAGAGTTTTCTGACTGCGCCGCCGCCTGCCTTGGAATCGCTGCAGCCTGTGCTCGACCAATGCTTGCTTATGAAAGGGATTTCGGGTGTACCAATTTTGCCATTCGGTGGCGCGCCGCATGCGCTAGAGCTCTCAACATGGCTGACAGCGCAACTGCCCGATGCAGACACGCGGAGCCAGATCAACATCGCGATTTCCGCGGACCAGATCGCTGCGAACTTCGTAGGTGGTTTCACCTCCCTGCGGTCGCTTGAGTTGGCAACGATGCCGCAGACGCACAAAGAGAACCAGGAGGGATTGAACGAAGGCTACTATACGCACTGCAGCTTTCGATCGGCGACGCAGCCCGTCCCCGCCGAGACGAATCCGCGAAGTGTACTCAACCGGCTTTTCGGAAAAACCGATCAACCAGGCCAAATTGCGAAAGTGGACCCGCTCGATCGTCAGATGCTCGATTTGGTACTTGATGGCGCCAAAGAGCTACGCCGAAAACTTCCGCAAGACGATCAGCACAAACTAGATGAATACCTCGACAGCGTGCGTGCCGTTGAGCGTCGCATCGCCGCGATCGAGTATCGTCAAAAGGAGGCTGCGCTCGAGAAATCCGGAGTCGCCTCGACCAAACGCAACGCCTCCGATTCCCCGCCCATCGAAATCAAGATTCCTGTGGGTGATAAACGCAGCGAGTACATGCAGGTCATGTGCGACCTCAATGTGCTCGCTTTCCAGACCGATACAACTCGCGTCAGCACTTACATCGGTTCCACGCCGAACGGCGTTTCTTATCCCGAGTTGGGTTTCAATGACGAGCACCACTCCCAGACCCACCACGAGAACAAGCCCGAGCAAGTCGCGAAAGTGGCCGCGATCACTGCATTCAACATTGCCCAGTTCGCCTACATGGTAAAGAAGATGGCCAGCCTTCGCGAAGGGGACGGTACGCTGCTCGACAACTGCATCATGATGTGGGGCTCCGGACTTGAAGACGGGAACAAACACTCCCGCGACAATCTCCCATTTATCATCGCCGGCAAAGGTGGGGGCGCGATCAACTCGGGACGCTTCCTGCCAGACACCAAAGGCAATCAAGGCGACCTGCTCACTACGATCCTAGCCTGCGCAGGCATCCCGCTCGATCGTCCTATCGGCATCGCGACAAAACAGATGAACGAGATGAAACACAATCACTAGCCTCTGCAGAATTTGCGATTTTGATCCGAATCTTAAGACTTGCTTGCGAAGTGCGAGACCCATGTATTTGCGTGCAGAAGTTGGCGAAGTAAGGCAGCTTCTGAACCAATCGGGCATAAATCAACCGATGAACGGGGCGCCGCCCGGGATGATTTTTGCAAGTGTTTTTCCAGGAGGCCAGGGTGCATTCGGACGAAGGTAGGCCGCTGGGTAAATTTCCTCTCTGAATTTACAAAATCTTGTTTAGGAGGGTTAGATTACGTCCAACCTACTAGTTAAGATGACAGTTTTGTCACCTTTGAGACGAAGCTCGAAATGGACGAAGCGGTGCAGCTAGCTCCGTCGCGTGTTGATATCCAAAACACTTTAGCCATGGCGTTGGTAACAAACGACGTGGACAGCAAATCTCTCCCTTGGAAACGCATTGCTACGCTCGTCAATGTGGAGGACAACGCATCCGCTGTGAGAAATAAGCTATTCCATGCCACGCTCTTGGCATCACGAGGTGAAGAGCAGCAGGTGCAACAAGCGAGGGATATCCTGAAAGAGCTGATCGATGCCGCTGATTCTGAGACGAGTGACGACGCACTGCGTTACCTGATTGTTCTGGACCAGAAGGTCTGGAAGATGAGCGTCTCCGCAGGGGATACACCTCGCTCCAGAGAGCTAGCGCTAGATATTCAGCGAGGGTTTGATCAACTCACCAAACGCAGCTCTCCCGCGGCGATGGATCTCGATTCGCGATGCAATCGTGGCTCTCGGCCCGATACAAATATCCTCTCCCAACTCGAACTGCATCTTAGCGACTGCAGAGGCGGGCGAGACAACCACGTTTTCATATACGGGAGGTATCAACACAGGTGCTGGAAATGACGGAATTCGAATTGAGGCAAATGGCGGAATTGTCAATGCAACCCTCGCTCAAAACCGTATTGATGTGAACGCAGTGCCAATCGAGGCGATCGTGTGGAATGCAGCTGGAGAAATTAATCTCAACGCCCAAAACAACTTTGGCGCCCTTGGCGGAGCACCGACGACCGGTCC
>JAPLNL010000145.1 GCA_026692905.1 Planctomycetota bacterium
AAGCTCATCGTCTAGACACCCTCCCGCTGGGAGGGTCGAGCGTAGCGAGGGGAGGGTGAAGTGCCAACAACGATTGCACAAGTCAGTTCACCCTCCCGGAGGGCGAGTGACTTTTAATCCCTGGAAACAACACGGGGCTAAGGCTAAGGCCGGGTTTTCTACGGTGCTCGACATTCGTCGAGAACCGCGGCTAACGCCGATCGGCTAATTGGTTCCTTGCACCCAAAGACTCCTGCCTATACGCTTAGTTCTCAATAGAAAATTGGGAGGTCGCTAGCAACAAGCTGTTTGCCATCGGTTAGAATCAAGTGTTCCTTAGTACACGTGAAAGAGAACCGAACGATGGATTGCGTACGTTGTTTTTGTTTGTTGATTGTTTTGGTTTCGAGCGGGCTTGATGCAAACGCGGATTGGCCGGGATTGCTGGGACCATCCCGAAATGGAATCGCCTCCCCAGGGAGTGAGTTACCAAAAACACTTGACGCTCAGCCGAAGCAGATATGGGCGGTCGAAGCGGGACAGGGATATGCGGGGCCTGCTGTTGCCGGAGATGATTTTGTGTTGTTTGAGCGTATCGGCGAGAATGATCGCGTTCGACTTTTGAGTTTAGAGACCGGCAAGGAAGTTTGGCGACGTGAACTCAAGGCTGGATACCGAGGCGGAGTTGATTCCGACAGAGGACCACGTTCGGTACCCACGATATTGGACGATTCGATCTTGGTGTACTCCGCTGCTGGAGAATTAACGCTGCTCGATCGCAAAAGTGGCAGTGTCAAGTGGACTCGGCCGCTTCGCAAGGAATACCAAGCCGAAGACGGTTTCTTCGGAGCTGGTAGTACACCGCTGGTGGTCGACAATCAAGTGATCGTTAATATTGGCGGGAAATCTGCAGGAGCGGTCAGCGTCTCGCTCGAGGATGGCAAAACCATTTGGACCTCCCCCGCAGCGGAAGACAGCTATGCTTCGCCAATTCTGTTAACCCCAAAAGAAGGCTCAGCGATAACGAGTCCAATTGTTTTGGTTCCCTCAAAGCAAAAGACCTTTGGTGTAGATTTGGCAAAGGGCAGTCTCGTTTGGGATTTCCCATTTGGGCAGCGGGGGCCTACGGTCAACGCCGCCACTCCGGTTACAAACGCGAATGGAGACGTATTCCTGACCTCAAGTTATGAAATTGGTTCTCTGTTAGTTCGGCCAGGACCTGCTGATGCTGGGATCGTCGCTAGGGGAACGGAAATCAGCAGTCAATATTCGACGCCAATCGTAATTGGAGACAAAATCTTCGGATCGGACGGTCGCGAGGATCGTGGAGAAAGAGCTTACAAATGCTTACAAGCGTCCGACGGAAAATTGCTTTGGGAGCAGCCGAATATGCCGATTTGCCACTCGATTGGGATTGGTGGAACAGTGCTTATCGCTGGCATTGATGGCCAGATTTGGGCAATTGACAGCTCCGCGGACACATTTCGGACTCTATGGAAAACTGAGCTTCCGCGGGGGATGTACCGCGCCTTGCCCGCGTTTTCAGGAAATCGACTCTATGTCCGAACTTCGAATGGCACGGGGGACAAGTGGTACTGTTTCCAAATTGGGGGGTAACGACGTCCTCGCTTATCCGCCCGGTTCACAATGCATCCCCAGGCGGAACCTAGGAACGAGTTCCGATTTCTGGTAACCCGAGGCGTAAGCGAGGAATTGCCGGAAAGCCCTAGACAAATCCGAGGATTCTTGGCATCATATGCCGCTCCAGTCCTTGGGATTATTGTATTTAGATCGCATTCAGGAGTCGTGAAGTGCCAAATATTAAGAGTGCTAAAAAGCGCCATCGCCAGTCCCTCGAGCGCCGAGCACGCAATCGTTCTGCCAAGTCTCAGCTCAAAACTGCATTGAAAAAGCTTCGTGAATCCGTTGACGCGAAGAAATTCGATGAAGCCAAGACTCAGTACTCCGAATACTGCAAAATGCTTGATCAAACCGCAGCAAAAAAGATCATTCACGTCAACAAAGCCTCTCGAACCAAGAGCCGATTGAGCAGCATGATCAAAAAAGCTTCAATGGCTGTTGCTTAATCCGGGTTGACCGTTTTTTTCTAGCAGGGCCCGCGACCGAAAGCCTAGGCTATTAAAAAACGTCTGCTGTTACAGCGAATTTCGAATGCATAACCTTCTATAGTGCCCCAGCGGCTTCGTGCCGCTAGGTGAATAGGGTTCGTAGGCTAAAAAGAATGCCAGTCGTTTCGTAAGACCCTTTCGGCCTTGCGTCGCTGGTGAATAAGGACCATTGGCAAACGATCCGACAGGGGACGCCTACCGCAGGTTGCACGATGTTTAGAGGCGAGACACGCGCCCCCAGTTGGACGAGCCAACTGCGGCAAAGCAATCTTTGGGGAATTCGAAAACTTGGGGTTGCGTTTTAGTCATGTGGAATTTGACATCGCATCTCTCGAATTTTCGGCTCGCTAGTTTTGGTCTACCAAGTGTTGATTCGATCGATGGGCATCGTGATCGAATCCAGTCCTGGAGATACGGTGAGGTCGAACTCTCAAATGGTGAGCTTGTAGCACTCTACCCAAGATGGTGGCCAAGAGTTGGTTCGCAATGGGAGTCTTGGCAGGACTCTTACCATCGCACGCTTCCCACGGATTGGTGCCGAGCCTATTACGCATTCCCGCGAAGAGCACCAGGCTTCATGAGTGTTCTCTACGCTCGTAGTGGCCCAGGCACTCAGTACAAAACGATATCTCGCGCCGTGAGTGCAATGGATGAGATCGCTCGGATCCGCGATTCACAAGCGATCGTATGCCAAATGGTGTCAGAGCGCGGCACCGAGAGACTGATGAAGCGTTGGGGATACGTCCGGCACGCATTTTCGCTTGGGGACAATCATTACATCAAGCGGTTGCGGTGAATCCGCGAACAAATGTTTCAGCACGACGCGCAAGTTTTGAAGTTGCACACTTTTCGAAAGATGGCCGAGACTGATATTGCATTGAAAGCGAGTTCCCCTGTAGGCGTTTGTTACCAAGCACACGACAAACAAGGGAGTTCTCGCTATGGTAATGGTGA
>JAPLNL010000146.1 GCA_026692905.1 Planctomycetota bacterium
AATCAAGATCGAAAAATCGCTGGAATCCGCGAACTCAAAACAACTTTGGTCTCTCATTCACTGGTTCTTTTTTTGTGCCCTTTGTGCCTTTTGTGCCTTTTCGTGGCTGAACGAATTTTAGCCACGAAAAGCCACAAGAGACACAAAAAGACATCAGTTGTATCAGGAATCCAGTCGTGCAAATCATCAAGATTGAGCATGAATCGAGATCGAAAAATCGCTGGAATCCGCGAACTCAAAACAACTTTGGTCTCTCATTCACTGGTTCTTTTTTTGTGCCCTTTGTGCCTTTTCGTGGCTGAACGAATTTTAGTCACGAAGCCACAAGAGACACAAAAAGACATCAGTCGTATCGGAAATCCAGTCGTGCAAATCATCAAGATCGAGCCTGAATCGAGATCAAGAAGGTGCTTTGAATCCGCGAACTCAAAACACCTTTGGTCTTCCTTTCACTTATTCTTTTTTGTGTCCTTTGTGCTTTTTCGTGGCTGAACGAATCATCCATGGGAATTTGCATTAAAATGACTTAACGCTATATGAACGGTCTTTAACTAGAAGAATTGCAAACGCGGTCAACTGATGAAAACGATCTTAGGCTTCTCTTTCGCTCTTTTGCTACCGGTCCTTTTCAGCGTTGCCAGCTCAATTGGTGAGTCATCCATTGAGGATACGATTGAGGAACCAAAGACAGAGGCAGTAGATGAACCGCTTTCACCCGAGCAAGCGGCCGCGACGATGGTCGTGCCTGATGGCTTTCAGGTGACGTTGTTTGCGGGAGAACCTGACGTCCAGCAGCCAGTTGGCTTTTGCTTTGATGATCGTGGTCGACTATGGGTTGCAGAAGCGTACAACTACCCAGACCACGGCACCAAGCCTGGTGACCGCATCGTCATTCTGGAAGACTCCGACGGTGATGGCAAGTTTGACAATCGCAAAGTATTTTTCGATCAACTCAACTACGTAACGGGCATCGAAGTTGGATTCGGAGGGGCCTGGGTCATGTCGCCCCCCTTCTTTTACTTCATTCCGGATAAAGACGGGGACGACGTTCCTGACAGCAAGCCGCAACTGCTCCTGGACGGCTTTGGTAATCACGCCAACAGTCATAATTTAGCAAATGGATTCGCTTGGGGACCGGACGGTTGGCTTTACGGCACCCATGGCCGCACCAATTTTTCTCGCATCGCGAAGCCAGGAACGCCGGACGATCAACGCGTCCAGTTTGACGGTGGTGTGTACCGCTACCACCCTGTCAAGCACATTTGGGAACCGTATGCAGACGGAACGACGAACCCTTGGGGGATTGATTGGAACGATGTTGGCGATAGTTTTGTGACCAACTGCGTCAATCCTCATTTGTTTCAAATCATTCAGGGAGCACACTATGAACCCTGGCGAAATCGGGAGTCAAGTCGTTACGCGTACGAACGGATCTCGACCATCGCAGATCATTTGCACTATCTTGGTGGGCCGAATTTTCATGAGGGAATCGGTTCGGATGCCGAAGATGCAATGGGTGGCGGACATGCCCACTGTGGCACCATGATCTATTTGGGCGACAACTGGCCAGACTCTTATCGCAACTCCGTGTTTACGAACAATATCCATGGCAAGCGAGTCAACAACGATCTCTTGGCTCGTTCGGGCTCAGGCTATATCGCTTCGCATGGTAAGGACTTAATGAAATCGAAAGACCCTTGGCACATGGGAGTAACCGTTCAATACGGTCCGGATGGTGGGGTCTATGTCAGCGATTGGTCCGATACAGGCGAGTGCCACAGCATCAAGAATACGCAACGAGAAACGGGCCGTATCTTCAAAGTGACTTTTGGGACACCAGCCTACCAGTCGGTTGACATAGCAAGTCTCAGTAACGACGAGCTTGTTCAAAAGCAATTGCATAAAAACGATTGGCATGTTCGACATGCTCGGCGAGTATTGCAAGAGCGAGCAGCCAGAGGCGATGATATGAGCGACGTTCGCAAGAGTTTGCTACAGCTTTTCGATGCAAGTCAGGACATACCTCGCAAACTAAGAGCGGTCTGGGCTTTGTATGTTATCGGTGGAATCGACGAGTCTTTTCTGTTGAAGCAGCTCAATCACGAAAGCGAATACATTCGCGGTTGGTCCATTCGATTGCTTTGCGAAGGTCCGGTTCTTTCGACCGCAGCGATGAACCGCTTCATCGCAATGGCGGACAAAGACCCATCGGCATATGTTCGTTTGCAGCTATCAAGTTCCATGCAGCGATGGAAGCTAGAGGATCGCTGGTCTGTTGCAGCTAAACTACTGCAGCACACGGAAGATGCAAGCGACATGAATTTGCCTCTTATGAATTGGTACGCCATTGAACCCTTGGTCGATCACGATTTGAAGCGTTTTGTCGAATTGGCGACAGAGGCTCGTATCCCTTTGGTGCGCAATCATATAGCGCGTCGCGTTGCATCGCACAAGGATTCTTTGCGAGGTATTAACCTTCTGTCGGAGAGTCTTTTCAAGGCGACCGATGCGGGTCTCCAACATGATTTACTCTCAGGCATGCTTCTTGGACTAGAGGGACGTCGCTCGGTCGGTATGCCCGCTGAATGGACTGTTGCTTATACCAAATTGGAAAGCAGCTTGGATGCAAAAGTGAGGCAGTCGGCGACTGAATTAGCCCTCGTTTTCGACGATCCTCGGGCACTCGTATCGCTCAGCAAGTTAGCTGCGGACCGAAGCGCCAATCCAAAGGAACGCGCTCGAGCAATCTGTTCGTTAGTCGCCAAGAAAGGTCCGAATGTCGCGTCGCTCGTAGTCGAATTGGTTCGCGATACTGAGGTTCGTCGGGAAGCTATTCGCGGATTGGCCGAGTTCGATCATGAATCCACTTCGCAGTTGCTCCTGGATAGCTACTCAACTTTCGACGCAGACGCAAAACAAGATGCTTTGCAAACTCTGGCTTCTCGGAGTAGTTGGGGAGCTAGTTTGCTCGACGCAGTGGAAACGAATCGAATTCCACGGAAAGACATTTCCGCGTTCACGGCCAGACAATTGCAAAGTCTGGGAAACCAGTTACTCAATGAACGCATTGCCAAACTTTGGGGCGAGATGCGAACGACGTCAGCGGACAAAAAGCAATTGATTGGAAAATACCGCAAGCTACTTACGCCCGCATTGATTGAGAAAGCAAATGTACCTGCTGGGCGTGCGTTGTTTCAAAAACACTGCACGAACTGCCACAAGTTGTTCGGCGAAGGAGGGGCGATCGGACCTGACATAACTGGAGCCCAACGCACGAACATCGATTATGTTTTGGAGAACCTGGTTGATCCAAGTTCGGCAGTTGCGAAAGACTTTCAGATGGAGTTGATACGAACCGAGTCTGGACGGGTGATTACAGGGATGATTGTCGATGAATCGGATTCCGCGATAACGATCCAAACCACAAATGAGAAGGTGGTTTTGCCAAAGTCGGAAATCGAAGAACGCTCTCTCTCAAAAGTTTCGATGATGCCAGACGGGTTGCTCCAAACGTTAACCAATGATCAAATTCGCGATCTTATTGGCTATCTTGGAAGTCCTATGCAAGTGGATTTGCCGTCTCCTTGAGTCCTCTGCGGCGTAAACTTGATTTGCTGCATTTCAGTTGACAGTCCAATCATTCTAAAATGGGAGAGCGAGGCCACCGCTGTAAACATCTTTGCAAAGTAAATTTCATTGAAAACCTAAGGGAGGGCGAGGCTCCTGCCGAGCCAACGGTCCAAAGGTTCGGCAGGAGCCTCACCCTCCCGAGCAATGAATTGCTTAGGTAAACTTGTTGAAAACATGTTTACAGCGGTGGCCTCGCCCTCCCGAGTTGTAAATCGGTTGGGCAAACAAATTTTAGGCTTTTCGATCCGGTATAATGGTCAGTGATCGAGTAACCAAGCCAAACCCAGGACAAAAGATGACTAAGCCAGAACGCCGGTCGCCAATCGGCGGGGTTATTCATACCTATCAAAAGTATAACCCCACCGAATTTCCAAGCCCAACGGCCGAGCCTCCGGATATGGTCTCTGGAGCTTTTGAACACGCGCTGGCTTATGGCAAATACCGACAATTGACCGAAGAGGAACTCGCCAGAGCTATCCAGATTGATCCGAGTCAGATCGGTGGTCTTGGTCCAAGTATCGATATGCTTATGGAGATGCTCGAAGATCGCAAGCGTAAAATCCTTGAGACTTACCAAACCGACGGACTAGAGAAGAAAGCGAACGACCGATTCGAAAAACTTTCGAAAAAGGCAAACCCGCCCGCCAAACTGAAAGGGGACTTCCACAAAGCTGTCCATTCGAAACAAATTTATTTGCTCGAACAAGTCTGGTATCGCTCTGACCGCGAGTCCCCTGATTTTGCGGCCATGGTATTGCATGTGATGGAGGCGCTCGGCGACAAGTACAACATCGACGATCTGGTCAGCAAGTATACGTTCACAGGCCACGAGCGAATGGATATCCCGAAGGCTTTGGAGATCAAGAAGGAGTTGGAGAAGATTGACGAGTTGCTCGAGCAACTCAAAGAGGCAGCCAAAACAGCTCAGATCGGGTTGATCGATATGGACGCGCTGGCCGAGTTCGCTCCCCCCTCGGACTTGAATCAGCTAGAAGAGCTCCGGGAACAAATCAGCAACTATGTGCGCGAGATGGCGGAACGACAGGGGTTGGATCGCGATGAAAAAGGTGCGTTCCATTTAACCCCAAAGGCACAC
The DNA here is from genome assembly GCA_026692905.1 of Planctomycetota bacterium. Classification (GTDB taxonomy): domain Bacteria; phylum Planctomycetota; class Planctomycetia; order Pirellulales; family Pirellulaceae; genus JBKCUI01. The sequence goes on from JAPLNL010000146.1 coordinate 4,727, forward strand.
AAAACTTTTCAAAGTCGACTCCTTAGCCGCATCTTCTCGCAACTCAAAGCGGGCCGATCGGGTCGACACGAGGGTCGTATCGTGGGGGATGGCAGCGTCGAGCTACCATCGACCAAGCAGTATGAATTCGGCGACTCGATCGCCAATTTGGACACGACTCAATCCGTCATCAATGCGATGCTCAAGCGGCCAGATGAGTTTCCGGTTCGGATGCGATCCGATGACCTAGAGGTACATCGAACCAAAAACACCCCCAAGTGCGCTACCGTTGTCATCATGGACATGAGTGGCTCCATGCGATACGACGGGCAATACATGAACGTCAAGCGAATGGGGCTTGCCTTGCAAGGCCTGATAACGAGTGAGTATCCCGGCGACTTTTTGCGTTTCATCGAAATGTACTCGTTTGCGAAACTGCGAAGGCCAGGCGAAATCATCGATTTGATGCCGAAGCCCGTGACGATCCACAACCCCGTCGTGAATCTCAAAGCGGACATGAGCGACGAAAACATGAGCGAACACCAAGTTCCGCCTCACTTCACCAACATCCAACATGCATTGCGACTTGCAAGACAGAACTTAGCGACAGCCGATTCGCCCAACAAGCAAATCGTTCTGATAACAGACGGTCTGCCAACGGCTCACTTCGAGGGTGAGATGTTGTACTTGATGTATCCTCCGAATCCTCGCACGGAAAAGGAAACGATGCGAGAGGCCATGCAATGCGCCAAAGAGGGGATTGTGATCAACATGTTTTTGGTACCAAGTTGGTCGCAATCCGAGGAGGATATTCGATTCGCATACCGGTTGGCGGAACAGACGAAAGGTCGAGTGTTCTTTACCGCCGGGAACGACCTCGATCGATTTGTTCTTTGGGATTATGTCGATCGAAAACGGGAGATCCTCTAGGCTGATCGCAATGTGTTTTGCAGTTCTATTAGCCGTCGGGCGCTAGCTCCGGTTGCCATCGAGGCCAACTCACTTTCTTTTTTGGAATTGCATGCAATTTCAATGGGAGGGCTAGGCTCCTGCCGAGCTGGGGACGCCGTGGTTCGACAGGAGCCTCACCCTCCCGAACAATGAATTGCTTAGCTAAACTAGTTGGAAAGATGTTTACAGCTGTAAACATCTTTGCAAAGTCAATTCCATTGAAAACCTATGGGAGTGCGAGGCTCCTGCCGAGCTTGATGCGTAAATGGCTCGGCAGGAGCCTCGCCCTCCCAATTTCCCGCAAGGGTTTCGTTGGGCTCAAAAGAGAGACGCAGCGAAAAATGCTTCCCGGCGTTGGGCGGAGCCTGGTAACGAGTTTGGGAACGAGTTTGGGCAAACGAAGCCCGATCAGCTATCTTGCGGTGTGACTCGCGATTGCGAACGAACAGCTTTCTCGGTCACAATGCGGTTCACAGCATTAAGCATTGCCAGGATCGTGGACTCCACCGAGTCGGTCGACGCGCCCATTCCTCGGTATTGCTGACCTTCGTGTTCGACCTCGAGCGTCACCTCTCCCAATGCATCGCGGCCGATAGTGGCACTTCGAACGCGGAAGTCTTTGCAGACGACCTTGATGCCTGTAATTTTTTCGACGGCCCAGAACGCAGCGTCGATTGGCCCGTCCCCTTGTTCGACGCGTTCCGTGAAATGTTCGTCGCCATGTTGCAAAGTTAGTTCAACGCAGGGGACCTTGCCTGTTCCACTCGAGACCGAGAACGAGGTGAGGGACCAGACGCGTTGTGTTGGCCCGCTGATTTGCTGTTGAATCAGCGCAACGATATCGCCATCGTAAATTTCTTTTTTCTTGTCAGCCAATGTCTTGAATTGCTCAAAGACGGTTTGCAACTGCTCGCCGGTAAGGCTGTATCCTAGTTCTTTGGCTCGATCGGCCAAGGCGGCGCGGCCACTGTGTTTTCCTAGTACCAAGTCTGTCTTGGAGAAGCCGACGTCTTCGGGCCTCATGATTTCGTAGGTGCTGCGTTCTTTGAGCATTCCATCTTGATGAATGCCCGATTCGTGTGCGAAAGCGTTGCGACCGACGACAGCTTTGTTTCGCTGAACATCGAGGCCGGTGATTTTGCAAAGCAACCTGCTGACCGGAACCAAACGTTCGGTGACGATGCGCGTCGTGGTGTTGTACATTTCGCTTCGGGTTCGCATGGCCATCACGACTTCTTCGAGCGAGCAGTTGCCAGCTCGTTCACCGATGCCGTTGATAGTGCACTCGATTTGACCGGCCCCAGCTTGAACGGCGGCCAGTGAGTTCGCTACAGCCATTCCAAGGTCGTCGTGACAGTGGCAGCTCAAAATGGCTTTATCGATATTCGGGACGCGGTTGATCAGCGCTTCGATTCGCTGATACATTTCGTTTGGCGTCGTATAGCCGACGGTGTCAGGAATATTGATGGTGGTAGCACCGGCTTTGATGGCAGCCTCCACTACTCGGCAAAGGAAATCGATTTCGGTTCGAGCGGCGTCTTCCGCAGAAAACTCAACGTCATCGCAATAGGAAACTGCCCGCTCAACCCCTTTGACGGCTCGGGCGATGATCTCGTCTTGCGTCATACGCAATTTGAATTCACGATGAATCGCGCTGGTTGCCAAGAATACGTGAATACGAGCTTGCTTGGCTTTTTGGAGTGCTTCCCAAGCTCGATCGATATCGCCATCGTTGCAGCGGGCCAACCCGCAAATGATAGGACCTCGAATAGTGGCGGCGATTTCACGAACGGCTTCAAAATCTCCAGGGGAAGCGATCGGAAAACCGGCTTCCATGACATCGACGCCCAAATCCGACAGCGCTTGAGCCACTTCCAATTTTTCGGCGAGATTCATACTCGCTCCTGGCGATTGCTCGCCGTCTCGCAAGGTCGTGTCAAAAATGGTGATGGAGCGAGGTGTTTTCGGCTGCGTATTCGTCATGAATCTACTCTAGGTCGAAATTGGGTTAGTGCTTTCGAGCGTGCAATCGTGACACCCGCGTAAGTAGCGAGGTTCACGAGGCAGGCTGCTGCGAATTTAGGCAACAGCAGCAGGCTTGAGCGACACTTGGCCGCAAAACGGGTGCAGTTCCATTTTTTGCACGAAGCAATCCCAATAGCTTAGCGTCATTAAGCTGATTGTCACCCATACTTTTCGCTATTGGCTGAATCCGAGGGGAGTTTGGCACAAACATTGCATTCGGAGACTTGATACTTTGGTTTTGCTTGTTTGTTGAGCAAAATCTAAGTTCTACCCAACGTCGACTGAGTGGCGGAGTGCCGGGGAATACCCCGCCTCCACGCTCTCGATGGTTTCCTTCGAAATTTGCAGCCATTTGGTTTTGCGTCGGTTCGCCGACTGCAGAGGTACCCCATCGGCCTGTTTGCAGTGTCCGCCTCATTGCAACAGGCCGGGGTATTTCTTCTTTTTTGAGTGCCGAACAATTGTCCCAATTGTTTTGCGATTTTGCCCACGACACGTTGTCCCAAGGACGCAAGCGACAGCAATGACAAATTGATTGTCAAGGAATTCGAAAAAATCATTCGCGATAATGTCATCGAAGAGGAACAGGGCAAAGCTCGTCCAGACTATGATCCGTTTCCGTACTTAGTGAGGTATCACAACGTCCTGGCCGGATTTGATGCTACCAAATTGACTTCGAGTCCCCTGCTCAAAGAGATTTTTGATTGCTTGAAGTAGGACGACCTGGCAAGTGCCTCTCCTCCCGTAGCGGGCCTTGGACGCAACGTCTCGGCTCAACGCATCAACTCCCCGTCAAGATGCGATTGAGTCCCAACGGGACGGCAGGTAATGGTCACGGGCGTGAACCCATGGTGGCCGAGTGACCTTCTGTCCGCAGCCCCAATGGGGCGGAATGAAACTCTCCTCATGTCGTCCCTCAGGACTGAACGCCAATTTTGGGCTCGCGGTCCATGGGCTCATGCCCTCATCTTTACCCACAATTTGATTCAATCCAGAAATCTAAATCCCTTGAAA
>JAPLNL010000147.1 GCA_026692905.1 Planctomycetota bacterium
AAAACTTCCGGAGGCATCGCAAAACTCAAACAATGGCTACATAATACTTCACCAAGGGAATACCGGATGGCTGCATAGAACACTGCAAAAAGTGTGCAACTTCAAAACGCGCAAGCTAGTGAACTGCTTAGTCGACATCTCTCAACCGAGTAGCACACAGCACGACTCGCAAGTTTTGAAATTCCGCTACCTGTCTTGAGGGCCGACGGCTCGACACATCCTTTGTCGGTGCCGTGAGGCACCGGACCTGCTAATCCAAAGGATTTCAAGGCCCGAAGGGCTAATCAACCTCAGCTTTACCCAGATTTCTGGACAGATTTCGTACTCGTATTCAATGGAATGGTCCTCGTGCTCGTACTCGATTGTCCATCCGATCGAGTACGAGTACGAGTACAGCCCTTCGGGCGGAGTACGAGTACGAAGAACCCAAGGGTATTGGAATGTTATGTTCAAGGATCTGGGTAAAGATGTTGCTTATCAGCCACGGCTTGGGGTATGTCAGCCTTTCAGGCCTAATTTGTGCAACTTCAAAACGCGCAAGCAAATACCCTTGAGGGCAAAGCCATCGCATTCGCGATTTAATCGCAGAAGGTTAGTACGGTTTCGTTGTCACGATATGCTTAGAACAATCGCCATATTCGGTATAACAGGTGCAAGTCTCGCTGTTTACAAAGTGCGACTTAACTTTCAGCGAAGCGAACACCCATCCGGGAACTATAGTCAATCGAATCCATTTGAAATCCATCAGAAGCTTATTTAAAAATTGTATCCATCAGGGAGATCGATCTCCAAGGTCGGTCACCCACAGGAACGAAGTCCGCACCCTGGCGAATAGGCACCGATGCGATTTATCCCTATAGCAGCTCGTTTTTTAGCCACGGTGGCGATCTTTCCTATCTTGGTAGCCTATTGGGTTTTTAAGGCCATTTTTGGTGCCGACGCGGCTGTGGAAGAGGCAAGTCAAGCCTTGGCGATGATCCCTGGACGAATCGGCGTGTGTTTGCGTGCTGCTTTTTTCTCAAAAGTTTTAAGTCAGTGTGATCCGACCGTTTTCATCGGCTTTGGCGCATTGCTAACCAAGGTCGATACTCGGCTTGGTAAGCACGTCTACATTGGCCCCTATTGCCAGTTAGGCTGGGTATCCATCGGTCCAGACACTTTATTGGGTCCAAGCGTTCAAATCCCTTCGGGCCCTCGAGCCCATACGTTTGATCGCTTGGATACTCCGATTCGCAACCAGCCCAGGGAGTCGCGGCAAGTCGTCATCGGTGGGGATTGCTGGATCGGTGCTGGGAGCATTGTCATGGCCGATGTTGGAGACCAGTCGATCCTCGGCGCCGGGAGCGTCGTGACCAAGCCAATCGGAGACAGAGTGCTTGCCGCCGGGGTCCCTTGCAAGTGGCTACGAAACCGTGAATAGCGAAAAGCACTAAAGGAAATGATTGCGTTGAGGCACGAAATCGGAATGGAGATTGTCCTCGACGCGGTCCGCCAAGAATGGTGTGGAGATTCCCGGACCGCATCGTCGACGGTCGAGCAGTAGAAAGTCGGCGGCTTAACGATGAGTGTAGCCAATCTCATCTTATTTACAGATCAATTGTCAAAGTCGGTAGGCTTGACATAATCCGCTCCGTATTTCAAGCGCAACCTAACATTCACCGAAGCAGCTAGGCAGTTTGGATCTATAGTAAACCGAACGCTTGGAATAGACGAAACAATCATACGGCAAAGTTGTATTTATCAAAGGGACCGCCTCTTAAGTCGGTCACCCACAGGAACGAAGTCCGCGCACCCTCGCGAACAACGCTCCGCTCTCCGGTAGTAATGTGCACTCCGGTGGTAGAATTAAGGCGAAAACGGAAAGAATGATTCAGAAACAAGAACCTGGGACGAAATTACCGCATGAAATGCTGATCCGCCGAACCGACGGTTGGCAACTGATCAATCTATCTGAACTGTATCGCTATAGGGATTTACTCTGGTTTCTAACCTGGAAAAACATCAAAGTTTTGTACGCGCAGAGCGTTATAGGAATCGGTTGGGCAGTCCTTCAGCCGCTTTTGTCCATGTTGGTTTTTACCATTGTCTTCGGAATGTTTGCCAAGATGGAATCCGATGGGGTTCCTTACGCATTGTTCAGTTTTTGTGCTTTGGTTCCATGGGCTTACTTTTCTAATTCATTGCTGGAAACAGGAAATAGTTTAGTCGCTCAAGCGGATATGCTCAGCAAAGTTTACTTTCCGCGATTAGTGTTGCCGCTGTCGGCGATTCTTGCCAAGTTGGTAGATCTGGGAATTGCGTTGGTTGTTTTGGCAGGGATGATGCTTTGGTACCAACGAACCCCCAACTTAGGCATCGTTGTGTTGCCCCTGTTGGTCGTAATCATGATGATGACCGCTGGCGGGTTGGGAATGATTTTGACATCCTTGGCGATCCAGTATCGAGACGTTAAACATGCGATGAACTTTTTGGTCCAGTTGTTGATGTACGCGGCACCTGTTGTTTATCCAGCGTCTTTCGTTCCAGCGTGGCTTCAGCCTTATTATGCACTCAATCCAATGGTATGTGTGATCGAAGGGTTTCGGTCGGCACTGTTGGGAACACGAGAGATGCCCTGGTCGTGGATAGCGTCAGGCCTCGTTACCTCAATGCTCCTGTTCACAATGGGTCTACTACACTTCCGAAAACAGGAACGGATTTTTGCAGACGTCGCGTAGAACCATGCACAAAGAACCATGCACTAAGAACCATGCACTAAGAACCATGCACTAAGAACCATGCACTAAGAACCATGCACTAAGAACCATGCACTAAGAACCATGCACTAAGCACCCATGTCCTCTATCATCTTCGCCGAGAATTTAAGCAAAGCTTACCGCGTTGGCAAAAAACAAGAACGGGCCGATAGCTTGGTTGGTTTGTTGCGGGATTCTGTAACTGCGCCATTCCGGAGATATCGATCCTTTCGACAACCAACAGCTGTTGAAAAAGAGAAGTCCGAATTCAATGACGATATCCATTGGGCATTGCGCGATGTGTCCTTTGAAGTCCAAGCTGGGGAAGTGGTAGGAATCATCGGCCGCAACGGAGCTGGCAAGAGTACCTTGCTCAAGATTCTCAGTCGAATCACGGAGCCAACGTCTGGACAAGTATGCCTTCGAGGCAGAGTTTCCAGTTTGCTTGAAGTAGGAACTGGTTTTCATCCAGAGCTTTCCGGTCGAGAGAACGTTTACTTGAACGGCACGATTCTCGGCATGACCAAACGGGAAATCGACACCAAGTTTGATGAGATTGTCGATTTTTCGGGAGTCGAAAAATTCTTAGAAACTCCTGTAAAAAGATATTCGTCCGGAATGCGTGTTCGATTGGCGTTCGCAGTTGCAGCCTTTCTCGATCCTGAGATTTTGATCATCGATGAGGTATTGGCCGTTGGCGATGCAGAGTTTCAGAAGAAATGTATGTCCCGCATGGGTCACATTGCCGGAGGTGGACGGACGGTTTTGTTTGTCAGCCACCAAATAGGAGTGATACAGCAACTTTGTTCCAAGGGACTGTATCTAGCTGGGGGAAGGGTTGCGGAATTTGGAGAAATCAATCGAGTTGTCGAAGCGTACAATCGATCGCAGTCCAGCGAAGCAGGTAATTGGACCGTTCCAATGGATTCTCCAAACCATGGCAAGTGCAAGCTACAAAAATTGCAAATTGGCAGTGAGCGATCATCCCGTGGCGGAATCATTTCATTAGGTGGACCTGTATGTTTTACGTTCATTCTATCCCGGAAAGTGAAAGAAATAGACATTTCATTCACCATTCGTGATTCCGCTGGAAACGCAATTTCGAACTTGGACTCCTGGAGGCGAAATCAAGAAGATCAACTCGATGGAGATCCCAGCGATACCTTTGAATGCTACATACCCGAATGTCCGCTGAGAGCCGGTCGCTACACCCTAGACGTACAGCTGACCATGAACCGGGAAATGCAAGATCAGATCTTAGGTGAGATTACTTTTGATGTGGAGGATGGAGTTTATCGAGGCAGAACCTTCCCATATCCAAGTACTCCTGGTCCCGTCTGTTTTGATCACATTTGGCAAATTAAATA
>JAPLNL010000148.1 GCA_026692905.1 Planctomycetota bacterium
ACAACTCGGCTGCGACAGGAGCTGTTACCGTGAGCAGCGGTGCGACACTTGGTGGGACGGGAACGATTGGTGGCGCCACAACCATCGCTGGGATCCATAACCCTGGAAACTCACCCGGCATTCAAACGTTTAATAGCAATTTGACTTACACCAGTGGAGCTTCCGTCAACTGGGAGTTGATTGGCAACACGACCACGAACACCCCCAACCCAAACGCAACTTTTGACTCGATTGTCGTCGGAGGGAATCTCGATTTCGGCAGTTCGACACGGCTCAATCTAAACTTCGGCCCGACTGGAACAGGCAGCGTCCTTTGGGCTGACTCATTCTGGGACACAAGCAAAACTGGGACGAATGGATGGTTGGTTTACAATGTCACAGTTTCGGACTCTCCCAATCCGGTAATGGTGTCTATCTCAATTATTCGATATCCGCCGTTCCAGAACCAAGCTCGGTCATGCTGCTTTCGAGTAGCGTTGCTGCTTTTGCGTTTATCCTACGCCGACGCAAGCGTAACAACTCACAAGCTTGAACGAAACGGAAACGTTTGTCTGCTTTGCCCCGATTTCTATTTGGGGGCGATGGGGTGACCGAAGACAAAAAGATGTGCATCATCGCCCGGGGGGCGATGCATCAAATCATGCTGAAATGTGCCGTCCTCCGGGCTTGGTGGACATACGGGGCTTTGCTGACACACTCCCCGGACTTCGCAAATTGAGATCACCTCATCATCCCCAAACCCCTTCTCCTCCCGAGGAGGAAAAGGGGAGTTAGAATATTTGGCGCTCCCGGTGGCATTCGCCGGCATTTGCCTACGAGAATCTAACGCCAAATTCACTAGCTTGCTCGTCGTGCTAAGGTAAGATAGGTTCATTGTCCCGACATGTAGTCGGAGGGGACATTGGTCCCATCCTACGGTAACTTTCACTCGGCCTCTTGGCTAAATTGAACCAATGACGAATACCATTCTGCGGAAGACACGATTGGCTCGCTTGGGCATACCAATTTGTACCTTAGCGTTTTGCCTGCTCTCGATCGGAACATTGCCTGCGGACATTATGATGTCTCCACAAGCGGGAAAGATCGTCGCAGGTACCACTTTGTTCGCGGATGCGAATGAAAAGCTGAGGCCCGCGAAAGAGGCTCTGCAAGCTGGAAACATGCAGCTTTTCGTCTCCTCGTACGAGGCCGCTGCCAAAGACATTCCCGAACTGCCTGCAATCGAAATCTTCATCGCCAAACATCAAATCGAAGGTGGACGAATCGGAGATGCAATCAACGGTCTCGATAGGTTTCTCGCCAAGAATCCAGACAACCCTGAAGGGTACTTTGCCTTGGGTGAAATTGCGCTGCGATCCAACCGATTGACCGAAGCCGCAATGCTACTGGATCGCGCTCAACAATTGTGCGATGACGGAAAGCTTCCTGAGAATCGAAACACCAACGTACTGGTGGGATTGATTGCAGTACGAGCCGAAGTCGCCGAGCGGCGCCAGTTATGGGACGATGCAGATTCGCTGTACAAACGAGTCATTGAAGCCAGTGCGGACTCGAGTGAATTTACGTGGCGGCGAGGCCGAATGCTTGTGCTAAAAAGCGAGGTTGAACAAGGTGTTTTCGTGATGTCGCAAGCACTCACCAAAAACAGCAAGCTCCCATCACCCGAGTTAACTGCAGCCTTGATCCTCGCTGAAAAACGAGAGGCAGCCGCGGCTGAAAAGTGGTTTCATGCGGCAATCAAGTCGGAACGAGCTGATTGGCATCGATGGAGCGAATATCTAAAATGGCTGCTCAGCAATGAGCGACCCGCCGACGCACGGAAGGCAATTGACAGGCTTGAACCCGAGCTTCGAAAGGAACGTGCGATCATGCTTCTTGATGGTGTCACAGCAAGATGTCTCGATGATTTGGAAACTGCAGAGACAGTCTTTTCCAGTTTGCATCAATCCAACCCAAGTGATCTTGAGGCTGCCGATCAATTGGCCAACGTTTTAGTGGAAAGCAAAGACGAGGCCAAGCGAAGCCGAGCATTGCAACTCAGCGAGGGAAACCTGCGGCAAGCCCCAAACGTAGAAAACGCGGTGGCAACCGCCGCATGGGTGCATTTCAAGTTGGGTTCGGTCGATGTTGCGGATCGAATGTTGGCTGAACTAGCATCGAAAATCGCGATTTCTCCGCAAACAGCTTACTACATTTCGGAAGTCATGAAATCCAAAGGAAATGTGACCGACTCGAGAAAAATCCTTCAGGCAGCAGTCAACAATCCAGGTATCTTCGCCCAACGAATCAAAGCTGTCGCTTCGCTGATTTTGGAACCGTAGTTGAATTCAGTATTCAGTATTTAGTATTTAGTTCGATGTAAGATTTGGGCGATCCATGGGGACACACCACTTCAGTGGCGCAGAAAAAGTCGAGGCGGTGTGTCCCTATCCAAGCGGGCACTATCCAAGCGGGCTTAAATTTAGGCAGAAAAATCGAACGCAGAAAAATAAGAAACAGAGTATTGCCGCTTTAGATTCTCTCGCATGGGATTAAATTCGGGCTAACTACTTAAGCCCCAGAACAGAGGTTTCAGAACGAGGATTCGAACATTTTTCTGCGTTCGATCTTTCTGCCAATTCTGTCTGTTATAGACAATCGCACCGTTTTTTGGTGAATTGGCGTTGGATACGTTGGTCTAGCTCGGCCAAAGTTCGCTTTGGCACAAAGACTAAGTTCGCCGCGGTGCGGGAAGTCCGATCGTGCGAGGAGCAGCGACTGGTGGGCTTGTCCCACCAAAGTCGCAAATGCTTGGCGTGCTACAAGGCAAAGCGAGCCATGCCCCAAGCCCCCCATCCAGGAAAAGCGGGCGACTTCCATCACAGCGACTTCGAAAGCCCGTTCTGGTTAAACAGCCATCGTTCCGCCTTAACGTGAATCAAGCCGCCATTAGCTAGCGTTAGCATGAAAACACAGTGAAGTACGTAGTTTTCCTCATTGAAAATTAACAAAACCTTCGCAGCCAAATCGTTGCAATCGCTACATCCGCTAGATATTCTGTCCCGGCAGCGAGACCAACGAGAAGTGAATCTGGAATGTCAAATCGAGGATTCGGTTGGACAAATCCATCACACAGCTAGCCCCTTTTTTGCTTGAAGTGCACCAGGTTGTTTATGTTCCGATCGAGAAAAGTTAGTGGTACGGTTCTCAAGTCGAGTGACTCAATGAGAAACGGGTCACTCTCGACATCATCCTCATCAACTCGATCGTCGAGTGAAAAGTCACGTCGAAACCGATCCCGTCGGCGGGTGTTTTTGCAGATTCTGGTTGGAGCAGCGTTTGCAACTCTGGGGCCAAATGTTGCTCAAGCTCAACAAAGGTGGCGAATTGACGGAACAGGTGCGACTTGGACAGGTTCCAATTGGAGCAACACGGGTAGTGCCCCGTACACAAGTGCTTGGGTTTCTGGCTCGAATGCGGTGTTCAATGCAAACTCCACTGTCACTTTCGCGACCACGACGGTCGGTAACGTGACAGTGGCTGACGGAATAACAGTAACCGTTTCTCAAGCCGGCACTTTGTCCACGGGGAGTTCCTCCGCTCGCACGTTTAACATTGGAACAGGTTCGACATTAACTTGGGTTACCCAGAACGTAAGTACTACAGCGAACCAAGCAGGCTTCATTAAAGACGGTTCCGGAATCTGGAATATTGGAGCACAAGGTAATGCATACAATGCGTCCAACTCTGGTTTCACACTCAATAATGGTACTGTCATCGTCAGCGGCAACAACTCGTTTGGGGGCGTGAATAGTCTGCTAACGCTCAATGGCGGTACAATCCAATCGTCCGGAGGGAGAACCTATGCCAACAACATCGTTATCGGTGGCAACCACGAGCAGACCGGCACTGGAAATGCCACCTTTTCTGGTACCGTCGCACTTGGGACGGGAACCAAAACCATCACGAACAATACAACTAGCGGAAGCAGGATTTTCTCAGGGGTGATCGGTAGCACCGGTACGGCCGGGCTTACATTCGCTGGTACCGGAGCAGGCCAAACATACATTGGAAATGCCAGCAATACTTTCGCTGGCACGATTACCATCAACGGTAGCGAAGTAGGTTTCGCAAGCAACGGTGCTCTTGGTAACGCAAATAACTCAATCGTCGTCGATGGAGGCCGATTGACGTCTGCTTCTACCGCAGGGGCCGCGGTGACCTCAGTTTGGGCAGCCACCCATGGCATTCAGGTCGGTTCGACTGCTGGCACAAGTATTAGCGTTCAAGGTACAACCGGAGATTTGACTTACGACGGAGTAATTTCCGACCTCTCTTCGAATGGTATCTTGGTCAAGCAAGGGAGTGGAATTCTTCGCCTCGGCGGTCTAAGCACCTACACCGGCAACACAGCGATCAATAACGGTACCCTCCAACTTACCACCCTCAACGACCGACTGCCAACGGGTACGGTTGTTTCACTTGGTCAAACGGCAAGTGTGAACCTTGGTACATTGGACTTGAACGGGTTTAACCAAACGATCGCGGGTCTAAACTCGACGACTGGGACGAATGCGAATGCAAGTATTAATAACACAGTAACCTCGGCCGCTGCGGCGACCCTGACACTCGGCGGTTCCGGGACATATGCGTACGGTGACGGAACAAATGCCAACTCCGGCGTAATTGCTGGTTCTATCTCGCTGGTTAAGTCTGGCACAGGAACCCAAACGCTGGGTGGTACCAATACCTACACAGGTGGCACGACCGTCAATGCAGGCGCTTTGAATGTGACTTCCACCGGTAGCCTAGCAAGTGGTAGTGCACTCACCCTGGGTAGCTCTGGAACTGCGGATTTCGCAAACGTCGGACAGACTCTGGGTGCGGTTTCCAATGCGAATACATCGACCAACTCTCTTAACTTCAGTGCCAACACGGGCACGGTAACTTTGGCTAGTTTGACCGGAGCGGGGAATACTCGCTTCGGAAGTAATGCTACCGTTACTGGTGGCATCGCCAGTGGTACCGTTTCTTCTGCGGGCGCACTTAACGCCGATATCTCGGGCACGGCAAACATCTCGGCTGGAGGACTTCTCACTGGCAATATTTCGGCTGGTACGGTCTCCGCGGGATCCCTCAGTGCCACGTCGGTCACCGGTGGGACCAACACCATCACCGGTACCGCGAATATCACCACACTCAATGGCGGTGCAACCACTGTCGGCGGTGTGGCTACCATTGGCACGTTGACCTCCGGAACGGCAAATCTAAACGGTGCGACTTCGTCTATTACAACTCTCAACGGCGGGACCGTAAATCTCGGTACGACAGCGCTGACGGTCAGCAATGGAACGACCTCGGGAGCTATCACCGGTGCGAACGGCTCTTTGGTCAAGTCGTCCGATGGGACGTTGACTCTCAGCGGTTCAAACAGCTACGGTGGTACAACCAACGTTACCGCTGGAACGCTCATCGTGAATGGCGACAACTCGGCTGCGACAGGAGCTGTTACCGTGAGCAGCGGTGCGACACTTGGTGGGACGGGAACGATTGGTGGCGCCACAACCATCGCTGGGATCCATAACCCTGGAAACTCACCCGGCATTCAAACGTTTAATAGCAATT